>PMZJ01000030.1 GCA_003170415.1 Phycisphaerales bacterium | reverse complement strand
AATATATTCAGGTTTGTTACCTCGTCTGGTGGTTACTCTGGCTTCGTTTCGATTACGAACATTCATTTAGGCCGATATTAGCAGCATCTATTTTATTGTCGGTCGTAACTGGCCTAATAGCTTGGCTGTGGTGTAACTTTTGTTTTGAACAATCTTTTGTTGTCGGGTTGATGGGGCTTATATTTTTGGGTTTTTCCTCCCCTTGGTTAGCAGATTCTTGGTATATAGTTTGTTGGAAGGAAAAGGACTTCAACGATTATATAAAAGAACTCGAAGGAACTAAAAACCCTTCGACAGACCCTCATAAAGGGGAGAGTCTGTTCTATGGATTAAGAAAGTTTGTAAATTATTTAAGAAAGGTTAAAAATTATTTTAGGAGACACTTGAAAATAGATAAATCGAAATTTCCGCACGATGGTGTTTATACTCGGTTGCAGGTTTCAAAAATTCACGGAATTGGTATTTTTGCAATTCGTGATATTCCGAAGGGAACAAACATATTCAGTAATGACGAGACTGAAATGGTTTGGATTGACGAAGCGGATATTGGAAACATCGACCCGGAACTGAAAAGGCTTTACGATGATTTTTGTGTCATTAAAAATGGCAAATACGGCTGTCCGAAAAATTTTAACATGTTAACTGTTGGGTGGTATTTAAACGAATCAAAGGAAAATCCAAATGTATGCTGCACTGACGAGTATGATTTTGTTGCCTTAAGAGACATTAAGAAGGGAGAAGAGTTGGCGATTGATTATTCTACTTATAGTGAATATCCGAAAGGCATAATGCCAGAACAATCATAATAAGGACCAAAGAATGTATGAGCATCATTCCCAACCGCTGCTGCCGCTAAGAAAATTTATTTATCGTCTTTTCTGGCATGCCCTGATTGCCCTGACCGCTATTGCGTGCGCTTTGGGAATAGGGATTCTCGGCTACCATTGCCTCGAAGGACTCCCATGGCTCGACTCTTTTCTCAATGCCTCAATGATTCTTGGAGGCATGGGGCCTGTCAACGAGCTGCATTCCCCGGCAGCCAAGCTGTTTGCGGGTTTTTATGCACTTTTTTCGGGACTTATGTTTATCGGCGTAGCCGGCGTCATTATGTTTCCGATAGCGCACCGTTTTCTCCATATCCTCCATCTGGACACTCCCGACAAAAAACGAGACAGGCAAAAATAGCGAAATCCAATAGATAGCCTGCATTCATAATTAATCTGTGTCTTTGCTCGGCTTAGAATGAAGGCCAAAGGCCTTCGCGGGTAGGGCGAAAGGGTATCGCAGATGCTTGAATCGAGAATACCCTTAGCCGCAGAACGCAAGCCAAGCAAAAGCAGTGTTAATCAGTGTAAATCAGTGTCTAAAATTCTTCGTGTTTCTTCGCGCTCTCCGTGGTGAAATAAACAGCGTTATTTTGCGTTAATCTGCGTCTAATTTTTTCTTTCTTTGCTCTTTTCTGCGTGTTAAAATCTTCGTTTTAAAAGGTGATGAATTTCAAGGATGAAATATGCTCAGGACAAACGTAGGGATACATCAGCCGGCCACAAGAGCCAGGCGGGGATGGGAAGTGGTTACTAACGGATTTAACGGACTTGCGGGCAAACGGTTTCATTTCATAGGCGTCGGCGGTATCGGCATGAGCGGCCTGGCGATGCTTCTCTTAAAGCACAAGGCAATCGTTACCGGCTCAGACCAGAACCCCGGCGAAACAATCGACCACCTCTGCCAGTTCGGCGCGGATATAAAAATAGGCCACAAAGAGCACAACCTCAACCCACAGGCCGACGCGGTAGTGATATCAGCCGCGATAAAAGAGGAAAACCCCGAACTCAAGCTCGCCCGGCGGGAAGGCATCCGCGTCTATAAATACGCCGAAATGTTAGGTAAGGTGTTCCAGTTTTATCAGGGTATCGCCATATCGGGCACTCACGGCAAAAGCACAACCAGCGGCTGGCTCGCCTACGTCCTCAAACTGGCGGGCCTTGAGCCGAATTTCGTCGTCGGGGCGGTCGTAACCCAGCTCGCCGGCTCATCAGGCATAGGCAGCGGACAGCATTTCGTCGCCGAGGCCTGCGAATACGACCGCAGCTTCCTCAACCTCAAACCCCAAATCGCCGTCATCCTCAATATCGAAGCCGACCACCTCGACTACTACAAAGACGAAGCCGAAATCGTCGAGGCGTTCCGCGATTTCGCGCTTGGCACAAAAACAAGCGGCGTAATCATCGCCAACGGCGAAGACAAAAATACCAAACAGATACTTCTGGATTCCCGCTTGCGCGGGAATGACAGGAAGGTTGAAACCTTTGGCTTTGGCAAAGAAAACAATTTTTACGCTGACAATATCGTTGAAAAAGACGGGCTTTACTCATTCGACGTTTATCACAACAAGGAATTACTCGGCTCAACCCATATCAGCGTGCCGGGCAGACATAACGTCGCCAACGCCCTTGCGGTTATCGCCGCTGCCCAAAACGCCGGCATCGCCACAAAGGACATATTGCGGCTCTTGCCCGGCTTCACAGGCGTTGACCGCCGGCTGATGCTCAAGGCAAAAATCAATGGCATAACCATTCTCGACGATTACGCTCATCACCCTACCGAGATTCGGGCGTCGCTCAAGGCGATAAAAGAACATTACCAGCCCAAACGTCTTTGGTGCATTTTTCAGCCCCATCAATACAGCCGGACGCGATTTTTGCTTGCTGACTTCGCCGAGAGCTTCAAACTTGCCGATATTACCATTGTGCCCGAGATTTACTTCGTCCGCGACTCGCAGCAATCGAAAAAAGAGGTGAACGCACAGGTCCTTGTCGATAAAATACGGGCAAAAGGAAGCGAGGCGATGTTTATTGACGGCTTCGACGCAATCTGCGATTATTTAACCAAACAGGTTCGCACCGGCGACGTGGTCGTTACTATGGGCGCGGGCGACGTTTGGAAGGTGAGCGATGAATATATTCAGTGGCTTGGAAAAAATAGTTGAAACGAAGCATCCCCTGGCGAAAGAAACCTGGTACGGGCTGGGCGGGCCGGCGGACTACTTTATAAAGCCGCAGGATACCGAGCAGCTCGCGCTGGTCGTCAAACGATGCAACGAGAATAGAATCCCGATTTACGTGCTGGGCTACGGCTCGAACCTGCTTGTCTGTGACGAGGGCGTTCGCGGCGCGGTAATCCAGTTCAAAAGCGACTACTTCTCGCAGATTAAGTTCGTCAAAGAACAGGTTATCGCCGGCGCGGGCGTCGAGCTGAGCCGGCTGCTGCTGACCTGTGCCAAAAAAGGCCTTTCGGGCCTCGAACCCCTCACGGGAATTCCCGGCTCGGTAGGCGGAGCGGTCAGGATGAACTCGGGCGGAAACTTCGGCGATATCGGAACCGTCGTCGAAAGCGTTATCCTGATGGATAACGACGGCAAAGTGTCCGAAAAGAAAAAACCGGAGCTTCAATTCGATTACCGCCAGACAAATATCACGGCGAAATTCATCCTCGAAGCGAAAATAAATATGACCGCAGGCGACCCGGAACAGATTACGAAGACGATTAAGGAAAACTGGGTTTACAAGAAAAATAACCAGCCCCTTAACACCATCAATTCGGGCTGCATATTCAAAAACCCGCGAGGATTGTCGGCAGGAGCTATGATTGACCGAACGGGACTAAAAGGTCTGCAAATAGGCGGGGCAATTGTAAGCGAAAAACACGCCAACTTTTTCATCGCGCAAAAGGGCTGCACCAGCCGAGACGTTATGCGGCTGATAGAACTGGTGAAAGAAAAGGTTCAAAAGCAGTTCAACGTCGAGCTGGAGCTTGAGATCGAAATCTGGAAATAAAAAATGCGGTCTCATCCTTCTCCAAATCCAGGGTCATCATCGTCGCCTGACCAGCTCCCGAAAGGGATGGCCGAGCCCATTAAAGTGGCTGTCCTTATGGGCGGCATAAGCAGGGAACGCGAAGTCAGCATCCAAAGCGGCAAATGTGTCGCCGAAGCCCTGAAAAAAGTCGGCGTTAATGTCGTTACCGTGGATATAAAACCCGATGCGATGGACATACTCGACGACGAAACGATTGACGTGTTTTTCATCGCGCTTCACGGCACGTTCGGCGAAGACGGCCAGATACAGGAGAACCTCGAATCAAAAGGCCTCCTCTATACAGGCAGCGGCCCATTAGCCAGCCGGCTGGCGTTCGACAAATGGGAAAGCAAAAAAATATTTACCGCCGCGGGAGTTATAATGCCTGATTCGATTTTGTTCGAGCCGGGCAAAAAAACCGCCGACCTTGAAAACCGGATTCGCCGGCTTGGGCGAAAATATGTAGTCAAACCATTGCGCGAGGGCAGCACAATAGGCATATCAATCGAAGATGACCCGAAACAAGCGGTCGAGGCCGCGAAAAAATGCGCCAAGGAATTCGGCGACTGTATGATTGAAAGCTTCATAAAAGGCAGGGAGATTACCGTGAGCATCCTCGGAAAACAGGCCCTGCCAATCCTGGAAATACGTCCGCCCGCCGGTTTCTACGACTATCACGCCAAGTACATCGACGATAAAACAGAATATCTCTTCGACTCAATAAATGACCCCGCTCTGGTCGATAAAATACAGGAATCGGCAATTACCTGCTTTAATTCGCTTGGATGCAGGGGTGCCGCAAGAGTTGACTTTATTATCGGTGACGACGGCAAACCTTATGTGCTCGAAATAAACACCATTCCGGGGATGACGAGCCATTCGCTTTTGCCGAAAGCCGCCGCTAAAATTGGGCTTTCAATGGGTCGGCTGTGCCTGAAAATCGTGGAGTTGGCCCTGACTGATTCCGCTATTGCCCATAAAACGACAGGCCGGAGGAAATAAAATTGGCTGCAAAAAAAACTGGCTTTAATATATTTGGACTCGGCTCGGGCGGCACTAAAATCACCCGCAAGTCAAATGTTATAGGTTACGTCAAGGCGTTGTTGTTCGTATGCGCCTTTGCCCTGGTATTGGCGGGTTTTGCATTCTTAGACAGCTACGTAAAAACGCAAACCACCGGCTCATCGGGCAATCGAACCATTGAGCTGGTCGGCGACGTTCCAAACTGGGTCAGCGAAGAAATTAAAAACAGGATTTACGCCGCCGCCACCGCCGAAGCAAACAACAGCTCTAACGACGACGAAAAAATCGCCGCCTCCGCCCAGCGTAATATCGCTAATCTTGTCCCCTGGCTCGCCGATGCGAAGGTCCAAACCACTCATAAAAGCATACTCATCACGGGACGCTGGCGAAAACCACTTCTCTTAGTTACCGCCGAAAAAAACAAATTCTTCATCGACGCCGACCTTGTAATTCTCGATTATTCACCGATTGCTAATTTGCCTGTTATAAACGTAACGGGCCTGGAACTCAGCCAAATCCCCCCCACTCCGGGCAAGGTCTGGCAGGGTGACGACCTCGCCGCGGCTATGGCGGTCCTCAATCGCCTCTCGCGCATGGATATCGCCGTCAGTCCCGATAAGCCGTTGCTGCGCCAGATAGACAGAATCGACGTCGCCAATTTCGAAGGCCGCAAAAACAAACGCGAGCCGCACATCTCCCTTTACACAAAAGAAGGTACTCAAATCATCTGGGGAGCCGAACTCGGAACCTGGCAGCGGCATCTCGAAAGCCCCGACGACGACAAACTCGCCAAACTCTATACCTACTACCAACAGTACGGAACCCTCTCGGGCGTAAAATACATCAACCTGCGCGACCCTCAGCAGAAGATTTATCTGCCGGTTGACAAATACTAAGAAACCACCAAGCCCCTAATGGCTTGGCCATCCCTTACGGGAGACACGAATTTTAATTTGAGTTTTTGGTTTTTAGTTGACCAACTCAAAACTAAACATTAACAACTTGAAACTCTTTTTGTGCCTTTGTGGTTTCGTGGCATTTCTTCCGGATAACCGGCGAAACACAAGGGCATAAGATGCGGTTTATGAGCGTGTTTTATCGGTATCATCCTTTTTGTGTATCGCTCCTCGCAAACCTTCCATTTTCAAAAAACCCATCCACCAGACGACAAGAAACGACACGAGGAAAATCAACACGCACACAAAGAAGGCGTATCTCGTTTGAATCATGCTTGTTAAAATGCCTAAGGATGCATAAAGCCCGGCGAGCACATAACATATACCGACTGTTCGATTCAAGGATATGCCGCGGTCAATCATCTGGTCATAAATGTGGCCGCGGTCCGAGACAAACAAGGGCCTTTTATTGATAAACCGTCTCAGTAAGGCGGTTCCTGTGTCTAATATCGGCAGTCCGAACACAACTATTGACGCTATCCACCAGCGAGGGACTATGCGGGCAAGCAGCATCATAAGCGCCGCTGATACAAAGCCGAGCATCATCGAGCCGGCATCGCCCATAAATATCTTGGCGGGATGTCGATTGAAAGGCAGAAACCCGCAAACTCCGCCTACAAGCGCAAGGCAAATTATAACCCTGGCTACATCGCCCCGCTCGCTGCTGAAGACGTATGTGGAACGACGGACTGCAAGAATCAGCATCCCGACGGTGATTATAACGGTTACTCCCCCGCACAAACCATCAAGCCCGTCCAACAGGTTCAGCGAGTTGGTAGCCCCAAGAACAAAGAAAATAACAATCGGAATACCAATCACTATTTCGGTGTTATCCGACATCGTTTGCCAGCCAAGAGATTTAACAATCTCACTTAGGTCCGGCCAGATTCCTGCGAATATAAGGGTTGACGCAGCGACGACCTGGCCGAGCATTTTCTTTGTGGGGCTTATATCCAGCAAGTCATCGATAAGACCGACAAAGCAGGCAATGGTAGCGCCGGCAATAATACCGAAAAACCACCGCATCACATCCGACAGAACAGTTTGGCCGCGGATAAGATAAATACCGCATAGTGCACCGACGATAAAACCGGCCAGCACCCCTATGCCTCCCAGATAAGCGACCGGTTTTTTATGTGTTTTTACAAGGTTATCGGGTTCGTCAACTATGTTGAACCGAAGCGCAATAGCTTTGCATAACCACGTGGCAACCAACGCACAAACAAAAGACAACACCAGCACAGGCCAAAACTGCACACACCAATCGAGCGACCTTTTGGACCCCAGAAAAATGTCCCACATGCCCTTTTTATCCAGCCCTGTCCTGGCAGGCCGCTAAAAAAGCCCGTCAAAGACATAAAACCGATGAACTATGAGAGATACAACCCTTGTTAATACCTCTATGCCTTTTGCACCCAGCCAAAGGCAAGTGTGATTATACTTTTTTGCCTGGGACAAGACAAGGGGTATTGATTTTATATGCGGGTATAGGCACAATAGGGAAAACAATTATCGGGACGAACGGATTGTAATCTGTCAAGCGGGGATAAACATTATTTGATTGCCATTCGGCGAAGTTGGCCGTAAAAGGAGGTGTTTATGAAAAAGATTGCTCATCTACCGGTTCTTTTAATTTTGCTGGCGGCAGGCGGATGTCGGCCGGCACAATCGGCCAAACCAAATCAGAATAACGTGCTTATGCCCTGCCCGGCTGTGCACACGACCGAAGGTAATTTCACCAGAGTTGTTATCGTTCGGCTAAAATACGGCACAGACATCCTGGAGGGGCTTAAGGAGACCATCCAAAAAGAGAAAATCAAAAACGCCGTCATTCTTAACGGCATCGGCTCCCTGACGCGGTATCACACTCACGTGGTCAGTAACACCACTTTTCCGACTACCCACGCCTATGTTAAAAAAGACGGACCAGTTGACCTGCTGAACGTGAGCGGCTACGTCATCGACGGCCGAGTGCACGCACACATAACCGTCTCCGACGACAAAGAGGCCATCGGCGGCCATCTCGAAGACGACACAAGGGTCTTTACGTTCGCAATCATTACGCTGGGCGTGCTCGACGACCGGTGCAATCTCCAAAGATTCGACGATAATAAATGGCGATGACAAAAACTATATGCGTGCGCACCCTGCTTCGCAAAAGCTACGCAGGGCAGAACAGAATACCCTGCGAACTACGATTTTTATTACCTATGTGCAACCCCCCAACATAAAGTTGGGAGCTTATGGGTATTCTCGGGTGGTGAGAAAATTTTTAAACGCCGCGGGTAATTCAATATAACAGTATGGTATCTGTAATTCAGCGCAGAGCCCCTTGAATTTTTTAATTGCCGCCTCCGTCAGTTCGCTTTGAAACGTCGCTTTGCCCTTGCAGCAGAAAATCCTGCATCCCGAAAACCGGTAAGCGTGAACACTGCATTTGCCGTCCACCTGATAGCAGCATCGGCCGTCAGTCATTTGCTTTATATTGGCGCTACCAAGCTTCTCGACGAAATAAATAATCTCAGGCGTGGTAACATACAGGCGATGGTCATAGGACTCGAAATCACAGCATTTGCCGCAAACCTCGCAACTGCCCGCAATATCCTTATTAGCAAGCTGCTGGTCAATCCAGTTATAAATTTCGCTCACCCGCTCTATAATTTTTTTATTTTTTCTCACTTCCATCTTTCGCATACTGTCATTCCGGGCTTGACCCGGAATCCAGATTAACAAACATAGATTCCCGCTTGCGCGGGAATGACAAAAGCTACACTTTATTTTTTATCATCACCCTCCTTCGCCCTTGAGGGGCTTCCTCCTACGCTAAAGCTACGGAGGACAGGACGGAGGACAGGCAGCCACCACTTCTTGTTTTTCTTTTTATCTCGTATCTGTTCAGAGCTGTAAAACTCGCCGCGATTTATACCGGGGCATTTGCGGCCTGTCGAATTCCATGTACCAGGGCTGACTAAATTGTGCTCCCAGAAAGGCCAGTTCCTGCACTGTGCTGGGCGAACCTCATAAATAGCGCACCCGCTGCCCTGTTTGGTTTGCTGGAGGAATACGCAATCGCGCGTGTGCGGGTCTTCGACAATCGTAAACCTGAAACCCACGCGCCTGAGAAACTTTTGTTTCAGTTCTTTGACCGGCATTTTCAGAAAATCTGCTATCAGCCGGATTTCGGGCCTGCTCAACCAGATGTATCCGCCCTCCGGCCCGGCGCAGCAACGGCCGCACTGCAAACACTCAAAGTGCAGCCCAGCCGAATACCATAAATATGTGCTCCGGTCGCCCATAAAAACTATTTTACCATATCGGTAAGCAGTGCGTGAATTACGAATTGAGAATGTAGAATTTAGAAATGCCTTATGCGGTAAAATTACCTGCGCCACTCGGGCTTGCGGACCATAAGGGGAGGCATAAGATTGGGCCTGGATTTGTGACGCTTGGCGCTGCCGAAACACCGGGAGCTGGGATACCAGCGAATCGCCAAAAGCTGGGGTTTAAGCGTCAATCTGCCTGTTTTTGCCGTGCTAAACATCGTTAAATCCTCACTGGCCTACCTGTTGTTTCTTGCGATAATGCTATCGGCCAAAACAGACGCTCCCTTAACCTGCTTAATTTGCCGGATTATAGGACGCTTTCCCATCAACGTGCGGATTAGTCGATGCCGCCCTGCGTGTTTTTCCAGCCGGCGGGCTGTAAATCAATTGTGAGAATCTCCGTCCGACTGAACAACCACTCGTCCCCTTCCCTTTTCAAATCCGCCTGTAACTTAAAAAGCATCATTTTCTGGTATTCGTAAACAGGCCCTTTGGGATCAAACATAACCCGTGCGGTAAATACGACTGTCGCATCAGGCGGCTTTATATCCAGTGACACTATCGCAGGCACAATCTTTTCAATCACCGGTTTCGAAAGCCGCTCCCCGAAATGATTCAGCAATGCCTGTTTGGATGGGTGAACCGAGTCGCGGTAATCGTTCGAAATCAACGACGCCAACGCTCGAATGTCTTCTCCCTCGACCGCCCTGCACGCTTTGGCAAGGACCGCCTCTATCTTCTCCCTGTCGGTCTGAACTAAATAATCAATTCCAAAAGCCGCTATCGCGATAACCACAGGCAAAAGCCAGAAAACCCAAGCCCGTTTCGGCGGCAGCAAATCGCGAAAAAACGCCACCACCAGGAAAACCACACCCGCCACAATCAGCAACAGCCAGGGCTGTTCAAATATGTTCATCATTGACTCACCTCCGGCCAATATATCTATTACCTCGGCAGTTCCAACTTGGCAAGCGACTTTCGTATTTGTTTGGTCCTGTCGTAATCTGTAACGTCCGGCGCCAAAGCCGTAACGCTAATGTACCCTTCCATCAAAGCCATCATATCCGTCAAAGGGTCGTCAAATGGCCCAGGCCCGCCCGCAAGCTGATAAACGGTCTGCCCTTTCCCATCAATCTGCGGCTGGTAATACTCATCGAACGCCTTGTTCGACTGGGGCACGACCTTAATCCCCCGTGGGCTCCCCGCCGAAAGCAGCGGTATATTTATATTGACCAGCGCACCCGTTTTTACAGGCATAAGTTTTTTCAGGATGTGCATACAATATCCAGCGGCGGTGTCGTAATCCATTTTCTCCTCCGCCGCCAAACTCGTCGCCACCGACGGGATGCCCAGCAGCACCCCTTCCATCGCCGCCGCGACAGTCCCGGAATAATAAATGTTAATCCCCGCGTTTGCGCCGTTGTTTATCCCCGCCACCAGAAGCTCAATCGGACGCCTGCATAACTGCATCGCCGCAAGTTTCACGCAATCCGCCGGCGACCCCTCGATGCTGTAACCCGAAAATAGCCCGTTCACATCGACCTTGTTGCACACCACCGGCCGGTTGAAAGTTATGCTGTGACTTGCCCCCGACTTGCTCACCGCGGGCGCGACAACCTCCACCTCGCCTATTTTCACAAGCTCCTTGTATATCGCCGACAGCCCCGGCGCAAATATCCCGTCATCATTAGTCAATAGTATGTTCATATTTTCCTGTTGATTATTGATGATTGATGATTGATTATCAATACTCATTATGAAAAAGTTTCAGCCGGACCAGAAGTGTTTATTGATGAGCAGAGACGAGGTGCGGGCCTTTGACGCCTGGGCGATAAAAGAGCTTGGCATCCCGGGCATTGTACTAATGGAAAACGCAGGCCGAAGCTGCGCCCAGTTTATCATCGAAACACTGTCTAAAATTAAAAAGCCGAAGGTCTGTATTTTCTGCGGAACGGGCAACAATGGCGGCGACGGCTTCGTCATCGCAAGACACCTCCTCAACGCGGGCTTTGCCGTAACGGTCGTGGTTTGCGGCAACATTGCCAAAATCAGAAACGACGCCAGGGTCAATCTCGACATACTCACAGGTCTGGGCCTGAAAATTGAACGGCTGGATATGGAAGGAACTGAGATAATCGACGACCGCGTTACCAAACTCGCCAACGAAGCCAATATGATTATCGACGCCATTTTCGGAACGGGCCTGACGGGGACACTGCGAGATGAATACAAACGGCTGATAGAAAGTATAAACGGGCTTGGCTGCCCTGTTCTATCCGTCGATATTCCTTCCGGACTGGATTGCGATACGGGTCTGTCACTCGGCGCGTCGATAAAAGCCAACTGCACCGTTACTTTCGTCGCCGTCAAGAAAGGATTTGCTTTCGAAACCGCCAGGGCATATACAGGCGATATATTCATCGCCTCGATTGGCGTCGAACCAAAATATGGTTAGTCCCCAGGCCTGCCTGGAGGTTTGCTTAAAACGCCCCAGGATTGCCTGCCTGCGTCTTGTACCCGATGAAATACAGGAATCTGTCCGCGTTGAGTATGGGTATCGACAGCGCCTGTGCCTGGCTCTGAATATCCTTATATTTGGCCACCTGCTGTAAGGTACGCTCATACTTCTCCATCGCGTTGGGGTATTTTTCCGTCTCCTGCATCGTCGGCTTCGTCGGCACTTCAGGCGGTGTCCCCAGAATCACGTAATCCGTGTTGACAGTCACTGAATCGGCAACCTTGCCCCCCCACTTCTCCACCAGCCGGCGTATCTTCGCGACAGCTTCGTCATTAGGGACGCCGTTGCCAGTGAGGTCGAAATCGCCCGCGACCACAAAAGTATTCACCTTCGTTGAAGACCAGATAAGATTCGCGATTATATCATCAGCCACAACGGGGTTTTTCTTGTCGGAACTAATAATCCTCGCCGCGGAAAAACTCTCGCCGACGTCGTAAACCTCTATCTCCGCCTTTCCTTTGCCGTCTCTCGGAATCGGCTGGCCTCTGTCGTAAACCGCGAACGTCAGACCCCGGTAAATATGGTCATTACTGCCAAGGCTGATTTGCACCGTTTTTGCCTGGTCATCAACCAATATTACCTTGCCATCCGGCTCAAACGCCTTTACCTCTGTATCCGGCGGCGGCTGAATGGGCCACACGCTTTCCTTTAATATCTTCTGAATCCGCTCCTGCGCAATTTGCAGCTCCGCCTGGCTTTTCAGCAACTGCTTGTTCGTTTCTTCCCGGCCGGTTCGTTCCTGGTCGAGCTTGCCGTACAAGTCCTTCACCTGCTCATCGGTCTTTTTCTCAAGCAGCGCCTTCAGCTCATCGTAGCCCGCCCGAACCTTCTCAAACTGCTGCTGAAACTTGTCCTTTTCAGCCAGCAACGCCTGTTCCTTTTCCATGCTCGCCTTGGTCGCATCGTCGAACTTGTTTTGCAGTTCCGCAAGCTGTCCCCTTGCGTCCTTCTCGGCGGCACTGGCACTCTGCAATGCGGCTGTCAGCTTTTCCGTTACCTGCAGCAGGGTCGTATTCGCATCAACATCGTTCAACTCAGAATATTGCTTGTCAATCCCGGCAACCATCTCTTTGACCTTCCTGGTCGCCTCGTTGACCTTGACTTCGGCTGATGTATCGCCCGGAAATCCCGGCACAATCAACGATAATGTCTGGTCTAAGTAATCCAGCGTCACCTTCAGCCGGCTCTTGCCCGATTGCTCTGCGCCAACAAGAGCGCCTATCTTTTGAACTTCAGCGGGACTGGCAAACTCGCCCAGCCGTTTCTGCGCCGTGTCGGCAAGACCACGCTGCTCCTCAAATTTTAAATAGTAGATTACCCCCGCCGTAGCCGCTATAATAAATAACGCCACAAATGCTATCAATGCGTAAAGGGTACTGTCGGCCGCGCTCTTTTTACCGATTGGCATAACAACTACTCCTCAGAATTAGTAAAAAACCTTGGTTTTCAAGGCCTATAGGCATTATATTATCGTCTGAAAGTTACCTAAAGTCAACTAAAAAACGAACTTGCCGTCAATCTGGGCGAAGTTGCCGGCCCCGGAGATTCGGAGTAGTAACTATGGCTATGGAGCGATTACAAAAGATATTATCGGCCTCAGGCGTCGCATCAAGGCGAAAATGCGAGGAATTCATCCTCGAAGGGCTCGTCTCGGTCAACGGCAAGGTCATAGATACCATCCCCGCATTCGCGGACATCGACAAAGACACAATCATTGTCGCAGGCAAACGAATTAAGCCCCAGCCAAAGATTTATTTCCTCCTCAATAAGCCACAGGGCGTGATTTGCACCAATTTTGACCCGCAGGGCAGAATCAAGGCAATCGACCTGGTCCCCACCCGCCAGCGAATCCTTTGCGTTGGCCGACTCGATATCGATACCACAGGACTGATTATCCTCACCAACGATAACGAATTAGTCAACCGCCTGACGCACCCCCGATATGGACTGACCCGGACATATATCGCCGAGGTGAAGGGCCGAATCGAGGGCGAACACGTCGAAAAACTTAATAAGGGTATCTGGCTGGCCGAGGGCAAAACCTCTCACACCGCCGTCAAAATACTCAAACGAGGGCATAAACGCTCGCTCGTCGAAATCAGTATCGCCGAACGGCTGAACCGGGAGGTCAAAAGAATGTTAGCTCGCGTCGGACTGCCCGTCCAATCCCTCAAGCGGACACGCATCGGCAAAATCACCGACCACGGCCTCGGAATCGGCAGATTCCGACTCCTCACCCCCGCCGAAGTCAATTACTTAAAAAAAACCACCGCCGATAAAACGTTATAGAGAGTGACCTACCTCTGCGACTTGTCCGGCAAATGATCTAAGAAGCTTTCCTCATCGTCAAGATCACTTCTTTATGCATTCGTACTTGTAATTGTTTACCAGCCCCAGTATTTGAAGGTGGCGGTAAATACCTGTGCTTATCTGGTAAATCCCTTTCTTCCATAGTTGCCAATTCAAGACCATGATGTTCTGACAACCTCTTGATTACCTGTGAGTTCTTAATAAAAACCCCTTTTAGGGTAGAATCGCCGGTTACAAATATCACGTTCCCCCCTGGTTTGATTACTCTCGCGATCTCACAACATACCGAGTCCATATCAAGGGCATACCGTATTAGAAAACCTCTTTCTCTATTAGGCAAGCTCTCTACATCGCCAGCTTCTTCTACTGCGTTCATTATGTGGCTTTCCTCTGGTGCAACACCTTTGCTTTCTGCTCCGATGTTTGTTGCTCTTAATTTTCTCAACTTTACAATACTGTTCTTCATCCACACAAGCGACAATCTGTGTCCTCTCAAGTAGTCAATAGCATTAAGATATGGCGGCGATGTTATAACAAGGTCAAAGAAGTTGTCTTTGTAATCTAATTTTCTGGAATCGCCGCATACAATTTTAGCTTTTGGTTGTTTGTGCTTAACGCCAGAAAAAGGGTTTCCTTTTACGATCTTTTCTGCGGCCTTAATAAAAATTTCAAATGCCGTTACCGGCGCCTTATTACAAACTCTGTGAGGTCGACTATGTGATACATCCATAGCAAGAGATACGCCGTACTTTTTTGTTATTATCATCCTAGAGAATGCCGTCCACAGAAAGATTCTCAGATTCTGATCGCGTACTAGAGAGATATGCTTGCTTAACCCCGCTAATTGTTTCCTATTTCTCAAATCGAACCAATATCGAACAAAATTCTTTGTCTCGTCATCGGCACAACATGGATATGCTGATTTTGATGTCAATACCTTTGCTGTTTTTTGTGCTCTCTCTAATACCTCAGTTGCTTTTGACAGAAGCTTTTCCTTATTTACATCACCGCACCAAGTCCTCGCAATAATAACAGCGAGGGGATCTCTATCAACTCCATAAGCAATATGCCCCTTTGATCTGGCCACAACCAGTGTAGTTCCTGACCCTGCCATAGGATCAAGTATAGTGAGTTGCTTTCTTCCATATTTCTTCAGACTATCCCATACTATAGTTGGTGCCATCCGTGCCGGGAACGGATGAACAGTATGTTTGCAGATTGTTTTAATACTACTTATCATCTTTTTTTGTCGTTTTTTTTACAGCAGCCTTATCCTTATTATCTGCTAAAATGCCTTCGTAAATTGAATGTTTTCTGAAAATGAGAGGCAGTTCGTTCACCTGCGATATTACCCTTTCCAAAATTATCTGTGGTTTGTTTTCAAGAGATACACAGTCGCCATCAATCGTGACCAGATCAGGTGCGAATCTATTCAGACTGGTCATCCAATCATGTATTTCTTGTTCTCTAAAATTCTTAAATTGGTTATTCTTATGTTTCAATCGCTCTAACACCGCAGCAAATTTGGGCGGATCAAGGCTATCTTTCATGAGTTCAGATATAGCTTCGACTATCTCACGTAACGGGGTTTCTGGAGGTTTTTCTTTTAATAATCCATCTATCCATTGTTCAGCCTCCTTTGGTGCTCGGCATTTTTCAAATAACTCCTGTTTTAACCTACCAAAACTTAGTGGACGTATGGAAGCAGCAATCACTAACTTTACAAAACTTTCCAAGGTCATTAAAGTTACGTTTAATGTGCGTGCTTGGCTTATCACTTGTGAATTATCATCGTCGTCCCCTTCGTATCCTGGTGCTACTTCTAGAGCAAAATCAGCATCCCACTTTTCACGATGTTTATTTACAGCTCCCAGATTCGCATCTTTTGCTTTTATTTTGTCTTTTTCTGAGGTTTTAGCTTCGAATGTAACTTTATAATCTTGGCGCTGTTCATTGCTATGCCTTATCCCCATGCATGCAACAGCAAGACCATCTGGATCCCCTGATTTTCCTAATGGTGTTACCGCAAAACCCAAATTAGCCATTCCTCTGCACAACGCGAGTTCGAACTCTTTTGAATTTTTCTTATTATCTTCGAGAAGCTGAACAACAAGTGGAGCTGATAATTCTGTACCATATACCAATTCCCTAAGAAATCTGTCTCGCCTCTTGAGTATTCTATAGGTACTTTCTGGAGAAATCCCTTCGTCAAGGAGATATGCCTCGGTCAGGACTTCGGTAACAGCGAGCAATTGAAACGACTCGGGCGTTCTGGCTGATTCACAGTAGTTAGCAAAAAAGGGATGTAGAATATTAAGCTTGAAACATCGTTCTTGTGCATCAAATATAGCTAAACCTGCTGCGACTCCAAGAGCTTCGTATTGAACTGCTTTGAAAAATTCTCCTTTTTCTAACTCTTTCTCCAAACCACTTAAGAGTTCGTTCCGCTCATTCTGGTTAAGCCCAACTGGAATTCGCGTCAGGAATAAATCGCTGATTTCGCCCCGAAGGGATCTCCTGATCACCCTTATTAGTGGCTCGCTCGATAGGCTGCGAGGGGTATCGCTAACTAATCTTGATATTGGTTCTCTTTCTGTTTCGTTTGCGATCCAAGTTTCATACTCCCCGCGGGCTTCGTTGAATTTAGCCTTTAAATATGCCCTGAAGTTTTTCACGCCTTCCTCATCTTCAGATACACCTTCGCGTGTGGCCCGCAGATATTCGTCCAAACCATCCGCTTGGACCACCATTCTGAACCTTGAAAAAGCTCCATGGGAAAGAGCTTCGAGACCAAAAAGTTCATCATGGAGATTTATTAGTCGCCCCCGTACCATCACAAAAAAACCATTACTCCTACCCCAAACTTCTGCTTTTCCTCCCGTCAAGGGTTTCTCATAGAGTTCAACAACACCCTTTATATCTCCCAACTGAGGAATTTTAACACGGCAGTCTTCCTTTTGTTTTCCAAGCATTTCAAACCTTAGGCCATTTGCTGTCTGATCTTTTTGCCCAATAATCCACTGCCTAATCATAGGTTGCTTGATTTTTTCTGGTTTTAATGTTTCACCATTGTAATATAGATTAAACTGTGGGCTTATTGGCAACGCCGTTTTTAAGACACGCTTCAATCGGCCATGTGTAAGCTTTTTGGACATATCTGTGAGGTTACTCATTGCCGCGACCGTCCATGTTTCAGCAGCTTTTTTCCCAAACAACCGTATGTGCAAGAGAGTCGCATCTGGTCCGTCTATGATCGGCTTCAATACAGATTGAACTTCTTCAGCCGTCAATTCTCGAACGGCCAAATTAACTCTATCCTTATTCGGTTCCTCTCCAAGTTTGGCGAAATCCATGCTTACCGCTCGATATTTTCCTCCTGATCTACAAATGTGTGTCAACTCATGGGCTAAAACGTATGTTGCAAGCTTTCCGATCCCGAATTTACCTATTGGTGGTCTTCCTTTAGATGGTCTGTTGGGGTCCCTTTTGCTCGTTATACCAATGCGCCATAATTCAGCAAATCCTTCTTGGTCCATGCTTTCTCCGTCGTCTATTACCCAGATAGTAGCTTTACGAGATGCAAGATTATCCGGTATTATCACATCAACGTGATTTGCCCATGCATCGTAAGAATTTGCAACAAGCTCTTCTATGGCTTTGTTCGGACTTGTATAAAGACCTGCGGAGAAATGCTTAATGATTTGATAGCTCAGTTGTACAGGGATACTTCCTATTTTGTTTCCTGCCGTTAAAAGCAAGTTTGGGTGTTCCATTTATGAATCCTCCCGGCTACTCTTTATCTCAATTGTAACTGACCCGTGCTTGTGCGCTTGTCACAACAAGTGCGAAAGCACGCGGACAACAGCCGGCCAAAAGCCGGCTGTTCCTTTTTAGACCGACCCCACAATACCCCAAACGCCATCTTTCGTCAATAATCGCTTTTACCCGCCTACGGCGGACTCCCCCCATCCACCGATTTCAGCGTGAAAACGCGACTGGGTGTATAATGTCCAATATTAAATAACCAATTTTGAATGTCGAAGTTACGACGGGCGGGTAGCGTACAGGCGCTTCGCGAGAAATTAGACATTTGAGCATTTGAGCAGTAGAAAAAAACAGCGTAAATCTGCGTTAACCACGTTAGATGGCGGCTTCGCCTATCTCACGGGGTGAATCAGCGTCTGAAAAATAGCCTGCCCGGCATAGCCGAAGGCAATTAAAATCCTCATTTTCAATCTGCGTTATTTGTTCAGCTTAAAAGAGAAACCCAAAGGGATTTTACCCGCCGTAGCAATCAAGCAAAGGCGGGTTACTGGTCGAAGATAAATACTGCGAATAAGCTTGCTTAGAAAGCAGGATTTGTCGAGAACATCAAGCTGAACAAATACTGCGCAATCTGTGTCGAAAGTTTCTCTGTGTTTTCTGTGCTCTCTGTGGCTAAAAAAAGTTAATCTGGGCAACTTGCCCCACTACCGACACACACAAAAAGGAGGGGCAAGTAGGGGCAACTAAAAACTTACTTATAACAGCATTAGCATTCCTTACGCCTACCCTTTGCCTGAAAAGCAAAGAGATTGACTTTAATACCCTTGACAAGCGTATAACATATAAATACATTATTCCCTCTGTGTTCCGGCTTGCCGGTACGCTTAATCGCGAAAATGAACCTTATTTAATATCACAATCGAAAAGGAGATTCAGAAATGGCAACAAAGGTAGCAATAAACGGTTTTGGCCGAATCGGCAGAGCCGTAACAAGGATCCTGATGAGCCGCAAGAACAATCTTGAGCTGGTCGCCATCAACGACCTGTCAGACGCCAAGTCACTGGCACACCTGTTCAAATATGATACCGTCGAAGGCAAATGGCAGGGAACCGTCGAGGCCAAGGGCTCAGACATCGTAATAAACGGCAAGACCATAAAAGTCCTGGCAATAAAGAACCCCGCGGAACTGCCGTGGAAGGATATGGGCGTCGATATCGTCGTCGAATCCACAGGCCTGTTCACCAAGGCATCATCAGAAAAAGGCGGCTACGGCGACCACATCAAAGCCGGCGCAAAGAAGGTTGTCCTCACCGTCCCGGCAAAGGACGATATCGAGGCCACAATCGTTATGGGCGTAAACGACAGCAAGCTCACCAAGAACATCAAGTGCGTCTCCAACGCAAGCTGCACGACCAATTGCCTGGCCCCAATCGCCAAGGTCCTCAACGATACGTTCGGCATCGAGAGCGGCGTAATGACCACCATTCACGCCTATACCAACGACCAGAAGGTAGCCGACCAGATTCACAAGGACCTGCGCAGGGCAAGAGCCGCTGCCGCAAATATGATTCCCACAAGCACAGGCGCAGCAAAGGCAATCGGCAAGGTTATCCCGGAACTCGAAGGCAAATTAGACGGCTTCGCAGTCCGCATCCCAATCCCGGTAGGCAGTTTGGTTGACCTCGTAGTCAACGTGAAGAAAGACGTTACCGTCGCCGACGTAAACGCAGCGATGAAAAAAGCGGCCGAAGGCCCGATGAAGGGCGTCCTCGTTTACTGCGATGAGCCAATCGTAAGCAGCGACATTGTCAACAACCCCGCTTCGAGCATCTTCGATTCACTGCTCACAATGGTAAAGGGCAAAACCGTTAAAGCGATAAGCTGGTATGACAACGAGTGGGGTTATTCGAACCGCACCGTTGATATTATGGAAAAAATGGCGAAACTCGGTTAAGCGAACCTTCGGGTCCCGGTGAACCGGGACCCGATTTTTTTATCATAGATTCTATTTTATAAAGCAGGTGAGAATATGGCAAAAAAAACGATAGCCGATATAAACGTCAAAGGTAAAAAGGTGTTTATGCGGGTGGATTTCAACGTTCCACTCGATGAAAACTGCAATATCACCAGCGATAAGAGAATCGTCGCCGCACTGCCGTCAATAAAGAAGGTGCTCGCAGACGGCGGCTCGCTTATTCTCGCCAGCCACTTAGGCAGACCTGACGGCAAACCAGACCCAAAGGCCTCGATGAAACCCGTCGCCAAAAAGCTGTCGGAACTCTTAGGCAAAGAGGTTATCTTCGCCAATGATTGCGTCGGCCCAGACGTCCAGGCCAAGGCAAAATCGCTTAAACCAGGAGACGTCCTGCTACTTGAAAACGTCCGCTTCCACAAGGAAGAGGAAATCAAAGACAAAAAGGCAAAGGATGACCCCAAGCTGCGTCAGACAAAAGACGACTTCGCAAAACAGATGGCCGACCTCGCGGATGTTTATGTCAACGACGCCTTCGGCACCGCTCACAGGGACAACGCCTCAATGTACACCGTACCCGCAATGATGAAGGGGAAACCCCGCGTCATCGGCTTCTTAGTCGAAAAGGAACTGAAATTCCTTGGCGATACCGTTTCAAACCCGGTCAGACCATTCGTCGCAATCTTAGGCGGAGCAAAGGTCTCCGATAAATTAGGCGTCATCGAAAACCTGATGACCAAAGTAAACAAAATCATCATCGGCGGCGCTATGGCATATACATTCGCCAAGGCCAACGGCAAAACCGTCGGAAACTCCCTTTGCGAAGATGACTTTATCCCAAAGGCCAAAGAACTTCAGGAAAAGGCCAAGTCAGCGAAGTGCGAATTATTGCTGCCCGTCGATACAGTTGTCGCCAAAGAATTCAAGGCAGGCGCCGAGAACAAAGTCGTTACAGGCGATATCGAAGCCGGCTGGCAGGGTATGGATATAGGCCCGGCGACACGCAAACTATTCGCGGAAAAACTGGTCGGCGCAAAGACAATCGTCTGGAACGGCCCGATGGGCGTTTTTGAAATGCCCCCCTTCGATGAAGGCACCAAAGCGGTCGCCCAGGCGGTCGCAGACGCAACAAGTAAAGGCGCCAAAAGCATTATCGGCGGCGGCGACAGCGCAAGCGCATTGAAAAAACTCGGACTTGATAAAAAGGTTACGCATATATCAACAGGCGGCGGAGCGTCACTTGAATTCCTCGAAGGCAAAAAATTCGTCTGCCTCGAAATCTTAGACGAAAAATAATAATAACCGCCCTACGGCCTTTGCTGAAATACTGCACGGAAGCGTATGATTAAACGGAGATTGCCAAAACCCGGCACAATTGAGGTCAACCCATCTATTTTGGCTGCTGATTTTGCGCGGCTGGCCGATGAGCTTGCCATCGTGGAACGGGCCGGCGTCAAAATGGTTCACCTCGACATTATGGACGGCCACTTCGTCCCGAATATCACAATAGGCCCACCGGTAGTTGCTAAATTGCGCAAGCACAGCAAGCTGTTCTTCGACGCCCACCTGATGATTACCGACCCGCGAAAATACGCCCCCGCTTTTGTTGAGGCAGGCACAAACCACATCACTTTCCACATCGAGGTCGAAAAAAAACCTGCCGAACTGATAAAGATACTTCACGATATGGGCATAACAGCCGGCCTTTGCCTTAATCCTGAAACACCGGTCAAAGCAATCGAAAAAGTCGCCCCGCTTTGCGATATGATACTGGTAATGACGGTTCATCCAGGATTTGGCGGGCAGAAATTCATCGCTTCGGCCGCGAAGAAAATTCGCGCCATCCGCAACATCGTCGGCCCGAAAATCAGGGTCGAGGTTGATGGCGGTATCGACGTTAAAACCACGCCCATCGTGGTCGGCTACGGAGCCGACACTCTCGTGGCGGGCCGGGCAATCTTTGGCGAAAAAAACCGAATCGCCGCGATTAACGCAATTCGGAAAACCTGTCTGTAAATTTGTCTCTGGAAAATCACTCCCCTTTTTGGTAGAATCTTCCGTATCCTGTGGATGGGACCTGAATGCCGATTATGGCAAAAGAAGCGAAATCGAAATGGAACGGCTTTTCGCTCAAGAAGCGAAAAGAAATGCCCGACGGGCTTTGGACGCGTTGTCCGGCCTGTGAGCACATGCTTTACAAAAGCGCAGTCGAGAAAAACCTCAACGTCTGTCCCGAATGCGACTACCATTTCCGCATCGACGCACTTACCCGCATCGGCTACTTAGTCGATGAGGGCTCCTTTGAAGAAACACACGACCACCTTACCAGTAACGACCCGCTTGATTTCAACTTCAGGGGAACAACTTATCGTCAGCGTCTAAAAGCCGACGAAAATAAAAGCGGCTCAAAAGAAGCTATGCGAATCGGCAAGGCGTTCATCAAGGGAAGAGGCGTGGTGCTTGCTGTTATGGAGCCGAATTTTCTGATGGGTTCGATGGGCTACGTCGTCGGCGAAAAACTTTGCTTAGCCGTCGAAAAAGCAATCGAAGAAAAACTGCCACTCGTGGCTATATGCTCATCGGGCGGGGCAAGAATGCACGAAGGCGTTGTTTCGCTGGGCCAAATGGCAAAAACAAGCGCAGCGCTTGCCAAATTCGACAAGGAAGGCGGATTCTTCATCTCGGTCATGACCGACCCCACTACCGGCGGAGTTACCGCCAGTTTCGCGATGCTGGGCGACTGCCTCATCGCCGAACCAAAGGCGTTAATCGGCTTCGCAGGCCCGCGAACAATCGCCGAGACCATCAAGGTCGAATTGCCCGACGGTTTCCAGACCGCGGAGTTTATGCTTGAACACGGCTTCGTCGATATGATTGTTCACCGCAAAGACCTTCGCAGCGAAATCGCCCGCCTCATCGACTACTGCCAGAAGTAACATTCCCCGTAAAAATTATCTCGTATTCTGACCGGCTACCGATAACACCAGGGCAAACACTTTTTCAGCACCCGCCTCTCTTAACGTTTTTGAACACTCATTAAGCGTGGCATTCGTAGTTTTGATGTCATCTACAAGGCAAACCTTGTGGCCTGCGAAAGGATGCCGATAACGGACTGCAAATGCGCCCTTTACATTTTTTGCCCGGGCAGCCGGGCTTGGCATTTCAGATTGTGGCTTTGTATAGCGAATTCGGACAAGGTCGGTGCTGATTTCAGCGGAAGGATGTTTTAGCCCCCTGGCCAACAGATACGACTGGTTGTAGCCGCGATGAAAGCGTCTTCGCCAATGTAAAGGCACCGGCACAAAAATGTCGATATCCCGAAAAAACGTGCTTGTCTGCAATGCAGTATCCGCAAGCCAAGCCATTATCGAATCAAGCTCGGTCCTGTCATTCTTGAACGCAAGAATCATCTTCCGCAGTGATTCCGCATACATACCGGCACGGGCAATCCCATCAAAACCAATCTCCTCGTCCCGGCAGTTCGGACAGACGCCTCCGCAAATAGCATACGGGCTTACGTCTCGCCCACAATGCCGACAATAATCAGCCGAACATACAGATTTAAGTCCCTCCCAGCAATCTCCGCACAGGATGCTGCCTGCTTCAATGCTGTGCCGGCCGCAATTGACGCATTTAGCAGGCCAAAGCAATTGACCAAGCCCGCCAACAGTATCACTAATGGCTCTCGCGAACCAATTTGATGTTCGGTTTGGTGTGGTTATCATTTTACTCAGGGATTACAGCGTTCACATGGCTTTTTACCCGCGGCGATTGCCTCGTCCCTGGTAGCGTAGCTCACAAGATTACTCGGAGAGATTCTCTTCGCAGACGGACAACTCGCCTTGTGAAATATCTGGCTGTTCTTTGAGGCAACAAATGTCGCTTCAACGGCTTGTTGTTTAACCGGTTTTGCATCCTTCTCATCAGTTGTCTTGCGCAACTGCGGCCGGGGCTGATTGACATCCGGCTTCTTCTCCACAGAAACCGTCGGCGCACAGGCGGCGATAAACATCTGAACCTGCTCTCTAACTATTGCTGGAATTTCATCAACGATTTTTTCCACCGCCATAATTCGTATGCCGGAATCTATTTTCCAGACGTCAGCAGTAACAGAAAGCCGCTCACCGCCATTAACCAAAGTAACACTTCGAACAAGGGACGTCCGCACTAAAACCGCACACTGCTCAATGGACTCAATTTTGAGAACTGTTAACCTGATGTTCAATTCGGAGGCATCGGCAGATGAACGACCGATTTTGAAACCGGCGTCATAAAGTCGGCTTATCACTTCTGTTTTGATGTTTGCTCGTTTCAAACCATCGGCATTAGGCTCGGAATCGGCGGACGTGATAACCACCGACAGTTCTTCTATACCAGCCAAAGCCGGATTGGGTTTGATATCGCCTGATAATCCCTGTTGAGCAAAAGCAGGATTTGAAAGAATGACAAAAACAACAGTAAACGTGAGAAGGTGTGGGGTTCTCATATTATGCTCTCCAAAAATTGTTTCAGCCAGACACTATACAATCAACGCAAAGGCATCGGCGACAGGCATACCTTCCTTTATGCCCAGCGATTTGGCCTTTTCATTGACCTTTGTAACCTTTCGGTCAGGAAATCTGTCAAGCGTGCCAATCGGGTTGGCCGGCGAGCTTTCAACCAAAGCCGCGGCCACACCATATCTCTGGCAGGCGTCAACATCGATTGCCGGGCAGGCGAGAAAACCCTTCGAGCCGGCAACAATCAAGATATTAAAGCCGGGCCATTTCGTCTGAACGCCTTCAACAAGGCCTTTGGGGGTCTGAAAAGTTTTTCTGTTGATTTCCATAATTCGTCCCTCTACTTATCTGCCGGTTTCTTTTTACCAGCTTTTTTCACAGGTTGTTCCTGCGGTTTCGGTTCTTCGTGGCGAACCGGCGAGCCAAGCATCGACTGTATTTCTTTTAATTTTTCCTGGAGCATTTCCGGCGTTTTCGCCTCGACGGTCAGCCGGAGCAACGGCTCGGTATTACTCGGCCTGCAGTTGAACCACCAGTCCTTGAATCCGACGGTAACACCGTCAAGCCAGTCAACCTGCCCGTCGCGGTATCTTTTCGCCAGTTCGTCCATTTTGGTCTTCTTGTCTTCGACCTGGAAATTAATCTCGCCGCTTGGGGAGTATCTGCGAAGCGGATTTGCCAGCTCGCTGACCGGCGCATCGCTTTGACTGATTATATTAAGCATGTGAACAAATGTAATCATCCCCGAGTCGGCGTAGAAATTATCACGATAGTAAAAATGCCCCGACAACTCGCCGCCGAAAATAGCGTGTGAATCGCGCAGCGCCTTTTTCATAAACGCGTGTCCCACACGCTCCCGCCGAGGCGTCCCGCCATATTTTATGATTTCTTCAGCAACCACTCTGCTCGAGCGAAGGTCATAAACTATCGTTGACTTCGGCTCTTTTTTCAGGAAGTATCCCGCCATAAGCGCGGTCAGCAGGTCGCAGCCAATCGTCCTGCCCGTCTCATCAACCATTATCAATCGGTCGGCGTCGCCGTCAAAGCAAATGCCCAGGTCGCACTTATTTTGAACAACCGTCGCTCTCAACTCCGCGAGGTTTTCCTCAACCAGCGGATTCGGCTCGTGCTTGAACGTGCCGTCGTGTTTGAAATTCAACTCGATAATTTTCAAACCCAGCCCGGAGAACAGGGCAGGCACCATTTTCCCCGCCATACCATTCGAGGCGTCAATGGCTATCCTGAGCTTCCGCAGCTTGGGTAGCAGGAATTTCAAGACGTGCTTTTTATATTCTTCCGTCAGGTCAACCTTCTGCACAGTGCCTGTGGGCTTGCCCTTGGTATGCAGCAGAGACATCGCGATATGCTGAATATCTTTTAGACCGGTATCCTCGCCGACTGGTTTTGCGCCGGGGCCTGATACCTTGAAGCCGTTATATTTGGCAGGATTGTGCGAAGCAGTAACCTGAACGCCGCCGCAGGCGCTAAGATGATTTACCGCAAAGTAAACCAAGGGCGTATCATTCATACCGATATCGATTACATCGATACCCGCTGAGGTAATACCCTCAATCAGCGCATTGGCAAGCAGCTCGCTGTGTGTCCGCATATCACGCCCCACGCAAATCGCCCTGGAGTTGGTCTGCCCCCTGTCAAAACCGTGAAGAAGCGCAGGCAGAAAACGCGCAGCCGCAAAACCAATCTTCCACGCGTCCTCTTCATTAAATTGTTCGCCGTAAACACCCCTGATGTCGTATGCCTTGAAAATCGCAGGATCCATCAAATAGCCCTTTCGTTGTTCATTTCTTAAAATAAATACGGTTAGCGAAGGGAATACTATAAGAGGCGAACCTGCCTTGTGTCAATGGCCGAAGAACCGCGGGGCGAACCGATCTTGCATCCGCAAACTGACTTTAACCAGCATAAGCATAACGGGGACTTCCACGAGCGGGCCTATGACGGCCGCGAAGGCCTGGCCGGAGTTAATGCCAAAGACAGTTACTGTCACGGCGATAGCCAGTTCAAAATTGTTGCTGGCCGCCGTCAAAGACAAAGTTGTCGATTGACCATAGCCGGCACCTGCCTTTGCGCTGATGAAAAAGGTGATAAAAAACATTACCACAAAGTAAATCAACAAAGGCACAGCGATACGAAGAACATCAAGCGGCAGCGAAACTATAAACTGCCCTTTCATACTGAACATCACCACGATTGTGAAAAGCAGGGCAATCAATGTAATGGGGCTGATTTTGGGAATGAACTTGTTTTGATACCAATCCTTGTTTTTAATCTTTATCAAAGAAAACCTTGTAACAATGCCTGCTATGAACGGTATCCCCAGATAAATAAAAACGCTTTTGGCAATCTGAGAAATAGAAACGTTGACAGCGCTGCCGGCCAAACCGAAGATGGGCGGCAGGACCGTTACAAATATGTAAGCGTAAACGGAAAAGAACAATACCTGGAAAATCGAATTAAACGCCACAAGACCCGCTGCGTATTCCGTATCGCCTTTTGCGAGGTCGTTCCAGACGATGACCATTGCGATACATCTGGCGAGACCGATGATGATTAAGCCAACCATATATTCCGGATAGCCCCTCAAAAACACTATCGCCAGGACAAACATCAGAACCGGACCGATTACCCAGTTTTGAACCAGCGACAGCCCCAGTATCTTATAATTGCGAAAGACGCCGCCCAGTTCCTCATATTTCACCTTCGCCAAAGGCGGATACATCATCAGAATAAGACCAATGGCGATAGGAACATTAGTTGTGCCGTATTGGAAGCTATCCCAGAAATTCACAATTGAAGGATAAAAATAACCTGATCCGACGCCTACGCCCATCGCCAGAAAAATCCACAAGGTCAGAAACCTGTCTAAAAATGATAATTGTTTTGCAATGCTGTCTTTCATTTATGCTCCCTTATTTTTAGTTCGCAGTATAAACCAGGTAGAGTCCTCCCAAAATAACGAGAACTCCGCATACCCTTCTCAAAATAATCGCGCCACGCGAACGCTCATTCCAGTTCATATACCGCTGGACAACCTCCGTAAATGTCCCCGCGAATACAATCACGGAGCAATGGCCGAGACCGTACACAAGCAACAGCGCTACTCCATATAACAAATTTGTTTGTGCCACTTTGAATGTTACCCCAAGAATCGGCGCCATATACGCAAAGGTGCAAGGCCCGACCGCCACCCCGAAGATAAGCCCCAGAATCAACGCCGCAAATAATCCTCTTTTTTTGATATTCACCTGTCCTGGAGCTGACCACGGCATTGAAATTACATCCATCAGATACAAGCCGACAACAAAAAATATCCCGGCCACGAAGTAATTCCCGTAAGGCCCCACATCGCCCAAAATCTTGCCTGCCATCGCAGTAACAAGCCCGATAAGAGATATGGTCGCCAAAATACCCGCCGCAAATACCGCTGAAATCGCAAACGCCCTCTTTGTGCTGATTTGGCCCTGCCTGTCAACAAACCCCACAATCAGCGGAATGCTCGCCAGATGACAGGGGCTAAGCAATATGCTCAAAATTCCCCAGACAAACGACGCTGTGATTGCTATGGCTGCCGAACCCTCAAGTGCACGGCTCAATTGCGTAAAAAGCTCCTCCATACTATTTCAGTCCTTTTATTTCTATGTATCTAATCACCATCTAATCTCAGTTCCCTTTTTGCTGTTGTCTCAAAATACCATCTTCCATTTCCAGCGTTCTATCGAAAACATCCAATGCTCTGTGGTCGTGAGTAACGACGATAACACCGGCATTTTGTTCGTGCGCAACTTTGCGGAACAGTTCCATTACCTGTCTGCCGCGAACACTGTCAAGGGCGGCAGTGGGCTCGTCAGCAAGAATCAAACTTGGACGGTTGGCCAGCGCCCGCGCTACCGCCACCCTCTGCTGCTCGCCGCCAGAGAGCATGCTTGGCAGGTTTTGGGCCCTTTCCGCCACGCCAAGATATTCAAGAAGTTCCATCGCGCGTCGCCGTGAGGTTCTGACCGGCTGGTCATCTATCTCCATAGCAAGACGAACGTTCTCGACAGCGGTAAGGAAGGGAATAAGGTTGGCCTTTTGAAAGACAAAACCGAATTTCTGGCGACGAAAACGACGTATATCGACTTGTGCTTGGTGGTTATTAAAAACCAATATTCCGTCAATCGAAATTTGCCCCGTATTGGGCGGACGAATAAGTCCCAATAGTGTCAACAAGGTTGTTTTACCGGCGCCGCTTGGTCCCAGTAATGCCACAATCTCACCTTTGCAGACCTCAACCGCAACATCGCGCACCGCAATAACTTCTGTATGGCCGCTGCCATATATTTTTGTTAAACCAACAGCCTGCAAAGCCAAATTATCGTGCGATTGGTTCATGACAACACCTCACCGGGGTCGGCACGCATAGCGCGGTAAATTCCCAATAAGCTGGCAAGTATTGAAATAACAAGAACGATTACTGCCAGCATATATAAGTCAGAATTTATCAAAACGACTCGTCGTGGGAAAAACGGAAATATCCATTGTCCCAGCAAATACGCGATACAAAAGCCGATGCTTCCTAACAAAAGGGCCTGCTGCATAATCAGCCCCAGTATTACTGAATTCCTTGCGCCTATAAGCTTTAGCATGGCAATATCATGCAGTTTATCAAGGGTAAGGGTATAAAGAATCAACGCCATAATTACCGCAGAGACAATTATCAACAATACACGGAATAACCCCAACTGCTTGCGGGAACGGTCGACAAAACCTTTCAACAGCAACTGTTTTTGCCCATCCTCTGTATATACTGAGACATCCGGCCATGCTTCTATTTGTTTAGCTACGGCGGCGGGGTTCCATCCGGATTTAACAGTGACCAGGACAACACTTATCATAGAGGTACCGAGGGCGGGTATTCCTGAATTAAGACCGCCGGCTTTTTCACTCAATTGAGGCTGGATTTGCCCCAGTTCGATATTAAATAAACGATTCACACGAGCCGTTCTCTCAATACGAATCGATTCCGGCGAGAAATCAAACTGCACGGCTTGTGCATCGGTTAGTGTCATAAATGCCATTGAATCGCCCGATGGCGAGGTCAGGTTTTTTGTCAATCCTACAATGGTAAAAACATCTTTTCCTAACGCAAGTTTATCTCCCACCTTCAATGCTGATGAATTATCAGCCACTAATTCATAATGGGCTTGGCCTAAACTTCTCCCCGCTGATATTGGAAGCCAAAGACCGCTGTCCGCAGGCCAGTCCAGTCCCTGAATAGTCAATCGCAGAGGTTTTCCTTTGTAACTACGCTGTATCGTATAAGAGATAAATCCATATGATGTCTCAACGCCGGGAACAACCAATGCACGGTCTGCCAAATCGCGAGGAATGCGAGAAAGTTCCGCAAATGGTCCGCGAGTGTTTTTTTGTACGACCCACAAATCCGCCCCGATACGATCAACAATCAAAGTGGCCTCTTGGACCAGCCCCCTGTAGATGCCGCCCATTCCCATGACCACCATCAATAGCAATCCTATGCCTAACGCGGTCAGAGAAAACCGTCCTAAGTTATGCCGAATATCTTTTGTTGCAAGATTCATTTTGTTATTACCTTTACCGCTCGCCCGTCTCTTGGCAAGCTGGAACCCGGAATTAAAACAATCTGCCCCGGCTGTAATCCTTTGGCCGCTTCTGCTTTGTCCTTTCCTTGTAATCCGAGGTCAATCTTTTGCCAACGTGTTCTTCCGTTATCTATCACAAAAACACCAGGCTTCTCCTGTCGCCAGACAATTACGCGTTGTGGAATTACCATAACGTTTTCTTTCCGGTCGGTCTCAATATAGACCTCGGCTCTCTGGCCGACGGCCCACGATTGAGGCAGGCGGTCAACCGTAACATCCACAAGTACCTCTCTTGTTTCAGTATCGACCTGGGGGGATATCCGAGCGACTTTGCCCGGTAATTCAGTTTTGGGGTCGGAGCGAAACACTATTTTTGAAATCTGCCCAACCTTCAATTTGTCCAGCATAGTTTCATCCACCCATGCTGAAACCCAAAGCTCGTCAAGTGAAATCATATCTAAAACCATGCCTCCGGGAACGATTATATCGCCCGGGTCACGGGACCGCTTGACAATTAATCCATCGAAAGGTGCATTGATAACGGTATAAGCCAACTGTGCCTCGGCAAACCGTAGAGATGCTTCGTCTTTGGCGACGAGCTTTTCGGCCTCGATTTTTGCGGATTGTGCCTGACTTAATCCTGCCTGAGCAACTTCCAATTGCTGCTGCGCTTTCTCAAAAGCGTCCACGCTTACAGCGCCGGAGGACACTAACTTTGATTGTCTGTCAAAGGATGTTTTTGCCTCTTTTCCCGTGGCTTGTGCACTTTTTATTTGAGAAACAGCCACTTCCACGTTGGCATGGGCAACAGACAGTTCCGCCTTTGCCATTTCCACCTGCTGACGCAAGTCCTCGTCATCCAGCGTTAAAAGTTTTTGTCCTTTGACTACCTTATCACCCTGGTCAACAAAGATTTGCGCAATGCGACCGGAAATTTTGGGACTGATTGTAGCGCTAACGCGGGCCTCAAGAGTCCCTGTCCCCATAGCTTCGGTGACAATCGGGCCAATCTTGACGGCATATGAATCAACCGGCACCGGCGCAAAATAAAGGCGGTAAACAATGGCCAATGCTATTAATAAAACCAGTGCTATCTTCCAACCAACTCTTAAAAATCGTTTTGTAAACATTACCTTCCCATCCTACTTACATAACTGGAGAAACTTATTAAAAAGTAACAACCTTATCGCTGTCTTTTACAATATCATACATATCCTTCATTGTGTTAATAGGACACGCCTCTGTGCCTTCCTGACCGCGAGTTTTAATGCACGTTCCGCAGGCATATACCTTGCCGCCGGTTTTGAGAAATTTATCGGCCTGTTCAACGGTATTGAATTTATCGGCGCTTATGGCCTGATACTCAACCCCTTTGCCCATAAAAAAAACCTTAACTTCCTCTTTCTGCCCGAGACAGAAATTTGCATACCGCAGGGCATTCCAGCATGTTTCCACATCGTTGGTCGAGATAATCACTCCGATTTTCATTTTGCCGACTCCTTTTTTTCCAAAACAATTCCATAATGATACGGTTTTAAGTCATACCGGATTGGATTGCGGAACCCGGCTTCCTCGGCCCATTTGATGCAATCCTCTGGTTTGGGACGGATATTTATTGAAGGACCTCGCGGTGTTGCTGGGTCATAATTCCAATGAATAATTCCGAGTTTACCTCCTGCTTTCAAGATTCGTCTTGCTTCATTAATAAGAACCATTGGTTTTTCAAGATGTAGAATATTAAAAAGCATTGCATAATCCACACTTCCATCCTTAAGACCGGAGCCTTCTGTTATAAAATCAAGCAATACCGTTTGCACATTACTCAGCCCGTTTTTCTTAGCTTCTTCTCTGGTAATTCGAATCATCTCCGGTTCGATATCCATCGCATATATTTTCCCTTTAATAATTTTAGCAGCCGGAATCGTAAATGTGCCGTAGCCGCAACCGAACTCCGCCACATCACCCGTTTGACTATTTATGCCAAGCATAGTCAATATCTTTACGGGATCGAAGAACCTTTCCCACATCTCACGCTCCGGCATTCCACTTTCTCGAATCTTCATAACAATTTACTTTCCCATCAAAATTTTAATCCTGGTTTTATAATATTGCTTCATTTCTACTCCCACTTTAAACTTAAGATTGTAAAAAGCGGATGTTTCATTTTGTTCCGCCCAGGTCAACTCCGAATTCTTTCCACTTTGCGATAATATCTTCCTTCGGGAAAAAACCCTCGTGGCGAAACAGCTCTTTGCCGGATGAATCATAAAATATCTGCGTCGGGATTACGCTTATTTTATATTTATTTGCCTCACCCGGATTTTTCCAGACATCGATAAAATCCACCTGGAGTTTGCCATTATATGTGGTTTTAAGCTCTTCGAGTATCGGCGCCATCATTTTGCAGGGGATACATTTATCCGCCCCGAGGTCCAGAAGCCGGGGCAGCTTGGCAATTGTAGTATTTTCAAGATTTTGTGGCTTGCTGTCCGTAGCCGTTGCCGGATTTGAACTTGCCGCTGCAACAGGTTCACAAACCGCACCTTTATTTTTTTGTTTTAAGGCGAAAACTATGCCCACAAGCGCAACCAGAGCGACAACAATTACAATTTTAATTGCCTTATTCATAAACGAAGCTCCTTTAGATTTCGTTAACGCCTTTATCCAGTTAAACAAAAGCCATGTCCCCGCAAACATCGCAAGCAGCACCAACGGATTAGAGGGGCCATCGCCGCTACAAGGGCACAACATTAAAATTTTAATTTGCATACTGCTCATTCAGAAACCGCTTTACCTCATCCGACAATCATTTCCCTGCCTTTGGCAACAACTTTGCGGCCTTATTCATAGTTTCAGCATCCCCTTAATCTCCTGCATGTTCAGCAGTTTGCCCGCCGTTTTGACCTGTCCGTCTATTACAAGCGCGGGCGTAGCCATAACTCCGAACTTCATAATCTCCTTTATGTCCGTCACCTTCTCCAGTGTATATTCCAAACCAAGCTCCTTTGCGGCCGTATCGGCATTTTGCGCCAACGCCTTGCACTTTGAACAGCCGGAGCCGAGAATCTGTATTTTTCTCATTCTTCAAGTCCCTACAGCAAGATATTAAAAAGATAACCGATAATTATAATCCCCGCGGCGACGATGCCGAAAAACGTAAAAACAAGTTTCGGCTTCAATATGTTCCGCAGGATAATCGCCTCCGGCAGCGACAGCCCTATCACCGCCATCATAAACGCGAGAACCGTTCCCAGCGCGGCCCCCTTCTCTAAAAGCGCCTTCACAATCGGTATTATCCCCGCGGCATTCGAATACATCGGAACGCCAAGCAGCACCGCGGCAGGCACAGACCACCACGCCCCTTTACCCATAAACGACGCAAGAAAATCCTGCGGCACATAACCGTGAATCCCCGCGCCAACCGCTATCCCTAAAATTACATAAATCCAAACCTTTGAAACAATGTCCCTGACCGCGTCTAAGCCATAGCGAATCCTGCCCTCCCAGTTTATCGCGTCCTCCTGAACCGCCTCGCCCATCCGGGCATCGAAAACCCATGGCTCTATGTGCTTTTCCATATGTAACCTGCCGAGAATCCAGCCGGAGACTATGGCGATTAACAAACCAACCCCCATATAAAGTCCCGCGACCTTCCAGCCGAACATCCCGAAAAGCATTACTAACGCAATCTCGTTTACCATCGGGGCTGAAATCAAAAATGAAAACGTCACGCCAAGCGGCACGCCGGCCGTTACAAAACCCACGAACAAAGGCACCGCCGAGCACGAACAAAAAGGCGTAACCACGCCCAAAAGCGCAGCCAAAATATTCCCCACTGTTTCGCTTTTGCCGCTGAGAATCTTTCTGGTTCTTTCAGGCGTGAAAAACGAGCGAATAATTCCTACCCCGAAAACAACAAGCACAAGCAGCATTAAAACTTTGGGCGTCTCGAAAACAAAAAACTCAACTGCCGAGCTCAAATGCCCGCCCTGTGGCATATTCAGCAGCGAATATGTAAACCATCGCCCGAAAGCCGCCAGATTCCAATAAATCAGCCCCCACAGCAGCACCGCAGCCATCAGAAGCAATGTCCATTTCAGAATCCTCATTGCCTGTGCCTCAAAGAACTTTCAATATCTCTTTGTCATCCTTGACCCGTTGTTTCAGCACGCCCGACATACAAGAGAAGAAATCGAGAATACAGGGGCATTTCAGCTCGTAGATAACTTGCAGCCCTTTTTTGTGATGTCCGAGGATTCCCGCGGAGACCATAAGCGACAAGTGCCGCGAGACATTAGAGCGCTCTGAGCCGATATACTCGGCGATATCACAGACGCACTGCGGCCCGTCTTTCAGAAAGTCGATAATCGCCAAACGCAGCGGATGGCCGATTGCCTGCGCAACCTGGGCCTGTTTTTGAAACAACAGTCGTTTTTTAGAATCAGGCATATTCATTTCCCATAAATGTTACTATGTGATTATATACTCACATAGTATCAAATATGTTTGCCCGGTCAACAGCTATTTTTCAGTATTTTTTACGAAGTCGGGCGGGGGGAATTTTGAGCAGGCCCCGGTATTTGGCGATTGTTCTTCGGGCAAGGCCCGTGATGCCTGCTTCAGTAAGTTTGGCTTTAATCTGGTCGTCGCTGAGGGGCTTCGATTTGTCTTCCGCGTCGATTATTTCCTGCAATTTGCCCCTGATTGCCTCCCAGCTTTTCTCGTTACCCTGCGTATCCTCGATGCCGCCGCTGAAAAACTTCCTCAAAGGCAAAATGCCCCAGGAACACTGCACATATTTGCCGGCGACGGCTCGCGAAACGGTGGCGATATGAACGCCCACGTCCTCGGCAACCTTCGCCATCGGCAACGGCCTGAGGTAAAGCTGGCCCCTCTCAAAAAATTCTCTTTGCCGATTGACAATCGAACGGGTCACCTTGAGCAGCGTGTTTTTGCGCTGCTGTATCGCGTCGATTATCCATTGTGCCGAGCGGATATTGTTTTGCAGAAATTCCTTTGCCTTGTCGCCGACCTTATTGCCGGAGGCCATTTTGACATAGTCATCGCTTATCCGCAGCCGGGGCAGACCATCCTCCGCCAGCCGAACTGTATAATCATCCGTTTCCTCAAAGTACTCCACGATGACGTCAGCGGTAATCGGGTGATTGTGGTTTCTGCCGATTTGCAGCCCGGGCGATGTGTCGAATTTGCTCAGCCGTTCAATCGCGTGGTTAATGTCCTCCATAGTGCAATTCATCTTTTTCGCGATATCAGGCAACCGGTTTTCGAGCATCTCCTCTAAGTGATTGGTAACAAGAGCCGTCTCAAAGCTAACATCCTCACTGCTTTGCCCAATTTGAATCAGCAGGCATTCCCTGACGTCGCGTGCGCCGACGCCGGGCGGGTCTAACTGCTGAATCAGCACAATCGCCTTCTGCAAATCCTCAAGCGTAAAATCGGTCCGGTCCTTGCTGTGCAACTGCTCTAATCGAACCGACAGATACCCCTTGTCGTCGATGTAGTCGATAATCATACTGCCCGCTTTTTTCACCGGCTCATCCGCTTCGACCATTCGCCACTGGTCATCGAGGTAATCGTGCAGCGACTGCGGCAGTGCGGCGGTGTTATTAATCGCGGCCAGTTTCGGGTCCGGCTCGTCCGACCGGGGCCTCGCATAATCGTCGCGATGCTCGATATAATCCCGCACCTCTTCATCCATCCGGTCATCGCCCTTATCGTCCTCTGCCGTCTGGCTCTTGGGCTCGACCTGCTCTGTCGTTTCCGCTGTCGCCTCTGCGGTCGCCTCCTCCTGCTCGGGCGTTTCATCCGCCTCCAGAACGGGATTGCTGTTCAACTCCTGCTCTATCCTTTCCTGAAGCGCAAGCAGGGGAAGCTGGAGTATCTCCATCGACTGAATCATATGCGGAGCCAGCTTCATTTGCTGCTCTAACCGCATCTGTCCTCGCATTTCCAGCTTCATTTACTTACAATCCCGAATATCTTATTGCTTTTGTTCATGGCCAATTTCCCCTCATTATAACAAATGGCGAGACAAGTTTCGGCAAGATTCCGGCGACCATCCTGCCCTCCATAGCACGAAGTGCGACGTTTACCCGCCGCAGGCGGGGAGGGTCGAATCCACCTAAATTAACAACAAAAACGATTGACAGAGTGCGTCCCATAAAGTATACTGACCGTAGAGTGCGGGGGTCTCGTTTCCGCGCACAATTGTTATGATATTTAAGCTGTTAAGGAGAACCAAAATGACCTCTACAAAAGCAAAAGGGTTTACAATCATCGAACTGCTCACGGTAATGAGCATTATCATTATCCTGATGAGCGTCCTTGTGCCGGGGTTAGCAAGAACCCGCAGATACGCCAAGGTCGTAGTCCAGCAGGGCCAGTTCCACGAAATCAGCAAAGGACTCGAACTATATCGCAATGACCATCAGGAAACCTACCCCGACTCAGGTGCCATCGATACCGCCACAACACCTAATGGTTACTGCGGCGCAATGAAACTTTGCGAGGCCTTGTTAGGCCAGGATGGAATGGGTAATAGTTCCGCGTCAAATTTCCAGGCACAACAACCAAACACTTATCTTTTTGACCTTTGTTACATAACAGACCCGACCAAATATACCGGTTCCAATCCCGACCCATGTCTGGTTGCAAGTTTGCGTGATAGAACTAAATACGTCGAATCTGATAGTGTCAAGCCCTACCGCCTTCAGGATATCTACACATGGGACATTACTGCTGGTGTAAGTTACTACACCCCAACGGGGACTTTCAATACTGGTACTATGAGTAATGGGAACCCTACTCCCAACGCAGTTATTGGCGACGTTTTTCAAAAAGCCGATATAAAAGGGACAAGATGCCCTGCGAGAGGAGGTCAAAAAGTAGGTATGCCTGTGCTTTATTACAAGGCCGACTCGTCTAAAATTGCCCATGATGCCACCCTTACCTCGCTGTCTCCAGGAAGCACCAACACCAATATTTACAACTTTGATGATAACTACGCGATTACTGCTCTTGGCTGCCCATGGGAAGGTGCACATACAACCGAACACCCAATGTATAAACCAGATCCCCCAGGACCACGGTTGTTCCTTAATGCTATTACCAATGATAAGGTTACATCGACTCCACGGCCGCATAATGAAGATGGTTATATCCTCGTGTCCGCCGGCTGGGATGGTTTATACGGGACGCAGGACGACGTGTACAACTTCGCCAGGTAAGGCATTTGCCACTAAGGCACAAAGGCACAAAGTTTTTTTATTATAAGTAAAAATTAGTGTCTTGGTGACTTTGTGGCGAAAAAGGATTTTTACTGCCGCGGGATAGAAGGGCCTCGCGGCAGTTTTATTTTAAGACACGGAGCAAAGCGACGGGCCCGCTTCGGAAAATATCAAGGTTAACTTCGTGACCTTCGTGTGCTTCGTGGTGAAAAAATATTGTGATTTTTGCTTTTTTTATCGTCAACTTTTACGTCTGACAAACGCCTTTATCTTGTGGTTTACGCCAGAAGCTAGCAGAGGAACACGGAGGTAACTAAAAATAATCAAATAAAAACCAGCGTTAACCACAAAAAAGCACAAAAGGAAATATCTTTGTGTCTTTGTGCCTTAGTGGCAAAAAAGGAGAAAAAATGTCACACCCACATCCCCTCATTCTGTCTCTTGTTATCATTATCGCGAGCATCTTTACAACAGCTCAGGCAAAATCGGTTTATACGGGTATAGACCCTGATTCTTACGGCATCAGAACCGGCAATTTGCAGTATGCCAATATTACAAAACAAGATGTCGGTGTCATTTATTCCGCCAAATCGCTCGAAACGTCCACGATGTTGACGTATAGTTCATACATTTTCACTACGGAAGACATTGTCTTGTTTAGCTATGAAGATGGAACTCGGCTGGAAGTATATGATTCCGGCGGCAACCCTGTTGCAGTCGCCCCTAACATATTGAATAAAGGGGAGCATGTATATCTTAACACTTCTATGGGCGTTTATTTCGTTGCCGGTTCAAATAAGTTTGCCGTTCTGACAGGCGACGCGACGACAGCCGGTACTAGCGGTTATTATGCGATGGATGCTAATGGTCGCGGGGCAAGCAGAGAATTTTACACCTATGCGCCGGCATTGGGCGGGCATTGCGAATTTATTGTTTTCGCCTATGAAAACGGCACCAATATTACCATCCAACAGGAAATTACCAACGGCATCTACGCAGATATTGCCTCATTTACCCTAGATAAAGGCAAACACTGGGCCAATTCGGGTCTTTCCGCGAAATACCTTCACATAATAGCTGACAAACCCATTTCAGCTTTAACCTGCTATGACCAGTCATATTTTGTGCCTTCCGCCAATGGCCTGTGGAACGGGACAGAATTCTACACATATCTCAGTGATATTGAAGGTTGGTCGGAAGATTTAACGGTCATTTCATATGATGGTAACACATTTGCAAGTATTAAGGACAGCAATACGCAGGAGCTAATTTGGGAAGGCACATTGGATAGTGGACAGGCACATGTCCAAAGTTACCCCGATGGGGCAAATAAGTACTTTACCATCACGAGCAGCAAGCCCGTTACGGTGAGTGCACAGCCGTGGGTCGCGATGACATCGAATTATTATCAAGGAACCTTTGTACCGGACAAATTGGGTACAGGGGTGGGCATAGATATTATCGGCACAACGCTAAATGGGGGGTATTTATATATTCTTGCTCATATGGATAATACACAAGTCGATGTGTATAACTCGACCACCGGAGCTTTGCAAGCCCACTATGTCCTGAATATGGGACAATTCGTTAATGCAAATCCAGGTAATGGCTTATGGAGAATCAAGAGTGATAAGGAAATTTCGGCATACTCGGGCTTCGGATACACCGCTCAAGCATCGTTTGTACCGTTAATATTTAACGAAGCGACTTATCTGGCTCTCGAAATAGTTGACGATGTTAATGACGGTGATTGTGTTTTGCCGGGCCGTGAAATAAATTACACGATTACCTATGATTCTAACGGCATCGGCGACAGCAATGTCATTCTTATTGACTATCTGCCCGTAGAAGTCGATTATAATTCATCCTCCCCTGAGGGCGATTATGACCCAACTGCTCGAACCGTAACCTGGAACATCGGAACGGTCCCGCCCGAAGGCAACGGCACTTTTTTGCTCAAGGTTGATGTCAATAACTTTGCGGAACCCTGCACTGTATTTACTAACGCCAGCCGGATTGCAGGTGATACGATGTGCTGTTCTGCCAAAGTAAATACTTCCGTCTGCGCATGGAATCCAGAGGTTATCTACGTCGATTGCAACCGCGTGGGAGGTAAAAATAATGGAATGTCTTGGCAAGATGCTTATACCGATTTACAAAAGGCATTAGACAGGGCAAGTATTGGAGACGGCTCGCAAATCTGGGTCGCTAAAGGAATTTACAACCCCTCCATCCAAGACCCTTGTATTCTAAATGGTCTTTTAACTTTCAAACTTATTAACGGCATCCCTCTATATGGCCATTTTGCAGGTAATGAAACATCGATTATACAGCGTGATTTTAATGACGCAAATAACGAAACCACCCTCAAAAAAGGAACTGGCTATGTTTATCGTGTCATAACAGCTTCCGGTCTTAGCCAAAATAATATCCTCGATGGCTTTACAATAACCGGCGCTAATAACGATGCTGGTATCAAAATTGCAAACGCCTACCTCAAAATCTTAAATTGCTTAATCACCAATAACTCTGCCTATGGAATAAACGCAATCAATTCGGCTTTTACAGTTATTGACTGTAATATCCAAAACAGCAGCGTAGGAATAAATACAGACTTTGGAAATAACGGAACTCTTCCCGAAACACGAATCGTGAACAGTATTATACGAAACAATAATACGTACGACGGCATATACCTTTATCGAGCCAATTCTCTCATTACAGTTCAAAATTGCTCGATTTACAACAATTATCGGGGAATTTCTGTTTGGGCATCTTCTTTGCCATCGACTATTACCGGATGTAAGATTTTCTCGAACAACCCTGTTGGTATTATGACCAGTAACTCATCAAGTGGCGACATCATTCTTGACAATTGGATATATTGCAATGGAGGATATGGAATTCTTCTATCTTCTTATCCCGGCGCAACAATCATACGTAATAATACTATTGTCAGTAATAACTCATACGGCATCTACCTTTTGTCGGGAACAACTGCGCCAGTGATAAATAATTGCATTGTTTGGGGTCATAATGATGACTTGTACAGTTGTAGTGCAACTTATAGCTGCATCAAGAATAATGATTCCGGCACAGGCAATATCCATACCGACCCGTGTTTTGTAAATGTAGATGCGAATGACTTTCATTTGAGACCGGAATCGCTTTGCATAGACGCGGGCGACCCCTGCTTTATGGATTTCAATGAAACCGACATCGACGGTGAATGTCGAATAATGTTCGGAAAATCAGCCATACGGGCCGATATCGGGGCCGATGAACTGGACTGGCCAAAAGCGGATTTTGACCGTAACAAGATTGTAAACTTCATCGATTACGCAATATGGGCTCCTGCATGGAAAACAACCGACCCAAACAAGTCGCTTGATTTGGATAATGACGTCGATATAGATGACCTTTCTCAATTCTGCGACGACTGGTTATGGCAAGCCCCCTGGTAAGAATAAAAGTCCGCCACTACGACACAAAGACACCAAGTTTTTTAGCCGCGAGAAAGCACAAAAGACGCAAAAGGTTAAATTTGCTACTCTTGAGTTTTTTGTGCATTTTTGTGGCTAAAGAAAAATCTGCGGTTAAAAAACTTTGCGTTTTAGTTTTTTAGTGGTAAAATCTCTGTGTTAATCTGTGTAATCAGTGGTTAAAATTTGATAAACACTGGGTAGGTAGCTCAGGTGGTAGAGCAGTGGACTGAAAATCCACGTGTCGCCGGTTCAACTCCGGCCCTGCCCATTAAAAACGAGGTTTTTGGCGGGGGGAGATTTTCACCTTGCCTGCTGCTTGTCTTTTTTTCGCGGGCGAAGAAAAGAAACATTGAAAGGAGGCGTTTATGAGCAACACAGAAAGACGATGTTCTAAGTGTGAGTTCTATGACGCAAATTATGGCCAGTGCCGCGTAATGCCTCCAGTTGTGCAACACGCTGGTATTCCCTACGACGAAGGCGGAAGAATACAAAACGAAAAAGGGTGGCCAAATGTGAATCCTGATGATTGGTGCGGCAAATTCAATTCAAAATAAAAACAGTCAAAATTCAGCTCACTTATTGAACTTAGAAATGGAACAGAAGGATATTATACATGGACACAAACGACGGCCATCACAAACAATACGCCAACAATGAGCCATTCCCACCAGTTTGGTCTCGATGTTTCGCTAACGGCCTTCATCATAGCGCCTCCGGGTCACTTTGACAGGATTCACAAGGTTCCTTTTTCTTCACTGCCTTTTCGTAAGATTCAACCCTATATCGGAAATCGCCTCTCCTCATATAGTATAGAAATGGACATAGTGATATAAAAACGCATACCCGAACAACAGGCCATATAAAACGTGAGCGATTTGACGGTTGTATCGATTGCGCCGAACAGCTTTCCGCTATGAAAAACAAAAACCCGCTTTTCAGCATTATTACACAACAAGCAGTTCTTTTTTCAATCAATCGGCGTCTAAATTCCTTGACAGGACTATGTGTAATTTTGTAAAGTGCTTTTTTATGACTTTGTGATTGTGTTCACAAGCACTAACTGGGCATAATATATATTGTGAGATACAGCAAGATACCAAATGAGACGGTTCGTCGCCTGCCGGTTTACCTTCGGGGGCTGGCCCTTATGTCCCGGCAGGGACTCAGCAGCGTCTCCAGCAGCAAACTGGCGGATTTTGTCAGCGTAAACCCCTGGCAGATAAGGAAGGACTTCTCCTATTTCGGCGACTTCGGGACCCGCGGCGTCGGCTACGACATCGAGAACCTCGCTAAGCAAATCAAAAAGATACTAAAGCTCGATACGACGCGCAAAACCGCTCTGGTGGGGGTCGGCAACCTGGGTTCAGCGATAATGGCATACACGGGTTTTGGAACATACGGTTTTCAAATTACCGCCGCATTTGATAATGACCCCGCCAAAATTGGCCGGAAGATGAACGATGTCGCGGTTGAAAATATTTCTATGCTCGATACACTGGGCAAGCGACAGGTGGATATGGCGATTATCGCCGTGCCCGAACAGGCGGCGCAGGACGTAGCGGATGCGCTGGTCAGGGCAGGCGTTAAGGGGATATTGAATTTCTCCCCGCGGAGAATCGTCGTCCCGAAAAAGATAAAGGTGATAACGATAGATATAGCGACGGACCTTGCCCGTCTGCCATACTATATTCCTTAAAAAAAGAAACCGGCAAGGTATTAGGATTTTGACGAATAACGTTCGAGAACATTTTTAACAGAGGCGTAAAATGAGAACAGTAACAATCGACAAAAACGCGTTCAGGCGATTTGTGGATGAAATCATAAAACGGCAGCGAGTCATCGGCGTCTGCGCCAAGGGCGACCGCTTCGATTTTGAGCAGCTCGAATCAGCCGACCAGCTTCGACTGGATTACGATGTAACGCTTCAGCCGCCGAAAAAGTACTTCCTGCCGCCGGTTGAAACGCTGCTGACTTTCGAAGTCGGCGACGGCTACAAGTCAGTTTACGATGATACCCCGTTTGTCCTTCTGGGCGTTCATCCTTATGATATGGTGGCGTTAAACCAGCTTGACACGCTTTTCACGCAGGACAATTACGATACCCACTATATGAAAAGACGCCACAACGCCACGATAGTCGCCTGCGACGTGGTCTCGCCATCCAAAAATGTGTTTGCCTCCTCAATGGGCACGGCAACAGTCAAGGATGGTTTTGATGTTCTGCTGACCGATATAGGCAATGCGTTCGTTATGGAAAGCGGCTCAAAGAAAGGTGATCGCTTTATCGCCAAGGCCCAAGGCGCAGTTGACTCAAGCGAAAAAGACCTTCAGGCAAGACAGAAAATCCAGGCCGAAAACGAAAAACGGCTTAATAATCACAAACTGAAATGCGAGGCATCCTATCTGCCCAAACTGCTCGAAAGGGCTTATGACCATCCCGTCTGGGAAGAAAAGGCCAAGACCTGTTTTAGCTGCGGCTCCTGCAATCTCGTCTGCCCGACCTGCTACTGCTTCAACGTGCAGGATGACGTAAACTGGGACTTCATATCGGGCAAAAGACAGCGTGCCTGGGACGGCTGCCTGCTCGACGGTTTCACAAAAGTGGCGGGCGAGCACGAATTCAGGAAGAAACGAGCCGACCGCTTCAGGCACCGACTGTATCGAAAATGCAAATACGTGCCTGAGAAAATAAGCAGCCAGATAATGTCCTGCGTCGGGTGCGGGCGATGCGTGGGCGCGTGCCTGCCGGATATCGCAAACCCGGTCAAGGTTTACAACAGGTTAGTTGACGATTTGGGAATAAAGTAGTGTCGCGGGCATCCTGCCCGCGTCTATTTTAACCGAGGGCGGGACGCCCTCGACACGAATAAGGAGTTTTAATAATGTGCGAACGTTGTGCTGTTGAAAAAGACATTTACCTGCCCCGGCTGGCGACCCTTGAAAAGAAACGGCTGATGAACCCGACCGAGATGTATCTTCGGCTGTCAATCGATGACAATGAGCCGTTCGACTTCATCCCGGGCCAATTCGTCGAGGTATCAATCGCGGGTGTAGGTGAAGCGCCGATTACAATCTCATCATCGCCCACGCAGAAGGGTTACTTCGAACTTGTCATCCGCAGAACCGGCAACGTTACCAACGCGGTTCACCGGATGAGAATCGGCGACAAAATCGGGATACGAGGCCCGCTGGGAAAAGGCACATACCCGGTAGAAGAGGCAAAGGGCAAAAACGTCGTGTTTATCTGCGGCGGCATCGGGCTTGTGCCCCAGAGGTCTTTCATAAACTATGTTCTCGACAACCGCGCCGATTATAAAGAGCTTGCCGTCCTGCTCGGAACAAAGTGTCTGTCGCAAAGATTCTTTCACTCGGAGCTCGACGTCTGGTCGCACAGGAACGATATACGATTTATGGAAACAATCGACCAGACCGACGACTGCTGGCTCGGCAACGTCGGCGTCGTTACCACTCTTATTCCCAAAATCGAAAAAGAGCTTGAGTCAGCGCTGGTGTTCATCTGCGGCCCGCCGGTTATGTACAAATTCGTGCTGATGGCCCTGCAGGAAGCGGAAGTGCCCAAAGAAAGAATATTCCTGAACCTCGAAAGAAAAATGAAGTGCGGCGTAGGCAAGTGCGGGCACTGCCAGATTAACAACTATTACGCCTGTATAGACGGGCCGGTATTCCGTTATTCCGACCTGCGTATAGCCCCGGAGGCAATCTGATATGGATAGACCAAGAGTAGCGATTTTCGACTTCGCCTGCTGCGAAGGATGCCAGTTGCAAATCGTCAACCTCGAAGAGGAGCTGCTCGACCTCATCGATAACGTCGAAGTGGTCGAATGGCGAGAAGCGATGAGTGAGCAAAGCAGGGAATATGACATTGCCATAATCGAGGGTTCAATTACCAGGCCCGAAGACGAGAAACGATTAGAGATTATCAGGACAAGGGCAAAAACGCTCATTGCTCTTGGCGCATGCGCCACAATCGGCGGAATAAACAAGCTAAAGAACAACTTCGAGATGAGCGACGTTAAAAAGTGCGTTTACGGCAAGTCGGCCGATATGCCTCATCTCGAAACCATGCCTACAAAAGCGGTGGATGAGGTGGTCAAGGTAGATTACAAAATCCACGGCTGCCCCATAGACAGAAAAGAATTCACATACGTGATTCGCTGCCTGCTTATGGGCAAAAAACCGGAGATACCCGAATGGCCCGTATGCGTGGAGTGCAAATCGAAAGGCAATCCGTGTCTGTGGGACTATGGGCAGGTTTGCTTAGGGCCTATTATCAGGGCCGGCTGCGGCGCAAGATGCCCGTCATCAGGTTTCAGGTGCTTCGGCTGTCGGGGTTACATCGATGACCCGAACGTCAACGGAGCAAAGGATGTTATTGAACGATATGGTTTGAGCGTCGATGCGCTCAAGGCAAAGATGGTTCTTTTTGGAATCGGTCAGGGGCCAACAAATGCATAACAATCTCGATATCAACGTTCATCATATAACCCGCGTCGAAGGACACGGCAACATAGTCGTAAACGTCAAAGAAGGCAAAATCGAAAAGCTCCAGTGGCAGGTGCCCGAGGCGCCGCGATTCTTCGAGGCGATGGTCCGCGGCCACAGCTACCAGGACATACAAACGATTGTCTCGCGAATCTGCGGGATATGTTCAATCACACATTCGCTCGCCGCGACCAAGGCGGTGGAAGCCGCGCTGGGCATCAAGGTTTCCGAACAGGCGGACAAGCTGAGAATACTGATGCACTACTCCGAGCAACTGCAAAGCCATACCCTGCACGTCGGATACTTAGCTGCGCCGGATTTCTTCGGCACGCCATCCGTTGTGCCTCTTGTCGCACGGGCGGCAGACGCAGTAAAGACGATTGTCAAGGCCCACAGAATCGCCAATAACTGGTCGGACCTCATCGCGGGCAGAACAACTCACCCGGTAACGCTCATCCCCGGCGGATTGACCCGAACGCCAACCGAAAAACAATTGCGCCAGTTACAGCAGACGCTCAAAGATGCAGTGCCCGACCTCAAAAAAATCGCGGAAGTCGTCCTCAGCGTCGCGGCAAACATTCCCAAATTTGAACGCCCAACCGAATACGTGTCACTCAAGCAGACCACCCCGCCGACATATACCTTCTATCACGGCGGCGTAACATCCAACGACAATAAAGGCGCAGTTTTGCCGATTGAGAAATGGCACGACGTCGCGAACGAATACATGGTTGAGCAATCGACGGCAAAATGGGCAAAGTGGCACCGTGACGCATACGCGGTCGGCGCCCTGGCCCGGTTCAACAACAACGCTGAATTGCTAAGCCCAATGGCCAAAGACGCCGCGAAAATGTTCGGACTCCAAAAGGACTGCTGCAATCCATATATGAACACCGTAGCCCAGCTTGTCGAGTGTTTCCATATCGTTGAGACAAGCATCGACCTTATCGACCAGTTGCTGGTCAGGGGCCTGAAGACGGAAAAAGTTACATCCTCACCGAAAGCCGGCAAAGGCGCCGGCTGTGTCGAGGCGCCTCGCGGGATACTCTTCCACGAGTACGAATTCGACAAAAACGGCAAATGCGTCGCGGCCGATATCTGCATCCCGACAAACCAGAACCACGCCAATATCCAGAAGGACTTCGAAAAACTGCTGCCTGAAATCCTCGACCAGAGCGAAAAAGACATTCGATTGAAACTGGAAATGCTCGTCCGCGCTTATGACCCCTGCATCTCGTGCTCAACGCATTTCCTCGACGTGCAGTTTGTAAGGTGACAGACCAAACGCATAGAAATGACGTCGTTGTCATAGGGCTGGGCAATCCGCTCCTGTCCGATGAGGGTATCGGCGTTCATTTAATCCGCAAGCTTTCCGAGAATCAGGACAAATTTCCTTCCGTTGAATTCATCGACGCCGGCACGGGCGGTATGAATGTTCTGCATTTAATCGCGAACCGCAAAAAGGCCGTAATCATCGACTGTATTAAAATGGGTAAAAAGCCGGGAACAATCAGGCAATTTGAGCCGACTGACGTCCAAACCACAAAAAAAATGGTGCACTTCTCCCTTCACGAGGCGGATATCCTGCGAATTATCGAGCTTTCCAGGCAACTCGGTGAATGTCCGAACCAGATAGTGATTTTCGGTATTGAGCCGGAATCGCTGGAACTGGGCCAAAACTTAAGCAAAACACTCTCCGACAGAATCAATGCTTACCTGGCCGATATCTGCAACGAACTTTGTTAGAATTTCTGCAATATACTGCTACTATAGACCGTCATAAGTTGTGATATGAAACCTGCAGGCAATGAAAAATTGGGCCGGGCTTTTACGCTCGTGGAATTACTGGTGGTTATCAGTATAATCTCGCTTTTAATGGGAATACTTCTTCCCGCGCTCGGCAAAGCCAGGGCTGCGGCCAATAAAACATATTGCATGGCAAATCTGCGGCAAATCGGCGTCGCCTTGCGGTCATATCTCGACGACAACCGCGATATATTTCCCCTTTGCTGCGCCTTTCCCTGGGAAATCACCGATACAACTAATCCCAATTATGCCCCTCCCATAACAAATGTTTTAGGCAAGATTCTCAAAGAGCCGAAGGTCTTTATATGCAAAGCGGATACCGTCAAAAAGTATTACAAAATGGTAGGCGGTACAAGCTACTGGTATAATGGAGTGACCATAGCCACTCCGATTTACCTGGCGGGTATTACCATACAGCAATACCCCCTTGTGCAGGCGGGAGTCAAAGAAAAAGACATAGAAGTTATGAGTGATTTTGACGCAATTCATCCCGGAGTAGCTCAAGGTACTGAAACTTACCAACGAACAATAAACGGACGAACAATAATAAGGAAAGTATTTAAAAACTACCTGTATGCCGACTGGCACGTAAGCGATTACAAAAAACAGGAGTAAGGACATGACAAAGAAAAATAAAACAATCCTGATAGTTGCGTTGGTTGTCGGTACGGCAATCTCAGTAACTTTGGCCGTCAAACATTACAGCAAACCTGATTTTGCGAAAATGAATCCCCGGCAGATTCGCGAGTATTTTGACTCAAATCAGTTCCGCGACGCCAACGAGGACCAAAGACGTGCGGTTCGCGAGCAAATGGGCGAGGCAATGATGGCAAGGATGACCGCACAGGCAAATGAGTATGCTGCGCTGCCTGACACAGATAAAACCGCCTACCTCGATAAAATCATCGATGATATGCAAGCCAGAAGAGCAGAGTTTATGGCAAGAGACGCCAATGGTCCGCCTGACCCGAATCGATTCAGAAGATTCGGCCCGCGAGACCCCAATTCTCCTCGGCGACAGATGGGACAGCAAGGCCGGCAGTTCCGTATGCCTGAGCCGTCGAGAATGAGGCAAAGGTCTGAAAGAATCAGTGCCGATTCGAGGGTTAAAATGGCACAATTCCGCCAGGATTTGATGAATCGTATGCAGGAACGAGGCATACAGATGGGACCCGGCGGTCGCGGTCCGGGAGGCCCCGGCGGCAGATAACCGAACTAACAATCGTATTAGATAAGAACTACTGATAACATTCCGCGGGACCGACGACGGCCTTATGAAGGCCTTTGTCAAAAAAGAACTGGCGAATACTTGTACAAAGATGACATTTACCCGCCCAGTTTTTGGCGGGCTTGCCCGCATATAGCTTCGCTGGTTTGTAGCCGGTTTTAATCGCCTCATCTATTAAACCGGCAGGCCTAAAATGAAACAATGTTTCAATCACCTTGTCGTCGATTGGCTACAAAACACCACGCGAATTTGAACTGATTGAGTTGTCAAAAATTCCCCAACTTTTTTGTTGTTTAACGGGGAACACTGCAATAAACTATCTATATGCTGACTGGCACGTAAGCAATTACAAGAAACAGGAGCAAGGATATGACAAAGAAAAGCAAAACAATTCTGATAGCAGCAATCGTTCTGGCTGCCGGCATAGCAATTGCGGTTCCAATAGCTATCAAACATTACAGCAAACCTGATTTTGTGAAAATGAACCCCCGGCAGATTCGACAGTATTTTGACTCAAACCAGTTCCGCGACGCCAACGAAAATAAAAGACGCGAAATACGTGAGCAAGCGAGTGAGGCAATGCGGGCAAGGATGGAAGCCCAGGTAAACGAATATTTCTCGCTGCCCGACGAGAAAAAAATGGCCTACTTAGACAAAATAATCGACGATATGGAGACCAAAAGAGCCGACTTTCTTACAAGAGACACCAACGGCCCGCCGGACCCGAACAGGTTTCGAAGGTTCGGCCCGCGAGACGCAAATTCCCCGCAACGACAAATGGCCCGCCGGCAGTTCCAACGACCGGAACCCTCAAGAATGAGGGAAAGGCCTGAAAGAATAAGCGCCGATACGAGGGTAAAAATGAATCAATTCCGCCGGGATTTAACGAACCGTATGCAGGAACGTGGCATAACTCCTGGTCGCGGCGATTTTGGTGGTTCGGATAGCCCCCCTTAGTACTATCCCAAAAGGTTTATTGGTAACATTCGGCCGGGCCGACGATGGTTTTATAAAAACCTTTGTCAAAAAAGAATTGGCGGATACTTGTGCAAAGATGGCATTTACCCGCGTAGCATTGGGCTGGTTTGTAACCGGCTTGTATTGCCTCGTCTAATAATCCCGCGGGGCCTGAATTAAACAGCGTTTCAATCAACTTATCATTACTCGGCTGCCAATTTTGCCAGATTTCAGCTAAAGACCGTTTGGCGATATTCCCTACAATTATCCCGCTGCAGGTTCCGCTGAAGATATTGCCATACGGGTCAATATGCACACCTTTGGCGTCAAGAAATGCGCCTGAGCAATTTTGGGCTGCAATTTGTTCAACTGTCTGCGACGCGACCAGTTCAGCAATCATGCCGGCCGCCCTGCCCGTGAATCGGCAGGGATAATCATTCAATGTTTCGACATACCGTTTATTTCGTTCATCTGCCGAAATGTTTTTCATCTCAATCGGTTTATCAAGATATTTTTCCCATCGCACCAGAACACGGCCCTGTCCAATCACTTCTTTTGCGGTCTTCGCTAATTGCCTCACCGGCTCGATAGCAACGTATTCCTGATGAAACGGGTCGCAACTTATTTTGAGCCGGCTCATATCGAGCACTTTTATCCGGTCTTTGACAATCTTTTCATCAACCGCCCAAAAGCCATTTGTCTCAATCATATCAACAGGGCCAAGGTTGCTCTTTTTTGCTTTCCGCAGAATTTCAATAAGTTTGTCCCAATATAAAAATGGTTCGCCTCCAGTGATATGAATTTTCGGTTCGACTTTGCTCACTGCAGGCGTGCCATCGCCGGCCAAATCTTTCAGCGATTGCCACGCATTTATCGCCATATCGACAGGCATCAAGCTCCCCTGCTCAGGCGAACAATTATAATAGCAGAACTCGCACCTCGCGTTGCATTTATAAGTCAGCAGAAGACCGGCATTGCGCCAAATCTTGAACTTCGGCTCATCCCGTCCGACGCCCTGATTATAAACGTTATCTGAAAGCAAACTCATAACCAACGATACCCTGATTACCTGATTTCCTGATAATATTTTTTTAGATGTATCTGAATTACAGTAACGTCGGCTGGCGTGATGCCGGAGATTCGTCCTGCCTGACCAAGCGTTTGAGGCCTGAACAGCGTTAATTTTTCCTTTGCCTCCGGCCGCAGGTGCGTTATCGCATTATAATCCAAATCTGCCGGAATTTGTTTTTTGTCCCACGCCTGCAAGCCGGCAGCAAGACGCTCTTGTTTGACAAGATACCCCTCGTATTTGGCGTCGATGACGGCCGCACCAATTACTTCACTGCTGAAGCCGGCGTCTTTAATTTCGGGCAGTTCCGCCAGCACCGGCGCAAGAGGACTGTTCGGTCTGCGGAGTTGTTCCCACAAACTGACTCCGTCCCGCTTATTTTTCGCCAGGTATTCTCTGAGTAATTCGATGTCGTTTAATTTCTTTTGAAATCTCTCCCATCTGCTGTTATCTACCAGACCAGCCGACTTACCGACAGCCGTCAGGCGTCTGTCCGCGTTATCCGACCGCAAACTTAACCGGTATTCCGCGCGAGAGGTAAACATCCTATATGGCTCATCCGGGATACCGACTCCCTCAATGCCAAGCCCCTTGGTGAGCAAATCATCAATCATCACGCCGATATACGCCTGGTCTCGCCCCAGCACAATCGGCTCAGCCCCCTGTAAAAATCTCACGGCGTTTATACCTGCGATGATTCCCTGCCCCGCCGCTTCTTCGTAGCCGCTCGTGCCGTTGATTTGACCCGCAAGGAAAAGACCCGCGATTTTCTTCGTCTCAAGGTTATTCTTCAACTGAACAGGTGGACAGTAATCATATTCAATTGCGTAGCCATAATGCACAATGCCTGCGTTTTCGCAACCCGGCAGGTTCCTGATAATCTCATCCTGAACGTCTTTGGGCAGCGACGTACTTATGCCATTGCAGTAAATAACCTTTTGCTCCAATTCCTCCGGCTCAAGAAATACCTGGTGACGCTCCCTGTCCGCGAAACGAATAATCTTCGTCTCGATGCTCGGGCAGTATCGCGGCCCGGTCGATTTTATCTGGCCCGTATAAAGCGGCGCACGGTCGAGGTTATCGCGAATTATCTTATGTATCTTTTCATTGGTATAGGTAATCCAGCACGGTATTTGCGGCCGGTCAATCCTGTCGTTCATAAACGAAAACGGCGCCGGCTCCTTATCACCATGCTGGGCTTCGAGCTTATCGTAATCAATCGTCCGGGCGTCTAATCGGGGCGGCGTTCCGGTCTTCAGCCGTTTGACAACAAGACCAAGACGTTCAAGACAAACCGAAAGGTCATCAGACGCCGGCTCGCCTCGCCTGCCCCCCTCGAAACTCTCCTGCCCTATGTGCATAAGCCCGCGCAAAAATGTCCCCGTCGCCACAATCACCGTCTTTGTATCACAAACCCATCCGTCTTTGCACCGCACACCGACAACGCGACCATTCTCAACAACAATCTCGACAGCCATTTGCTCGATAATGGTGAGGTTGGGCGTTTGTTCCAGTGCGGAAATCATAAATTGCTGATACCTGTATTTGTCCGCCTGAGCGCGTGGCGACTGCACAGCCGGCCCTTTTGAGCGATTGAGCATCCTGAACTGAATCCCCGTCGCGTCGGTCGCCAGCCCCATAAGCCCGCCGAGTGCGTCAACCTCGCGGACAATCTGCCCCTTGGCCAGCCCGCCTATCGCGGGATTGCAGCTCATAGCCCCGATTTTATTTTTATCGATTGTGATAAGGGCCGTCTTTGCGCCGATTCTCGCAGCCGCATGCGCGGCCTCTATACCGGCGTGCCCCGCCCCGATGACCACACAATCAAAATTATTTGTGCCCATTTGATTCTGCTAATGCCACCGCGGAAGCAATTGCAAAATTGGCGGTATGGGTAATGCTGACGCTTATTTGCGTGATACCGAGCTTGTCGGCAATTTTTTTGACCTCGCCGGATAACTTCACCTCCGGCTGACCTGTCTCCGTATTAACCACCTCGATATCCGTCCAGGCGATTTTGCCACGCCAGCCCGTGCCTACAAGCTTCAGCACTGCCTCCTTGGCGGCAAATCGACCGGCCAATTTCTCAATCCCGTTTTTATTTGCCTGGGCGTATTTCTGCTCACCGGCGGTAAAGACCCTGTCTAAGAATCGGTCTCCGTGGCGTTTGACCATATCCTCTATCCGAGGAAAATCAACCAAATCTATACCATGCGCGATTATTCCCATCCGATAATTCCTACCCGCTGAATCAGCCGCAAGTCGCACCGAAGATTATTTGTTCGCCATCGCGTAAATTTCACGCACACAAAAATCCACAAATCTTTCCCTGTCCGCTGACGATGCCTGTTGCACAAGTTCCTCATTGAGCTTATCAATCGCCTGACGCATCCGCTCGAATGACACCCTCGCCTTGACCTGGTTCTGAACCTTCTCGAATGGCTCGACGCTTTTCGGCTGATACATCACAAGCTGCATCACAAAAATATGCCCTTCCACTTCGATAGGCCCCGTTGTCTCTCCCGGCTTCATCGTCGCCGCCTTTGGGACCAGCACATCATACGGCGCCACAATCGAATCCGGGGCGGCGTTCACATCCCCGGCCGTTAAAGCATTATTTACCTTTAAATACGCATTCGCTATTTGCACAAAATCCTCTCCCTGCTTTATGCGCTTCACAATACCATCGATAAGCTCTCCGGCCTGCTCCTGGCGAGGCCTGTTCGGGTCAATATCCCGCATCTTTGCCGGCTCAAGGTCGATAAGACGAAACTGCAATACCCCAGGCGTTGCATATAACTGCTCTTTGGTCTCATTATACGCCGTCATCATCTCGCTATATGTAATCGGCTGGTCCTTCGGCATCTGCTGCGAGATATAACTCTGGCTCAGTATCCTCCGCCTCTGATACTGCTCAAATTTCCCCCAGTCCATCCCCATTTGTCTGAGCGCCTGTTCGGCTTTGGCGTAATCCCCGCCGAAATCCATCACAAATCTTCTGGTCTCAGTGGCCACTACTTTATCAAGCTCATCGTCAATCTTCTCGCCCGCGTCTTTCTTAGCCCTGCTGTAAAGCAACGCATCGGCAATCTTGCTCACAAGTTGCTGCTCTATCACTGGCTCCGCAACACTCCTGAATTTCTCAAAGTCCCCCTTCTGTGCCGCCTGCGCCAACTTTTCAAAGACAGGCCCTATCACTTCCTCCGCTGTAATTGTCTGGTCGCCCACCGCCAGAGTAAAACCGCCGCTCGGCTCAGGAAGCCCGTCCCGTTTGGCAAGAGGCAGCTTTGCCATCTCTTCCGCCGTAAATTTTGGCTTGTCCTCACAACCCGCCGATACCAGACCAGCCGCCAATATCAATAACGTCAATTTACGCATACATCAAACATCCAATCCAGGTTTATAATCCGTTACAGATTGACTGATTCTACGGCAAAGCCCCGGCAGAATCCACAAAAAGCTTTATAGACCAACGCCCACCTGTGCCGATAAATACTATCGATTGAAAAGGAGACAAGCTATGAAAAAAACATTTGCGGTTAGCGTAATGTTGGCCCTTTTTGCGGGCTGCAACACCGATATTGTCACCACTAATCAGTTAAAGACCATCAAAAACAAGTGCGTTTACGTCTCACCAATCGAAAGCCAGGACCCATACGTCGGCAAAGTCCTGCGAGATGTCCTCGAAAAAGAATTTATCCGCAAGCATATCCAATTGTGTGATGCTGACAACGCTAATGTCATACTCACCGGCTCAACGTTTATGACGACCCGTGCCAAAGGAGAAACAAGCACGCTTTATTTGCTTGGCGGCAAACAATCTTCCGCACAGGCAATCGAATCAGTAACTATTACCGCTAAAGACAAGGCGGGCAATATCCTCCTCACCGCCTCCTATAACAACGTTGACCAGCTTACCGCAAGCAAACTCGCCCAGGAATTCGGCTCAACACTGGCCGATAAATTGCGTTAAATCACAATTGAAGTCATATGTTTTTCTTATAGCAGTATAAGAAAGTTCATAGTTGACCCTACTTGACCCTTGTTGCCCCTCGTTTTTGTGTGTGTCGGATGGAGGGCAAGTTACCCAGATTGACATTCATTTATGATTTATTATTTTCTATTTTCTATTTTCGGATGAGGACCCGGCCCGTCTATGGCGGGTAAACAACGATTTTTACGATAAAAACGGGGGCGGGAAAATCAAAAAACACTTTGGCAACAGTTGTTGCCCCTCAAGAAACTATTGTGGTGTCTCCGGATTCATCGGACGCATTAGACTGAATTTGACACGGGATAAATCTTCTCCCTCTTTTGGTTTCCTAAAGACAAATAAATGCTCGTGCATTATCAGATAAAATTTTTCTTGCAGAGCTTTGGTTCGCCAGCGCCCGGTGGTTGTGCAGTTATGTTGGACCTTGATTATGTCCTCTTTTAGGACAAAGCCAACTGTTAGAAATCGCTGCATAACATTAAAAGCAAGGGGGACAAAATGTCTGCCTTTGCGTGTATCGCCAATAAGAATCGCACAGTATTTATCCTGCTTAAGAACGCGGAACAATTCTTTCGCCACCTTTTCAATCTCGTCACAAAACTTGGGCAATGAACTTATATTTGAAATGTCTGCCGGTATCTTGCCATCCGAATACCTGATGATATTCATATAAGGCGGATGGGTAATTATCAGGTCAATCGAATCATCTTTAAGAAAAGATAAATCACGGGCATCGCCAACCATAACCTTTTGTTTAGTAGGCGGGTGGTGAGCAAACTTCAGTGATTCTTCGGCAAGTTTCGCGGCATCGGGATTAATATCTATACCAAGTTAAAATTCTTCGCACGCTTATCGAAATCATGATATCTGAGTTCATGACAAATCACTTCGTTAAAAGTTGTTCCCAAAAGATGCTCATTTTCGCAGATTAGACTACCGAAAGCTTCTTCTGGTGTGTGACCTTCTGAAAAACCAACCACTTGGCAGTTTTCTATATCTGGTTCTATCGATTCACTTCCCGGCTGGTACGTATAGCCCTCAGTTGTTATGAAGATATAAGAGTTCATAGATTATTCCTTATCCAGCGGTAAACGCCCATGCCAACAAAGTCCAAGTATCCGAGGTCGCGAAGAATCTGCAACTGCTGTCTGATTTTGGGTCTGACATTGCGATTTTCGGGATGCATATGCGACAACAACGCCTCAAAAGAGTAAGCGTCATCTATAGTAAATTCGCTTTTATCCAAAGAGCGGAGAGCAGTCAGTACATCCAGCGTCCAACCACGTATTTTAACGGGTAAATCAGCCAGTGGGGTAATTTGAGAGAAGCACTTTCTTACAATTGGTTTTGGGATAATGCTGCCGGAGCGAATTATGGCTATTCGTCCTTCCGGAGGCACAAGGTCAAGAAGGATATTGCAGCCGACCCATCCGGCACGTCTTGCAGTTGCTGCAAGGGGATTCCGTTTTTCAATGGCTGATGAAGGCAGACAAAATCTTGGGACAAGGAGCAGGTCAGTGACTTTGCGATCAGAATAATTGTAACTCAAAAAAAGAAAATGTGGCAGGCCATTTCGCTGGATTGCTCGCATCATTGCATCGTAAGCGGCATCGACTACTTTCCGGCCAATTGGCTTGCTTAACGCCTTAAGTTGAAACGGGGCATCGCATTGCGAGCACACGAAGTCAACTGCTTCTGTGCCGGGTGTCGTATCATAAAGTTTGTTGGACGAGCACGCAGGACAATACATATTTCGCCCCATCCATGCTTCCGTCACCACTCTTGCTATCTGCGATTGGCTTTTGTACCCTTGTGCAACCTCGATTGGTAGATCCAGCATCATTGTTTTTTGAACTCCTCAAAGCCCTTCACGGCATCATCAATAGAGCCAAACGCGAATTCGGCCAGTTCCTCTATGGTTGCACTGGTAGCAGTTTGGTCGAACTCTCTGGTAAGAAATTCCAAGAATTCGGGGTTTTTGTCATATTTCATAGGGTCGTTTAGCATATACGACATTATTGATCAAACAGGTAATGGAGTCAATTGCTGTGGAATATTTTTTTTAATGCACTTGTTGATATTTCTGCGCGATGTGAAAAAAGACAGCGCCTCCGCCGATAAATGGTTCGATATAAGCGTTGATTTGGCCTCTTAGGGAACCTATGCAGTTTATCATTCTGGTGGCCTTTACCGTGGCAATCGTGAACCCTCGATAGTGTCTGTCGAAAAAATTATCCTTTGGGTCTTCGTTATTAGGGTCGGAGTTGCTTAAGAGAAATCTGGCCCCCTTTTGCCGTATCCGTCCACAAAAGTTCGAAAGTCGGATTTGGTCTTTTTCAGTAAAATCGCTTTTCGCGTATGAAGTAAAACTTGCGGTGGCGCTTATTGGACGATACGGTGGGTCAAGGTACACAAAACAATGCTTACTGATATATTGTTCCGATTCTTCGAAATCGGCAGCAATTATCTCTGCGTCTTGCAGGATTGTCGATGCAGCCATTAAGTTTTCTTCATCGCAAATTGTTGGGTTTTTGTAATTACCAAACGGAACATTAAAGGCATTGTTTTTATTCACTCGGTATAGGCCATTGAAGCATGTCTTATTGAGAAAGATGAGTTTTGTGGGCAATCTGTCGCTATTGAACTCTTCGCGAATACGATAGTACATAGCACTGCGTCTGGATTCATCGCATTTAAGATAGCGGTTTTCTAATCTTCGAAGCTCTACGATAACCGAGGTAACACTATTCCTGACAACATTGTAGCAGTTGACCAAGTCCTCGTTAACATCGAGAAGAACAAAATGCCGAATGTGTGGGTATTTATTCGCTATGTGAAAAAATACAGCACCGCCGCCGATGAATGGTTCGACATAAGTGTCGATTTGGCCTGCTTCGATTTCTTTATTGGGCAGGCGAGGATCTATTTCGTCAAGCAATTGTGTTTTTCCACCTGCCCATTTCAAGAATGGTCTGGCTCTTTGTGTTTCAACGCTGGATTCGATGAGCATAGCACGCATTTAAAATAACATCCTTGTCTTTTAAATGTCATTCTAACGGTTCATTCTGAAAAATCAATACGATTGGCAAATCACACATTTATTCGCAGTGAAAACCCACTATAGATTTTCACAAAGGAGGAGTCAAACGAAAATCAGCCCGGCTTCGTCGAGGAACTACGCCGAGGCGAGCGTTCAGCGTGGAGCGTATGGGAATCCTGGATTCCCGGCATCCTCCTTCGCTAAGAGCTACGGAGGACAGGAGGACGTCAGCCCGGCTTCGTTATTCAACTTCGCCGTGGCAAGCAATTATTTGAGAATTGCGTTCTTTTTTACGACTTCTTTGGCCTGAGAGGTCTTAAGCCGGGATAATTTGCCGGCCAGTTTTTTATCCGAGAGCGCCAAAATCTGGACCGCTAAAACAGCCGCGTTCTTCGCGCCCGCCTTGCCTATGGCAACCGTCGCTACCGGAACACCCGATGGCATCTGTACCGTGCTCAACAGGGCATCCAGCCCCGCCAGCCCTTCTTTTGCGGCAAGCGGCACGCCTATAACGGGCAGTATCGTCTGGGCAGCGATAGCGCCCGCCAGATGGGCAGCCATACCCGCGGCGGCAATTATGACCTTTATGCCGGCCTTCGCAGCCGAGCTGGCGAACTGGGCGGAAACCTTAGGCGTCCGATGAGCCGAGATTATCCGCACAACCGGCTGTATCCCGAAACTTTTTAGCGTATCGATACAGATCTGCATTACCGCAAGGTCACTATCTGAACCCATCACGACCGCTACCGTTTGCCTGCTGCCCTTTTTAGATGCCATTTGTCTTTCTCTCCTAAGATTTGGCGGGGCAAGCCCCGCCCTACAAGTCAAATTTGCAGTATATTGACGTCCCGGATAACGGTATAATCATACCTGCTCGAAACCGTAAAAGCAACGGACGGGTGAACGATATGCAAAAGAGAAGACCCATAGTGGCCGGGCAATTTTACCCCGGCCAGAGTGACCAGTGCGTTGATGAGATAAAGCAGTGTCTCAAAGAAGCGCCTTTGAATATGCCGCTTCCCGAAATAATAGTCGCAGGCATTGTTCCTCACGCGGGCTGGACTTTCAGCGGGGTAACGGCGGCGATTGTCTTTGCCGCAATTAAAAAGAGGCACCCAAAGGTCGATACCTTCGTCATATTCGGCGCGGTACACAGACATTCCGGCAGGTCGCCCGCCGTTTACGATAAAGGCGTCTGGGTTACACCTCTCGGTGAAATCGCAATTGATGAAGAACTCGCCGGCGCAGTGATTGAAAGCAAAACCGCGATAAGCGACCGCAACGCACATGACAGCGAACACAGTATGGAAGTGCAGGTACCGTTTATTCAATATCTTTTCCCTGATGCGAAAATACTGCCGATTCTTACACCGCCCGTCGAGCAGGCAATTCGCTTAGGCGAAATTGTCGCCAGCTTAATAAGCATCGACAACGAAAGAAAAATAGTGTGTCTCGGCTCAACCGACCTGACCCATTATGGCCCGGGATATGGTTTTGTTCCTATGGGGACAGGCAAAGACGCCTTAAAATGGGCAATGGACGTCAACGACAGGCAGTTCATCGATTATTCGCTGAAGATGCAGCCCGACAAGATGCTCGAAAGCGCAAATGAAAATTATAATGCCTGCGGCGCGGGCGCAGCCGCAGCAACCGTGGCCGCTGCTAAATACCTCGGCAAGACAAAAGGAATTCTGCTCGCCCATACCAACAGCAACGAGATAATGCTTCGCAAAATGGGCGAAACCAGCCGGGAATCCGTCGGCTACGCCGCGATTGTGTTCTGATTGCCGTTCCCCGCCTCCCTTACTCCAACTGCCAGGTTGGCAGTAAATCGAGGGGCGGCTGCAAGATTGCCAGAACGGACTCTTTACAATAAATACATCCCAAGTCCTTTATTTGCAATAGGTTACAACCAAAAATACGCCCCAGCAATTTAATGGCACGTGGTTTGCAACTCTAACGTTGCTATGGTAGCGGACTTGCGACAATTTGCTGACATAAATGTCCTGGCAAGCCAGGCGAACTGGGACTGGCCCGGGGCGTTGCGCGATATATTTCAGCCCAGGGGCGTAAATCTGCTGGTAGCTGAGAGCACTAATGATATAGTTAACATCCTGCGGCATCGGCAAATCAGCACGGCTATCGTCGATACCGATTGCGAACAGGCAGACCTGTGGACGTTAAAAATTATTAGAATGGAACAACCGCTTATGCCCTGTATATTACTGGCAAGCCGGGTAACAGGGGCAATGCTCGAAAAGGCGCTGCAGCTCGACGCCTTCAGCGTTATGACCAAGCCGGTGGATATGAACATTTTGAAAGACCAGTTGAATCGGCTGTTCGTAAAAAGGTACGGCAGCCATATTTTTTCGGCATAAAAACATAAAGCAAAATAACGGTCGAATTTTTTGAAAGGAGTAACAGGAAATGAAGGTAAGACCATTGGCCGATAAGGTCCTCGTTCAACGAGTAGAAGCGGAAACCAAAACAGCAGGCGGTATCGTCCTGCCCGACAGCGCAAAGGAAAAACCACAAAAAGGCAAAGTAGTCGCGGTGGGCGACGGCAAAATTATCGACGACGGCTCACGCCAGAAACCACAGGTCAAAAAAGGCGACACGGTGTTGTTCACCAGCTACGCCGGCAGTGAGATAAAAATGGACGGCAAAGAGTATCTGATTATGACTGAGTCGGATATTATGGCGGTCATCGAAGATTAAGCCGGAATTGATAATTGAGATGAAAACCTAAAAGGAGAAGTAAAATATGGGAGCAAAAAAAATAGCATTCGGAACAGAAGCACGAGCGGCAATTCGGGAAGGCGTCAAAAAACTCGCTGCCGCCGTTAAAGTAACATTAGGCCCCTGCGGCAGGGTCGTAGTTCTTGAAAAGTCATTCGGCTCACCGACCGTCACAAAAGACGGCGTGTCGGTGGCAAAGGAAATCGAGCTTGAAGACCCATTCGAGAATATGGGCGCACAAATGGTCAAGGAAGTCGCGTCAAAAACGTCAACCGTCGCCGGCGACGGAACAACAACCGCGACGATTCTGGCCGAAAGTATCTTTGAGGAGGGATTGAAAAATATCACCGCGGGCGCAAACCCGCTGCAGGTGAAACGCGGCATTGATACGGCTGTTGATACTATTGTCAAAGAGCTGCAGAAAATGAGCACAGCCGTCGCCTCCAGCAAACAGATTGAACAGGTCGCGACGTGCTCTGCCAACCAGGACGCGGAAATCGGCAAGAAATTAGCCGAGGCGATGGACAAGGTCGGCAAAGATGGCGTAATAACCGTCGAGGAAGGCCAATCGCTCGAAACCGTCGTTGAGCTTGTCGAAGGTATGCAATTCGACAAAGGGTATCTTAGCCCGCATTTCATAAACAAGCTGGAAAATATGACGGTTGTACTGGACAAGCCGTATATCCTCATCCACGAAAAGAAAATCAGCTCGATAAAATCGCTTGTGCCGCTGCTTGAGAAAGTAGCCAGACAAGGTAAGCCCCTGCTGATTATTGCTGAAGAAGTTGAAGGCGAGGCGCTGGCGACGTTAGTCGTCAACAAACTTCGCGGCGTTTTACAGTGCGCAGCAGTCAAGGCGCCGGGATTCGGCGACAGGCGCAAGGCACTGTTGAGCGATATCGCCGTGCTGACCGGCGGCCAGGCCATATTCGAGGACCTCGGCATCGACATCGAAAACCTCGAACTGAATATGTTAGGCAGGGCAAAGCAAATCACCATCGACAAAGACAACACAACGATTATCGAAGGCGCGGGCAAAACGGAAGAAATCAAAGGCAGAATCGAGCAGATAAAGGCCGAAATCGAAAAATCAACCAGCGATTACGACATCGAAAAACTTCAGGAACGTTTAGCCAAACTCTCCGGCGGCGTTGCGATGATAAAAGTTGGTGCCGCGACTGAAGCGGAAATGAAAGAGAAGAAGGCACGCGTCGAGGACGCACTGCACGCCTGCAGGGCAGCGGTTGAGGAAGGCATCCTCCCCGGCGGCGGCGTAGCGATGCTGCGAACGCTTCCGGCTTTGGAAAAAATCAAGGCACAGGGCGACGAGAAGGTCGGCATCGATATCGTCCGCAGAGCCATCGTTGCCCCAATCAAACAGATAGCCCTCAACGCAGGTCTCGACGGCTCAATCGTCGCGCAGAAGGTTATGGAAAACTCCGACAAGAACTTCGGCTACGACGCGCTGCGAAAAGAATACGGCGATATGATTGAATTCGGCGTCATCGTCCCCACAAAGGTCGAACGCATCGCGCTGCAAAACGGCGCATCAATCGCCTCACTATTGCTGACAACCGACGCGATAGTAAGCGAAATTCCCGAAAAGAAAGAATCGCCCGCTATGCCTCCTGGCGGCGGAATGTACTAAAAAACGCTGACGACAAGGCGGGCCTGAAAAACCCGCCTTGTTGCTTTATAAAGGAGATTTTAAATGTCGTTTCAGCTTTACAGTAACGTAATCTCGCAGGCGTCCCGCCGGCTCGCGGGCGGCATATTCACCACAGGACTTATGCTGATTGGTTTCGGCCTGCTGATTTATGTGTATCCTAAGTTTTTCGCGACACTCGCGGCAATAGTGTTCTTCGCCGCAGGTCTCGGCACCTGCATAACCGCCCTCAAAATCTTCGCGGCGCAACACCGGATAAACAAGGAAATCAACAACGAGTCAGACGAATACCGAAAGAACGTCAGAATCAGAATCGAGGAGCACTAATCAACTCTTAAAGTTTTTGAGCATATTTACCGCTGATTTGATATCGCCGAGCCGGTCATCGCCTCCCTCACGTTCCACAGCCAATGCCCCCGCAAAATCAACCAGCTTCAATGCCTTCAAAAATTCCACAGCGTTGACCTCGCCCGTCCCCCAGACAACCTCCGTCCCCCATTCGCCAGGCATCCTGGTTCGCAGAGCATCTTTTATATGAACGTGCTTAATCCAGGGACCGAGAATACCAACCGCTTCGACTGGATTGCCCTTGCCATAAAGAATCATATTGGCGGGATCAAAGTTCACGCCCAACGCAGGGTGATGTAATTTTTCGATGAAACCACGAAGCTCATCAGCCGACTCCTGACCTGTTTCCATTAATAGCGTTACATTATGCTCGCCCGCTTTGTCCGCGAGCATCCTGGTCCGCTCAATCAGCGTCTTCGACCTGGCGGGGTTTTGCGTCTCGATAAAACCAAAGTGCATCGACAGAAACCGCACCTTCAGTTCGGCGGTCAGCTCAATGGCCCTTAATGCCACCTCACGATTATCCTGCCAGCAATCATCAGGCACTATACCGCCTGTGGCTTTTATCGATTCGAGCGTCGAGTAATCCTCCTGTGGAAAATTAATCATCGTAGCAGTAATCTTCAGTTTGCTTTTGGCGACTTTAGCAAGATACTGATTGCCGTTGTTGGCAAGCGCGGGCGCAATCGCCAAATGAACGCAATCGACTCCTGCCTCGGCGATTTTCTCAAAGTCATTGCCAAGCGACCAACTGCAAACGCCGACTGGCCAATCGAGACATTGTGTCATTGAATCCTGACCTCCTTTTTCATCTCGGCGGATTGCTTTTCGGCCAGGACGATTTTCACGGCATTCAGCGAATCAAGCGGGGTAATTACATCCGTCGTTTTTTTGCCGGTTATTCTTTTTACAAAGTGCGCAATCTCACGCGAATAGCCATCCCCCGGTTCAATCTTCGGCGTAATGCAGCCGCCCTTCGCCGGGCATACCTGAAGTGCTGGTGTGTGCCTGCAATCATAAACAATAGTCGTCTTTTCGAGCGAGATAACAAAACTCATTTCAAATTTAAAATCGGGCGACATAACGAAGCCGCCCTCGCCAACCACAATTTTTTTATCCCCATAAACATACTGGGTGGCAACATAATCGAATCCGCCGCTTGGCCCGACGACCGCTTCGGACCTCACCGCTTCGGGCAATCCAAACAGATACTGAATATAATCAGTGTCGTGTATGTGCAGGTCCATAATCGCCCCGCCGCTTTTATCCTGGTTGATTAGCCAGTGTTTCCAGCTCCACCCCGGCACCGGACTGATTCGGCGAAAAGATGCCGTCCGAACGTCGCCATATCTGCCGGAATCCACAATTTCTTTGGCCTTTACATACTCAGGCCAGAAACGAATACAGTGCCCTGTTTGCAGTATCCTTTTATTTGTCTTTGCGGCTGCAATCATATCCTCGCACTGCTCGACGCTCATCGCCATCGGCTTCTCGCACAAAACGTGAAGACCCGCCTCCAATGCCTTCACGGTAAAATCCCTGTGCATAAACGTCGGCAGCGTAATCGAGACGGCATCCAGCCGTTGTTCAGCCAGCATCTTCTCGAAATCAGTATAAATCGCAATATCATCAAGTCCCAAAGACGCTTGTGTCCCTTCGATGTTACCCGCGATTTCCCTGACGCCCGTCAGTCGCGCCTTGTCGCCGTCGCAAATCGCGGCTACACGAACGCCCCGCAACGCACGATAGCGGCTCAGATGCTGCCTGCCCATAAAGCCGAATCCGACTATTCCTACTCGCGTCACTTTAACTCTCCTCAACGATTCAAGTCCCTGTTTTATCCTTTGAACAACACAACCAACGCAACGATTGACGCGAGCATAATCACCGCCGGTACTGCAAAAATCGCCCGCCAGTTAAACTTGTTCTCCTGTTTGAAAATATCCATCACGACGCCCGCGAACTGCGTCCCTAAAAACAATCCCACCCCCGTCGTCGCGGCAAAAACAAGCGCCTGCACCGAACTGCGGATTTCAGGCGGAGACGCGACGTTGGCGAATATCTGGCCGGCGATGATAAACAGGACATAAGCAAGGCCGTGAAGTGATTGTGATAAAACTATCAGCGCACGCGGCTTTGAGATTACATAAACAAGATACAGCAAAAACCAGGATGCCGCGCCTATCGTCAGCGTCCATTTGAATCCGAACGAGCCGATAAATTTATTAAGCAGGTAGTATGTGGCTGCGGCCTGCACAACCTGCGCAATAGCCATCGCGGCCGGCACGTTCTTGCCGGGAATACCAGTGTCCATCATAAAACGCGCACTGCCTAAAAAGTAAAATTGCATCAGCCCCCCTGCCACAAGCGAGACAACCATAAAAACCAGGAAGTTGGTGTTCTGCAGCATAGTCATCGCCTTGAAAATCGGCGCCTCGCCCACACCCGCAGGCGGCGTCGCGGGCAAACCCAGACAACATGCCGCCATAATCACTGAAAGTGCAGCGGCCAGAAAAAGGCAATCACGCCCTTTCTCAGCGGTCTTGAACGTCCACCGCCAGCCCGTAAGGAAATACCCCGCAATCGCCCACGCAATAGGCGCCCACATAAAGACCCTGCCTTGCCAGGCGGCATCAGTAACATTGGCGAAAAGAGCCGCGTTGACCAATGGAAGCGTCGCCGCGTAAAAAACCGAATACAAAAACATAATAACAAACAACGCAGCAAACCTCGTCTGCACCGCCGCCATAAGCAACAACGCCGCCCCAATCAAATGTGCCCCGGCGAGAATCCACTCGGCATTGAGCCACCTGTCGGCAAGCTGACCGGAAATCAAAGGCGATACGATGCACGCGAGAGGCAAAGTGGCGTATATCCACCCCGTCTGCTTGCCGCTAAACTTCAGCGGCCCCAGCAACCTTGCCGCCAACACAGGCATCCACGCCCCCCATACCGCGTATTCCAGCGCCATTACCGCACTTAACTTGATATAAAGCAACGTGCTCATTTTTGTCTCCAAAAAATAGTGCCAACATTGTCGGTACCCACACGCTGTGAATCCAGTATAATCTAAAGAAGTTCCTGAGAAAATACTGTGCAATCTGTGAAATCAGCGGTTAAAATAGGGCATTATGAAACTGCCAAAACTTCAAAAACCGGATAGTTACGTCGGCCTGTATGTTGTCGATTTCGGCGACAATACCGGAGTGGGATTTACCGCTCAGGAAGTAGCTGAGCTTTTTGAAAGCGAAAGGTACAAGGACTGCAAGGCCTATAAGATACACAGAGCTTACCCTGACGGCCGACTTGAATTGAAGGGCGTGCGGCGGGACATATTCCAGCTCGAAGCGGGTATGTTCTTTTTCTCCGCCGATTCAGAGACCGCCCGCGATGATTACAAGCGATTAGTCAAACTCGGCATTGAGACCGACGTGCCCTGCAAAGCGATAGTTCATCTTGCCAGATACAGCGATGACAAATTCGCGGTAGCGCTTATTTACCCCGCCGAATATGATGATGAAATAAGCAGCTGGCTGCTTGAACACGAGTATAAAACATCGGGCACTGTCGAGGGAGGCATAAGCGCGGTAACGAGATACTATGATGCAAAGCCCGAAATCCTCGAAAAACACCAGTTGTGGGGCCGGTCATCAGTCGAAAGCCGCACCGGCGAGGAGCTCCTGGCCTCGACAAAAATAGCAGTACAAAGATAATCGCCGTTTGAAAAATGGTCCTTCATCGAAAAACAAACACTGTCCTGGGTTTCTTAGCGGGCTTGCTGGCAACTGTCTTAGGAACCAAACCTGCAAAACCATCAATGGAGGATTTGAAGCGAGCAGAATTTGGAACCAGTACCCAGCGAATGGGCATAAGATTCACATCCCGTATCCGTGATGTCTTTCGATTCAAATGGCTTAAAAAAATGTGATTCTCCGCAGGACCAAATCGTATAAATATTATGACAAATACAAACAGCATAGTTCAACCGATTGGTGACGAGCCGGTGCTAAGCGAAAACGCGATGACCGTGCTGGAGAACCGCTATTTAATCAAGGATGAACAGGGCAAAATCATCGAGACGCCGGGCCAGCTTCTCAGCAGGGTCGCCCAACTTGTCGCTTCAGTCGAGGCAAATTACGGCGGAAATGAAGCCGAAGTTGCCCACTGGCACAAAAAATATTATGACCTTATGGCTTCGCTGAGCTTTTTACCCAATTCACCTACGCTTATGAACGCGGGCAGACCATCGGGAATGCTCAGCGCCTGCTTTGTCCTGCCGATTGAAGACAGCATCGAGGGGATATTCGAGACGGTAAAAGATACTGCTCTCATCCAGAAGGCAGGCGGCGGAACCGGCTTTTCACTTGACCACCTTCGCCCCACCGGCGACCGGGTCGCGTCAAGCGGCGGCACAACATCAGGCCCGATTTCGTTTTGGCGCGTATTCTCCCAGACAACCGATGCGATTCAGCAGGGCGCGTTTCGCAGAGGCGCAAATATGGGTATGATGAGCGTTACCCACCCTGATATCATCAGGTTCCTGTACGCCAAACAAGACCTCAAGGCCTTTACGAACTTCAACATCTCGGTAAAAATTACCGACCACTGGATGGACACGCTCGAAAAAGCGCCGAACACACTGCACGTCGTCGAAAACCCCCGGACAGGTCGAAAATACCTGTTGCCTAAGCAAATCGACGTCAATCACTACACGATACAGAACCTGTTCGTGTTATCCGGCGACAACACAGACGGTATCGAAAATAAAGACAGGTTCTACACAATCGGCGATTTGTGGAAAATGATTATCACCTGCGCTCATAAAACAGGCGACCCGGGCGTGGCGTTCATCGACCGCATCAACCAGGATAACCCAACGCCGGCACTTGGTGAGATTGAGGCGACTAATCCCTGCGGCGAACAGCCGTTGCTGCCATACGAGGCCTGCACCCTGGGCAGTATCAACCTCGCGAAATTTGTTACCGACAAATCAGAAATCGACTGGCCGGCGCTGGCTGAAACAACAAAACTTGGTGTTCGATTCCTCGATAACATCATCGACGCCTGCCATTACCCCGTTACCCAGACAGCCGAAATAGCGCGGGCAAACCGCAAAATCGGACTGGGCGTTATGGGTTTCGCGGACTGCCTTTTTATGCTTGGCATACCATACGACAGCAACGAAGGCGTCGCTATCGCGGAATCAATTATGAAATTCATAAACGAAAAGGCAAGACAGGTAAGCGGTGAATTAGCCGAAAAGCGAGGATGTTTTCCCAACTGGGCCGGCAGCATCTGGAACAAAGAGAGGAATTTGAAGGTGCGTAACGCCGCTATTACCTGCGTCGCACCAACCGGCACAATAAGCATCATCGCCGATTGCTCTTCGGGCATCGAGCCGCTTTATTCGCTCGTTTTTGTGCGACAAGTCCTGTCCGGCCAAAAATTGCTCCAGACAAATCCGGTCTTCAGCGAAATTGCCGCAAACAGGGGGATTTGCAGCGAAGGTATTGCCCGCCAAGCCCTTCAAACCGGCAGTATTCAAACAATACCCTCGATTCCCGCTGAAATCCGCAAAATCTTCAAATGCGCCTACGATATCAGCCCGGAATGGCATATCCGTATGCAGGCCGGCTTCCAAAAACACTGCGACGCGGCCGTCAGCAAAACGATAAACTTCCCCGAAAAAGCCAAAGTAGCCGGCGTGGACAAGGCCTATCGGCTCGCGTATCACCTTGGCTGCAAAGGAATTACGATATATCGCCGAAAAAGCAGGCCCGATGAGCCGATGACGCTTTGTTAGCAAGGCGATTCCTGTTTCAAACCCCAAAGCGAACATAAAGCTACCCAAAACGTATATTTTATAGGACTAAAGAAGCGCGATAATTTTGGATTAAAGCAACAATTACGTATTTGCCGATAAGCAGAACAGCAGAACAGAGTTTTTCTCCCCTCCGGAAAACATCGGGTAGCGAGGCGTTACTCGATGTTTTCTTTTTTTTAAGACGGCAGGCGCACCTGGGACACTTATAATCGAATATGGAAAAAAGAAGAGACGACGAATACATTTGAAGCACTATAGCCGATATACATAAAGGCAAAACGATAATGCGCACAACAGCCATATTATGTTTTTTGGATTAAGGAGAAACCAAAAATGAAGAAGCAGTTAATGGCACTGGTGGGGGTGGTCGCTGTTTGTATGCTGCTCGCAGTGGTAAGCAATGTGATGGCAGCAGATGCGAACCAGCCAAAAGAAAAATCAAAAGACAACAGCTTAGTCATAGGTATCGTCACCATAGTGAAAGACAACGACGGTAATATCTCCGAAATAAAAGTGACTACCCACAAGGACCTCATATACAAGGTCGTCCTCGATGAAAAAGGCAAAGAGCTGGGAAAAACAATGGTTGACAAGAGAGCCAGAATCGAAGGGCTTATAGAAACAAAAGGCAACGTGCACTGGCTGACCGTAAAAACGTTTAGTGAGGTTAAACCCAGGACGGATGCCAAGACGAAAACCAAGCCCAAGTAAAATCAGTAACGTGATTAAATAACGAACACTAAGAGCCGCATAATAACGCGGCTCTTTTTTTGCGCCGCGAGCGATTTCCTATGAACCCCGCCCGTGGCATTTTTTGTATTTTTTGCCGCTGCCGCAGGGACAGGGGTCATTGCGACCAACCTTTGGCCCTTCGAGTTTAATCTGTTTGACCTTTATCTCGCCCTGAGGCGCCTGCGCTGCTGCACGTTGACGTTCGGCCATCGCGAATTGGCCAACCTGGTCGTGCGCAACCTGGCTGACCTGCCAGACGCTTCTGGCCCTGGCGCCGGCTTCGAGATGAACCTTGAAGATGATGTCCGTAACCCTCTCCTCGATATTGGCCAGCATCTCGGTGAACATCCGATGCCCCTCTCGTTTGTATTCCGTCTTGGGGTCCTTCTCGGCCCAGGAGCGCATCCAGATACTGTCCTTGAGATGGTCCATATTATAAAGATGGTCTTTCCAGGCGCTGTCATAAACCTGAAGCAGAACATACTTTTCAAGGTCGCTCAGTTCCTTGCGCAGGAATTCTCTGCCGGCCTGCAGGATTATCTCTTTTCGCTGCTGAATATCGGCAAGTTGTTCAGACGTAAAAGCCGCCCCGAAGCGATTATTGGTCCATTCGGTAATCGCCTGTGTATCAGGATTGCGAAGCGCATCGTCTATTTCCTTTATCAACCGGCCGTTGCTGTAGGCCTCGCTCAATTCCAGCAGTTGCCTGCTCAGCGCCTGCGGCTGGATTTGTTGTATGCCCTCGGCGGTAAATTTAGCGTTGTATTTCCTGTTTGCCCATTCCGCCAGCGCCTCAAAGCCGTACACGTTGGCCCCCTGAGGCCCATACACCATATTCATCGCGAACTCAACGGGATATTCGATTTCCCGCCTTTTATATACGGCTCTGGTCTTCTCGTCGATACTCTCCTCTATCTGCTGCGGCTTTGCCCCGGTCAACTCAGCAATGCTGAGCTTTATGTCGAACTTCGCACGCGCCCACTCCATAAGCCGGCGAAGCGCAAAATCCGGCTTCAACGGCTCAGCAATGGGCGAACAGTCCCTTTTCTCTATCTGTTCACGGGCAGCAGCAATCAACTGCTCCTCAAGCTGCTCAGGCGTCATCTGCTTGACCTTGCTTGCGCTTAAGCTGACGCTGAATGCGCTCATCGCCCATTTGCACAAACCCGGTATGTCCCACGTGGACTGGTCTTCGTAATCCTCGAGGTATTCGCCAAGCGACAGGGATATATCGTTGCCCGCGCTTTCCTTGGCCTTGTCCTTGATGATTCGCTCGATTTCGTCCGCCGATAATTCCGTCGCTTCGGAAGGTTTCAACTCCACATTGAAGTTGCTCACCGCCCATTCGCAGATGCACTTGACGGGATACGCCTCCTCTAACATTATCTGGCAGCTTTTGGCCGTCGTGCCCGTTATCATTTCCGCGATAATCTCTTTGAGTCCTTTGCCGGCAAGGATTGTTCGCCTGCGGGCATAAAATATCCTCCGCTGATAATCCATCACCTCGTCGTATTCGAGCAAACTCTTGCGGGTCTCGAAATTCCGTTCCTCTACCTTTTTCTGCGCCTTTTCGATACCCTTGCTTATTCTCGGATGATAAATCGGCTGCCCCTCCTCCCAGCCAATCCACGACAGCGCCTTTACCGTCCATTCAGGAGCAAAAGTCCGCACTAATTCATCATCGAAGCTGAGGAAGAACTGGCTCGACCCCTTATCGCCCTGCCTGCCGCATCGCCCGCGAAGCTGATTGTCAATACGCCTCGCCTCGTGGCGTTCCGTACCGAGAACGTGCAGCCCGCCTATATTGGCGACGCCCTCGCCGAGCTTGATATCCGTTCCCCGGCCCGCCATATTCGTCGCAATCGTAACATTGCCGTGCATTTTCCCGTCGCGACCCTGATGCTGCTGGCCCGCCTTTGCGACGATTTGTGCCTCGCGCTCGTGGTGCTTGGCATTGAGCACCTCGTGCTCAAGACCGAATCTCCTGTTAAGCGCCTCCGATAACGCCTCATTTTTCTCGACGCTCACCGTTCCAACCAGCACGGGTCTGCCGGAAATGCTGATTGTGTTCAGCTCTTCCAGAATCGCGGTGAACTTTTCGGACATCGTCTTATAAATGACGTCCTCCATATCGTCCCTGATGCAGGGCTGATTCGTAGGTATAATGACAACCTCAAGTCGGTATATCCGCATAAACTCTTCAGCTTCGGTCATCGCCGTGCCCGTCATGCCGGCTATCTGGCCGTAGAGTTTAAAGAAATTCTGCAGCGTAATCGTGGCAAGCGTCTGGCTTTCCTCCTTGACCTGCACGGCCTCTTTGGCCTCGACCGCCTGGTGCAGGCCGTCCGACCATTGCCTGCCGTGCATCAGTCGGCCCGTGAATTCATCGACGATGACGACCTTGCCTTCCATTACGACGTAATCCTTTTCCTTCTCGAAAACGACATGCGCCCGCAGCGATTGCGAGAGCATATGAGGCCACTCCATATTTGAGCCGGTGAAAAACGACCCGACGCCCGCCGCCTCCTGTGCCGCGCTGATTCCCTCGTGCGTCAAGTGCACGGCCTTGCGGTCTTGTTCAACCTCATAGTATTGAGTCGCGCCGCCAAGTTTCGACTGTGCCTCTTCAAACTCCTTTTCGAGCTTTTCTATCTGGGCCTGCGTTTTCTCGATACGACCCTTGTCTTTGGACTTTTTGGCCTCGTTCAGTTCGCCATGGGCATTGGCAAGCATCTTTTCCGACGTGTCAATCTGCTTTTTGATTCGGTCGTAGCCGCCCTGCATCGCGATAAGTTTTCTCCCGACGTCGTCGGCCCTTTTGTACCTGCTCACGTCATCAAACGCTGGCCCGGATATAATCAAAGGCGTTCTCGCCTCGTCTATCAGAATCGAGTCAACCTCGTCGATTATCGCGTATTCCAGCTCGCCCTGCGCCATCTGCTCTAACGACAGTTTCATATTGTCGCGGAGATAATCGAAACCGAACTCGTTGTTGGTGCCGTAGGTTATGTCGCAGGCATACTGGTTTTTTCTTTCCTCGCCCGATGAATCCATATCCGCCTGTATCGCCCCGACGGATAGTCCAAGCGCCTTATAAATAGGCCCCATCCATTCGCTGTCGCGCTTGGCAAGGTAATCATTAACTGTAACGACGTGGACATGCCTGCCCGTCAGATGCACAAGATACGCAGCCAGCGTCGCGACTAAGGTTTTGCCTTCGCCGGTCGCCATTTCCGCGATTTTGCCTTCGTAGAGGACATTGCCGCCGACTAACTGCACATCGAAATGCCGCATATTGACATTGCGTCTGGCCGCCTCACGAACCACGGCGAACGCCTCGGGCAATATGTCCTCAGGCCTGCGACCCTCTGTCAGCGTCTGCTTGAACTCGGCTGTCTTGCCCTTGAGCTGTTCGTCGGTTAGCTGTTTTACCCGCTCTTCAAATTCGCTCGCTTCACGGGCGACCACCATATACGTCTTGACCAATCGCTCGCTGCGTGAGCCGAATAGCTTTACAATCTTTTTGCCAAATTTTTTTAACATCGAAAACCTCTTTGCCACTAAGGCACTAAGACCCTAAGTTTTTATTTTGTATTTCTTTGTGCCTTTGTGCCTTCGTGGCCTCGGAGAAGTATCGTAAAACCCGCTTGTTTTGTCAAGGATGGGCAGGAGAAAGAGAAAAAAGGTGAAAAAGGAACTACGAGGAGGTTCTTCGTCTATTCCTGTCTTTTTGCTTTCGAATCCTTTCTATTCTTTTGGTGTCTGGGCTTTGTTTTCCCAAAAGTTTATTCTCAAGCAATTCACACATTTTTTTTCTGGCATAATAACGATTAAGCCCCTGGCTGCGGCTCTTTTGAATTTTTACCGATAAGCCGCTGGCGATGTGTTTCAGGTAAACACAGGTAGAGCTTTTATTTACTTTCTGGCCGCCTGAACCGCTGCTTCTAACGAACTTTTCCGCTATATCTTTTTCGAACAAACTGCATTTCTGCATACGTTGTTCGAGCTCTTCTTTTTTTCGTTCTGTAATTCCAAAGTTAATCATAGATTGTCAGCGCTTACTTCGTAAAATCACTGGCGCACATTTTTCTACGGCCGCTGGTATCACTATGGTATTACGAGCTGTAAAAACCCCGCCTCGCTGTCCGAATGAAAACGGCGACGTAGAGTTTCAACTACCCCGGGATTATGCCGACACCAAAATCGGTTACTTGGCCATGTCCTTGAGGGCCTTGAAAGGCCGAATCTTGATGACTTTGCGAGCGGGCTTGGCCGCAAAGACCTGCTCCAGCTTGGTGAACGGGTTGATGCCAGTTCGTTTGGGGGTGGCCGGCTTATTAATGACTTTGATCTTCATCAGGCCCGACAAAGCAAAGACGCCAGGACCTTTCTTGCCCACGGCATCCTTGATCTGGTCTGAAAGGGCATCGAACACCGACGCCACCTGCTTGCGGGAAAGCTGTGTGGCCTCGGCGATTTTGGACAGAATCTCACTCTTCGTTGCGGGTTTGGCACTCTTTGCCATTTTACTGCTCCTTATTCTGGGATTTCGAACATAACATTTTATATTCTTGCTCAGCTACATCGCTGAGTCTCATTTGCTATAGAATCTCAGATTTATCTAAAAAGTCAAGGATATTCGGCGGCAAAACCATTTAAGATTAGCGTTTCCTTAGCCCCCGCGTCTCGTCCCTTAGGGACGGCGTGGGTTCTCAACCTGTGGTGAGCAGAGTCGAACCACATCGCCGAACCTAAGCTGAGTGCCCGCCATCCGGCAAGGCCTCGCCTTCCGCAGACGAGTAACGGGCGGCGAGAAACAAGTATGCAGTTTCGTAAAATCTGGCTGCATTGTCAAGTACAGGGAAAAAGTAGAAGACGCAAAAGGAACCTGCCCCCTTTTGCCGAACCATTAAATTTTGTTGTTGCTATTTACTTCTTTTTTTCGGAACCAGATAATAAAAGGCAGGAATAATAGCATAAGAAATACCCCAGGTCCCAAAACATCTAATACCATTTGATACGGAGTTCCTTTACTAAACAAAACAAATCCCAACATGTTAGTCACTATCAATATGATGCTCGACAAAATCCAGATCATTATCGCTTTTTTCAGCGTACTGGAAGAATAATAGTACAATACGCTACTCCATAAAAACACAAATGATATGCCTAACGGTGAGTAATGATAAAAATCTAATGAATTTGCAGGCCACAAATATCGCATTAATATTGGTAATAGTATCTGCATGATTGAGAGGCACAATACCAGACTCCAATATGATTTTGCGATATAGGTTTTAACCGCTGGTTTTTCAGTATTCATATTTTTCCCTTCATGCTCATCAATGAGAAAAGGGGGTAATTTTCTTATCTTCTTCTTTTGCCTTTTTTGTGTTTTCGTCGGCTGGCAAATTTTCCGCTGCCATGCTTTGCGCGTTTACCCTTTTCTTTGGGCTTGAGCTGTGGACGGGGAGGATGAATTCCGCCTTCGAGGATGGCGAGAACAGGCGTAACATTTAATTGTCTTGCGGCGACATTCACAGAGACGATGCGAACTTTCATCGGCTGGCCTAAGCAAACAAGCCGGCCTGAGTGTCTGCCAACGATGGAGCCATGTTTGGGGTTGTATTGCCACTGGTCAGGGCCTAAATCCGCAAGCTGCACAAGGCCCTCGATGCCGAGTTTACGCGACTGGACAAAGATGCCGAAATTCGTCAGGCCCGTAACAACACAATCCAGTTCCTCTCCAACCTTGTCGGCCAGCATTTGCAGAATCAAAACCGTCTTCAACTCGCGCTCTGCGTCGTCGGCACGCTCCTCGGTAAACGTGATGTGCCTGCCGATATCCGCCAACTGCTGATTATCAGGCAGCCAGTCAGGCCCGGCTTCGAGGTCGCCCCGCAGGTAACAATCCAGCGCACGGTGAACGAGCAGGTCGGCGTATCGCCTTATGGGGCTTGTGAAATGGCCATACAACGCCGAGGCGAGCGCGTAATGACCTATATGCAGAGGCGAATACTGCGCCTTTTCCATACTTCGCAAAACGACGAGATTTATCGCCAGAGAGCTGTCCGTCCCTTTGACCGCGCCGAGAAGCTGCTGCAACGCCGTCCTGTCGGGCAGGCGGGGCAAGCTCAATCCAAGCGACCGGACAAGCTCGGCGAGATTCTGCATAGTAAGAGTATCCGGCTCAGGGTGAATTCGCCGCATAACCGGGATATTATTGCGGTCGAGAACGGTCGCCACGGCCTCGTTGGCCTCGACCATAAACATCTCGATTATCGTATGCGGATAACTATTATCCGTCGGCTGACCATCAACCACCCTGCCCGCTTCGTCGAATATAAGCTCCGTCTCCGGCAAATCCAAATGAAGCATCCCCTGCCTGTCGCGGCGTTTCTCGATGATGCGCGCAAGCGTATCCATATCTTTCAGCAGGGGCATCACTTCGGGTTTTATATCCTTGGTATGTCCCTTGAGGAACCGGTCAACCTGCTGATAAGTCAGCCGTTGTGTTGAGCGGATGATGCTGTTGCGATAATTGCGACTTACGACGTTGCCCTGGTTATCATAGGTAATGTATGCGCTTTTGACTAATCGTAACTGGTCGGGCTGCAAACTGCATACGCCGTTGCTCAGCATCTCAGGCAGCATCGGTATTACCCTGCCCGGCAGATATATGCTGTTGCCCCGGTCGTTGGCTTCTTTATCCAACGGCGTGCCGGGCGGAACAAAAAACGTAACGTCGGCAATATGAACACCCAATAGCCAGTTGCCTTTCGCGTCGCGCTCCAAACTAATCGCGTCGTCAAAATCCTTCGCGTCGGGCGGGTCTATTGTAACTATGATTTTGTTAGTTATGTCGTCCCGGTCGCGGATATTTTCCGGCTTATATTCGGTCGCGGCCTTATGCGCCTGAAAAATGCAGGAATCGTTGAATTCGCCGGGAAGCTGGAACTGGTGAATTATCGACGCGATTTCGCTTTCGTATTGGCCCGCCCTGCCCAGCACCTCGACAATCACCCCGCGGGCGAGATGTCTTTCCGTGGGATACGATAATATCTCGACGACCACCTTGTCTTTCTCTCTGGCGTTTTTGGCGGTAACGTCATCTACGGTTATGGGGTCAGCAGAACCGGAACCATCCGGCTGGACGAGCCAGCCCTCCGGCTTTCGCATAAGCGTCCCGACGAACCGGTTGCGTCCCCGCTGGACGATTTCGATGATTCTGCCGCTGTAACGGATTTGCTGTCCCCTCGTGGATTTTTCGACGACCTTGGCGGCAACGACGTCGCCGGTCATCGCCTCCATTGTCTCGCCGGGCGGGATAAACAAATCGACGTGAGCCGCAGATTCCAATGGCGTAACGAATCCGAAACCCCGCGCATTGGCGCGGAACTTCCCGATGATTCGACCTGAAAGACCGGGCAGTCCGACCGTGCTGCCGTCGCCTAATACGACGTGGCCCGCGTGATGAAGCTCGTCAAAGGCGCGCTTAAACTCGGGATAATCTGTTTGCTCGACCCCCAACGTCCTGGACAGCTCACTGACCTTGGCCGGTTTATAGTCGGCGTGCTTCAGTAACTTGATGATTTTCTTCTTATATACTTCTCGCATTTTAACCACTAATGGCTTGGCCATCCCTTTCGGGAGACACAAAGGCACTAATTTTTCAATTTTACTTTGTGTCTCGGTGCCTTCGTGACTTTGTGGTTAGGCCGACGCTTTTGCTTTCAGCGCGTTGAGCTTTTTGGCAAGACGGGATTTTTTGCGAGCGGCGGTCCTTTTGTGCATAGTGGTGGTCGATGCGACCTTGTCTAACCGTTTGGCCGTAAGACGGAACTGCTCGGCTGCCGCCTTGAGGTCTCCACTGGCCAGAGCCGTCTCAAAATGCTTTATCTGCGTCTTGATGCTGCTCTTTCTTGCGCGATTAATTGCTCTTCTTTTCTCGTTCTGCCTTACTCTTTTCTTTGCTGACAACGAATGAGCCACTGCAATCTCCTAAAAAATGCTTCTGTTAAAAAAACCATGTACCGCCGTTATTTTCGATACCTGCTACTTCGCCTCTTTTCTCAGCCGGTCAACCCGCTGTGAAACATCTTTGAACCCAAAATCAACCTGGGCGATTTTGCGATAAATATCAAGGGCCTCGGCCTTTTTGCCCTGCTCCTCAAAGGAGCGGGCAAGATTATACCGCAATTCCTTCGCAATGTCGTCATCTTTTATTTCGTATGAATCGATTGCCCTGGTAAAAATATCCTCCGCGTCGGCGAACCAACCCTTCATAAAAAAGCAAAGGCCTATCTTGCTCATCGCCGGTATTTTGTGCCTCGGGTCTTTCTGGGCCTCCTGAAGCATCGGAATCGCCTCATCGTACTTCTGGTTGTAAACGAGGCGCAGGCCATATTCGTACTTTACCTTGAGGTCCGTCGGATAATTTTTGACGCAAAGCCCGTAGTGTTCCAGTTCCGCCTTGTTCAATTGCCCGACCAGGCCGGCATGCTTTGATTTGGCTACGCTGTCTTCCGCGTTTGCCTCAAGTATCTCATCGACTTCCCGTATTTTGCGTTTTATCTGCCCGATGCGAATCAGCCCGGCCCGTTCCTTAAAGCTGAAATCCTGCCTCTTTTTGTAAGCATCCTCCAGCAATTTTATCGCCTCTTCTTCCGTCTCATCGGTCCGCATGTCCGCCAGAGCGCCGGCCAGACCAAATATGCTCTGCGCCAATTGCGGGTTCTGCTCATACGTTCTTCTCGCCGCCTCGGCAGCCAGGACGCGATAATCCTTTGTCTTGACCACCCCCTGTTGCGATTGAAGTATTTCCTGCTCCTCACGGTTTTTTATCGAGTTGCGGAAGTCGCCCGCCTGGTCATACCTGCCCCGCGAAACGGTCATCTCCGCGGACAATCTCTTCGCCTCATCGGCAATATCAGCATCATCGGGGCGTAACTTGGCCGCATGCTGGCAGGCGGCAAGAGCCCTGTCCCACAGGCCCATGGCGGCGTATGAATCCTTCAGCAGCAAATACGCATGCGCCGATGGATTTTCCGAGGCATTGTTGGCGGCAAAAAGCAAATCCGCTATCCATTTCACCGTTTGATTGTATCCGCCGGCCACAGCCGCCTTGAGCATCGCCTCGATATATGGCAAATGTTCCGGGTCTTTGGCCATCAGATATTCTGCGTTTAGCAACTGTTCGAGGGGGGTCTTGCCGCCGCGAAGATACTTCATTCTTTCCATTATCGAGGGCTTCTTGCCGCCCTGGGCCTGCCGGTTCAGGGCAAGCTCTCGGAGCCGCAAGTGACCGTCCTGAAGCGCATCAGGGTCGCATCGCAATCCGTCGAGAAACAAACCTATCGCGTAGTCGAAATTGCCGTTTGCGGCCGCCTCGTCGGCCTTTTCAAAAAACAACTTCGCCTTTGAGCATATTCCGTTGTCTTCAGGCATCAACTTTCCCAAAATTTATCCGCCCTGGCGGAAACCACTTTTTGACATCTCCTGCCCATCTATCGTAATCTTCGGCCATAATCTGTCAATAAATAAATGCTTGTATTGAAATCCCGACTTTGCTATAAATCGAGGCGTCTTAAACCAATTTTATGGAGAATATGATATGCTTACGGCACTTGAGCAGTATGACCCGCAAATATATGAACTCGTTCGCCAGGAAGGCGCACGTCAAAGCGCCTGCGTCCGGCTGATTCCATCCGAAAACTACGTCTCCAGGGCAGTAATGCTGGCAAGCGGCAGTTGCCTGACCAACAAATACGCCGAAGGATACCCCGGCAAGAGGTATTACGAGGGGCAGCAAATTACCGACCTTATCGAAACGGTCGCCAGGCAGCGGGCCAAAAAGATATTCAAGGCCGACCACGCCAACGTCCAGCCATATTCCGGCTCGGTGGCGAACTTAGCGGCATATCTGGCGCTGATAAAGCCCGGTGATACGATTATGGGACTTGCCCTGCCTCACGGCGGACACCTCACCCACGGCTGGAAAGTCAGCTTAACAGGCAAGATTTTCAACTCAATGCAGTATGGCGTCAGCGCAGAAACGGGCAGGTTCGACTATGACCAGATTCGAGACCTGGCGAAGAAAAACAAGCCCAAAATCATAATCTCCGGCTGCACTGCTTATCCGAGAGAAATCAATTTCGAGATTTTTGGCGACATCGCCAAAGAGGTCGGCGCATATCACGTCAGCGACATTGCCCATATCTCCGGCTTAGTCGTCGCGGGTATTCACAAAAGCCCCGTCCCCTACGCCGACATCGTTTCAACAACGACGCACAAGACACTGCGAGGCCCAAGAGGCGGAATGCTTTTATGCAAAGCCGAGCACGCCGACAAGGTCGATAAGGCCGTATTCCCCGGAATTCAGGGTGGCCCGCATATGCACACGATTACCGCGATTGCCGTAGCTCTCGCGGAAGCCGACACGCCAGAGTTCGTCGCTTACGCAAAACAGATTGTCAAAAACGCCAAAGCGATGGCGGAGAAATTGCTCGAATGCGGTTTCAACCTCGCCTCGGGCGGCACCGACAATCATCTCATTCTCATCGATTTGAGAAATAAAAACATCCCCGGCAAGAAGCTCGCCAAGGCGCTGGACAGGGCCAGAATCGAAACCAACTACAACACCATCCCCAACGACCCGGCCCCGCCTGCAAATCCAAGCGGATTGCGGCTCGGAACGCCCGCTATAACCACACGCGGTATGAAGGAAGAGCAGGCCAGGCAAATCGCGGAGTTCATAAACAAAGTCGCCGAGAACGTTGACAACGAATCGGTTATCGAGCAGGTCGCCAAGGACGTGCTGCTTATGTGTTCACAGTTCCCGGTACCTGAACATTTCATAATTCCAAACAAGAAATAATCGCTGGCGACAAAAAAAGGTTGTTTACAGGTCTGCTTTGTGTGCAGGGATGCGCGAAGGTCCACTGAAAATAGCTGTCCTGGGTCTGAACGACACGGGCAGGTTGATGCTCGAAGCGGCGAAAGGTTTCGACTACTTCACCATTGCGGCCGTGGGGGACAATGATACAAATCTTGCGCAGCAGGTCGCCAAAGAACACAACTGCGCCGCTTATGACGATTACCGGCAGTTGATAATCCAGAACCAGCTCGATTGCCTGTTCGTGGCGGCCCCACTGCACAGTTGCGCCGAATATCTTAAGATGGCAATAAAAAAGAAGTTCCACATCCTTAAAGCTCCCCCATTGGCGCGAAATTTCAGCGAGGCGTCTGAATTCGTAAAACTCGCGCAAAATGAGGGGATTATCCTGGCTGTCGCCAATACCGACAGATTCGCTCAAAGCTCCCTTGCGGCAAGGGGTTTTGTCCTGCAAAATTCCACCGAGCAGCCCTTCCTTATCCTCGCCGCCGCCGGTCAGCCCCCTTCAGATGTCCCGCAGGCAACGTGGCGCAATGACCCGGTTCTTGCCGGCGGAGGAGTGGTCCTTTACGAATGCTGGGAAATAATTGACCAGATAGTGTTGAACTTCGGCCTGCCGCAGCAGGTCTATTGTGTCGCGGGAAGCACTACGCCAGACAGGCAGCAACGGCTTTACCTGACGGAGGACAGCGCGATTATCACAATGAAATTCAATAATATACTTTCCGGCAATCTTCTCGCCGGGCGGGCAGCGGTCGCGTCGTCACCGAGTAAAGGACCGCAAAAATGGTTAATCGCGCACGGCCAGAATACGCTTATGAGATGCGACGACAAAAGTTTCGAAGTTACAGATTCCCGAGGCCAACGCCTTCGGCGAGACGAATTTAACGACGACGACCTCGGCAGAATGAAAATGGCAATGGATAATTTTGGCTCTCATCTGCTTTGGCCCGACAAAAATCACCTCGTAAGCCCCGCAGCCGACAACCTGAAGAATATGGCCTTCATAGAAGCGACGTATTTGTCCGCCCGCACAGGTATGCCCGAACAACCCACGAGAATACTGAAAATAACATAATGTCTTGCGACCTGTGGCTGACTGGAATTATCTCTTTGACAAATCACCCGGCTGACGATAGTATTTTACTAAACCTTTAACTAACGTGTCCTTTTGTATTTTGGAGATTAAGATATGGAAGAGAACGCTAAAAAAACACTTCTAATTGTGGTCGCCATCGCGTGCATAGCAGCAGCGGGTGTCATCACGTACAAAACAATGGGCGGAAGTACCGCATCAAGCCAGCCAACCAGCAAGATATGGGTCAAATGCAATAACCCAAAATGCGGCTACGAATACCAGATAACCGCCAAGGAATACACCGATTTTATGATGAGTCACGGAGGACCTCGCCAGTTTATTATGAGCGGCGCTGTCCCGATGAAGTGCCCAAAATGCAACGAGGACAGCGTTTTCAAGGCGATGAAATGCGAAAAATGCGGTAAGGTATTCTTCCCCGGAACCGTTGAAGGTAAACCTGAAGATACCTGCCCCAGCTGCGGATACAGCCCATCGGCGGCAGCAGCCAAAGGTACATAATAAATGCCGTCCAGCAGGTAAAAGACATAGCTCACAACAACTATCCAAGGGGGTCCGTTTCAGAAAGCGGGCCCCTTTTTATTAACGAAATCGCCCTGCCGCAATCCTGCTACCTGCCCGGCGAATCAGGCAGATTTTTTAACCTGTCCAGAACGTTTTGCCTGTAATCTTCCTCCCCAGTTTTTGTCCCGGCAATACCGCCCAGATAATTCGACTGGATTCTCGCCCTGAGATAATCAATGCGGTTTTCGGGCGAAGGATGCGTCGAAAAGAAATCTCAGGAATTGTTCGTCTCTTCCTCCTTCTGCAGTATTTGCATTGTTTCGACCATACCGTTGGGATTGTAGCCGGCCCTGAACATATAATCCATACCGCCGAGGTCGGCTATCCTTTCGTCTTCCCTGCTGTATTGGGATTCCACAAGCCGCATCGCTATATCTGCGGCAGCCACCTCACCCTGCGTTCGGGCCTGAGACGCCGCCAAAACAAACAACGCACCCATGCCCGCCTCTTTGCTCATCATATTCTCCGTATCTCTTGCGACAACGTGAACGGTCTCGTGCGCCAATATGCCTGCGAGCTGCGACTCGTTTTCGAGTTTGGCGAGCAGCCCTTTTGTGATGAAAATGCGCCCGCCGGGCAGCGCCAGGGCGTTTATCGACTTATCGTTGACGGCAACATAATTAAAATCAAAATCCGGGTTGTGGCTTAATCTGGTGATTTTATGGCCGACGCCGTTGATGTAATACTGCAATGCCTGGTCCGGAATTTTCCCTTTAAGCTCTTTTTCGACATGGGGAGCAATCTCCTTGCCAAGCTTTATATCGTGATGGTAGTCGCGGTCGAACATCAGCTCTTCTTCGCCGGTAATCGGGTTCGACGCGCAGCCGAAGGAAAAGCACAAACCAATACTTATTGTCAGAAGGACAAGTTTTAGCATTTTTCAATTTACCCTTTATAATTTACCATTTATGATCTATCATTTTCAAATTGTAAATCAAAAACAATAAATCGAAAATAGAAAATAGATATGAATGAATCGCTGATAACAGGCGGCCTGATAACCATTGTCGGTATGGTATTGGTTTTGCCTTTCGCGTCCAAACGGATCGAAAAGCAGCTTGAGGCGTTTCTCTTTATTATGGGATGCCTCGCGGTCACTGTTTCCGGTCTGTGGTCATGGCACCTCGTCAAAGAGGCGCTTGTTGACCCGATTAAAATCACGCTGGCAGTGCTGTTTGCCGGCCTGATCTTCAAATTAATCCGGCCTAAAATCGGCAAATGGGCTCACGCTTTCGCCAGAAAGTTCGGATACTCCACGCTTTTCTTCATAATCGTCGTCGGCCTTGGTTTGTCTTCAAGCATCATCACCGCCATTATCGCCGCCTTGATTCTCGCTGAAGTCATAAGTGTGTTAAAACTTCCCAGGGCTCTCGAAGTGCGCCTCGTAATCATCGCCTGTTTCTCGATTGGTCTGGGCGCGGTTCTTACGCCCATAGGCGAACCGTTGTCCACGATAGCGGTCTCCAAACTCAGAGGCGAACCCTATCACGCCGACTTTTTCTTCCTGCTGAAACTATTAGGCAAATGGATAATACCTTTAGTCATCCTTCTCGGAATAATACCCTTGTTTCTGACACACAAACACGAGGGAAAAGGCCCCACGTTAACGGAAGACAAACCTGAAGAAGCAAAGGATATGTTCGTCAGGGCGGGCAAGGTTTATCTCTTCGTCCTCGCGCTTGTTTTCTTGGGCGCCGGCTTTACGCCCGTGGTTGACAAATATCTGGTGCATATCCCGTCAATAGCCCTTTACTGGGTGAATATCACCTCGGCGATTCTCGATAACGCGACGCTGACAGCCGCGGAAATATCGCCCGCTATGCCCATAGATACTATCAAAGATGCGCTGGCAGGCCTGCTTATCGCGGGCGGGATGCTTATCCCCGGCAATATCCCGAACATCATTTGCGCAAGCAAGCTCTCTATAAAAAGCAAAGAATGGGCCGTATTCGGCGCGCCCCTCGGCATGGTCATTATGGTCGGCTTCTTTATCTTCCTGCTTCTGATGTAATCTCGCCACAACCCTTGCGAAATTTCCTCATTTTCAGTACAATCCTGCCGATATAGAACTTACGCCAACGTAGCTCAACGGTAGAGCTCCGGTTTTGTAAACCGGAGGTTATCGGTTCGAATCCGATCGTTGGCTTCCACTCCCCCGCCTCACAAAAGGAAACTCCGCGGCTTATAATCCAAGAGTAAAGCTCGTTCGCTGTAGCTTGCCTGCCTTCCATAGCATTAACGAAGGAGGAAGCGAAGGCGGGAGTTTATTCTTTCCTGCCAGGTTTTTCGATACGAAACAACAATGCAGCCGGGAATGTTGCTGTGGAGTTCGGCGATTTGATATGCTATAATCGCGCCTTAAATGAAAATATGGCAGGAAAGGGTATAAAATGCAAAAGACAATGTTTGGAGTAATCACAGGAAACAGGGGATTTTTCCCGGATATACTGGCAAAGCAGGGACGCAAAGATATTCTCGAAGTGCTCAAGGGCAACGGTTTCGGCGCTATCGCCCTGTCGATGCAGGATACCAAATACGGTTCGGTTGAGACATACGCGGACGCGAAAAAGTGCGCGGAACTTTTCGCGAAGAACGGCGATAAAATCGACGGCATAATCGTTACTCTGCCAAATTTCGGCGATGAGAAAGGCGTGGCGGAATCAGTAAAACGCGCAGGTCTTGATGTGCCGATCCTCATTCACGCCGAACCTGATGCGCCGGGCCAAATGACCATTGCCAACAGACGGGATTCGTTCTGTGGGAAAATGAGCGTCTGCAATAACCTCAGGCAGGCCGGCATTCCATACACACTTACTAAAACGCACACTATGCCGGTCGCTTCAGCGGAATTCAAACAGGATCTGGATGATTTCGCATCGGTTTGCAGGATTGTCAAAGGACTCAGGAACGCCCGCTTCGGCGCAATCGGCGCACGCACAGGCGCGTTTAACACCGTCCGCTACAGCGAAAAGATTCTGGAATTGTCCGGCATAGCGGTCGAAACGATAGACCTTTCAGAAATCCTCGGAAGAGTTGGCCGCCTGACAGACAACGACAGGAACGTAAAACGCAAACTCAGTGAAATTCAGCAATATACATCGACTAAATCGATTCCGGTCGAATCACTTTTGAAAATGGCAAAGTTCGGATACGTGATAGACCAGTGGGTCAAAGATAACGAGCTTGACGGAACGGCGATTCAGTGCTGGACGTCGCTTGAGGAATTTTTCGGAATAGTGCCCTGCACGCTGATGAGTATGATGAGCGAGTCGCTAATGCCAAGCGCCTGCGAGGTCGATGTCACCGGGCTGTTGGGGATGTATATCCTGCAATTGGCTTCGGGGACGCCGAGCGCGTTACTGGATTGGAACAATAACTACGCGGATGAGCCGGATAAATGCGTTTTGTTCCACTGCAGCAACCTGCCGAAGAGCTTCTTCAAATCCGCAAAAATGGATTACCAAGAAATCATCGCCGGCTCGGTCGGCAAAGACAACACATACGGAGCAATGGTCGGGAGAATAGCACCAGGCAACGCCACATTCTGCAGAACCACCACCGACGACGCGGCAGGCGTTATCAGCGCATATGTGGGCGAAGGCGAGTTCACAAACGACTCGCTCGACACATTCGGCGGCTACGGCGTGATGAAAATACCAAACCTGCAGAACCTTTTGCAGTTTATATGCAGAATGGGCTTTGAGCATCACGTGGCGATGAATATGTCTCAGAAAGCCGACGCCATCGCCGAGGCGATCGGCAATTACCTCGGCTGGGAGCTTTACCGCCACAAATAATTTTTGCAACCGCCTCTCTACGAATTAAACATGAGACGCTGAAATGACAGACAAACAATGGGCGACACTGCTTAACGTAATCAACGGTACAGTCGGCAAGACGTTACCAGTCGGCTTTATAATAGACAGCCCCTGGCTGCCGGGGTGGGCGGGTATGTCGGTAATGGACTATTTTACCGGCGAACAAATGTGGCTCGAAGCCAATCTAAAGGCCATCAGAACTTTTCCGCAAGCGATATTTTTGCCCGGCTTCTGGTCGGAATTCGGGATGTGCACCGAGCCATCGGCGTTCGGTTCGAAATGCTCCTGGCAGACAAACGATTTGCCGTTCGCGAGTCCGATTATCACGTCATTTGAGCAGGTTGATTCCATAAGCAGGCCCGACCCTTCAAAGGATGGTTTGCTGCCTTTTGCGCTGAATAGGCTGAAACTAACGCAAAAACAAATCGAGCGGGAAGGACACGCCATAAAATTCGCCGTTTCGCGCGGGCCGCTGAATATCGCCTCGTTCCTTGCCGGCACAACTGAGTTTCTTATGGGTGTCCGCGCAAATCCTGACGAGGTCAGCCGGCTGCTCGATATGATTACGGACTTCATCGTTGACTGGATTTGTCTGCAAATAGAAACGTTCCCGACAATCGAAGGCATTTTCGTTCTCGATGACATAGTCGGCTTCCTCGGCGAGCAGGACTTCGTCAAATTCGCCAAACCCCGGCTGCAAAAGATTTTCACCTGCCGGGATGTGAAGGTCCGTTTCTTTCACAACGACGCACCCGGCCTTGTCTGTGCACCGCACTTAGCCGAAATCGGGATTAACCTTTTCAATTTCAGCAGCGACCACGGCCTGGTACAAATGAAAAAACTTGCCGGAGATAAAGTTGCGCTGCTGGGTAATATCCCGCCGAGAGACGTTTTGGCCGCGGGGACATCCGCTGAAGTGGCGCAAGCCGTGGAGACAATGCTGGCTGGTCTTGAAGACCGCAGCCGGATTATCGCGTCCTGCGGTGGAGGTATGCCGCCAGAGGTATCGACGGATAATATCAACGCGTTTATTGCGGCTGTTGAAAAGTATCGGTAAGGCGTGCACCGCTAATTATGGTGCTTGCCGCCAGTTTTGCGCCAGAATGGCAAATTCGTTGAAATTGACTATGCAATCTTCGTCCGCATCCACCCCGGTAGTTTTATTACAATCATTTACCGGCCAGAATTCGAAAAAGACGGAAAGGTCATTCATTTCCACAACACCGTTGCCTGTAAAATCGCCGTAGATGCCTTTTGAGAGCACAACGTTCCCGCCGTCCGGCACTACGTCAAACATTACATACGCCGTTGAATTAACCACCACAATAGATGAAGTTACCGGAAGACCATTTTGTGAAACATTAGCAGAACCCCAGCCGGCAGGAAGAGGTCTGCGTATAGTTACCGGATAATTGTAAATCGCGTTGTCGAGGGTGTCTGTTACCTGTAAAGTAATGCTGTCGCCTGAATTAGACAATTCCGTAACCGACACATCATTGCGTTCTCTTATGTAGCGCACAACATTTGCAAAAGTAGAAACCCAGAATGTGTTCCTGCGAGCATCAAGATACCGAAGGCTTGCTCTGAGTGTCGCGGACGGAAGCGGAGAATATCCCCCGTCGCTGTCGATGCCATGTATGAGATATACACACCATCCTTTTGAGGCCGCGGTACTTACAAATTTCGCATTGAAGTCCGCCGCTGTCAGCACCGAACCCTGGTTACCGCAAATTAACGAACTTATCTGGTAGAAATTCGATGGAGTGTTTGCTTCAATGTAGCCCTGACAGTGTCGCGCGGCAATATAGTATTGCGCAGTAAGCGTTTGGTCGCTGGGCACGCAATTGGGGTAGGCCAGCGTGATGCATTGCTGGCCTGTTATATGCGAGTTTATGACACTCTGAGAGTCCGCCAACTCCGTCGTCTGCTGCGCAATGGTCAATCCGCCCAAAGAAGGATGCGTCACAGTATGACTGGCGATTTCGTGACCCTGATTGGCGGCATTTTGCAAGCCGGTCCAGTTAGGCCCCCAGCTTGTAACAGTAAACAGCGTCAGCTTATAACCAAATTCATTGAACATAGGGACTGCTATAGCGAGTTGATTGGAGCAGTCATCATCAAAAGTATAACTTACTGCTGCTGTCCGAAATCCCGGCCAATTGCCTACCTCGTAAGGAGGAGCAATGGTCCCCGAATACCCCACTTTACATGCTATAAGAAAAACGGTAAGTAACAGAATTACATTTGCTCTTTTCATTTTCCCGCCTCGAAACAGTTTAAATATATTGTTAAATGTTAAAAAAATTTATTCACCGGCTGCAAAAGGTGATGCCGGCAAACCTTCCTCATTATACAAATTCGCTCCTTCAGGATTATCAGCCCAGGCGTATCGAACAGCGACAGGATTGGCCAACTGGTCATTCCAAACCACGACTTTATTATACTCTATTTTCGCCTTTGCCCAGACGAATTTTTTGTCGGCACCGGCAATAGCGAAACACTTCAGCTCTCCATCTCCTTTTGCCGTTAATCCGCTGCCTGTATTTGCAAATGCGAGAATGATTTTATTTCCTTCGATTTTCATTGACTGGTAAATCGGGCCTGAATAAACCACTTTTTCATCGCCATAGGCCATCTTTCGGGCCGCCAGCGCCAGCCGCTTGCCGACATCTTCCTTGTTTAGAGGATGTATGTCGTTCCATTCGCCGAGGTCAATGATTACGGCCATTGCCGTATTGGGAACAGCGAGCGTTTTAAGCTGTGCGTCTCTCAGCTCGGCCCAGCCGCTTTCAGACGGCTGAGTTTTAACCTCCATAAAATTAGCCAGTTGCACGTACAGGAAGGGGAAGTCCCCCTGACTCCATTTTCCTCTCCAGTCGGCTATCAGCGCAGAAAACAGCTTTTGATATTCACGCGGCTTTGCGGTATTGGATTCACCCTGATACCAAATTACTCCTTTAATTTTATAGTTTAATAACGGGGCTATCATTCCGTTATATAATCCCAACGGTTGCCACTCAATAAAAGTTTTGCCCGGCAATGGGTCCATTGTAGCACCTAATTTGTATTGCCACTGGCCTTTTAAGTCGATTGTCTGTCTCGCTGCTGAAAGCTGATATGGCTTATCCAGAACAAAACCGCCCCGGCCGGAGTTATTAATAACTCTTACTACGATGATATTTTTGCCTGCCTTTAGCAGGTCTGAAGGAATATCATATATTCTTGGGGGGTACTGATATGAAACCGACCCCACAAGTTTGCCATTAACATAAGTAAAATCGCCATCCACAATCCTGCCGAGCCAAAGCTTTGCCGGCTGACCAGTCATTGAAGCCGGGACATTAACTTCTTTTATGAACCAGACAACGCCGTTCACGTTTCCCAGGTTACAGTCAGCCCAGTAACCGGGCACATTCATTGTCGCCCATTCAGAGGCCTCATAATTTACATCAAACCACGGCTTTTGACCTTTTGCTAAACCATTATCAAGCTGCTGGATACGACCATACCACGCGTCGCTGACGGCTTTATCTTTTTCCGTGATTTGGTTAATATAATTGCTGTCTTTAAATTTTTTCGCTGTTTCCAGGTATTCAGGAAACGCTTTTAAGGCATCCTTGCTCATCCATGCCTCGGCAGGTGAGCCGCCCAAGCTTGCATTTATTAAACCTATGGGGACGTGGTATTTTTCATATAATTCTTTCGCGAAAAAATAACCAACGGCGGTAAATTCGAGCACGCTTTTGGGATTGGCCGATACCCAGCTACCTGACTTAAAATCTTCCTTTGGTTCCTTGAAATCATATATGTGCGGAACAATAAACTGCCTTATGTTAGGGTTGTCGGCATTGGCGATTACATCCGGGTAGCGGTATTTTACCCTGCTCACAGGCAGTTCCATATTCGACTGCCCCGAACATACCCATACATCACCTATCAGGATGTTTGTCAGAGTTATATGATTACTGGCGTTAATATCCATACTATATGGACCGCCCGCTTTTAATTCAGAAAACGTTACCGCCCATTTGCCGTCTGTGCCTGTTGCGGCATTATATGTTTTGCCGTCAAAGTTAATTGTTATCTTTTCGCCTTCGGTAGCCCAACCCCAAATCTTTACACTGGCATCTCTTTGCAAAACCATACCATCGCTTATCAAAAGAGGAAGTTTGACCTGGCAGAGAGCCGCCTGAGAAATCAGCAATACATAACAACATACTGCTGAACAAAGTATTTTTACCTTCAACTTCGTTATTATATCCTTTCAGTTTTTATCAAAACTAATCGGACACGTATTCGAACCAGTCGAAATCAGCGGGAGTTGAGCACTTTTGTCCGTTGCCCGTAGCGTACATACCGAAGTAATCGCCGGTAAAGCACATTCCATCTTCAAAGCCAATCGCTTCAACGGACAAATCCTTCGTCAGGGCTGTGCCTAATACCTGCACATCGCCATTGGATGACTTGCAGGAAAATTCGTAAGTCAACGGCGTCGCCTTGACCGACAACACAACAGGTCCGGCTTCGATATCAGCATATTTAACCGGTTCTATTATTTTGCCCTTGAGGACTTTTCTGAATAAAACCTGCCGCTTGCCATTTTTCAGCATAACGCCGATTTCATAATGATGTTTGTCATTACTTCGAACGACAAGACCTGCTTCCTCATTTTCGTCTTTGGGGTCAAATTCAAGCAGGGTCGAAGCAACGCAGTTAAAATCGGTCTGGCGACGGCCAACAAAGGCGGGCGAATCCTTGTCGCTCATAGTTACTGCTGAGCCGTGAAGACGCAGAAAGCCAGGGCGTTCGGTAAGTGAGTAATCGGCCTCATAAGGGTTTCTCAGATAGTTCCACTGCAGCGCAAGAGTTTTACTGTCGAAGTTATCCCTCGCCGGCTCTTTCGGCCATATATGCTGCGGCAATTTCGGCGCGGTCATCACGGGCTGAATCGTGCCATTGCCGTTGACCACAGGCCAGCCCTCCTTATTAAAGACGACAGGCGCCAGGAATGTCTCACGTCCGATGTGATGAAAACGACCGCCCTGTGGCCGGACACCGAGACAAACCAGCCACCAGCCATCAGGCGTATCGACTAAATCGGCGTGGCCAACGACCTGGATTGGCAGTTTTGGGTTTTTCTTGTGCGTCAGGATTGGATTATTCGGATCAGATTCGAACGGTCCCCAGGGCGAATCGCTGCGGGCAATGGTTACACTATGGTCATAGCTGGTTCCGCCCTCTGAAATCATCAGAAAATATTTGCCGTTTATTTTATACAAATGCGGCCCTTCCGCCCAGACGCCGCCTGTGCCGCCCCATATCTTTTTCAGAGGGCCTTCAAGTTTGCCTGTTTCGAGATTGAGTGTTCTCTGAGCAATATAGCCATCGCCCTGACCTTCGTGGCGGGTGTAATAGACCGTTCCATCGTCATCGAAGAAAAGAGACGGGTCCATACCGCTGCGGTCGAGCCAAATCGGCTCAGACCACGGCCCCGCTGGATTTGCGGCGGTAACGTAAAAATTACCCCCGCCATCCACGTTGGTAGTCACCATATAAAAGACGCCTTTGTGATAGCGAAGCGTCGGCGCATAAATTCCGCCTGATGCACGGACTTTGTCAAGAGGCAGCTGGCTTTTGCGGGTCAGGCAATACCCGATTTGCTGCCAGTGCACGAGGTCTTTACTGTGAAAAATCGGAACGCCCGGAAAATACTCAAAAGAGCTGTGCACCGTGTAATAATCATCACCCACCCGGCAAATACTCGGGTCAGGATAAAAACCGGAGATAATGGGATTTTGAAAAGTTTTCGGTTGCTGTTGTGCACATCCGGATACAAAAAACGAGAATAATGCAACAAGTATCAAAGCCCTCATACCAGTTTACCCTTAAATGTTTTCCAAAGGAAGTTTTACTCGCTGCCCCGGGCTGTTTTGACAACAGCATCAAATGCCGGCTTGGGTTGATAGTTGCGGTCAAACAACAGCGGATAGCTCGTGCGTCCCTTTACCGGCCAGTTATTAAGCCAGCTTGTCTTGTCGTAAACGCCCCAGAAGGTAACGCGGGCAATTGCGTCTTTATGTTTGAGCAAAATCGCAAAAAGCTCCGCGTAACGGTCCGCGAGTTTTTTCTGAATATCATCAGGCAGGCCATTAACGTAAGGATTAAGCTGTTTCTGCAATTCAGCCCTGACGTTGATATCTGCACCTCTGTAGTTATTGGCGCTTGGCAGCACATCGATATCCATTTCGGTAACCATAACCTTGACGCCAAGTGCGGCCATAGCATCGATAAACGCCTCAAGGTCTTCTTGTGGCGGATAATCCATACCCCAGTGCCCCTGAATGCCAACGCCGTCGATGCGGAGGCCTTTGGCCCTGAGGTCTTTCACTAAGCGAACACAGGCATCGCGCTTGGCCGGCTTATCGTTAGAAAACTCATTATAGTACAATTCGGCGTTGGGGTCGGCCTCGTGGGCGTATTCGAATGCCTTGGCAATAAAGTCATCGCCGACGGTTTCAAGCCACTTTGTTTTGCGAAGCTGTCCCTCGTCGCTGAACGCTTCGTTGACAACGTCCCAGCCATTGACGCGGCCTTTGTAACGTCCCACAACGGTGAAAATATGGTCTTTCATACGCGCAAGCATCGCGTCCCGGCTAAGCAGGTTGCCGGCATCGTCCTTAAACGCCCAGGCGGGAATCTGGTTTTGCCAGACAAGTGTATGGCCCACAATGAACATTTTGTTCTTTTGGCCAAAGTCCACAAAGCGGTCCGCCGCGGCGAAGTCATATTTGTTCGGCTCCGGGTGAATTAGCGCCCACTTCATAACGTTTTCAGGCGTGATGGTATTGCAGTGCCTTTCAACGATGGCGGCCGCTTTAAAATCTTTGCCTGAAACCACGTCGTCGTTGACCGCGGCACCGATTAAAAAATCTTTTGCGAAAACATTTTTAAGGGCGGGTTGACTGCTGCACCCGGTCACGCTGAAGAGCAAAAACAGGCATAATGCTGCGATTAAAGGCAGTATTTGTAATTGCACAATCGGACTCCTCATACTCATAATCAGTATTTGAACTGTTTGCGACGTTCCGCCAATTCGCCGGCCATCTGGATGGTCAGGCGTTTGTTGAGCTTGTAGATGATGAGCAGGACGGTGCAGACGGCAAAGAGCAGGCCAACCACGACCCCGCTGCAGACCCGGAAGCCCTGCACCGCCTGGGGCGCGTCAGGTAACTTGGTATTGTAGTTGAAAAATCCGGCCATGAACCACAGGAACGAGGACGAGCCGAGCGCCAACCCGGATTTTAACGCAAAGCCAATGGTGGCGAAAACAATGCCGGTAAATCGGCGTCCGGTCTTCCACTCGGAGTAATCCGCCACGTCCGCGTAGATGGCCCAGATCAGCGGGATGGTTGGGGCATAGCATATCGCGATCAGAATCGTCAGTGCGACCATGCCGTTGACGTTGGTCGGGCCGAGCAAATAGAACGCAAAGGTGCTTAGGGCGGCCAACCCGAAACCGCCAGCCGCAACGGCCTTCTTGCCGAATTTCTTAGAGAGGACCGGCGACAGGAGAAGGACGATGATGGTAACGCCTGTGCCAATCATGTTGATGATGCTGTTGAAGACGTCGGCAACGTTGGAATTTGCCAGGTTGGACCTGTCTCCATGCACAATATAACCAAGCCACTCGAGAATACCGGCGGGCCGGGGCGCCCCGGAGAGAAGCACAGGTCCGGTGAGGCCCAGCTTTTGCACCCAATCGTACATGGCCGCTTTATCAACATAGTGATGATAGTAGTTGTAAAGCGCGCCTCCGCGGAATGTCAGGATGGCAAAATGGACCAGCGTCATGGCAAACATCACGATCCACGGACTGTTTTTGATCAGGCCGGCAAAATCCTGCATGAAATCTGATTTTTGCTGTGGCGGCGGCTGAATGCGTTCTTTGGTGCTGAAGAACGTAATCAGGAACAGTACGAAGCAGAGGGCGGCCCAGATGGTCATTATCATCCGCCAGCCGTATTGCAGATCATGGCCGACGGCGAATTTGGCGACCAGCGGCAGGGTTAACCCGCCGACGAGGAACTGGGCCGCGTTCACCGAAATGAACCGGAACGAATTGAGTTTGGCGCGCTCATTTACATCGCCAGTCATCACGCCGCCCAGCGCAGAATACGGCATGTTGTTCATTGAGTAGATCGACATAAGCAGGATGTTGGTGATGGCGGCGTACGCGATCATCGCGCCCATACTCCAGCCCTTGGGTGTGGAGTAGGCGAGAATCATAACGACGCACCAGGGCAGCGCTGTGAACAGGACCCAAGGACGGAACTTGCCCCACCGTGTCTTTGTGCGGTCGGCGAGCACTCCCACAATGGGATCAGCGACCGCGTCCCACAGCCGTGCCACAAGAAGAATGGTTGCCGCAGCACTCGCCGTGATTCCGAACACATCCGTGTAAAAATTCGTCTGGAAGAGGATCATCGTCATGAATACTAAATTCGCGGCGGCATCCCCACAACTATATCCGGCTTTTTCCCCAAACGAGAGTTTTTGCGCTCCATCCTGCATTCGTTTCCCCTTGAATTATTGCCTTCGGGTTTACACTCTGCCTGAATACAATTTTACCATAGAGCAATATTTGTAAGATAAGGATTGAAAAGCAGAATAACTTTGAAAAACCACAATGTCAAGGAATCCTTCCCTGGCCTCTGCGGCGATTACAGCGGTATCGCCCTGACATTAACAACTACGACTATTTAATTAATAAGGGAGATGATTCACGACCCACATCCCTGGTCGTTTTGGAGTGGCATCGTAATCCGTTGTGACGAAAATATCCTGTTTGCGCATATAAGAAATATGGCCATCGTAGAACGCTACATTGGCGCCCTCGCTGTGGCGATAAAGTACCGGGCCATCGACACGCGGGTCGGCTTCCTTATAGTCTTGAAGATTAGCTTGATGAAGCTTGTCCCATCCATTTGTGTAATCAGCGCCAGCCCAGCAAACCCACCAGTCCGTGCTTTCGGTAAAGGCAAGTTTTTCAGAGGCCCTTTTTACCGATTGAGCCGTAAAGCCAATAGAAGTTGTACCTACAGGATTCCACTTACTAGGATCTGCAACGCTCCCATATTGTTGCACGAATTCTGTACTGTTATAACCATAACTGCCCGAATAGGTTCCGCTGGCTGTAACGGCATTCATTAGATTTTTACTTACCGTGTCGTCTGGGCAAAGATATTCTGTGGGAAGGAGAAAATCACTGCTTGCGTTATTGCCAAGACTTTCCGCATTATGCCGTTTTTGCATTACCAGAATCCTGCGAAAGGCCTCGTTTGCAACCCATGTAGTTGTAGTATAGTTGCCGCCTGATCTTCCCGTGGAGGGTCCCATAACATAGTAACTAATCGGCACAAATTTTCCGTCATACGTCTCCGAATACAGAAAGTTGGCCGTCATAATCGACTTTAACGTGTTGCCGCATACTATCCTGCGGGCCAGTTCTCTTGCCCTGTTAAGGGCCGGCAGTAAGACGGCCATAAGAAGCGCTATAATCGCGATTACAACCAGCAACTCCACCAGCGTAAATCCTTTTATCTTTCTCATAATACCACCGTTAAAAAAACCTTGTAATAAAGCGTTCCATCAAACCATTGAACTTCTAACAATATGCAACCCCTGAACAACACGTTACGTTGTTCATCTGCCGGTCGCGCGGCTCGCCCGTCATCGACGAGATATCAAGCCGAGACACATTTCGTCAATCGTCCTACGGGTGCGTCCTAAGCCGCCTGCCGATCAACCAAACCGATACGAGCCGCGCAACCGAAAACGTTTAACACAACTTTATAACTATTCAGTTTCTCAGTATAAAACTATGGCATCCAGTTCTGAACGCAACCAGCACCGCCCGGGTTATCACACAGGCGCCATTCAGAAGCAAAAATAGCATAATCGTAGAAGTCCACCTGGCAATCGCCATTCAAATCGCCGGGCAGAGTCATTCCTCTTGCCTTGACCTCGGCACAATCTTTCGGCTGCCACGCGGCATAATGGGCCGCTACTCTGTCCGCGCTCAAAACGCCCTTATATACAGCGAATTCATCGACGTACCCATCCCAGCAATTGAATGGATATCCCCAGTCATTCTCGCAGCCAATCTCAAGAGTGGAAAGCTCACTCTTCAGGCGAGCATTTCCGTTGGGGTCGGTTATTGTTGATTGACCCGCAAGCGAGCCATCCAGATACAATTGAACTATCATCGACTTTCCGAGGCCGTCATCATTTTGGTCGTATGTAACGACTAATTGATGCCACTGTCCGTCCAGCGGGGTAACCGTACCGGGATAATACCACTGACTTCCGGCCGCGACACGCAGTTTTGACACACCGGCATCGCTGTAAAGACCCAATCCCGGGCCATTTGGCTCTTTCGTATTAGAACCAAACTGCTGGAAAAGCATCGCGAAGGTACTCGGCGGAAGATTGGGAACGCTCTTTATCCATATCTCAAACGATATATCGCCGGGAGCAAAGGCGTAAGCATCGTTATTGCCGCCGTATGGCGGGCCTTGTCTGGTGAATTCGTTCGGGAGACCCGGGGTCGCGTACCAGTTGTTCCAGGTGAAAGCTTCCGCGGCGGCGTGGCTGTTGATTTGTTGTATATTATCCTCGTAAAGAGATAAGCCCATTCCGCCCGCGGTTTTTTGGACCTGGGCGTTCTGGTTCATCCCAACCCACCAGTGGTTTTCAGAAGAATCCACCAGCATTTGATTGTCGAACTTCAGATACACACACGGGTCATCTGCCATTACTTCCGCCGCGTATGGACCCGGCTGTATCGAATTGAACGTAACCACAATGTGATGCCATTGGCCGTTATTTATCGTGCCGTTAATGTAGCTCGTATTGCCGCCGCCGATAAGACCTATGGAATTTGGCCCCGCAGAATACATAGCGCCATAACTGTGCTGCTCGGTGCCTCCGCCGTTGTGCTGGAATAACCGCGGGTAATCACTGCTCTGCGTTGTCTTAACCCAGAACGCAACAGATATATCGACTTGGGATAACTGCATATCCCAATCACAAACGTCAATACAATCGCCTGTCCCGCCGGTAGCGCCATGCAGAATCGCGGCTTTGCCGACAAAACCACTGGCATCTTGACTAACAGCCCCGATATAAGTGCTGTTTATATCTGCGCTGGCAGTATTCGCAGCTTTACTGCCATTGCTGCTGCTGCCATCCTCAAAACGCAGATAAAGCAAAGGATTAGCGTTTGTAACGGCCGTAACATAACCGGCCGAACCAGCGTTGTAAAGATCAGCAACATTGGTGTCGGTTAGAACCCGGCCAAACACGGCAAACTCATCAATCTCGCCGACAAGTCCGTTGTAAGGGTAATATCGGCTTCCCTCTGACCCGATTGTCAGACGCGGATAAGGGAAACTAATCGCCTGGGTAGTGGTTGAAGTCCCCATTTTTACTCCATCCACGTATAGCGTTTTTGTAACACTGTCTGCCGAAGCAACACCTGCAAGCAGAACCACAATCATAATTGATAATTCAACTTTATATTTCATATTTCCTTCTCCTTTTTTTATGCTCTTTTTGACTTTTCATCACGCTATAGAGCTCAAAACGTCAAAAACATCCGTTCGGATCCGGGTTATTGCAAATCAGCCAGTTATCTACCATCAAAGCGAGGTCATCGAGACCTACAGCACAGTTACCTGACAGGTCTCCAGGATATCTAACGCCATAGAAACCAACCTCGTTGCAATCATTCATAGCAATGTTTCCGGTGCGAGTGAATTGCAGGTAAATAAGATTGGACCCCGTAGAGCCGCCAATGCCCTGGAAAGGAAGATGCCATTTAACGGTATGGCTGCCCTTAAAAAGATTGACAGAAGCAATCGTCGAATTAGCTTCCCCGACGGTCATAGCACACACATCAGCTACGAACTTGTCGTCGAGATAAATTCTAAGAGGATTAGCTCTGTAAACATTTACAGGGCCCCCTGTGTTAACATCGATGACTATAAAATACCGTCCCTGATTAACGTCATCGACCGTGATATCGTAACCCATAAACTCACCTACATCTAAGTTGCCGACGTATATATTGGGTTCAGCACCCATTGTGTCCGGTCCAAATCCCTGTGGGTCGTCCGACCTGATGTTTCGTTCACCAGCAACATCCCAATTCCCAGCCCATATGATTGTCCCGTCCTTTACGGCAACAGGTGATTTCTTTTTAACAAACTGAAGGGCATTGAGCTTGTTGGTATATGTCAGGTATAAATCATTAGAATTGACGTTGTTGATATCCACACTGGAGAAAATCACGTAATTCTGGCCAAGTTTAAACTCACCGGCATTGGCGTCCCCGCTTACTGTTTGAGTGGTCGGCACGCCATAGCGAGTCAGCGTAAAGGAACCCGCGTCTCTCCCATAAACATATATGTCATAAACCCCCTGGAACGCGCCCTGGCCGTAAATATTCAATTTAGGTTCGGTGGAGGGGTTCGCTACAAATCCGTCATCCATCAGACTTGAACCATACTGATAGGTATGGTCTTGCCCGTCGTCACCAAGCCACACCTGCGCGGCATAAACACTGCAAAAGAATGGCTGATCCTCGGACTGAAGCCCCTCGCTTCTTGACGACCCTACGGGCACGCCAAAACCGCCATAGAAAACGGTCCATACGGTGTTTGGGCCTACATCGTATGCCCCATTGCCGATGTAAGGGGTATTGTCGTTATAGCCCTTGATATCGACATTAATGACCTCCGCCGCCAGCACAACGCCAGCAGCGCCAAGAACGAATAACACAACCGCAAGTAATCTCATTTTCATCATAACAAAACCTCCTAAACTATTTACGACACACCACCCTTATTTTGCCCTTTACTAACTTCACGTTTTTATATTCAGCCGGCATATCCGGCCCATCTCTTTCATCCACACCACTGCCCACGTATCAGGCAGATAATTAAAGCATAACCTCTGTCGATTTGTTAACCAGCGCCGCCGTCGAAGACCGCACTACAAGGTTCTGCGAAAGCTTTACGCACTCAGGACGATACTCCGAAGGCGACTGAAGATGCTTGAGCAGTAAATTCGCGGCTATCTGCCCCATTTGTCTCGATGGCACCGCGACCGTCGTGAGCGGCGGACTAACAATGCTGCATAGATATTCGTCGTTAAAGCAAATCAAACTGACCTGCTTAGGTATCTGAATTTCAAGCATATTAGCGCCGTGGATAATTCTCATTGCCTCAATGTGGTCATACGCGAGAATCGCAGTCGCGTGATGTTTAATAACCGACGAAGCCAAAAAAGCAGATGCCGAGTTGAACACCTTGTCGTGATTTTTAACCGGCTCAAGCCCGCGTATTTTCAGCTCAGAAATGTATGTATCGTGACGGTCGCCAATACTTCTATGCTTATAGTGCTCGCTGGTGGGACCTGCATAAGCTATCTGTGTGTGCCCAAGTTCCACCAAATGACGCACAGCCATTTTTGTTGCTTCAATATCATCGGGAATCACTGACGAGCAGGTGGGGCCGCCAACACCATTGATAACCACATAAGGCAGACCTGCCCTCTCCATCTCTTCGATGGTTTCCGGAGAACATTCCTGAAGCACTATAGCCCCATCCACTTTCCACGGCGGCAGTTCGCAACGGTTCCCCGTCAGATTGGGAACGGACATGCAAACATCATAGCCGCCCGTGTGCAACTCGCGAACGCAGGATTCGATAATGGCCTGATAAATGTTACCGGGAAATCCCAAAGCAATGTTACAGCCGAGAATTTCTATTACCTGTGTCTGGCGTCTGACAAGATTCTTGGCCGCGAGATTGGGACGATACCCAAGTGAATTTGCAATATCGACAATACGTTGATGAACTTCACGTCTGACGGAAAAACCATGCTTGAAATTACCGTTCAATACCCGGCTAACAGTCGCCTGGCTTACACCGCAATGAGAAGCAACCTCTCTGATGGTCGGTACGCCGTTGCTTCGATGGGTACTCATTTTTTCTTCACCTTAATCCAATTACATACATCTAAAAACCTGAAACCGTTAATGGGTTTCGATTCACTATATATTGCTTTTTCTTATGCTTTTTGTTAATCTATTGGGAGGCAATAAGGTTTGCTTCGCATAAGATTGCAGGTATTCAAATTTGCGAAGAGCGTTGTGACCACTAAACGTCCAGTAATCGTTTACTTATACATTAGCATTGTCGTTTATNNGCCCAAAAACCTGCCATACTGCTAATCCCGGGGCAAAAAAGGCCTTTTTTACGAAATAACCGGCGGCTCAAAGCCCAAAAGCAGGTCTCCCTGTCAATTTAAACTGGTCAAAACACAAAACAATTTTACCGTTGCGCCTCTAAACTCGCTGGGAGCAGCGGCACTCACACACGAATGGCAGGCCTCCGGGATGACATTCTGACCCCATACACAATCTACGAGCCATTTGTTTTCACAAATATATGCTTGACTAACCACATATATTAGGATATAGTGTTCAGTAATCGTTTACTGTCCCCGTCACAAAGGCGGGAGCCGGGCAAATTAGCCGGCTTTCCACACCTCCAGCCCTACGATGGGCAATTTTAATGGGTTTGCACGGACGGAATGTGATGAAAAAAAACAAAAAAGCCATATCCTTTGGGTATCCAACTTGTGTATTCTTAATCTTAATTCTGACGTTAGGAACATCCTACGGCGATGTAGCCAACATTCTGGTCAATCCCGGCTTTGAAACCGGCACAACCACCGGCTGGACCGCCCGCGGCGGCAATGTTAGAATCAGTGCAGGCTCATCATCACCTTCTCCCCATACTGGCACTTACAGAGGACAAGCGGTAAGCAGAAGCGCTACCTGGATGGGAATTCAGCAAAATGTTTTAGGCAAAATGGTGATCGGCCAAACTTACCAGGTCTCGGGGTGGGTAAGAACCGCATCTCCCAGTACTACTGTTAATTTAACCTTCGAAAAAACTGACAGCGGCGTAACCAGCTGGAGCCAGGGAGCCAGTGGAACCGCCAACAACAGTGGATGGACATATATCTCAGGAAGTTATACCCTGACTGCAAACGGCACGCTTACAGCATTGAATTTTTACGTCGAAAGCTTAGATTTAAATGATGTCTATCTGGATGACGCAAATGTATATGGCGCGGTCCCCGGCGTGGCAGGCCCGAACGCGACAGGTCAGGTTAATTTTACAGTTACTCATCAAACTCTCGATGGTTTCGGCGCAGCTGGCGCCTGGTATCAGAATAACGTTACCACCTATGGCAGTTCTAATCCAAATATCTATAACATACTCTTCCGTGATTTAGGCATCGATATATATCGCATTCGCAACACATATAGTATAGATAGCAGCTACATAACCCAGACCGCTCAACTCATCTCTGCCGGAGAAGCTGCTCTAGGGCATCCCTTAAGGATTATGAATACATCCTGGTCGCCGCCGGCATCCCTCAAAAGCAATGGCAGCACCGTAGGGGGAACGCTTGCCAAAGACGGCAACGGCAATTACAGATATGCCGACTTCGCCCAGTGGTGGGCCGACAGTTTGACCGCCTGGTCCAATGCCGGGGTAGATAGCTATTATGTGAATATGCAAAACGAACCTGGCTATATTGACACCTGGGACACGTGCAAATTAGACCCCACCGAGAACTCAACCAATGCCGGCTATGAGCAGGCCTTTGCCGCTTTATGCACCAAGCTGAATTCGTTACCAAGCCGGCCGATTCTTCTTGCTCCTGAAGGCCAGGATACAGCCAGCACCCCAAGCTACGTTAACGCGCTAACTGCCGCCGACAAATCCAATGTTTATGGTTATTCACACCATCTGTATGACGGAAGCGCCGACGCACCTGACGGCCTTATCAGCAAGATGGCCACCCTCAAGGCAGCAATAGGCGGCGACGGCAAGCCCCTGCTGCAAACAGAATTTTCCAAAGGCGGCCCGTTCGTCTGGACGGACGCAATGAACCTGGCGATTTTAATGCACAATGCCCTGACTGTGGAGGAAGCGTCGGCATATTTATACTGGGAATTATTCTGGGTGTCCCCCAGCGGCCTGGTGAGTGTTTCGACAACAGGATATACAATCAATCCCGTTTACTACGCTATGAAGCATTTTTCTAAATTTACAGACCCCGGCTGGCAGCGGGTCGATGCAAACTCCACCTCATCCGATTTGAGGATATCGGCCTACAAAGACCCCTGTGAGCCAAACGCGGCAATTATAGTTATCAATACTTCAACCACTAACGATGTGAATCTGACGCTTTCATTAAATGGCTTTAATCCGGGAAATTCCGGGATATATCAATCCAAATCTGACGCGAACTTCGCGTATATCGGGACATTCAGCACATCGAACAAGGTGCTCCTGCCCAAACAGTCGATAACGACGATTCATCTGGCGGGATTTGCAGATTGTGCCGCAGTTCAGGCCAGCGGCAACCATCGCCTCGACTCCGACCTTAACGGCGATTGTTACGTTGACTATGAAGACCTCGCGATAATTGCTTACTACTGGCTGCATACCGATTGTACCGCACCGGGTAATTGCCAGGGTGCGGACTTTGCGCCGATGGACGGCACGGTTAATTTTCTCGACTTTGCCGACTTTGGGCCGCAGTGGATGCAGTGCAACAATCCGCTGGATGCCAATTGCACTCCAAACTGGTAAGTCAGAAAGCAATTGCGGCTGATCATCACCGGCGACCATTCTGTCTGCTGTTTAGGGGGCCTTTTTCGGTCAGCAAATCAGCTTTTTTTCGGGAACTCTTATGCTCAGAAATCGTTTGCATAACCGTATTGGTTAAGTTATAACTAAAACACAAGATAACTACCGCGAGCTAAAATCCGGCATTTATTATTCAAAGCAAGGGATTGATATGACAAAAATAAGGAATCCTGTTTTGCCCGGCTTTAATCCTGACCCGTCCATTCTCCGGGTAAATGATGACTATTACATAGCAACCAGCACCTTTGAGTGGTTTCCGGGCGTCCAAATCCATCATTCAAAAGACCTTGTCCACTGGCGATTGCTGACACATCCGGTTACTCGAACCAGCCAGCTTGATATGAGGGGTAATATATCGTCCTCCGGCGTTTGGGCCCCCTGCCTGAGCTACCGCGATGGGCTGTTTTACCTGATTTATTCAAACGTAAGAACATACAAGGGGCCTTTCAAGGATGTTTATAACTACCTTATAACCGCGAAAAATATCGAAGGCCCCTGGTCTGAACCCATATTCCTTAATTCCAGCGGCTTCGACCCATCCCTGTTCCACGATGACGACGGGAAAAAATGGCTGGTAAATATGTTGTGGGACCATCGCAAACTAAAATTGGTCGAAGCAAACCACGATGACGGGGCCAATGAAGACGAGCACGCATCCATAAAAGGGTGCTTCGCCGGCATAATAATCCAGGAGTATTGTCCCAAAACCAAAAAGCTTGTCGGCCCCGTGAAAAACATATTCCATGGGACCAAAATTGGTCTTGTCGAAGGCCCGCATATTTACAAGAGAGGTGGTTATTACTACCTTTTGACTGCGGAAGGTGGAACGTTTTACAAACACGCGGTAACAATGGCCAGGTCAAAAAACCTTTTGGGCCCATACGAAGCCGACCCTTCTAACCCGCTATTAACTTCCGCCGGGAAACCCGAACTGGAATTACAAAGAGCGGGACACGGCAGTTTGGTTGAAACACAAAAGGGCGAATGGTACCTGGCGCATCTGTGCGGCAGACCGTTCAAAAGCAGGACCGAGCCGAAACTGCGATGTATGCTCGGAAGGGAAACGGCTATTCAGAAATGCAAGTGGACAAGCGACGGCTGGCTTAAAGTCGAAGGCGGCAATAATCCGTCCGTCCTGGTCGAGCCGCCTGGCCTGCCGACAGCAGAATTCCCCCCAGAATCCACCCGGGACAACTTTGATTCCGATGTGCTCGGCGTTCATTTCAGCACGCTGCGAATCCCCGCGGACCCTAGCTGGTTAAATTTGAAAGACAGGCCAGGGTATCTGCGCCTCAAGGGCAGAGAATCGCTCGCGTCCCCGCATGAGCAAAGTTTGGTTGCCAGAAGAGTTACCTCGCTTAAATGCCAGATAACAACGTCCGTCGAATTCGAGCCGGAAAACTTTCAGCAAATGGCGGGGCTTATCCTGTTTTATGATAATCAAAACTACTTCTACCTGCGAATAAGCAATGATGAAAAGCTGGGAAAACATCTGGGTATAACTACTTCCGACAACGGTTCTTACAGCGAACTGCGGAAATATGAAATCCAGCTTGGTAATCAGCCCCGATGTTTCTTAAGGGCCGATTATGACAACGGCTCCCTGCAGTTCTCATACAGTCCTGATGGCAAGAAATGGGAAAAAGCAGGCCCTTCACTTGACGCTACTCGGCTCAGCGATGAGTACTGCAAAGACGGCTGTTTCACCGGTACATTCGCGGGCATCTGCTGCCAGGATATTTCCGGACTACATAAACACGCGGATTTCGATTTCTTCGAATATAAAGAACTATAGCAATCGTTCTGCCGACCCAAGCCAAACAAATTCAGCGATAAAAACAACGCAAAAGAAAAGCGCCCCCGCGTTTCCGACTGAACGTTCCAACGTCGGAATCACGGGGGCGCTTTTTTCATTTTAACAGCCGATACTCAGGCGTCTAATTAGCGTTTCCTGCGAATCAAAGCAAGACCGCCGAGTCCAAGCAGAGCCATTGTCGCCGGCTCAGGTGTCAACCTTACATTGTCGAAAAGCATCTCATTATTTAAGCTATCGTTGTTGGTTGTGAAGATAAACTCTATGTAGCCGTCAGTGGCGGTTGCTGTCACAAGCGCCTTCACAGCGGAATAGTCAATCACTACATGCTGCGACACCGTGCCGGAACCTGCCCATAGTCCAATCATATAGGTGGAACTTGGAAGTGGATTAAAGCCCCAACCCGATGCATTAAGCTCAACATTTTCAATCTTGCCCCAGCCGCCAGCCCCGCCGAGGTTCGGAACCGCAACGTCAAACTCCAGCTTTGAGTTGGCCAGAAAATCAGCTCTTTCACCGTTGTACTCCAGTTTAAGGGAAAGGGTCTGTGCCCAGCCATTCTTAGTCAGCTGCAAGCTTTGGCTGCCGAGCGTATGCCAGCTCGTGTTGACGGTGTACTGAGATAACGTTTGAATACCCACGCCAGCGCCCGAATTGTTAGACCAATCAATCCAGCCGTCGCCACTGGTGGGCATATTTTCCCAGTTACCAATGACACCTGCATAACTTGCAGACGCCAGAACAGCGACAAGTAAAACAGTAACAATCTTATTACTCATACTCTACTCCTCCTTCAAAAAATGTTAATATTTTAAACTACCCTTCTCGTTAATACTTTTTTCGACTTTCAACCATTTGTCCTTGTGAGATATTTGTATCCGTGCGATATGCGTACAAACTCTGACCGCATCTGGCGCATATCTCTGGAATGTCATCCGAATTGGTCTATCCTCTCTTTCATCACCTTCTTACCCTTACTTTATTACAAGGCCTATAATATCCGGCGAATCCGCCGAACTCTCTCACTATTATAAGGCGCTAAGTAAACGCTTACTTATAAAGTACACTTTGAGCGATGGCAAGTCAAGGGTTTTTTGCTTTTTTTTGAAAAAACTTTGTTTTTCAGGCAAATCACACCCCTGACCCCCAAAATTAAGGAAAAAATAAGGTTCTGGCAGGTAAAAAAGTATCTCCCTTATTCTTATGCCTATTTGGGCTGCCAGATTCGAAATTCACCACTGCAATGAAGCGTTGCGAGCATATAAAGCATCCCATCATAATATCGCCATTGTCCCATTGGGACGGGCATATTCCACAGTGCCTCGACGAATTGTTTTGCGAGTGGATTGGCAGCGGCAAGACCAGCGATGGCATTCATAGCCACTAATCCAGTCGAGTGGTCAGAGCCGAACTGATTGCCATCGAGGGTAAACTGGTTTCCGTAGGTGGATATACCTTTTGACTCAAAAAATGCCTGCAGACGGTCGCTTAGCTGTCTTTCGCGTGCATCCCTGCCCCACCACGCCCAGTCAACCGACCAGTTCATCGCGGTGCGCCACGAGTCAAACTGAAAATCAGCGGAGTTGCTGTTCCAGGGACTTGCCCACGGTGTCCCGTCGAAATTAGCGTACTCTGGAGCCAGAGCCGTGATGGGATTGGTCGCTCTCTGGAAAAACTCCCGGCTTGCCGAAGCGGCTTGTGCCCAAAAAGACCTGTCTGCCTGGGGTCCCCATCTCGCCCAAAGCTCATAGAACGCGGGCAAATGATATGATGGGTCCGTATGCTCGATGTTTACAATATCCGGAGTGAAGCGGACCATTTTGTGTTCGGCATCGAAAAGCCCGCCAGCTGTCATTGTGCCTTTTACCGTTGGGCCTGTGATATTCGCACGGTTTTTCATATTGTTTAAAAGCCGGTCGGCCTCGGCCTTGTAATCATAAATGCCCTGACCATTGCCCCAGCGACTCGCGGCAAAATAAAGCGACGTAACAAAATATTCTTCGCCATCGGGCGCGGGCATCTCATCATTCGGCACGCCGCTGGTCTTAACCGACCAGGAAAAGAAACCATAAGAGGGATGATTTGGCGAATCGTGATACATATATGTCTTCGCCCAGTTCCATATAGCATCGAATTCGGCTTTTTTGTCTAACTGCACGGCTATCATCATCCCGTAAGACATTCCTTCGGAACGCACGTCATTACTGCCTATGTCCCAGATATAGGCGAGCGGCCCGTTGGCGTTGCTGCCGGCGGGATAATAAATCGCTTGCGTGCAGGGGTCGCCGTGAAACAACTGCTGGAAGATAGCGTTGACCTTTTCTTTGACTTGCTCCCGAGAATGGCCCGCTTCGACAAACAGGTTACGATAATTTCCAGTCGCGAAGGCGCCGGAACCATCAGTATTATTCTCAGCGGTCTTTGATTTTTCGCCGGCTGAGGTGTTACGATAACTTTCGGGCGGGCCTAAATAACTCGGCCTGACGCCGCCTGTATTAACCATAATTTTCTCCAACACAACACCCGGGTCAACCATCCACACCTTCAGTATATGATAACCCGCACAGAGGAGCGAGTGATTGCTTTTGACTATACGAGCATTGTTTCTTACAGATTCCTGCCAGTCCTCGTTTGAGTATGCAACGATATAATTCTTCGGCACAATAGTTATGATTTGCGGCACCTCGTCATCGAACGATACGGCGTAACGCAGGTCCCTGTCGGGGACGAAATTTAACGTGGGAGCGACAATCGTCTCGACTTCGATATTGCCGGAATGGAACAGAAACATTTTGTATTCGAGACAAGGAGAATCCTTCGGCGGCATAACGCTTTGAGCGGTAACCGGGAAAATACTCATAGCAGAATCAGTCCGCCCATAATCCTCTATTTTCTCCCAGCGAACCTCGCCCGCATCAATTTTCTTCGTGTAGTGCTCCGCTTCAATGGAAACATAGCCATCGGCTTCAACAAAACCCTCTAAAGAATCCTTGTTGGGTTCAGCAGGATTAAATGAATTGATTTTGATGTTTACCTCTTTTGCGCCTGGGCCGGAAATCTTGACAGGGCCGTTAGCGTCGCCTGCGGGCGCTTTGCTGTAGGCGATATTCACCCAGAGGCGCGTTTCTTTATCAACGGTTCCTTTGTCGGCGCTTAGCACAATCCAGTCAGCGCTTGGTTTGGCTGAGAATTCAAACGGTGTTTGTCCACGATTAAACACATCGATATATCGACGTTGCTCGCCAAATACGCTAAATCCCGGCAGAACCGGTTCATCCGAAGGACCGGGCCAGGCGGACCTAAAACCTTCAACCGCAACTCCCATATTCGGCTCGGCTGGAACGTTGATTTCCTCGACTTTGGGCATATTATTTTTTTGCGGCGGATTCCAGGATGTATAACCGATGTGCGCCGTGTCCATCATATGGTTCCATTTGCCATTGGCCATTTCACGGTTGTAATACCGGGACAGCTCGGCATCGGCTTCAAACAAAGCCCTGGTCTTCGCGGCAAGGTCGTTGGTGCTTGCGCGTTTTTGCTCAGCGTATAATTTGTTTTTGCCCGCAGTGACATAAAGCTCGGTAACCTGGGCGCAGGCCTTTGTCGGGTAGAGAACCAGCTGGAAAAAGGCGTCTTTGGCGCTATCGGGCAGGTTTCGATAGATTTGCTCGGCTTTGGCCGCAATAGCGTTAAAATCAGCAACTACAGTGTCTGCCTCCCTGTAATTAATGACACTGAATGTGTTGGGGTCGAGAAGTTCGGGTTTGCGTCTGGCATTATACTTTGTGTATTTGGATACTATATCCGCAATCTCCCCGGCATACCTCGGGCCAAACTCACGCTGGGCCCACAGCCGGGTAAATTCCGATATTTTCTCTTTCGGCCATCTTTGCGGGTCCCAGGCGAAGGTCAGGAAAAATTCGGTCGGAAATTCCATCGGCTTGAGATCGCCCACGTTGACAATCCATATTTTCGTCGCGCCGTAATTATACGCGAGGTTCATCTGCTCCTGGACCTTGATGATTTGAGTAGTATTGAGCCATTCGTATGAGCGCGGCCCGCCGTGAAAATCGAAGTGATAATAGACACCCGCCCCGCCGCTTCTCTTGCGTTCCTCCATGGTCGGCAGACGCCTGATATTGCCCCAGTTGTCGTCACACCACAGTATCGTTACGTCATCGGGAACTCGCAACCCCTTTTCGTAATATTCCTGAACCTCCTTATAGGGACACCATAACTGCGGCACTTTGGATGCATCAGGATTGACCTCTTCGGCAATCATTTTCCGCTGAACAGCCAGGATTTCTTTCAATAACGCCATACTTTTAGGAACGTTGCCGTCCGGAATCATCGGCGTATCGTTTTCTCCTCTCAGCCCGATTGTGATAATGCTTTCATAATTCTTGTTGCGCCTGATGCCTTCCCGCCAGAAGTTTTGGAGAGTGTTGGCGTCGGTATAATAATTCCAGTTACCAAGTGTGCTCTGGTAGCGCCTGTCCCATTCCTTTTGCGCCCGAAGCATCGGCTCCTGATGAGATGTCCCCATAACTATCCCATATTCGTCGGCAAGGCGCGGGTTATTCGAGTCATCTTCATTGAAGGCGTTGTTCCACATCGCCGGCCAGAGATAGTTGGCCTTTAACCGAAGCAAAAGTTCGAAAACTTTGGTGTAAAATTTACTGTTATAGTCACCATATTTTTCTTTAACCCATGGAGTAAGCGCCCAGCCCTCATCATTGAGGAAAATACCGCGATATTTGACCGCGGGCGGCCCCTGAACATATCTTCCCGTCTTTACAAAAAGAGCATCCTTATGCTGCACAGGCACATCCGCCCACCAATACCAGGGAGATACACCTATCTGCTCCGAAAGGTCGTATATGCCGTAAATCGTGCCTCTTTTGTCACTGCCAGCAATAACAAGGGCATTCTCGACGCCGGCTAAAGGTTTGGGCACAACCTGAATAACAAACGATTCCCATTTGCCCGCAATTTGATTCACATCAATTTTGCCATATTTAATCAGCCGGTCGATAATCGGGCTTTTGCCAATCGTGCCGACGATTATCGTATTTTTCCCCAAACCGGTTTCCTTATTTGATATTTTCGCAATTTGTCCCGTGACGCGATTAATATCCACCTGCAGGTCATTACCCGCGCTAATTACGCCAGCGTAATCATTCGAATCAATGTATATGCCCGCGACGTTGTCTTTTTGCGCAATGCAAAAATCGCCTTCACCGGAATTGAAGTCCACATATTGTTCCTGACCAATGGCAAAACACAGGGAACTAAACAAAACCGGGCAAATAAAAACAAGCCAAAGCATTATCCCAAAAATCCTCGCCCCGCGTATTGTACCCTGCATACCCATTCGTTGAACAATATGCCGAGTAATCATAAAACACCCCTTAATAATCTTTTTAAGCTGGTCATTTTGCTCGTTATCTTTAATAACGCATTGTGTAAGTTTTTGAAAGCAGCTTTTTTGATGCCAAACTATATTAAGCGATTTATCTCTTTAGGCCGGTACTCGACCACAAGCGCCAAGTCGAGGTCTTTTTCGGCTAAAAGCGCCAAAAACAGCCATTTAAGGGCAAATAAGGCGATCCCGGCAAAATGCTCTGGACTTGCTCCCCCTTTTCAAGGTATAATGTTAATGTGGTACTATTGGGCTGATAACGCCACACTCGTATCGAGAGGAATCATAAAAAAGGGGGCAATGATGAAAATGGTGGTGCGTATTTTGTCTGCACACCTGATTATCCTGACCATAGCAATCGGCCAGGCCGGCGCAACAACAATAAGCGGCATTTCGCAAAACAGTTCCACCATCGGCAGGTACACCAAATACGAATTGACATTTACGCTTTCACGGACATACACAAATCCCTTCGACCCCTGCGAGGTTGACGTTACGGTAACTTTTCATCAGCCCGACGGGACCGACGTGAATATCCCCGGGTTTTATTATAAGGCATATACGGCATCAGGAAGCAATCCTGAAACTTATCCCGACTCTGGCGCAGGCGCAATATCATGGAAGGCAAGATTCGCGCCATCACAAATTGGCTCATATACCTGTGATATCAAAGTTAAAGACGTGGATGGAACAGCAACAGCAACAAATGCCGGCTCTTTTACCTGCCAGGAAAGCGGCAAAAAAGGGTTCATCATAGTTGACCCCAACCAGCACGACTTCCTCAAATATGCTAATGGCGATACACGCATCAACATCGGCCAGAACATCGGCTGGAACAGCGGCGGAACCTATAGATGGGACTATTATCTTAAAAAAATGCACAATGCGGGGGCAAACTGGGTCAGACTATGGAGTTGTCCATACGGCGATAGCAGTAGCGGCGGCAACAGCGATATGGCAGTGGCGCTTGAATGGAAAATCGGACTCTGGGGCACGACATATTTTCAGGGTTGCGGAAAACCATCTCAGCAGACATCGATGCGTATGGATAAGTACGTTGAAATCGCGGAGCAAAATGATATCGCCATCCAGTTCGCTCTTCAACATCACGGCCAGGTCAGCACAGACACCGACAGTGACTGGGCCAACAACCCTTATAACTCCGCTAATCCGGGCGGATTCCTCAGCGACCCCTGCAAATACTTCACCGACCCCTGTGCCATACAATTAACTAAAAATAAATACCGCTACATCGTCGCCCGCTGGGGTTATTCGACCTCAATCTTCGCCTGGGAATTGTTCAACGAGGTCCAGTGGACCAACGGCTGGAAAACACAGCCGGCAACCGTCGTAGCGTGGCACAACACTATGGCATCTTATATTCGCAGCATCGACGCATTCAAGCACCCCGTTACTACCAGCAGTCACGGCTCCGGATTTGAAAACCTCTGGAATCTGCCCGATATCAACCTCGTTGAGAATCATTACTACGGAGGTGATACCATTCGCACCTTCGAGCAATCAGCCCTGAGCTTGGCGGACTTCAACAAACCGGTGCTTATGGCTGAATTCGGTTTAGGCGGCGGCCCCGAAGGCAGCACCCAACCGGAACCTTACGCAACACAGTTAAAAGAAGGCCTGGAAATGCACAATGGCATCTGGAGCGCCTTTTTCGCCAAAAGCAGCGCGCACCTTTGGTGGTGGGACAATTACATAGACCCCTGTAATCTTTATGGCGTATATACGCCGCTTTCGATTTACGATGCCAATGAAAACCTCGCTGACTGCAATCTGACCAGGGCACAGCGAGCCGCTTCCGGAGCCGAATCTTACTTCGCCAATCCGGTCCTCACCGATTTTTTTGCAGTGTCCGACCAGAATGTATTTTATCTTCAGGGCGATTTCTTCCCCGGTATGGATAAGCTCAGCCAATATCTTCAGGGAATTTGGGAGGATTGGCGTCATCTAAGGTCTGACCCTAATTTCCATTTAACCATGCCTACAGACGGCTATTTCAAAATTCATGTGGCAGGCGATGCAAACAGCACTAATAGCTTGCAGGTGCTTGTTAATGGCGTTGTTGTCTTTTCACATAGCTATGGTCCTCTGGTACCCAGCTTTATAATCACTGTTCCGCTCTCGGCTGGTCCGCAAACGGTTCAGGTCAAAAACACCGGCAACGACTGGTTTAATATAACCGGTTATGAGTTCGCTCCCAATAACGTCTCGCTGCTGGGTTCTATGGGGCTTGTAAACAAACAGCGGGGCTATTTCTGGATTTACGACACCAACAGCCAATACGGGCTGATAAATAACGGAACTTTCCACGACGAGCCGGTTATCGCCAAAGGGCTTAGCGACGGTCTTTACAATGTCTATGTTTACGCGACTCGCGACGCAGGCGGCATTATCAACTCAGGCACAGCCAATTCCGTCAGCGGGCAGCTTACCTACACGCTTCCCGACTTCACCAAAGACATCGCCGTCAAAGTCATCGGCGTTATTGATATTTACGACTTCGACGCATTTTCCAACTGCTGGTTACAGACGGGCTCAAACATCGGAGCAGACCTTAACCACGACGGAAAAGTTAATTTTGCCGACTTTAGTATTCTGGCCGGCTATTGGATGAACAACTGTCCCGCGAACTGGCCTTTTTAAACCGAATCGGCATCAGTAACCAAAACCGGCTGTTTCGTTATCAGCCTGTGTGCGCGTTTGTCTTTGCGCTTTCGACGCAAACAATTGCTCCTTTACTATCGCTAAAACAAATGAGCATCACCTCGGCATTAAATTCGCCGACTTCAACGAATCCGGGCTGGTTTACCTGCCTTAATCGGCAGCCCTGAATAATCGCGCAACTCCTTTTATCACCTAAAAAAGCCGGCAAATCCACTTTTCCTTGACGTCCGGCTTGCACAATCTATAATTGTAATCGTATTTTGTTGTTATGGCGGGTCCGTCATTTTGCTGCAATATATTAGCCGTGAAAAACGTTTCTAAAATAAGGGAAGCGATTGATATTCCGGCTTTTTTTATGAAAGGGTAAATATATGAAAACTGCGATTGTGCTTGTGATAACAACCGTGTTTGCGGTTGCCCCGCTGTATGGCGAGGACTCGACCCAGCCGCCACCGACGCCAGCGCAAGAACAACCCGCGGTTTTGACTCGCGGCCCCGTCCACGAGGCGTTTGCCGAACCGGTTGACCTGAACACACAGCCGGGCGTGATGGCCCCGACTCAGCCGCCCGCCAATATAGTTGAAAATCCGCCCTCGGATAAGCCCGTGGGCGATCAATACGTATGGGTTCCTGGTTATTGGGCATGGGACTCTGAACGCAACGACTACATTTGGGTCAGCGGCTGCTGGCGAGCTGCCCCGCCGGGCAGATACTGGATGCCAGGATACTGGTCCAAAACAGACCAGGGCTGGACATGGGTTCCCGGTTTCTGGGCACAGGTTAGTGATGTTCAGCAGATTGAATATCTGCCCGCCCCGCCGGCAATCGCGGATGTCGAACCGCCGGGAGCTCCGCCCACAGACGACAATATCTGGGTGCCGCCCTGCTGGTACTGGTATCAGGGCCAGTATATCTGGCGAAACGGTTACTGGCTTGCGGCCCAGGAAGGATGGCTTTGGACGCCTTCACATTATGTATGCACGCCGCGAGGTTACGTATTCGTCGCGGGAAACTGGGATTACCCTCTGAGGAGTCGAGGCGTTTTGTTTGCGCCGGTTTATATACCCAGGCATGTCTGGGAACGGCCCGGTTTCTCGCTGTCACTTGGCGTCGCAGTAGATATCGGCGCACTTCAGCTCAATCTGTTCACCTGTCCGCGATACAGCCATTTCTACTTTGGCGATTACTATGATGACTTCTATATCGGCATAGGCATCTTCCCGCAGTTCGAGTGTGAAAGCCGCCATTCCTGGTACGACCCTATTTATGAGCATGACCGATGGAGCCACAGGGCTGACCTGCGCTGGGAAGAGCATGAAAGACATGATTACGAGCTAAGACGCACCGACAAGGATATGCGCCCGCCGCGGACGTACCGCGAGATGGAACAACAAATGGGAAAATTGCCTAAAGCAAAGCAAAAAGATATCCGGATGGCCCGGACGATGGACAAAATCGTTGCGGATAAGAAGTCACCGATGAAGTTTGAAACGATAAATACCGACGCCAGACAGAAGATTTCAACCGGCGCAACCGAGCTGCACAAATTCGGTGAAGAACGAAGCAAATGGGAATCCTCACCGGCCTCAAAGAAATCAGGCGGGCCAAACATAGAACGCAGCAGTCCGGCAACACAGCCGACAGGAAAAAAAACAGGCCTCGCAGCCAATAACAAGGCCGGGAATGTGTCTGTCCAGGAAACCAAACGCAGTCCGTCGTCGGAGCGGGTGAACATTCCATCTCCGCCGATTGTCGGTAAACAGGAAGGATTCTTCAGTAAAACCTCACCTTCTCAGCCCGCCGATGAGCATAAAACCGACGTCAAACATACGCCCAAAAGCAATGACGCTCCACGTGATAAAGACACGTCCAGGGATAGCGATTCGTCCAAGGACAAGGGCTCGCAAAGAGACAATCGTAGATAAACAATTGATCACGTCACAAAGATTGCGACAAAACAAAGGCGGCAGCGATTGGAAACAAACCTTCGCTGCCGTCTTGCTTTTATTCCTCGGCCCGACTGACCATAATTTCTGATTTTTCCAAGCACGTAATTCCGCCAGGCCTCGTATATGCTAATGGAGGACGGGTGATACTCGTCCGGGCTGTCAGTTTTGGGTGTGGACTGGCAGCCCCTTTCATTTTTGACTTCCAGAATGCCTGTATCCTGTCTCCAGCCGCCTCAGTCCACTACGTCTACGCGTTTATCCTGTTTTCCTTGTGCTTTGAGCCGCCAAAAAGCAGCGATTCTCTCCTCTTTACCTTGACTGTCACCGGCAAAAAAGTATAATTAAAATCGTCTTTGCGGAAAGGTAAAAGGGCAGAGCGGCGGTGTAGCGATGTATTGGAGGCCGATGATATGTGTGAGTTCTGTGTAAAGCACGGTGAAGGCAAAAAGTGGTATCTGCAGGCAAGCAATTATTCTGAGGACCTGCTCAACGATGTCCGCAGACGCAGGATGATAGAGAATTTCGTCACTGACATCGACTCAACGGCGAAAGGCGTCAAGCGGCTGGAGCAACTCGCCAATGCCCCTAAATTCATACAGTCATTAGTAAGACGGCTTGTTCCCAGGAAAATGAAGAAACAGCACTATGGTCAGGTTGTCCCCATCGAGGATATCGAGAAAATCTTCGGCTTTGTGAACTCGATTGTCCGCGTGGCTTGTTTTTGCCGTCACATCACCCTCGGCAAGGAAAAGCGTTACTGCTATGGGGTAAGCATGGGGCCGAATGGCGGAAAGTTCGCCGAAGTAGTGCGAGGTCTCGACTCAAGCTTCCTGAGCGGGCCGGACGCAGCAGGTGCGGAGATGCTCACAAAAGAGCAGGCGATTGCAGACATCCGCGAGCACGAAAAAGAAGGCCTGTGCCACACCGTATGGACGTTCCAGACGCCATTTATCGGCGGAATATGCAACTGCGACCGCGCCGACTGCCTCGCGATGCGATGCACCGTGACGCATAGTGTCCCCGTAATGTTTCGTGCCGAGTTCATTGCCGCAGCCGACCCAGACAAGTGCACCGGCTGCCGACAATGTATGCGCCTCTGTCAATTCGGTGCCATTTCTTACAGCGCATCAAACAAAAAAGCCGTCATCGACCGGATGAAATGTTTCGGCTGCGGCATTTGTCGTTCCGCCTGCATAAAAGATGCCATCCATCTCGAACCTCGCGCCAACGTCCCCGCAGTTGCAAACCTTTGGTAGCCGGGGCACGGGCCAGAATACTCCGATTGTTTTGGGATTGAGGAAAAAGGTGAAAAGTTGAGCCAGAACAAATTGCAAGAAGTGATTAGTGCTTCTTGTGACCGAACAGGTCGCCTAACTGCTTTGTGATTTGAGACCGGCGGACCTTGCTGCGGATGTCCTTGAGCTCCGAGTGGTCGCCGACGACGAGCGTGCCTCTTTCGAGGATTTCCGTCGCTTCCTCCAGCTGATGCATCGTAAGACAAACGGCAGCCGAATCACGAATCGCCAAAACATGCTGCGGGTTTATATCAAGGGCGTGAGCGAAAAACTCGACGGCGTCTTCAAGCCGGCCCTTAATCACGTTGGCCAAACCAAGATAATAATGCGCATCGGCATCGTCGGAATCGATATCAAGAGCATGCAGCAGACAATTCGCAGCGTAATCGAGGATATCATCTCTCTCTTCGCTATCGGCCTCCTCGGCCATAATCAAAAACATCGACGCCATCGACACAAGCACGTCCGCGTTATCACCCGCCAGTTTTATCTCCGAAGCCAGCATGGTCTTGGCCTTCTCAAACTCGCCCAGTGCCAGCGCATACTGCCCTAATCGGTACCGCGGGCCTGCAAGCATCGCCTCTCTTTCCAGCGCCTGAGCGTAAAGCTTCATCGCGTTGGCCTTGTCCCCGCTATCCAGCGCTATTTCGCCCAGGTAAAACAACGCCATAGCCGTATCGGGCCTCAGTTCAAGGGCACGATGAAATTTCTCCTTCGCTGACTCCATCTCGCCTCTTTCCAGGAGGAAAAATCCGAAATCGATGATTGCATCCACGTCGCCGGGGTTTATTCGCAGCTCTTTAAGGAAATGCTGCCTGCAGCGTTCGATTTCGCCTTCGGCCCACAACGCCTGCGCAATGTGATAGTTAATCTGCGGATGTGACGGTTCCAGGTCAGCGGTCTTTACCCAGCAGTGAATCGCCTTTTTGTATTGCCCCCTCGCAAACAAACTGTTGCCGATATTATAATAGCAAAGCGCGCAATCAGGATTTATCTGCTGCGCCATGTAAAACATCTGCTCCGCCTGCTCGTGCAATCCCATCTCCGTATAGGCGATTATCCTGTTGCAGTAGCCCGGCTCGAAATTAGCGTCCAATTCCTCAATGTGCTCGAAGGTCTGGACGGCAAGGTCGTACTGCCCTATCCGCGTGTAATCGACCGCCAGCGAATTGAGTATCTCAAGGTCGCACGGATTAAGCGCCAAGGCCGCCTCGTATTCCGCTATCGCGTCCTCAAATTTGCTCAGCGAATCAAGCGAAAGGGCCTTGTTGAAATGCAGCGAACAGTTTGCGGGATTTACCTCAATGGCCTCGTTCAGCTCCGAGATGGCCTGCGTTATCTTGCCGTCCTCATAAAGCTCGAACGCCTTTTGCGCCTTTTCCTCACCGCTGTCGTATGAGCTGTATGGCTGCTCATCAAAAATCATAGAGCCACCTTGCCTCGCAATAAACAGGTATCAATTCGCGAACCACGGGCCAATACACATTGCCCACTGAACTTATCGCCAGTCAACCAGACCAAGTTAACGCGTTTTTTCTTACATTGGCCTTTGCCCAAAAAACCAAAATTTTACTGGCAATATCGCCCATAACACCTTATAATTGAACAGGTTAGCTAAATTGACGCCAGGATACATGCCCTCCGGGACCGGGTGGTGCAGTTGTTTTTATGGAAACAGACCGGCAATGGTCTTATAATATGCGTGGCGACTCGATACACGATAGTTCGAGTATCGAGTATCGCGAAATGAGTATCGAGTTTGGAGAATCAACAGTATGAAAGAGATTAAAGGTCAACTCACGGCCGGCAAGGGAAGTTACGCCATTGTCGTCAGCAGGTTTAATGAGTTCATCACAGCTCGACTGCTATCAGGCGCAATAGATTGCCTCAAGCGTCACGGCGCAAAAGAAGAACAGATTACCGTCGTGTGGGTGCCTGGCGCCTGCGAGATTGTCGTCCCCGCGAAAAAACTGGCGATGGCCGGCAAGTTCACCGCGGTGATTTGTCTCGGCGCGGTGATACAGGGACAGACACAGCATTACGAGGCAGTATGCCAGCAGGTGATTCGAGGCATCGGCCAGATTAACTACGACTCAAAAACGCCGGCCGTATTCGGAGTGCTGACCTGCGAAACGCTCGAAGAGGCAGTGGACAGAGCAGGCGCAAAGAAAGGTAACGCCGGCGCAGATGCCGCTACGACGGCTATGGAAATGGCCAGCGTTATGGAACAGATTTAATCCGACCGTTGACAATTAAAGAGTAGTTTTAACAATAACCTTACTGAGGTCGATAAGTGGACCCGAGGACAAAAGCCCGTCAGCTCGCTATGCAGGCCCTGTTTCAACTCGACGTGCAGGGACCGTCATTGCTTCCTGATTTGGATGACTTTTTCAGGGAGAACGCCCCTGAGTTGCCTGTTCGCACACTCGCCTCGGACTGGACAAGAGGCGCATGGGCCAACCTCCCCGCCTGCGATGAGTTGATAACCGCCGCAGCGATTAAATGGAAACTGTCCCGTCTTTCACAGGTCGATAAAAGCATCCTTCGGCTGTCGGTTTACCATTTGAAGTTTTGCCCCGACATACCGCCCAAGGTAACTATTAACGAAGCAATCGAGCTTGCGAAAATATTCGGCACGGACAAATCGCCCTCCTTCGTCAACGGCGTTCTCGACGGCGTCCTGAGAAAAATGCAGGAAGTAAAACAGGAGGCCCCGAAATGAGAAAAATTGCGGTATTAAATCAAAAAGGAGGCGTCGGCAAAACCACCACCGTGGTCAACACCGCCGCTGCTTTGGCCAATATGGGTCATCGCACGCTCGTCATCGACCTCGACCCACAGGCACACCTCACCACGCATCTCGGCGTCAACCCCGACGAAATTCAGACCGGCTCATACCGCGTCCTCACTCAGTCAGCCGACGTCGAAGCGGAAATAATGCTCGTCAGGCCAAACCTCTGGCTTCTCCCCGCAAATATCGACCTCGTCGGCGCTGAATCCGAACTCGTCAGCGTCGTAGGCAGGGAAACCATCCTCGACGAAGCGCTCGCGGGCCTCGATGACAAATTCGATTACATAATTATCGACTGTGCCCCATCACTGGGCCTGTTGGCTCTGAACGCCCTGGCGGCTGTCGATGAGATAATGATACCGCTTCAGCCGCATTTCCTCGCACTGCAGGGACTTGGCAAATTGCTTCAGACCGTTACGCTTGTCAATAAGCGAATCAATCCCGCTTTGAAGGTCAAATGGGTTTTGCTTTGTATGTTTGAAGCCCGCGCATCGCTGCCCAATGAGGTCAAAGCCGACATCGAAAAATTTCTTACTACCGCACGCAACACAAATTGCGCCTGGTCGGAAGCGCAGATTCTGCCCGTTTATGTCCGCAGGAATATCACATTGGCCGAGGCGCCGAGCTATGGCCAAACAATCTTCGAATACGACCCCTCCTGCCACGGCTCAGAGGACTACAAAAAAGTCGCCCAACTCATCCATAACCAGATGCGGGCACCAATAGCCACGGTCGAAACACCGCAACCCCCCATAAAAATTGTTGAGATATCGCCGGCAAATTCGCAAACCGCTGTAACAGAAACGATATCCTCCAATCCTTTGCCACAGATAGAACGCCCACCACAAAATCCTACGATATGAGTTGTTTTAGTCCCTGGAGCAATTCTGCGATACGGGCCAGAAACTTTGCGGCGTAGGGGTCGGGAACAACCCTCGAATCCACAGCTATCGTCAAATCAGTGATTCTACGGATAGTAATTTGGCCGTCTTTAGGAACGGCGGCTCGCAAAGTATTTCCAACGGCCAAAATCATCGTCGCGGGAGGCGGAACAATGCCGATGAATGAATCAATATCATAAACACCAAGGTTACTCAGCCCGATTGTCTCGCCGGTAATCTCTTCAAGCGTGAGTTTATTGCTGCGTGCCTTGTCGGTCAGTTCCTTTTCCAGCGTGGCAATCTCGGCAAGGGTCTTTTTGTCGGCTTCTTTGACCACGGGCACAACTAATCCGTGTGGTGCGCTTACGGCAAAGCCAACATTGATTGAGTCGGCTATTTTTATCGAATCACCCTGCAATGAGCCGACCATAAGAGGGAATTCCCTGACCGCAAGACCAAGCGCCTTGATATAAAAGGCATTCGAGGTGATTTTGACGCCGAGTCGCTTTTTAAGCTCGTGGCGGCTGTCCATAAGCTCGGTCGTATCGGCCTTTATCCCGATGTAGTAGCAGGGCTTGGTCTGCTTGCTCTCAAGCATCCTTTGGCCGATGAGCTTCTGTATCCTGCTCATAGGAATACGAGTTTCGGTTTTTATCGCCATATCAGTCATATCTATACCAACGCATCAATTATCAATCATCGATTATCAATAATCAATAATCAATTGCGGTTTGCCCCAGGATAAATTAAGTGATATACTATTGGCAATGATAAGGTGATTTAATCACAGGAGGCGAATATGGCTGAAGAATATTCAGTAACCACCAAGGTGTATCCAACCGAAAATATGGGACTGCTCAGCATCCAGGATTTGCTTGCCTATTTCGAGAAAAGAGGCGCGATGCGCGTCTCCGACCTTCACATCAAGGTCGGCGCCCCTCCGGCGTACCGAATCGACGGCGACATAACATACCTCAAGGGCCAGCCCGTCACGCCCGAAATCGCCCAAAAGCTCATATTCCCCCTTCTCAGCGAAGATAAAATTCACAGTTATCAGCGCGATAACGACGTCGATTGCTCATACCGCGTCGGGTCGCTGCAGTTCCGCATAAACATCTTCCGCGAAAACGACGGGGTAAGCGCAGCGATACGTGCATTGTCGCTGGATATTCCCAAGGTCGAAACAATCGGTTTTCCAAACAACGTCTGGGAGGACATCATCGATTGCAAACAGGGACTCGTCCTTGTGACAGGTATTACGGGGGCCGGAAAATCAACAACGATATCGTCCATAATAGACCGCATCAGCGAGAAAAAGGCCTGCCGGATGATAACGCTCGAAGACCCCATCGAGTACCTTCTTCCCAACAAGCACAGTATGGTATCGCAGCGTGAGGTCGGGCGAGACGTAAAATCATTCAGCCACGGCCTGCGAGCGATGCTGCGGGAAGACCCCGACGTGATATTCGTGGGCGAGATGCGCGACGCCGAGACGATATCGATGACGCTTATGGCCGCCGAGACAGGTCACCTGGTATTTTCAACCCTGCACACAAGAGACGCCACAGGCACAATAACCCGCGTCCTGGATTACTTCCCGACCGGCAGGCAAAGCGAAGTCCGCAACCAGCTCTCGCTCGGACTCGCGTACATCGTCTGCCAGAAACTTATCCCCAAAAAAGACGCCACCGGCCGCATTGCCGCGATGGAGATACTCAACAACAACAACTACGCCTGCGCAAACCTCATAAGGACGGGCAAAATCGAGCAGATATACACCCAGCTTCAGACAAAGACACGTCCCAATCCTGATGAAAAAATGACGACGATGGAAAGACACCTTGCCCTGCTGGTAAAACAGGACAAGATTGACCTGCTCGAAGCGAAAAAATGGGCCAACGACCCCAAATCATTCATTGACGCGATGAAAATGGTAGAATCCGCCCCAGGCAAATAAAAAAAAGATGACGATACAGTTTCACTGTCCCAAATGCGGTTCTCTTATCGCTTTCACCGACAAACACGCCGGCCAATCCGTAAAGTGCCTGACCTGTGGCCAGCAGCAGATAATACCCGACAAATCCGGCCAAACGCCCCAAAAAATCGAGCCGAAAGTCGAGCCGGAATTCCCCCTGCCGGGTTTTTTCCACGCCGTATTCGTCGATAGCTGGAAGATTTTTTTCGACAAGGACAACCTGGCAGCGCTCGCGTTCGTAACAACGGTGGTGTGCTTCAGGTTTTTCTCGGAAAACGCCTGCTGCATGGCATTTATAATATACTTCGCCGCATGGGGCTATCTTTTCGGATTCTATCTGCAAATCATCAATGAAACCGCGGCAGGCAACGACAAGCTGCCCGAAGTCGAAGTGGGGACAAGCATCACGTTTCTGTGGTACATGGTCAAACCGATTCTCACCTTTGCATTCACCGTCTTCATCGTCCAGCTCCCATTCATCATCGCCCTGGCGTTTTTCAAAAATAAAGGCCTAACCTGGGAAAATATCTGGGAAACAAGAACGGCTTTGAACCTGGTTCTGCGGTCATTGTTTGCCGCGGGACTCTTCCTGTTCCCGATGGCCATACTGGTCGCGGCTGTCCTCGAGGACCTTCCCGAACTGCTCCGTTTTGATCACCTGCTCGTCCCCGTTATCCGGGCGTTTATCCCCTATCTGGTCGTTTTCGGACTCCTCGCCGCCGCCTGTTTCATCGAAACAAATACCAGACAATACGAATCGCTGTCGATGCTGAACACGGCGGGCAATCTGGCGGTGAACATGGCGGTACAGGTCGTCGCGATTATCGCTATGCGGTCGATAGGGCTTTTTTACAGACACTACGACTGCTATTTCAGCAAATCGTGGTGATGTTACCCTTCGTCGTACGTATTATCTGAACGCTGAACGGGGATTGATGATTTAACGTTTTCTTCGCAAAGCGAGTCCGCCAAGAGCGAACAGTTATCTATTTTTTCCGACAGAATCTCTTTGCCAGGATTCTTCTGTTAATTTTTTCAAAAGAGTTAAGGCCGACTCATAAACCGCCGGGCTTGCGACCACTATCTCGTAAATCAGAGGAGCAGTTAAATTCTGCCTCATTCCTGACTGTTTGTCTTCGCTTATTTTTCTAAGCCCAAGATTCCATATTTCCCTGAATCTTTGCGCATAGCTTTCTTTTATTCCTCTGCCCAAAGCCTGGCTTTTAGTCCATTCCTGAATTGCTTCATGATAACCTGTTTTTTTATTACTCCGCTTGCTCAAATCCCAGATAAAGTCCTTGATAGCTCCATACTGGCATGCTGTACAATCATCAGGAAAAGCCCTCATTGCGGCATATTTAATGGGGCAAACGCCGGCATAATTTTTACCGCAGGCATATTCGATGCTTGTCCTGTGAGCATGGCTCTGCGGGATGGGCCGGTCAAGAACCTTTATCTTTCTCTGCTCTTCAGTGAGTATCTCCTCGAAAATACAATAATCGCATCTCTCGGGGCGGCAAATCAAATCTTCTTTTGAGCCGTCGAATTTTACTTCCATTTTATTTTTACCTTGTAAATTTCTGCTCAGCTACGCTGCTGTGTCTGATTGCCAATAGTATATCAAATCCGCACTTGAAAATCAATATTTTCCAGCTTTATATAACTGTCCCCAAAATTCCTCCACAATCTTTTGGTTACTTTGAACCGTCCGCTGCTGCTTGCACCCGTTGCCCCGGCAATTCGTTGGCCGGGGGCGTGAGAAGCAAAACGGCGGAGGTCCGCCGAAGCTTGCTCGCCTGTGGCGAGGCGCGGCTCGTCGTTAGTATTTCGACAATATAATTGCCTCTGCCTGCAAATAAAGAAGGCCTCTATGCATGGCACACAGAGGCCCCCAACTCGGAAAGAAACTTATATGGCTCCCCCACAACCTTTGGCCCGCGGGCTCCCCCCGTGGGACAAAGGTTGTCGTATTTGCGGTCCTGACGCATCAAGATGACGCCGGCAGGACGATTTTGGATGAGCGATTTATCTTTTTTTATCTGGACGGCCATTGTGCCACATTTAAGTGGTGGCTCTGTCCGCTTTATTCGCTCTCCCTATTAAACAATAGGAAGAAAAGCCGCCAATGCCAAACCGCCGGATAAAGAAAACAGAGGACTGAGGACAGAAGACGGAGAACAGAGAGCCGCAGACAGCGTTCCGTCATCTGTCTTCCGTCATCCGCCCTCCGAATCTTTCGCCTTTGCGAACCAGTCCGGGTCTTTTGCGAGCTTCTCGCGGGCATCATCCGTCATCATCATAAATGCCGGATGTGTGCTCTCCCAGGCACGTCCGGTAAACGGGCTTTGCCGCATCTTTTCTATTTCCCGAACAACGTCCTTAAAATAGCTGCCATAAATGTGCAGTGAGTCGCTTATATCGACGTATCTGCCGACCGCGACGGGCTTGTTTATCTTCTCTGAAATCTTACCGGCGATTGTCCGCTGCAGGTCCGTCAGCGCGTAAACGTTCATAAACCACGCCTTATACAGGTCCCTGCTTCGCCAGTGCGTGTTCATGTTCAGCACATAGCCGCCCGCGTTATCCGCTACCAGCCGACACCATATCCGCTGCAAACAAGGCGGGTCATCGGTCGCCGGGTCCGCTGTCGGCATCCAGGTTATTGCCTGTGCCCTTCGCGTGTGCGCGACCTTCGACAAGGCATCAATAATATACTGAATCTGGTTTACTTTTTTGAATGGCTTTTTGGCCCTGGGGTTTCTTATGTCTTCAACCGGCGAATACGCGAACACTCGCTCGTGATAGGTATATGTCCACTTGCCCGCCGCCGGGTCTATCCAATGGTCGTGAATACCGTCAACCACTTCCTGCCGATATGCCTCAAGTTCTTCAGGGCCGCCGGGAAAATTCTTGTGTATCCTCGGCTCGCTGAACGGCTCAGCGACCGTTATCATCACTGTCGCGTCCTTGCTCGGCGGGTCGTCGGGCTTGTCATATTGCGTCTTCATATCAAGCCCCTGGTCCCATACCGCCAGCACCGCCTTCTCCCACGCCTCTGGCAAACACCTGGCCGTAACTGAAATCACCGGAAGATTCGCATTGAACACGTGTGGCGAACTTGCCTGCACTGAGCTTTGTCGAAGTGTCGAACCCATCTATGGCTCCTCCATAAGCGCAAAAAATGAAAGCTATTTATTGAGATTTATCTCATCATCGGTAATGTGGTATCGTTCGCGGTAATTCGCGGGGATATCCGCCAGCATGCGTTTGGCCTTGTATGCGTATTCGCTGCCGGGATACCTCTCAATTATCTCCCGACAGTATTGCACCATCGCCCCGTAGCTTACCCCCGGCAGCCGACCCATCTTCCGCTGGGTGATAGCCAGTTCAAATAATTGGCTGGCCCCGGCTTCTTCGTCCTCGGTCAGTTTCCTGAACCTCGGCTGCTCAGCGTTTGCTGCCTGCTGAGCAGGCACGTTCGACTCTACCACGTTCGGCTCGGCACGCAAACGCTTCTCATCCTCACTGTAGGTATCCCTAAGCGTCTTCTCCGGCACCACCGGCTCTGGTTTGTGATTGGCAATCTTGCTGAACAGCACGATTGCGACCACAACAACCACTACCGCCGCCACTATTTTCAGCCAAACAGTACTCATAACAAACATACCTCCAAATCTTCCCGGCGATTGATTATTCGCGCCGGATTGCCTACAATTAACTTACTATACTATGTATTCCACCTTGAATCGTAAATTGAAAATACGGAATAGTCAATTGCTATGTTCACAGGATTAATACAGCAGGTCTGCACGGTAAAGGCGCTTTCCAAAAGCGGCAGTTCCGCTGCGCTGACAATTGACCTCGGCCAATTGGCTAATCAGGCCAAAACCGGCGACAGCATCGCTATAAACGGCTCCTGCCTGACCGTCTCGAAACTGGCCGGGGCATCAGCAACCTTTGACGTCAGCGGCGAAACGCTTGCCAAAACCACCCTCGGCAAGCTCGCCCCAGGCACAAAGGTCAACATCGAGCTTGCCCTGCGTGCCGACGACCGATTCGGCGGACACTTCGTATTGGGACATGTTGACGGCTCCGCAACAATAAAAAAAATCGATAAAAACACAAATTTCGCAACCTTCACCTTCGCAGCCCCCAAAGACCTGCTCGACCAGATGGTTCCCAAGGGTTCTGTCGCAGTCGATGGCATCTCGCTTACCATAGCCGACTTGAATCCCGATGGTTTCACAGTAGCCATAATCCCGCAGACGCTTAAAGAAACTATTCTCGGACAAGCCAAAATAAATCAGAAAACCAACATCGAAATTGATATAATAACCAAGACGGTCAGAAGATACCTCGAAAAGCACATCCCGCCCAAAGGTAACTTGACTATCAAAGACCTTCAGCAACAGGGCTTTTAGTAATCCGTATAATAAATAGATGAGTCAGCTTACAAACCACAATTCGATAAGTGATGAGCCGGTCATAGGCGTGACGATGGGCGACCCGGCAGGTATTGGGCCGGAGGTCGTCGTCAAGGCGCTGGCGGACCCGGTTCTGCGCCGAGCGGCCAAGTTCATCATCTTCGGGATGGATGAGCAATTGCGATACGCCGCGGACAAGGCGGAGATTGAGCCGTTCTGGGGCAGACATCAGCACGAGAAAATCAGCAGGGACTACCCGCATAAGGTTGTGGTTGCCGACTATGACGAGTTTTCGGTGCCGCCCTGGGTAAGAGAACCAACCGAAGCGGCGGGTGTTGCGTCATTGAGATTCTGCACCGACGCGATTGACGCCGCCCAAAGAGGCATTATCGACGCGGTGGTAACCGCCCCGATAAACAAGACAAGCTGGAAATTAGCCGGTTCGCACTGGCCCGGCCATACCGAGATGCTCGCCAAACTTTGTAAGTCGCCCCGAAAGGCGATGATGTTCGTCGCTGGCCCGTTGAAGCTGGCGCTGGCGACGATTCATGAGGCGTTATTCGATGTGCGCCACAAGTTCACAATCGGCCGGGTATTTGACCCGATTGACCTGCTCAATATCGCCCTCAAGGAATACTTCGACATCGAAAACCCCAAAATCGGCGTCGCGGCTCTCAATCCTCACGCCGGCGAAAACGGCCAGTTCGGCGACGAAGAACAACGCATCATCGCCCCCGCAATACTTATGGCACAGGGACAAGGCATCGATTGCTTCGGGCCTATTTCCGCAGACACGCTTTTCCTGCGGGCAGTCCAGGGCGAATTCGACGGCGTCGTCGCGATGTATCACGACCAGGGAATGATACCCGTCAAATTACTCGCCTTCAACAAGGCGGTCAATGTCACTATAGGTCTTCCAATCATCCGCACCTCCCCCGCTCACGGCACCGCATTCGACATCGCGGGCAAAAACATCGCCGACCCATCCAGTATGATGGAAGCCATAAAGGTCGCCATCCAGATGGTACAAACAAAAACAAAAAAGAATTTAGAATTGAGAATCCAGAATTCAGAATTAGGCAAGGGAGGCCAAAATGAGCAAAGAAATGGAAGAGCAAGGTAACTTCTAAATTCTAATTTCTAAATTCGTTATGCAAACAAAACAGCAAATCCGTGAGTTGCTCGATGCGGCTGGAATAAGACCCAACAAGCGATTCGGCCAGAACTTCCTCTTCGACCTCAACCTGATGCGCCTGCTCATCGACACAGCAAACATTCAGAATAACGACGTTGTCCTCGAAGTAGGCACCGGCACCGGCTCACTCACTTTAGGTATCGCCGAAAAGGCGGGCTATTGCGTCTCAGTTGAAATCGACCCCGTCCTCGCTAATATCGCCAAAGGACAGCTTGCCGACAAACCAAACGTCGAAATAATCGAGGCGGACGCCCTGAAAAATAAATTTGAAATCAACCCCGTCGTAATCGACGCCTTGAACCGTGCCCGCGCAATTCATAATGGGCGATTGCTTCTCGTCGCCAATTTGCCCTATATCGCCGCGACTCCCGTGATTATCAACCTCATAGTCGGCCCGATTATCGCGGACGCGATGTTTGTTACCATCCAGAAAGAAGTGGCAGACCGGATGATTGCCCAGCAGGGCATAAAAGATTATGGAATCCTCAGCATACTAATGGCTGCGACGGGTGAAGCAAGACACATCAGGACATTAAAACCAACCGTCTTCTGGCCCCAGCCGCAGGTCCATTCCGCTTTTGTGCAATACGTCCGTGACGCCAAAAAAATAAAAGCAATTAAAAGTGTCGAAATGTTGAGCCGAGTCACCGGCGAACTTTTGCGGTATCGTCGCAAGATGCTAAAAAGCTGCTGCAAACTGATTAGTGTCGCGGGCATCTTGCCCGCGAGGTCTTGTGACGCGGGCATCTTGCCCGCGAGGTCTTGTGACGCGGGCTTCCAGCCCGCGCCTGCGCGGCCAGGATGGCCGCGTTACAACTGGCCTGAGATTTTCAATCAACTCGGCATCGACCCGGAAATACGCCCCGACAACCTTAGCCCGGAACAATTCGTCGCAATCGCCAACCTATGCTGTTAGTACAAGAGCCGCTAATGCTATTATAAGGAAGTTTTTAGTTGCCCCTACTTGACCCTAGTTTTTGTGTGTGTCGGTTGAAGGGCAAGTTACCCAAATTAACTCTTTTCACCACTAAGACACTAAGCCACGGAGTTTTTTTAGACGCAGATTCCGCTGATTGCGCTGTTTTTTTTGACACGGATTTACACAGGATTGACACTGTTTTTCTACTGATCAACTATCTGATTTCTCACTGGAGCTTTATTAAGAAATTGGTATGGTGCCCCCCTATTTTACATTTCGCCCATGGTCACTTATTCCCAAAAAACCGCTGCCAAAACGATTTTCGGACTTCATATGCAAATATTCTTTCACCTTTGAACCGTTTGTTGACTGTTCGAGGACCGTATCGGCCCCAAGAAAACCCATCACCAACCTTCGCATTTCGCATATCAATAAATAAAAAGGACTCTCCAAGCGAAACGGCGAATTCATTCAACTCCGGATCGCCGGATTCAATACATTGCGCATAAGTTAGCGTTCCCGGGTTTTCTCTCCAAACTCTTTTATGATATTTTTCGTGAACATCGTCAATCTCGCTCGTCCAAGGTGGAATGCCTAAACAGATTGCCTCGCTGATGAAATGTGATAAGCTGGATGTTTGAAAAATAATGACGGGCGCATCGTGACATGCGAATAAAATTGGGCCCCATGAAGTAGAATCCTTGGTCAGGTCAACAACCCAGAAGTTCCCGCATCCGTCATGAGCAATAGAAATCGCATGCGGAAATATTTCATCAAGCCCAAATCCGCCTTCAAGTCCGGAGAAATCGATCTCGTCTAGTACCCCTTCAAAGCCCCTGCAATACGATAAAAGCTCCATTACTTCATCAGGAATAGGACACGGGATATTCGATTGCAGTTTCTTAATCTCCTCGCTGTTTAAGGGCGGCAGCAATTTCAATTCTTGGACATTCCCATCTTCGTCTTCGAACTTGGTTCCTTGCGCCTCCTTAATGATTTCAATTGGCCGCTTCATCTTTCATTACGATTCCTAATTATGCTGACACCATACTCATTACCAAACGACATCGGCAACAACCAATAATCAGCGTTAATCCATGTCTTACTTTTTGCTTCCCTCTGTGTCCTCTGTGGCTAAATAACTATCTCGCCGTGCCGATGGCTATGACATTCAATGTTTACTGCCACGGGAAGCGATGCAATATGGCAGGGAGCGGTTTCAATCAAAACAGCCAAGGCGGTTGTGTCGCCGCCAAGACCCTGCGGGCCGACATTCAATCGATTGATTCTGATAAGCAAGTCCTTCTCCAACCCGGCATAAAACGTATCCGCGTTTGGTTTATCGATACTGCGAATAAGCGCCTTTTTACTCAACAGGCAGCTAACCTCGAAATTGCCGCCTATGCCGACGCCTACGACAAAAGGCGGGCAGGCGTCCGCGCCGGCGTTTTTAACAACCTCAACCACCCAGTCAACGATCTCCCCCGCTGCCGCTGTGGGTTTGAACATTCGAAATGCGCTTTTGTTTTCGCAGCCCCCGCCTTTGGCCATAAAGGTTATCTTGAGCTTGTCGCCCGGCACAATCGACCAGTGAATGACAGCCGGGCAATTGCTGCCTGTGTTTTTGCGGTGCTGCATCGGCTCACTAACTACGCTTTTACGCAAGAAACCTTTTTCGTAGCCGGCCGTAACCCCCGCGTTGATTGCATCGACCGCCGTTTTGCCTGCGGGACATTCGATAACAACTTCACCCCCCTGCTCGACGAAAACAACCGCAAGCCCCGTATCCTGGCAAAGCGGTATCCGCTCCTCCGAAGCCAGACGCGCGTTTTCAACAAGCTGCTGAAGTATTTTGGCCGCTAAGGGATTCGATTCGCTTTGGGCCGCCTTTTGCAACGCGGTTAATACATCCGGTGGAAGCTCGTATGCTGCCTTAATACAAAGTGCCTTAACTACTTCAACAATATTTTTCCACTCTATGTGTCTCATCAAACCTTTTACCGCTGAGACCGCAGAGCACGCAGAGCAGATTCTATTTTTATTTTCTCTGCGGTCTCCGCGAACTCCGCGGTGAAACTCTGTAAATCACTTTTCCTCGATATTAACCTCGTAGGTTTTATAACTAGTATTGCCAACCGCATCGGCCAGTTTCAGCGAGATAATGTGCTGACCCGCGGACAGTTTTTCCACCATAATCGTAAAGTCCTCGCTCGTAGTATCGTAAATAAGGTCATCCGGCACAATCCCTATCCAGTTGGCGTCGCTATCGACGGTGTACTCGACTTTGCCTATCGCACTTAGCTCGTCATTGACTGTCAGCTTAATTGTTACATTTTTGCCCGCTTTTTCGAGCTTGTATTTCACAACAGCCGGCCCCGTGTTATCCACTACCACCGCGTCGCTCACCCTGCTGCCCATCAGTTTGGTTTCAGGCGTATTGCTTCTCTCGTCGCTCGCCGTAATCCTTATTTCGTATCTGCCGTCCTCGACCGTCTTGCCGTCCCATTCATAATTACCCGTTTCAACATCGTGTGCCGCCTCAATCCAGCCGGTTCTGCCGACCCTCCTGAAATCTATTTTGTAAATCAGCTTGTCGCCGTTATCGTCTTTGGCATCGTAACTGATTTTGAATACGCCGCTTTTGCCCGGCATTTCCATCCGCGTAACAGTCACCGATTCAACCCTCGGCGCCAGATTGGGGACAGCCGATGCCACCGCAACTTCCCGCACAACCGGGCTTACCTTACCGTCACTGCCTCTAAGCACAAGCTTATACTGGCAGAACCTGTTCACGGGGCAATCAAGCTGCACAGGCCCTGTAACATCCTTCAGCTCGGTCCACTTCGAAAAACTCTTGTCGTTTACGTCTTTTACATTGCCGCTGCGGCAGGCCATAAGCACCTTGCATCCCTGCGGCACGTCCGCTTCAATCTGAAGTTTGCCCCACTTCGCCGGCTGGCCCGCGTCAACAAGGTCCGAGGTATATACACCTTCACGCGCAAAAACTTTTCCCAGTTTTACCAGCCGGGCGGGGTTCGCCATCCCGACATACGCGTTATCGCCGACCACAGCGACCGCCGTAATCTGAGACGCCTGCCGGTCTTCAAAAACAACCGCATTTTCCTCTGAATTCGGCTCCACGGCAAAAAGCTGGGCGTTATTGCCTGTTCCAACTAAAAGCTCTTTGCCCTGGGAAGCCAGGCAGAAAAATACCGATGTCTCGTTGAATATGTCCGTTACAAAACCATCCTTAGTTACCTTATAAATATAGCTCGCCTGCGCTGGTCTTGGCGGTCTGGGAACAGGCATTTTATGCTCCGCCTGCTGTTCGCCCGCCGACTCTTTCGTGTTGGCAATCTGGAGTTTCGTCCCGCCGTCGCTCTCCTCATCTCCACCTTCTTCGTCGTCCTGCTTTTCAGGACGACCCGCCTGCGGCGCCTGCGCGGCAAATTTCGCCTCCGCTCCAACGGCGTTAGCCGACGTAGCCGCTGCGTACAGCTCCTCGCCCATGAACACAAGAGCCGTTATTTCCTGCTGGTCACTGTCGTACAAAATCACGGTTTCTTTTGTCTTCGGATTTATCCTGTAAACAAGACCTCGGCTGTCGCTGCCCGCATAAATGAACCCATCAGGACCCTGCGCAAGCGAAAGTATGTTCTTGTCGGAACTGTCATACAGAACCTCGCCGCGCTTTCCCGAAGAATCGAGCCGATAAATTTTACCCTTCGGCCCCGTCCCCAGATAAATATCTCCGCCCTTATCCACTGATATTGCGAATATGTAGTTTGCGTCGTTCGGCTCAAAAATTGTCTTCAGCTCGCCGCCTTCCAGCCGGCATAACGCACACCTCTGCCCGCTTATGCCTACTAAAAGACGACCCGAAGCATCCGCTGCCATCGCGAAAATATGCTCATTTGCAAAATGCCTGTCCTGCCCGACGGCATTTGAGTCGTTCGGCTCATTAGCATCACGGTCGTTACTGTCTTTGGGACGCTCCTTCTTAGTCAATTTCGCCGCGTAAATCTTCTTCAACCCGCCCGCGCCGAATGAATAAACCCCGCCGTTGGGGCTCGTCCCCACATACACGGTATCTCCGATTGAAACGATACTGTTGATTGACCAGACGTCATCAAACTGCTTAACAATGACCTCCGCACGCCTGCCTAATTGTATGGTCCCGCGGGAGCCGATTACCACGTCGTTCGCCTCGCCTTTTTGAAATTCCTGGCTGCTGTTATGACGGGTAACCCTGCTCGTCACCGCGCTGCAAAAAGAAACCGACAGGCACACTAAAAACATTATCGCGAAAACATATTTTGACTGCATTTTCTTAATCACTGTTCCACCGTAACATTCATAATTTTTTTATCTACTATTACCGTTCCAGTCCGCACGCTTTTGTCAATCCAGCCGGGAAACGCCTGCATTGTATTTGCTCTCCTGGCGTCGCCGAGCACCATCGCCTCTGTCGCCGGCAACTCGGGCAGCTCCGCCTGCTCCAGCGCCACCCCTCCCGTGGGCAAAACCAGAACACAATGAAGCTCATCCCTGCCGACCGCCAAAATCCTGTTAATTACACCAACCATCGTATCGAAATTCTCAGGAACAAACCTGTACGGGACCGCCTTTCTCAAAAAATCCTCATAGTCGAACCCGCCGCAGATAATCAACTGATATGTCCCCGCCGGCATATTCTCAGGCACTGTAAAACTGAAGTTATATTTTTGTTTCTGCGACCGGACCGACTCCGTAACAACCTCCACGTCCAGATTATCGCCCCGTTTGACACGGGAACCGGACAACCCAACAGACCATATAGCGGAAGAAATATCCTTTTCGCGTATGTCCAAATTCACGTTAATTGATTTTATTCGAACCTGTCTGTAGGGATTATTCATCAGCAAACCAAGGGGGCTCATAGTGTCACGCACTACCTCGTCCAAACCTTCACCCGTTGAGACATTATCAAAAACCACGGTTCCCGCCCCGTCCGTTTCGATAGTGCCCTTGTAGGAAACCGTATTATCAGGCGGCATCTCCCCTCCAAAAAGCCCCGCGCTTGCTACGACCGCCCGCAGCAGCCGCGGCGTCAGCATGCGGTTATCGGCAATCCGGCAGTTATATTTTCTCGGCTGGCTGTCGTTATACCGGCTCACGCTTACCGTCAGCGGAATCATCCGCGCCTCCGCCCCGATTTTGCCACGAACAGCCGTTGACTCATCCGCTTTCAACGCGCCTATCACATTTGTCGATGTCCCCACCTTGAATGAACGTATCACGCTCGACACCACCGTATGCACCTCGCCCATCGCCATCGGTAAATCTACCGGCCCATAACCCAGAAAGGAATGTCCGAAGGCGTAAATATCGTCGCCCCTCACCTCGGTAACAGTCCCGACAACGTCAATTGTAATATCACCCGTAACCAGCGGCACTGTCAGGCACGCACCGGGAACCGGCTTAATATCGCAGACGTCTGCCCGCCCGCCCCCACCCGCGCCGGATACAACCATAAATCCCAAAGGCCTCAGCGACTCATCCAAATCACCCGTTACCGACTCCGGCATCCCCGAAACAACTATCGGGCAGGGTAAAGCCGACGCGCCCGCGAACTCCCCACGCGATGACGTTACAGGCGACAAAACCTTCTTTTCAACCTGCGCAAAATCAATCGGCCGGGAGAAATCCAACGCAAGACCGGGTCCATTGTTCAAAGATTCTCCGCCGGCCTGATTAACCCCGGAACCACCCACACGAAGCATATCCGCAATCGGCGTAACACCATACAGGGGGTCTTTGCTGAACTGCCATCCCATCGCCAGCGCGCCAGCCAGCCGACCATCGATATAGACAGGCGAACCGCTGCACCCCGCAACCGGCCCCGTGTGAATAAACCGCTCATCGGTCCCGCGAACTAATATGGCGTCCCTGCCGGGCATAAAATCGTGAACAACGCTCAGCACCTCGACGCCAAACTTTTCGACCGCCGTCCCTTTATAGACCGTCAGACAATACGCCTCCATACCCGGCTTAATCTCATCAACGCTTATATACCTGGCGGGGTCCCAAATTCCCTCTAATCCCTGCGGCACGGCTATCTTGCCTGCCCCTGCACGTCCTTGGCTGGGGGCCGTGTTCCCACGGGCTTCAAGCCCATTCCACGACCCGCAAACGGCAACAACGCACATCACTGCGCAAACTAAAATACCTGCCCTTAATCGCGGAAACCTATGGACCATTGTCATCCTTGAAGTCCTATTCAACATAAAGTTTTAATTTTACATCCGCCCCACAACCGTTGCAACATAAAACGACCTCTGGTAGAATAGTCGTTTCACTTAACCGACAGCGGGTAATCGCTTATTGAAAAATTGTTTGAACGGAGAATAAAATGAAGGCCGAACATCGCCACGATTTAAAAACCAACGAGCTGGCCGTATGGCTTGACAATTTCCCCACCTGGGCCAACCAGAACCTCAGAACGATAATCTACGTTACGGTTGTTGTCGTTCTCGTCCTCGCCTCGTTTTTCTACTACCGCTATCAAAAAACGGTGGTGGCCGCACGCGAACAAGGTAATTTGACCACGCTGCTGTCGCAACTGCCGCAACAAAAGGCATTTATCGCCCAGAAGCAAATGCAGGGTGAAGACAACTCCTTCACCCTTTTGAACCTTACGGACGAATTCGACGGTATCGCCAAAAGCGCCTCCAACGACGCCGTTGCCGCGATGGCCCTCATCAAGAACGCTGAAATCCTGCGAACGGAACTCCAGTTCCGTTTCGGCTCTATCAGTCAGCAGGACATCGCTACCCAGATAGGCAAAGCGAAAGAAAATTACACCAAAGCGCTCGATGTATATCTAAAGCGAAGCCCCAATCCCTCCCTCGAAGCCCTCGCCAAAGTCGGCCTGGGTTTATGCGATGAAGAGCTTGGCAATCCTGACGGAGCGAGAAAACTGTACCAGGAAGTGGCAACCGGCGCCGCGTATGAGGGAACAGTCCCCCAGGCAGCAGCGAAACAGCGTCTTGTCGCGATGGATTCCTTCACTGAAAAACTGGTCCTGCAGCCGATGCCGAAACCAAAGTTACAAATGCAGGTTCCGGTCGTCCGCGAGCCAAACGCGCCCGCACAGAATTGATTATCGCGCGAAATGCCGAATAAGGATACAGACCTCACGCTTCGCGTCGGCAGTGCCCTGCAGGAACGCCGGCTCGATAAATATCTCCACGGGCGGTTCTCCAATTATAGCCGGGTAATGCTCCAGGAGGTCATCAAGGCGGGCGGCGTAAAAGTCAACGGCAAGCAGGCAAAACCAAGCTTGAAACTCAATCCCAATGACCTCATCGAAATCACCCTGCCCGAACTGCCCAAAACGGAAATCCCGCCCGAAGATATACCGCTCAACATCCTCCACGAAGACGACGACATAATCGTAATAAATAAATCCGCCGATATACTCGTCCACCCCGCACGAGGCAACACCAGCGGCACTATCGCCAACGCCCTCGCATTTCACCTCGCCAGCGCGGAAGCCGACGAAGATAAAGATGAAGAAGACGAGTCCGAAACCGACGACGCGAAATTCCCCATAGCACTGGGCGATTTTCGTCCGGGCATCGTTCACCGCTTAGACAGAAATACCACGGGCGTGATGATTCTCGCGAAAAACGACGTCGCCCAATGGAAAATATCAAGGCAGTTTCACGACCGTCTCGTCCAAAAAAGCTACATCGCCATCGTCCACGGCATCCCAGACCTCACGCGAGACCGCATCAACGCCCCGCTCGGCATCAATCTCAAATTCCGGTACAAATACGCGGTCCGGCCCGATACCGGCAAAGAGGCAATCACCTTCTACGAGGTCCTCGAAAGTTTTCGCGGCTTCTCACTTTTGAAACTCACCCCCAAAACAGGCCGAACCCACCAGATTCGCGTCCACCTCTCCCATATCAATCACCCTATCGTCGCTGACGATATGTATGGCGGCAAACCCGTCTATCCCTGGCAATTAAAAAACGCTGACCCTGCCATCGAAGCCCCCGTTATCGCCCGCTGCGCACTCCACGCCTGGACGATTTCCTTCAAGCACCCCACAACCGAAAAAATCGTCAGCTTCGAGGCTCCCCTGCCCGACGATATGCAAAACCTCCTTGATATGCTGCGGAAATATCGGAAAAAATAATCCTCTACAATGTTGCCTCACTCGCTAAGCGACATCCGCAAGACCTAACGAGTCGCCGAATTTAGTCAAAAGGGACTGCCTGATGTTTTTGTGCATTGGGCTAATCAGCATCGGGTCGGCTGATACAAGCTCGAACGCGCAGCGTCGAGCCATAACCAACAAATCGTAATCGTCGATTATATTGGCGATTTTCAAATCGGGCAGGCCGTGCTGCCGCGTACTGAAAAGCTCTCCGGGGCCGCGTAGCTTCAAATCGTGTTCGGCGATTTCGAAGCCGTCGTTGCTCCGCTCCATCATTTCAAGACGGCTTTTCGCAACTTCATTTTCTGTCTCTTTATCCGCGAACAAAAAGCAAAATGACTTGTCCGTCCCCCTGCCTATTCGCCCCCGCAACTGATGCAGTTGCGCCAAGCCGAAGTCGTCCGCACCCTCGATAACCATTATCGTCGCGTTGGGAATATCCACGCCGACCTCTATCACCACCGTCGCGACCAGCGCTTTTATTTTGCCCCTACGAAACTCCGCCATTACCTCTCTTTTTTTCTCTGAGCTCATCCGCCCGTGCAATAATTCAACCTTGAACTCGCTAAACACCTTCGATAACTCTCGCCAGCCGTCGGTCGCCGCTTTGATATCGCCTTCTTCTTCTATGCCCGTTATACGCGGATATACGAAATACGCCTGTTTACCCGCGCGCAATCGCTCGCGAATAAATTCGTATGCCTTTGGTCTGTCTTCCGGTGCGACCCATCGCGTAACCACCGCCCCCCTTCCAGGCGGGCTATGCTTGATTATCGATACGTCCAAATCCCCGAAAGCCGTCATCGCCAAAGTCCGTGGAATGGGCGTGGCGGTCATAACAAGGCAATGGGGCGTCCCGTCCTTGCGCAATTGAGCCCGCTGGTGAACGCCGAATTTGTGCTGCTCGTCAATCACAACCAAACCAAGTTTTTTGAACGCGATATCCTTCTCTAATAGCGCAACCGTACCAACAACGATATCAATATCGCCGGCTTTTATCTCTTTAAGAACCTCGGCCCTCTTTTTACCCGTCAAGCCGCCCGTAATCATCGCTCGTTTCACGTCGCTATTGCGCAGATACCTCTCGATACTTATAAAATGCTGATTCGCCAGAATTTCCGTCGGCGCCATAATCGCAATCTGCGTCTTGTTCGCCACCGCCAATAGCGTCGCGTAAAGTGCAACCACCGTTTTGCCTGAGCCGACGTCCCCCTGCAAAAGTCGATTCATCGGTATCGGCCTTTGCATATCGGCGACAATTTCAGCTATTGTCTTGTCCTGGTCTTCGGTAAGTAAAAATGGGAATCGCTTTCGAATCCGCCTGTCGATTTTCTCGGAGGATTTCATCGCGACAGCCGAAGCGAATTTGCTGTGCCTGTGCCTGCGAAGCGCAAGACCCAATTGCATTAAAAACAGCTCATCGAATTTCAGCCGGCGTTTCGCCTTGTCTAATTTGCCCTCATCCGCCGGCAAATGAATCCAGCCAAACGCGTCTTTGCGTTTTATCAGTTCCGCCTTTTTAAGAAATTCGTCTTCATAGAATTCGCCGACGAGTCCGCCGAGATTATCCAGCACGGGCCTGATTATCTTCTTAATCTGCATACTGCTCAGCCCGCCGCTCGCCGGATACACCCCCCCGTTGAAGAAAAAGGGGTCAGGCCCCTTTTTTGTCGCCGCTTCAATTATTCGAAATTTCGGGTTCGTCAACTGCAACTGGTGCTTATATTCCCCCGCCTTACCCCACACCATAATCGCCTGCCCGGGCCGCAACTGGTCTCGCAGGTATCCGCCATTAAACCATATTATCCGGCAAATTCCCGTCTCATCGCTCACCATCGCCTCGAATATCGCCGGCCTGCGGTAATTCTGAAAATCCGTTGACTCAACCAGTCCCACAATCGCCGCCGTCTCCCCCGTCTCTAATTGGTTTATTTTCTTCGGCTCCGGCGCAAAAACCCAGTCACGCGGAAAATATTCTAACAAATCCCCGACGGTAACAACCCCCAGCTTGGCGAAAACTTGTGCCCTTGCCGGCCCTACCCCCTTCAAAAATTGCACCGGCATCGACAACTTAATATCACCAGTAGGTTTTGCAGTTAATTCACCCACTTATTATTCCTCGAACGCGTGTTTGCCGACGAGTTTGACAAACCGGACATCGCATGCCACCCGCTCAATAAGTTTGCCTTCCCTTTTTGTCCCCACGATAAGCTCCTGCGCACCGCCTGCACCAACCGGCGCGACAATCAGCCCGCCCGTGACAAGCTGGTCAATCAATTGCTCCGGCACCTTCGGCACAGCAGCCGTAACGATAATCCTGTCAAACGTCCTCTTTTTAGGCCAGCCGGCACTTCCATCACCGACATAAAACTCAACATTATCGATTCCCAGCCGGCCAAGAACCGCTTGCGCCGATGCGGATAATTCCGAAAACCGCTCTACCGTATAAACCCGTTTCGCTAATTTCGCCAGGACCGCCGTCTGATATCCGCTGCCCGTCCCAATTTCCAGCACCTCGCAGAAATGATTAAGCCGAAGCTCCTGCGTCATCAGCGCAACAATATATGGCTGCGAAATCGTCTGTCCCATCCCAATCGGCAAAGGACAATCCGCGTATGCCTGCGACTCATACGATTCAGGCACAAACCCCTCGCGCAATAGGCGCCCCATCACCGAAAGCACCCCCGCCTCGGTTATACTCCGCCCCTTCAGGTCGTGCTCGACCATCCGATGACGCTCACTGTCGAATTTACTGCTCTGGGGCCCTGTTATCATATCCCTAATAATCCTGTCAAAATCGTAATTTTGCAACCCAATTCACCGACGTACATCTGTTAAAACAGCAGCTTTATCGCCGCCACAAGCGCCAAAACCTGTATCGTAATCTCGAACACCTTTTGCGGCATCTTCTTTAACGCAACTATCCCCAAAACCGCCCCGATGATAATAAATGGCAGCATAATAAAACCAAGTTTTATCGACTCAACGTTAATCAGCCCCAATCCCACACTGAATGGTACCTTCAGCCAGTTGACGATAAAGAAAAACCACGCGCTCGTCCCGACAAACTCAACCTTTGGCAGCCGCATAGCCAACAGGTACACAATCATCACAGGCCCCGCAGCATTAGCCATCATAGTCGTCAGCCCCGCGAAAAAACCCATCACCTCCGCAAACCACCACTTTGTCGGAACTTCCTCATTCCTACGATTGCGCCACCAGTTGACCGCCAGCATCGCCACCACGATTACGCCAATTATCGGCTTTAACTGCGAATCGCTGATTATCTTCATCACAAAGTACCCCGCTACTATGCCTACAAGCGACGCCGGAATCAGCCGGATAATATAACGCCACATCGCCGCCCTGCGGTAATAACTCACCGCGAAAACGTCCGCTAAAATCAATATCCCCAGCACCATTCCCGTCGATTGCTTTGCCGGTATTACCATCGCCATCAGCGGCACAAAGAGTATCCCCATCCCCGGCAGTCCCGTCTTGCTGATGCCGACCATCACCGCACACGACGCCACTACCACCCAGCCGAATAAACTCAATTCCATCATTGCACAATCCTTTATTGCTACCGCTTAAAGAATCGTTACAATACCATAATTCCAAACGAATTTAATACAGGTAACCGTTAAAAACTTAACTTTAGCAACGCTTGTCTTCTTTGAAAAAAGGTGATTATTCAATGCTCCAGTTGGACTTTAGACGCTATCTTGTTGATATTGACTCCGTTACTACGCACCAGCAATCGACCGACTACCTGGTAATCGGTGCGGGCGTCGGCGGCCTTCGTGCAGCAATCGAGGCCTCGCAGCACGGCTCCGTAACCGTCGTCACAAAAGGCACCGTCGAAGACAGCAACACCTGGCACGCACAGGGGGGCATCGCCTCGGTCCTCGAAAAAACGGACAAATTCGAATCACACATCGCCGATACCATGCGCACAGGTGGCGGACTCAGCGATGAAAAAACCGTTGACCTCGTAGTCCGCCAGGGGCCTGGGCTTATCCGGCAATTGCTCGACTGGGGCTGTGCTTTCGATATGGTTAATGGCAATATCGCCACCACTATCGAAGGAGGTCACAGCCACCCGCGCATCGCCCACGCCCACGGCGATGAAACAGGCAGAATAATCGCCCAGACCCTCATCGCAAAAGCAAGACAACAGCGAAATATCACTATCATCGAAAACTTTTTCTCAATAGACCTGCTAACCACAGACAACAAATGTCTCGGCGTCATCGGCTGGCACAAGGAAAAAGACGCACGAATCATCTGGGCGCTAAACACAATCCTCGCCACGGGCGGCGCAGGGCAACTCTACCGCGAAACCACAAACCCCTCCTGCGCAACAGCCGACGGACTGGCAATTGCTTATCGCGCCGGCGCAATCCTGCAGGATTTGGAATTCATCCAGTTTCACCCGACGACACTCTATATCGCAGGCGCATCTCGAGCACTGATTACCGAAACACTTCGCGGCGAAGGCGCCGTCCTGCGCGACACCAAAGGCCGGGCGTTTATGAAGGACTACAATCCCGCCGCCGAACTCGCACCACGAGATATCGTCAGCAGGGCCATCCTCACGCAAATGCTCAAAACCAAATCCACACACGTCTATCTCGACATCCGCCATTTCGACAAACAGCACTTCACCAAAAGATTCCCCGTTATCAGCGAACTCTGCGACAGCTTCGACATCGACATCAGCAAAGACCTAATTCCCGTCCGCCCCAGCGCACACTATATGGTCGGCGGCGTTAAAACCGACATCGCGGCAAAAACAAATATCGAAAATCTCTACGCCTGCGGCGAAGTTACCTCAACCGGTCTCCACGGCGCAAATCGCCTCGGCAGCAACTCGCTCCTCGAAGGTCTCGTCTTCGGCAGAATCGCGGGACAGACGCCGGCAGCCCCCAAAACCGCCGGCTTCGGCCAGTCAACAATCAAATTTCAAATCCCCCATTCCGAACTCAGGCACCTTGATACCTCCGACGTCAGAAACTCTCTGCGGGCGATTATGTGGCGAAACGTAGGAATCACCAGAAAATCGCCCGAAATGAGGCAGGCCATCGACCAGATTCGCTTCTGGCAGCGATACGTTATGGATAAGGCCTTCGACTCTCCCGCCGGCTGGGAACTCCAGAATATGCTCACCGTCTGCCTGCTCATCGCACAATCCGCCCTGGCCCGAAAAGAAAGCCGAGGCGTCCATTTCAGAAGTGACTTCCCCAACACTGATGATGAGCATTATAAAAAGCACTCCGAAATCAAACGTTGAAAAATCATCAATTATTGATATAATGTCTCCATACGCCTGTATAATAATCAATTAACAATTGAAAATTCAAAAGAGTGGGTCGGGCGGCCGCCGGCTCTTCGGGGCCGGAGGAAAGTCCGAGCAGGACAGGGCGCGGTGATGGCTAACAGCCACCTTTCGATTTATCGAAACGGGATAGTGCCACAGAAAATATACAGCCGACGTCCCGAGCAATCGGGACAGGCAATGGTGAAATGGTGCGGTAAGAGCGCACCGCGGGATTGGTGACAATTCCGGCATGGCAAACCCCACCGCCTGTAAGACCAAGCAGCCGGTGCCCGGCCCGGGCAATACCGGCGGGTAGGTCGCTTGAGCCAACTGGTAACGGTTGGCCTAGATAAATGGTCGCTCAAGACAAAACTCGGCTTATAGACCCACTCTTTTGATTTTTCTGCGCTGTATCAGCCCGGAAATTTCAAAAAAGCACTTAATCCTCCATTTCGCCAAGCCCCTCGAAGCTGAGTTTAAGTTTACCGCCCTTTCCGAACGACCCAAGGCGCATCCTGACCGTTACAACGTCGTTATCAATAACCATCCGCAGCCGACACTTGTCGAAGCTGATATGCTCGAACTCCACACCGTTCGGCTCGTCAAGACGACCTGCAATCGCGGGCGAACCGCTTAATTTGGTAAGAACTGTCTCCATCCCCTGTCCCGCCATCATCCCACACAAACTCAGCATCGCGTTATCCGCGCCGACCTCGCTTGTGTCCTTGCGGGTATCTACATCAACCTGTTTTAATACCGCGATGCGCCTGGCGTTTTCGTTGGCGTATGGCGAATCAATGAACTCTTTTGACAAAATCATCTGGCAGCCGAAATCCACGCCCTCCCACGGCGCAACGAACAACTGCCTCGGACGCTCATCGGAAATAAAAAAGTATTTCCGTTTGGCTATCAACTCATTCTCATCGAAAGAAACCATATTGAACCACATCTTCTTGCCCTTTTTCTTGTCACCGCAAAGGGCGACTATACTCTTGCTCTGGCTCAACAACGCGTATTTGGGCGTCCCAAAAGCCGACAGCACATCTGCGCTTGTGCTTTGTTTGAGAATCGTTTGCCGATAGAGCGAGTATATCTCCTTATTTGATGGCGGTCCCTCCGGCACAAAAAACCCAAAAAAATCCCCCGGCTCACAACCAGCCATCAGACAACACATCACCAGAATCACCGCTCTTAACGTTTTCATGTTTTCGCCCTTATATTTCTGGTTCGACTATTATGAGCCGCGCACCTGTCCCGCATAGCTCCTGCCCTACATAGCACGCCGTGCGACGGAGGGTTAGCGAAGGGGGAACCGCTGCCGTTTAACGAGGTTTAACGCCTTCCTTGACGTCAATCCACTTCATCATCTTCCGCAGTTTGCGCCCGACGTTTTCGAGTTTGCTGTTGTAATCCTTCTCATAGAGCTTATTGAACCTCTTAAGCCCCGTCGCGTTTTCCTTCATCCACTCTTTTGCGAACTTGCCGCTGGTGATTTCCTTGAGAATCTTCTTCATCTCCGCCCGTGTCTTGGACGTGATGATTCTTGGCCCTCGTGTCAGGTCGCCGTATTCCGCCGTATCCGAAATGCTATACCGCATATAGCTTAAGCCCCCCTGGTACATCAGGTCAACAATGAGCTTCACCTCGTGCATACATTCGAAATACGCAATCTCCGGCTGATAACCCGCCGCCACAAGCGTATCAAACCCCGCCTTTATCAAAGCAGACAGGCCGCCGCAAAGCACGCACTGCTCGCCGAACAGGTCCGTCTCGGTCTCTTCCTTGAACGTTGTCTTGATGATGCCCGCTCTCGCGCCGCCTATGCCGTTACCCCAGGCAAGCGCAATCTTCAGCGCATCACCCGTCGCGTCCTTCGCGACAGCCACCAAACACGGCACACCACCGCCCTTCTGGTATTCACTTCTCACCAAATGCCCCGGCCCCTTCGGCGCAATCATCACAACGTTATTGCCCTTAGGCGAAACAATGTATTTGAAATGTATATTGAACCCGTGGCAGAAACCAAGCGTCTGGCCCGGCACAAGATTCGGCTTAATATACTTTTCGTAAATCTTACCCTGCACAACGTCAGGCAGCGTAATGATAATCAGCGAAGCGCCTTTCATTGCCGTCTTGATATCGCCCGGCTTAAAACCGTGCTCTATCGCTATCTTGTAATTCGGCGTCCCCGGTAACTCCGCGACCGCGACTTCTATGCCGCTGTCACGCAGATTCAAACTGTGAGCATGACCCTGACTGCCATAACCAATAGTCGCCACCTTCTTGCCCTTCAATGGGGCAATCGGCGCATCCTTCTCATAAAAACTTTTCAACGCCATTGTCTTTTTCTCCTTATCTGTCTATTTTGTCATTCCCGCATCCTCTTGTCATTCCTGCGACACGGAGCGAAGCGACGAGCCCGTTTCGGAAAGCAGAAATCCAGTTAGGATGGGGCTTACCCTGTCATATTTGCCTTACTTCATTGTTTTTCGTACGCTCACCGACCGGCCAACCCGACGCTTGCGGTTTATCATCTTCCTGCCTTTACTCGTCTGCATCCGAACCAGGAATCCGCTCTTGCGCCTCCTCTTAATCTTACTCTTGCGATGATTAAACACGTCTTGTCTCCTATTCTAAACGACCAAACAATTGTCCATAGTTAACACTGGCCGAGATTATACAGCGCCAAGGCCGTTCTGAAAAGCCCCAATAGTTACTATGCTTTTAATCTTCGTTCGTGGTTTCCTGCTGCCCGCCGGCCGTCTTTTCCTGCCTCGGCATCGCTATCGTCCCCGTCCGCGCAACGTTCTTTATCCCGTATGGCCGGCACATCTCGATAAACGCCTCGATTTTCTCCTCAGGCCCGCTTATCTCAACCATTATCGTCTTCTGTCCAATGTCAACAACATTGCCCTTAAAGGTCTCTATCAACGCCAGTATCTCAGGCCTCTTTTCCGCAGGCGCAGCGAAAGTTATCAGCATCAAATCACGCGCGACCACCGCCTGACCCGCAAAATCCTGAACCTTCACAACCGGGATTATCTTCGCAAGCTGTTTGCGAACCTGCTCAAGAACACGGTCATCACCAACTACAACTATAGTCATCCGGCTAAGTTGCGGGTCCTCGGTTCGCCCGACGACCAACGAATCGATATTGAACGCCCTCGCCGCGAACATCCCCGAAACATGTGCCAAAACTCCCGGCTTATTCTCAACCAACGCGCTTATTATATGTTTCATAAGAATCTCACTTCTCAATTCTAAATTCTTAATTCTAAATTTTCATTTCTTACGCCATACTCTCCAACAAATCCAGCCCGTCCATTTCGTGCAGTGACTTACCCGACGGTACCATAGGCCAGACGTTCTCTTCCGGCTCAACGTGAAAATCTACAACGCAGGGCATCTTCTCAGTCAGCATCTTCTTTATCGCCTTCGGCACGTCGGCCTTCTTCTCAACCGTTATCCCAACCGCGCCCAGCGCCTCAGCCACTTTCGAGTAATCCGGATTCGCAAGGTAGCTCTTCGAATATCGCTTGTTGTAGAATAGCTCCTGCCACTGCCGAACCATTCCCATATATCCGTTATTCATAATGCAGACCTTTATCGGCAGCTCATATTGAACCGCCGTCCGAAGCTCCGTCAGCGTCATATTAAAGCTGTGGTCTCCGTCAATATCAACAACGGTCGCATCCGGCATCGCTATCTGTGCCCCTATCGCCGAGGGCAAACCAAAACCCATCGTCCCAAGACCGCCCGAAGTGATAAACTGCCTCGGCCTTTTGAACTTGTAGAACTGTGACGTCCACATCTGATGCTGCCCGACGCCCGTCGTGATTATCGCGTCGCCGCCCGTCAATTCGCAAACCTGCTCAATCACGTATTGCGGCTTTATATTCGTCGATTTCCTGTCGTAGCCCATCGGATACTTCTTTTTCCACTGCGCAATCTTCGCAAACCACTCCTTGCGCTCACGATACTCGACCTGATTAACCAGCTCGGTAAGGATGTACTTCGCGTCGCCCACAACAGGGATGTCCGCACGAACGTTCTTCGCTATGCTCGCCGGGTCAATATCAATGTGTATCACCTTCGCGTTGGCGGCAAACGTCTTTAACTTGCCTGTAACCCTGTCGTCAAACCGGGCGCCCACCGCTATCAGCAAATCGCACTCATGAACCGCGTAATTCGCGTAAGCAGTGCCGTGCATCCCAAGCATATCTAACGACTCCGGCTCATTCTGGTCGTAACTGCCCAAACCCAATAGCGTCATTGTAACCGGCAGATGCGCTTTCTTCGCAAGCGCACGCAACTCTTCGCCGGCGTTGGCGATGACAACGCCCCCGCCCACGTACAGCACCGGCTTCTCGGATTTATTTATCGCCTCTGCCGCCATTGATATCTGACGCGAATGTCCCTTTGTTTTCAGCCGATACCCCGGTAACCTCATCTCAACTTTGGGGTCATAGCTGGTCTTGGCAACCTGAACATCCACCGGCAAATCAACCACCACCGGCCCGGGTCTGCCCGTCGAGGCGATAAAGAACGCCTCCTTTATCACCCTCGCCAAGTCCTTTACGTCCTTGACTATACAATTATATTTCGTAACAGGCCGCGTGATACCCGTGGTATCGGCCTCCTGAAATGCGTCGTTACCAATCAGGTCCGTCCGAACCTGCCCCGTTATAGCGACAATCGGAATCGAATCCATCATCGCCGTCCCAAGCCCGGTTACCAGATTGCACGCCCCCGGCCCGCTCGTCGCGACTATCACGCCGACCTTCCCGCTCGCACGCGCGTATCCGTCCGCCATATGTGCCCCGCCCTGCTCGTGTCGAGGAATTATAAATCGAATCGGTGCATCATACAGCTTGTCAAAAAATGGCAATACCACCCCGCCCGGATAGCCAAACATTGTATCAACACCCTGGTCAATAAGTGCCTGGACGGCTATATCAGCGCCTGTCCTGAGCGCAGTCAAAGGGCCAGATTTTAGAATTGGGGATTTTCCAGCCGAATCGGCTGGCCGTGAAGAATCGGACTTCATTACATACTCCTTTCGCAACATATTCCGGCAAATTGTAGCTTTTCGGGCCTCTTTTGTCAGGCCTGTCGTTACCACCACAGCAACGACCTGCCCATACAAAGTTCCAAACCCGGCTATAATCCCGTAATTTTGCTCAATTGTAATATCTACGCACTGCTCTGTCAATTGTTTTCGGCAATTTTCCCGGCAAATTTAACGTCCTAAAACGTGAAATTGCACACTTTGCCCGCAAACCGTTGACTGTCCCCGCCTAATCGACTAAAGTTACCGCTATGGTTGTCAAACCTCATAAGACAAAATGCGAAATACGAACTACGAAGGACCAAACCAAGCCCCGCCTTATTGCCTTTGAAATCACAAGGCGGTGCCGGTATTACTGCAAACATTGCCGGGCCAGCGCCGGGCCCCAGGGCGGCGAAGAACTGAACACCCAGCAGTGCAAAAAGATAATCGCCTCGATAGCGAAGTTCGCAAAGCCCATCCTGATACTCACCGGCGGCGAGCCGATGGAACGCCCCGATTTATACGAGATTATCAAATACGCCAGAGAAAAGGGCCTTCGCGTCGTGATGGCGACCTGCGGCTATCTTCTCAATGACGACTCGCTAAACAAACTTAAAAAAGCCGGCGTCTCGGCGCTATCCTTCAGTATCGACGGCGCCAACGCCGAGACCCACGACCATTTCCGCGATACTACCGGCGCCTTCGACGCTGTGATTAAAGCAACGGAATTGGCTCGCAAGGCGAAGATGCCTTTCCAGATAAATACCACGATACACAAGCAAAACGCAGGCGAAATCGTCGGGATTGCCGAGCTTGCCAAACGCCTCGGCGCTCTATGTTTCAACACCTTTATGCTTGTCCCCACAGGCCGGGCCACGGAAATGGACGACGCCGTCCTCGACCCGATTCAATACGAATATATCCTCAACGAGCTTCTGCGCATAAAATTCAAAAAGGAAATCGACGTCCGCGTAACGTGCGGGCCCGCATTCGCCAGGATTTGCGAGCAGGCAAAGGCGCGGGGACTCGTTGCGGAAGGCAACGGGTGTATGGGAGGCAAGGGGTTCGGGTTTATTAGTTTCAAAGGCGACGTGCAAACCTGCGGGTTCCTCGATATCCCGGCGGGTAATCTCGTTGACAATGGCTATAACTTCGCAAAAATCTGGCGTGAATCCCCGTTCCTCAACGAAATCCGCGATACCGCAGGATATAAGGGCAAATGCGGCGAGTGCGAATACGTCGAGGTCTGCGGCGGCTGTAAAGCACGCGCAATGGCGATGATGGGCAATTACCTGGCCGGTGACCCCATCTGCGGATATACGCCTAAACGAGGACGCTGACAATGAGCAACCTCTCGGCGTTTGATAAGCGGCTGTGTAACGAGCTGCAAACGGGGCTGCCGATAGCCGAAAGACCATTCGCGATAATCGCCCGGATTCTCAAAAGCAGCGAAGCAAAAGTCCTCACGCGCACACGGGCGCTCGTCAAACTCGGCGTAATCAGACGCCTCGGCGTATCGATAAACTGGCGGGCGATTGGCAAGGCCAGCACTCTCGTCGCAGCCCATATCGAGCAGAAGGATTTAAAAAAGGTCGCCTCGGCTGTTAATAAATTAAAGGGCGTATCACATAATTACCTGCGTGAGCATCATTACAACCTCTGGTTTACCCTTCGGGCGGATTCACAAAAGGGTCTCGATGCGATTTTGAAAAAATTATCGAAACGTTTCGGCGCTACTTTCAATAGTTTGCCTGTTGTGCGGGTCTTTAAATTAGATGCGCGTTTCGACGCGGCAAGCAACGGAAAGCGATTGCTGCCTGCCACGGCGAAGCGTAGCGAAGCCGTGTCCTCCGTCTGCAGTCCTCTGTCTTCAGTCCTCCGTCATCTGTGTTCTATTGATGAGCAGATATTAAATGGATTGCAGAAGGGATTAAAAGTAGTTAAACGGCCATTCAATTTTCTTGGTAGAGATGCGTTTGAAAATTACGATAGTTTGATACATATCGTCGAAATGATTCATAGCGGAGTAATCAATCGGCTGGGGGCGATGGTAAATCATAACAAACTGGGCTTTACCGTCAACGCGATGTTTGTCTGCAAAGCAAATAAATCGCGGACGGTTGAAATCGGCGAAAAATTAGCGGCCATTGGAATTGTCAGTCATTGCTACGAGCGAAAAAGATTTAAAGGTTGGCCTTTTAATATCTTCGCGATGATGCACGGCAGCGATATGGCAGATATTCGCAAGACGGTGGAGAGGTTTGTTAAAAAAGAGAGGATAACGTCGTTTGCGGTCTTGCCTACGGCGGAAAAACTCAAAAAGTAATCTTGCAACTAGTTTAATAACTGTCATTCCCGCGTTCTTTTGTCATTCCCGCGAAAGCGGGAATCCAGAAATTTAGCCCCCCAATTTATTGGGGGGTTACTCGACGAGTGGCTTTTTTCCTCATTGGTTAGCCCCCAAGCCTGCTTGGGGGTCATTGAGAAGCCACATGGCGGGGTTCTTCCGTTTGTATTCCCCAAAAATCTTATGCAGGTCATACCGAACCTGCCGGGGGCATTGCTGCAAGTCAAATTTTTTATTGAAACTCGTGCGATTTTGAGGGTAGAATTGACGTTAGTGCGGTATATCTGAATTTTGTTACAAAAATTAAGATTGGAGAATATTATGAATCGCAGAACGTTCTTAAAAAGCGTGCCCGCCCTCACCGTGCTTGCCTCGGCAAGTACCGGCTTTGCCAATGATGCCAACGAGGCAACAGGAACCAATCAGCAGCCGATCCCCCAAACCTACGACGTTATCAAACTCAATCCCCCCGATTTGAACCGGGGAATTTCTTTAATGCAGGCCCTGAAGAAAAGAAAAACAAACCGGGACATCTCGGACAAGAGGGTAACGCTGCAACAGTTGTCTGACCTGCTTTGGGCAGCGGACGGCGTGAACAGGCCTGACGGCAAACGCACTTCGCCGGCGGCGATGGGTATTTATTGCGTTGATATTTACGTGGTGCTGCCTGAGGGCATCTATTTATATGACGCGGCGAAACATGAGCTTAAACCCGTCGCGAAAGGCGATTTTAGAAAGTTGGCCGGCATGCAGGATTTTGTATTCATTGCCCCGCTCAACCTCGTTTATGTTTTTACCCTCAAGCCCGCCCCAAATGCCCCTGCGCCTGTCCCGGAAGAAAAACGAAAAATCTGGGGAGATGTTGAAGTGGGTTGTATGGTTCAAAACGTCTATCTGTATTGTGCGTCGCAGGGCCTGGCGGCGACCGTCAGGGGAATGGTTGACCAGAAAAAATTCGGCGAAACCATTAAAGTTAAGCCCGAACAAATAGTCGTGGCACAGACAATCGGCTATCCGAAGTAATTTCGTCTGTATTTAGCCCGCCGTTTTACGGCAGGTTTACTCTTTTTGCTTAGCCCGGCAACTTTATTGCCGGGTCAGTGTCTTTTATTTTGCCGGGATATTTTATACAATTGCTGGATAACGAAACGATTGGATAGCTTTTTAAGGCAAAGATAATGCTATTTGGCAAACACAGTAAAGACGATTACAAAGAACCCATTAAAGGTATCAGGCAAAAGACTCTTTGTTACGGTAGCAGAACTCTGATGACCGAATTTCTTCTTACCAAGGACAGCGTGTTACCCGAGCACAGCCATCCTTACGAGCAGACCGGCTATCTCGTAAAAGGCCATATACTGCTCAAAATAGGAGATACTCAGCACGATACTCGCCCCGGCGATTCGTGGTGCATCCCCGCCGATGTCACCCACGGTGCACAAATCATCGAGGACTCCGTCGCAATCGAGATTTTTTCCCCTGTCAGGGAAGATTATATTCCGAAAGAAACAGGGACAATTTAGCCACAGATTTAACAGATTGCACTGTTTTCTTAAAAATAACAACCCCGCCACTCGCTTTTGGCGAAGTGGCGGGGTTAAATATTTTGAGGAAACCGCCTTTGGTGGAAACCTTTTTATTTGTTATTAACGACGGCCTGCGCGGCGGCGAGTCGTGCGATGGGTACTCTAAACGGCGAGCAGGAAACGTAATTCATCCCGACCTTGTGGCAAAACTCGATGCTTGCCGGGTCTCCGCCGTGTTCGCCGCAGATGCCGACTTCGAGGTCTTTGCGTGTCTTTCTGCCTCGTTCGATACCTATCTTAATCAGTTCGCCGACGCCGACCTGGTCGATACTCACGAACGGGTCTCCCGGCAGGATACCCTTCTGGAGGTAATCGGGCACGAATCCGCCGATGTCGTCGCGTGAGAAGCCGAACGTCATCTGCGTAAGGTCGTTTGTCCCGAATGAGAAGAATTCCGCCTCTGTGGCTATCTGGTTGGCGATTAAGGCCGCTCTCGGTATCTCAATCATTGTGCCTAATTTGTGGCGAATCTTCTTTACGCCCGTCTTGGCGAGGACCTGCTTGTAAACCGCTCTTGCCATATCGAGTTGGTTCTTCACTTCCTTGACGTCGCAGACGACCGGAATCATAATCTCCGGATATGGTTTCTTCTTTTCCTTAATCAGTTCTGCTGCCGACTCGAAAATCGCCCGTATCTGCATTTCGCTGACTTCCGGGTACGTGATGCCTAATCGCACGCCGCGATGTCCCATCATCGGGTTGGTTTCGTGAATCGCCTCGGCTCTCTTTGCGAGGTCTTCGAGCGATATATGCAGCTCATTTGCCAACTGTTCCTGCTTAACTCTATCCTGCGGCACAAACTCGTGAAGAGGCGGGTCGAGCAGACGAATCACAACGGGCATATTATCCATCGCCGCGAGTGTCCCCTTAATCGCTTTCTTTACGTATGGGAACAGTTCATCGACCGCCTTTTGTCTTTCTGCTTTGTTCTTGGAAACAATCATCTTGCGCAGGATGAACAATGGCTCATCGGAACCCTTGCCGTAGAACATATGCTCCGTCCTGAACAGGCCGATGCCTTCCGCGCCTAATTGTTTTGCCTTCTGTGCGTCTTCGGGCGTATCCGCGTTGGTGCGGACGCCGAGTTTTCTTACGCTGTCGCAAATCTTCAGGAAGCTGCTTAGCAGGACGTTTTCCGCGGTGTCGTCGAGCATAGGCAGTTTGCCTTCGTAAACCGCGCCCTTTGTGCCGTTGAGCGTAAGCCAGTCGCCTTCCCTGAGGACTTTGCCTGCGATGTGCAGTTCTTTTTTGGCGTAATCGACTTCGATAGCGCTGCAGCCGACGACGCAGCATTTGCCCCAGCCGCGAGCGACCAGCGCCGCGTGCGAGGTCATACCGCCGCGAGCGGTCAGGATGCCCTGTGCTGCCCGCATACCCTCGACGTCTTCCGGGTTTGTTTCTTCACGGACTAAAAGAACGTCCTTGCCCGACTTTTTCCAGTCAACCGCTGCTTGAGCTGAGAACACAATCTGTCCGACCGCGCCGCCCGGCCCCGCTGGCAGGCCCTTCGCCATCGGCTTGCTTGCCTTTTCCGCCTTGGGGTCAATTATCGGGTGCAATAGCTCATCCAGCTGGTCTGGCGTAACGCGCATTACCGCTTCTTCCTTTTTGATGAGCTTTTCTTTTACCATATCTACTGCCATACGCACCGCCGCCGGGCCATTGCGTTTGCCCACTCGGCATTGCAGCATCCAGAACCGGCCGCTCTCGATTGTAAATTCGATATCGAGCATGTCCCGGTAATGCTTTTCTAAGCGTTTCTGTGTGTCGTATAGTTCCTTGTAAATTTTCGGCATTCCCTTTTCTAAGGATACCAGTTCCTTGTTGTGCTCGCTCTTTGAATCCTCGTTGACCGGGGCAGGCGTCCTGGTGCCCGCGACGACGTCTTCGCCCTGTGCGTTGACCAAGTATTCGCCGTAGAAGAAGTTTTCGCCGTTGCCCGGGTTGCGCGTGAAGGCGACGCCCGTTGCGGATGTATCGCCCATATTGCCAAACACCATTGTCTGGACGTTTACTGCCGTCCCCCATTCATCGGGGATGCCCTCGATTCTGCGGTAGCTGATTGCCCGCCTGCCGTTCCACGATGCGAATACCGCATCGATACCGCCCCACAATTGTGCGTTGGGGTCATCCGGAAATTCCTTGCCTAATACTTCTCTTACCCTGCTCTTGAACAATTCGCAGAGGTTCTTGAGGTCTATCGCGGTCATATCGGTGTCGGATTTGTATCCCTTTTGCTCTTTGAGGTGGCCCATTATCTTTTCTAACTGCTTGCGAATCCCCTCGTCGTCCTTCGGCTCAATGCCCGCCGCCTTTTCCATCACGACATCCGAGTACATCATTATCAGCCGCCGATACGCGTCATACACAAACCGCTCGTTGCCGCTTTTCGCAATCAATCCCGGAATCGTCTTTGTGGTAAGCCCGACATTCAGCACCGTTTCCATCATTCCCGGCATCGACTTGCGGGCGCCGGAGCGGACGGACATCAAAAGCGGGTCCTTGGGGTCGCCGAACTTTTTGCCCATAATCTTCTCTATCCTGCGCATCGACTCATCGACCTTTGCTGTAAGGCCTTTGGGGTATTTTTTCTTGTTCTGATAGAAATAAGTGCAGACCTCGGTAGTAATCGTGAAGCCCGGCGGGACCGGAACCCCGAGTTTTGCCATTTCAGCAAGGTTCGCTCCTTTGCCGCCGAGGAGGTTCTTCATTTTCGCGTTTCCTTCGCCCTTGCCCCCGCCGAAGAAATACACCATCTTGTTCGCCATTATCATTTTCTCCTTTTAATAATTAGCCACAGAGGACACAGAGATTTATCCGCCGTAGCTTTAGCGAAGGCGGAAACGAGTTACAAACAGTGTAAATCAGTGTTAATCCGTGTCTAAACCGCTTTTCCGTGTGAATCTGCGTCGTCTTTACGGTTCAAAACAAAGTTCAGGATATTACCTTTTTCGGCCCCAATAGTCAAGGCCGTTTTCCTCCGCATCCTCCCGCCAGTCCTCTCGTAGCGCAGCGAAGACCCCAGACCACGATCTGTGGCCCAGTTTTCCGAAGCATAGTGAAGCTGGGCCTGCTGTCTTCTATATTTTAGGTTTCTTTCCACTTTACCTTTTTTTACTTCCTCCTCGTCGATATAATTACCAAACGTGTACAAAAGCATATTAATTCACGATAGTATTAACGCAGGAGATTTTATATGAACGATAATTCCGAAAAAATTAGGCAAGAATGGGATATTTGGAAAGCTCAGGAACACCGCAACCTTGAAATCTGGAAAGCCGAAATGTTAAGTAGTATAGCAGTCTATCAGAATGTAAATATGCAAGGGCAAGGTGCTCTGAAAGCCGCTTTATTAGTCAATGCCGGAGCTTCTGTAGCATTACTCGCATTTGTTGGCACGACGATGGCCAATAGTATTGAGCGTTGCCTATTGTTGACATTGTGTTTTTCGATGCTTCTGTTCGTTTTTGGAGTACTATGTGCTGCTATAGCGAGTGGCGTTACTTATCTGGCAGGACTTGTTGATGCAAATGGCGACAACAAAAAAAATGTTAGCAAATCGAAATTCTGGCGACATTGGTGGTTTTATAACGGAGTGGCAATTATATTAGTTATATTGAGCTATATATTATTTTTTGTCGGTTCCCTAAATGCTTATTTTGCTTTTGTTAACTCACTAAGAGCATGATCTTTGCAGTTTATGACTTCTATAAATACTGGTTCCATAAGGGAATCTACTCTGATATAGGGCTAGAGAAGGCAGGGTTTGTTCTTGCTTCTGAAGGTCTGTTACCCATACTTGAAAAGGTTAAATGCGGATGTGTATTCGTACATAGAAGAAACAGTTTTTTATCATGGCTTGTAATGTATTACACAGGACCAGGGATAATTAGCCACTGTGTGAATATGTTTGAAGGTGGTATTTTGTATGATATGACCACACAAGGAGGAATCAGACATCATATTTCAGACTATTTTGATGGAAAGACATATATTCAACTAATTGATATTCCTGCACAAAAATCGAACATTGAAAAAATGAAAACTTCCTACGAAATAATTATTCCTGGGAGTAAATTTGCTTGGAAGAAGGTTTTTTTGTTTTGGCTCGCAATAATTACTGGAGCTGATGTTGAGTATCGGATACGGTACTCTTTGGACATAATTCTTGTCTTGCTGTTCCTTTTTCTATTGTGTCTCCCTTACCTTGCAGCCCAAGTATTCATAGCTACAGTGCTTCTAATATATATTGCGATTGTGTTATTCAATAAGCTATTGCGTAAAGTTCCTGGGGAATAATGGGGACAGCAGCCGTTTTTTCCCGCCCAGCGCTTCGCCTTCCCCGAGTATAATCGAGGGGCGTAAACTAAATCCGTAAACCTTAAACTTTAATATGTATATTTTTCTCACCTTCCCCATTAATATAAGTGGATAGGTGCTGTAAGTATATATTTATGATATATATTCCTCGATAGCATTTTACTTTCTGATATTAGTCCGTTCAGTTAAATAGCAGATGGTATAAGCCACCTAAAAACTACTATAGTAGGCCGAGGCTTATCCCAATGATGAGTATAACACCTGCTATTAACAGTATGAACGATGAGACCATTACCAAGGTAACAACTCGTTTTGAGCCAGTAAATGGGAATGCAGCCATACCAAGTTCCGAGCTTAGTATGTTCGCTCGTGTTTCCACAGCAGTAACCCATTTGTGACTAATAGAACAGGTTACTGAACAAAGGAGTGAAAAAATCACAATGAAAGTAGCTAAGAACTCTTTTGTCAAGAAGTTAGTATCTGTTTTGAAAAGGTAACTACAAAGTACGCCTATAACCATAAAATAGGCTAATGTACCTTTACCGAAGAGGTCAAAGTGATGTCTAAAGGTTTCTATATAAATCTTGAATTCTTCCAACTGCGTTCCATTACTTGGATTCGGTTTTTCCATAATAAGCTCCTTATTCTTATAGATATGAAAAAAACTAAACCTTCCAAATACATGCGTTTACGCACTTATTTTAATCACAAAAATCTTCTGAATTTTATAATATCCAAAGTCTTGATAATGAGCAATATTTTTCTCCGAGGTTGCCTTAAAAACATATCAAGTTATTCATCTTATTTGCTCTCCTGCTTTTCCATTTCTTTCATTTTTGTGACTATTTGACTGATACGACCAGTGCTAAGTTTCTGACCTGTTCTCCTTTTGATTTTCTTAATAATATAATCGTAAGACCTTCCC
>PMZJ01000011.1 GCA_003170415.1 Phycisphaerales bacterium | reverse complement strand
TTCATCACCTTCATCGCCTCGATAATGCACACAACCGTTTCCGGCTCAACCCGCGAACCAAGCTCAACGAACGGCTCCGAATCCGGACTCGGCTGGGCATAAAACGTCCCCACTAAAGGCGATTTTATCTCCGCTGGCTTGGCCTCCTGCGACGCTGTTTCCTGCCCCTGTCCCGCCGCGGGTGCCGCTGCAGCACAGGGCAATACGCCGGGCATACCCGCCCCAAACATCGGCACTGCCGTGATTTGCGGCTGCACCGGCTGTGCCTTTTTGACGCAAAGCTCCTCCTCGCCCTGCTTTATTGTTATCTCCGCAAGGTTATGGTCCTTCATCATTTCGATTATTTGCTTTAATTTGCTAAACTGTTCATCCCATTGCGCCATCGCACAACCCTTTCCTTCTTGCATAGGTTGCGTTTCTCGCCTCACGGCTACGCTGCTCGTTTCGGCTCACGTAAGGCGTAAAACATCGGTTTAACAATCCACGCAAACGAAATACGAATAACGATACGAGCCGCACAACCGCAACCATATAACGAACTTACAAGTATAGCCATTTTTCCCCCAATATCAAGCTTATGTTTTTGCATCCTCATCCGTATTTAGCCCGCCGTTTCACGGCGGGTCATAAAAATTGCAGGGCGGCGTTTCCCTCGCCCATGCGAAATATCGAAAAGCGTGCGATTTCCTCTCAAGAAATCGAATGTACTCGGACGAAGACACTACTTATGTTTTATTGCCTTCCCTCCTGCGGATTCGTGTCCGTTCCGGATTGAATAATAAAAGGGTAATGTGCCCGAAGGCATTCTAAAAAATATATTTCAGAAAGGGTGAAAAATGAAGCTCAGAACAATTGCTATCATTCTACTCACGTTGACTCTCGCGTTTGCCGGCAGCAGTACCGCCTTCGCCAAGAGCAAACACCATCATCATAAAGCGGTCGCCACCTCACAAAAAAGCCACCACGCCGCGAAACTTCATCACAAAGCAAAACACGCCACCCCTGTCGTAACCACCCCTGCACCTGTTGAACCTGCTGCCGAAACCCCTCAGCAAGCGCAATAAGCCAGCTTACGAATATCAACTTGGATTCGTACCAAACCCCCAATCCCTGACCAACAGGCCTTGGGGGTTTACCCGCCGTAGTACCAACAAAGGCGGGTTCTTTTTTTAATCCAACGCCGCCATTTCTTCGCCGCAGGCGGAATCAAAAATCATAAAGGACTTTCTGCCATTACATCTTTGTGGTAAATTGAAAATCATGGCGAAAATGAAACTATCAAAATTATTATCGAAGCAGGTTGTTCTCGCCGACGGGGCGATGGGAACGATGCTCTACCAGTCAGGCGTCTATATCAACGCCTGTTTCGATGAGCTGAATCTCAGCAATCCCAAACTCGTAACCAAAATCCACAAGCAATACATCGAAGCCGGCTCTGACTTCATTGAAACCAACACCTTCGGCGCAAACGAGGTCAAATTAGCGAAATACGGCCTGGCGGAGCAGGTCGAGAAGATAAACAAAGCCGGTGTGGAACTTGCCAGACAAACCGCAGGAGACAAAGTTTTAGTCGCAGGGGCGATTGGGCCTCTCGCACGCGATATCGCCCTGTATAACCAGCTCTCGAAACAACAGGCAATCGCCGCTTACAAAAAACAAGCCAGGGCATTAGCTGACGCCAGCGCGGATTTCCTCATTCTCGAAACCTTCTCGAATACCGACGAGCTGCTGCTTGCTATTGAGGCCTTAGGAAGCGTAACCGACCTCGAAATCGTCGCCCAGATGACCACTACCGAGCTAAATGAGACGCCTTATGGCGAAAAAATTGACCACGCAATCAGCCGAATAGCCGAGCAAAAAGGCGTAACCGCCGTGGGCCTCAACTGTTCCGTCGGCCCATCCGCGATGCTCAACGCCCTCGAACTTATCCACGGAGTAACCGACAAGCCAATCTCGGTGCAACCCAACGCGGGATTGCCCCGCCAGGTCGAAGACCGGCTGCTTTATATGTCCACGCCCGAATATATGGCGGAATTCGCAAAGCGTTTCTACGAAAAAGGCGAGAGAATCATCGGCGGCTGCTGCGGCACTACACCGGACCACATAAGGGAAATGGTTCGCGCAGTCCGCGCAATCGATAAGGCCGCGACGTCAAAGGCAAGATTTAGCGTTGTAACAATCGAAACACCAAAAACAACCGAAATCCGTGAAACACCATTTGCGGAAAAATCGAAGTTCGCGGCTAAACTCGCCAAAGGCCAAAAAGTTACTACAATCGAAATAACCCCGCCCAAAGGCCTCGATATTGAACCCATTCTCGAAAAAGCGAGGGCTTGCGCCGATATGGGTATCGACGCGATAAATATCCCCGACGGCCCACGCGCAAGCTCGCGACTTTCACCAATGGTTACAGCGGTCAAAATCCAGCAGGCCGCGAATATCGAATCAATCCTGCACTTTTGCTGCCGCGACCGAAACCTCATCGGAATGCAATCCGACATCCTCGGCGCATACGCTATGGGCCTTCGCAATATGTTAGTCATCACCGGCGACCCGCCGAAGATGGGGGATTATCCGCAGGCGACGGGCGTGTTCGATATGGATTCAATCACGCTGACGGGTGTAATCAGAAATCTCAACCGCGGTATCGACCTCGGCGGCAACCAGTTCAGCCCCCCAACCGCGCTGGCAATAGGCGTCGGCGCAAACCCCGTCGCTACGGATATCAAACGCGAAATTGAAAAATACCACCAAAAGGTGCTCGCTGGCGCGGAATTCGCAGTCACCCAGCCGGTATTCGACGCGGACACACTTTTCCGCTTCTTAGATTCGACTAAACAATCCAAAATACCCGTCATCGCCGGTATCTGGCCCTTCACCAGTTTGAAAAACGCGGAATTTATGGCAAACGAGGTCCCCGGCGTCGTCGTGCCAGGTAAATTATTGGAACGAATGAGCGCAGCCAAGACCCAGCAGCAGGGAAAAATTATCGGCGTTGAAATCGCGAGGGAATTGATTGACCGGATTAGCGACCGCGTCGCGGGATTTGCAGTTTCCGCGCCATTCGGCAACGTTAAAATCGCGCTGGCCGTCTTAGGTAAAATTGAAATTGACAAAATCTGAGAAGGAATTATGCAACAGCAAACCTGTGCAAAGCAACTAAGTGTCGAACTTGTCGCAGTAACGCCCGACCCGCAAAAGGTCATCGAGCAGGCGGGCAGAACGTGCTACCTCAGTTTCGACAAGATGGACGACAATTCGCAGGCCGGCTTCATCAAACGCCTCATCAAAATGGGCCACGAATCACCCTTAGAACACGCATACGCGACTTTCAGAATCAAAAACTGCTCCCGCGCGATGACGCACCAGCTCGTCCGGCATCGGCTGATGGCCGTCTCACAGCAGTCCCAGCGGTACGTCGATGAAGAGGACTTTACCTACGTCGTGCCTGAAAGTATGCCCGCGGAGCTGGTTGACGAATTCCACAACGATATGAAAACGATTCAGGATATGTATCGCAAATGGCGGGACAAAGGGCTCAAAAAAGAGGACGCCCGCTTCGTCCTGCCCAACGCCTGCACAAGCGAAATCGTCGTCTCCGCCAATTTCCGCGAATGGCGGCACATCCTCACCGTCCGCACAGACAAAGGCGCACAATGGGAAATCAAAAAAGCAGCGAATTTGATTCTCGCCACCCTGAAAAAACTCGCCCCGGTTTGTTTTGAGGATATTATTCCCGCAAATTGATATCGTTATCCAAGCGACGATATTAGTTCAAGCAAAAATTCCCAGACGGCATCGACGGAGGCAATATCGACGCGTTCCCGGGGGGAATGGGAGTTTTTAATCGTGGGGCCGACGGAAATCATCTCAATACCCGGAATCTTTTCACCAATAACAGCCGGCTCAAGGCCCGCGTGAACAACCTTAACCTCCGGCTCTTTGTTATTGAGCTTCCTGTAAATTTCTTTTGCGCGTTTAAGCAGCGATGAATTAACATCTGGTTTCCAGGAGGGGTATCCGCCCAAAGTATTCACCTTTGCGCCTGCTGAACGTGCCATGCCGATAATTTTGGCGGTTATTTCACCAAGCGATGATTTCTCCAAACTCCTCTGAGACGTAACAATTCGCAACTGATTCTCATCGCGGAGGAGCTCAACTTTGGCGAGGTTGCTGGAGGTTTCAACAATACCATCAAATTCAGACGACATTCGATAAACACCCGTCGGCAAAGACGAAAGAAGATTGATAATTGATAATTGATTATTGATAAATAAATTCGCCGGATGCTCTGAGTATTCTTTCAACTCAAGTTTTAGGTTGGGTTCGGTTTTCGCAAATTCTTTTTTGAAAGACACCTCAATTTCTGACAGCGTTTTTTTAGCTGCATTTAGTTTGGAGGCATCGAAACAGATAACCGCTTTGGCGTCGCGGGGGATGGCGTTATGGACTGTGCCGCCCTCGATATCACAGACGCGCAAATCAAAATTCTGCAAACCTTTCAGCGTCCTGCCTAATAGTTGAATTGCGTTTGCGTATTGTCTGTCGATATCAATACCTGAATGGCCGCCGTGAAGACCGGAGATTTTCAGGTCGAAGCAGGCAGGCGAATCGGGCACGGGTGCAAACTCAAGCGGCAGGCGGATTTCTGTCTGCTCGCCGCCCGCACAGCCGACAATGAAGGACTTGTCTTCGCCGTCGAGATTGATAAGATATTTACCCGTAATGAAGCCGGGTTTCAAACCATTCGCCCCGGTCAGTCCCGTTTCCTCGTCGACCGTGAAAAGCAATTCGAGCTTCGGATGCGATATTTTTTCATCAATCAACGCGAGCGCCAGCGCAACTCCCACGCCATTATCCGCGCCGAGGGTCGTGCCGTCGGCTGTAATCCAGCCATCGCATTCGACTAATTCGATGGAGTCTTTGGTAAAATCGTGTTTAGATTCGGGCGTCTTTTCGCAGACCATATCGACGTGGCTTTGAAGGACGACTGCCGGCGACTTTTCAAAACCATTTGTCGCGGGCAACTCGATAATCACGTTATCAACGTCATCGCTTCGACAGGTGAGATTCCTTCTTTTGGCAAGCCCTTTGAGCCAATCCATAATCTGCTTTTCATTTTTTGACCCGCGGGGGATACGATTGATTTGCCTGAAAAACTTCCAGACATTTTGGGCCTGTGCTTGTTTCAAAGACATCTTTTTATCCGCTGACATATCCATATTCCGTAAATAAACGATTTGGGAACTATCCCCGGTGAGATTCGAACTCACAACCTTTGGCTTCGGAGGCCAACACGCTATCCAATTGCGCTACGGGGACCGAATAGCATTTCTCTAATACGGTAAAAAGGCCGAAAAGTCAATAAAATCAGGCCAGACAGTGAATTTTGCCGAAATGGGCATTCGCAATATGATATAATCACCCCGGCGATGAAAAGAAAAAAAGAACAAAGTTGGCTACACCCGTTGATTGCCGCATTACTGACAATTGTAATTGCGCAGGCGGCGGTCTTTGCCGACCCCTCGACTGGTTCGACTGCGCTCACCACAGGTACGCTCGGGGCAGGCCCTTCGACGTTGCTCAGGGCAGGCTGGCAAAAGGAACAGGTCGACTGGCAAACAGGCAACGGCTCACGCATCAAATCAATCTCGTATCCAAAGGAAAAACCGGCTCCCCTTTCAAACAGACGGCATCCGCAAAGGCCGGAAAAAGAACTTATTTTCCCGCCAGCAACCACGCGAGCATCGGCCCAGTTAAAACCGACCGCTGATACCGAAATCGTGTTTGCCAACGCGATTGACTCGCCGGCCGTAGATGGTTTTACGCCCTGGATAGTGATTTCGGTAACCAATGAGCGTGCCGACAGCGACACCTTCGACGCGACTGTCGAGGACTCGATTGTGGGTAATTACCTGACGAGCCACCCGGAATCGGATTACATAATCGGGATATTTGACACTGGCTCAAGTGCACACGTAATGGGATACGAAGCAGGGAATCTCGCGGGTATATTTGCCGCAGACCTGCTAACATCAAACACAAGTACCATCAGCGGCGTTACCGGCTCGGTGGACGCATGGGTCAGCCAGCCGCTTGCAATTTTCATCGACGGTCTGAGAGCAATTGAACCAAACGGGATGCTTTGGAACAGATCGAAAATGGTCGGGCAGTCGAATGTGGCGATAATGGTGGGCCAAGGCGGTTCGCCGGTTGATTTGCCCACGGCGATTGGTTCGCCTATGTCGGTTTATTTTACCACGGCGTTCAACAATAATATCGTCGTTACGAGAACACTGGACGGCAGCGATTACAACTCGCCCGATATTCGCATCTACCAGCAAGACGACCCGTGCATACCGATTTACCCCAATACGATACCGATGGAATTGCGGCCTTTGGGCGCGACTTCAGTCGAGTATATTCCCGGCCTTACCGGTGATTTTGATTTTGAACCGACAAGCCCGTCGGTAATAATCGGTAACGAGTCCCAAAGTGTTTTCTTTGTTGCAAGCGTTGACCTGTATAAGGGGACTTACTCGGCTATCGACAAGACGCGATTTATGTTAGACACCGGTGCACAGGTGAGCGTTGTGGGTTCGAGAGTCGCCGCCCGGCTGGGGCTTAAGCCGGCACATCCCGATTTTGAGGTTGAGATACAGGGCGTTACGGGCGAGACAAGCACTGCGCCCGGCTTTTATATCGACGCGATTGATATACCGGCGCTTGGTGATTGGCTGTCGTTTACGAATATCCCGGTTGTGCTGCTGGACGTGTCATCGCCTGAGGGCGGAACACTCGATGGCATTATCGGGATGAATCTGTTCACAGACCTCAACTTTACGCTCCGCGGAGGCGGGATGTTTTTACAGGATGACCCGGCTATCTATTACGAGACAATATCGCAAGTAACGGGCGATATAACCGGCGACGGAGTTGTTGACTGGCTCGATGTGGCCGCGTTTGCTGATGCGTGGCTTACCACGACAGGAACGCCAAACTGGAACGCACGGGCCGATATGGTTTCCGACGGGATAATCGACTTCTTCGATTTCGCGGTTTTAGCTCAAAACTGGCCGTAATAAAATATTCGGCGGGGTAAACCCCGCCCTACAACCAAACTTTCACAATTCCTGACTTTGACAAGCCGCACTCGACCGATTACAGTATCCCCATATTATGACAGTGTTTATTGACATCGCATATTTGATTGCGCTTATAGCGATAAGCCCCGTGGCGATTTATAAAATGCTCAGGTATGGGCGATACCGCGCCGGGTGGGCAAATCGCTTCGGCAAAATAAACCGTAAACGGCCAGACAAAAAATGTATCTGGATTCACGCGGTAAGCGTGGGCGAGGTAAACGCCACAACGACACTTATCCGCGAACTTGAAAGCAAATTCCCCGATTACGAAATCGTCCTCAGCACAACGACCGATACTGGATTTGCCCGCGCAAACGCCCTCTTCGGCAGCCGACTGAGCGTGTTTTACTTCCCGATGGATTTTTCACTGACTATGAAACGGGCATTCGCGAGAATCAATCCTGCGATGTGTCTGCTTATTGAGCTTGAGGTCTGGCCAAATCTTGTGCGAATCGCAAAACAATCAGACATACCGGTAATCGTCGTCAACGGCAGATTGAGCGAGCGAAGTTTGAGAAGATATAACCTGATAAAGGGGGTAACGAGAAAAATATTTAGGGGCCTCACACTGGCGCTTGCTCAAAGCGAAGAATACGCAGAGAGATTCCGGAAGCTTGGTATGCCGGCGGAAAGGGTTATCGTTACGGGTTCGATAAAATATGATACTGCGCAGGTAACAGACAAGGTTGATGGTGCTGATGTATTGGCGACTCAACTGGGTCTTAAAAACGACCGGCTGTGGGTGGCAGGAGCAACAGGCAACGACGAAGAGCAGATTATTCTGGATGTTTATCGCCGATTAATTGAGCAAAAACAATTCGCGAATTTACGACTTGCGATTGTTCCCCGAAAGCCGGAGAGATTTGATGAAGTAGCTAATTTAATCAAGGAGACAAGGTTTGGATTAATCCGATACAGTGCATTAAAAAGCGGCAAATTGAGAATTGAGAATGAAGAATTGAGAAACAAGGCGGTGGTTCTCGGCGATACGATGGGCGATTTGCGAAAGTTTTATTCGCTTGCGACTGTGATTTTTGTGGGCAGGTCGTTAGTGCCTATGGGCGGGTCAGATATGATGGAGGCGGCGGCATTAGGCAAATGCACGATTTTTGGCCCGCACGCGTTTAACTTCAAACAGGCCGTAGATGATTTGCTGAAAGCCAATGGCGCAATTTTAGTCAAAGACACCGATGAGTTATTCAACGCTATGAAAAAATGCCTGACCGATACCAGCTATGCCTCTCAAATCGCCCAAAACGGCCAGCAGATAATCAGAAAAAACCAGGGCGCAACAGCACGTACGATAATCAACATCAGCAAGATGCTGAAATAAAATCAACTCCGCAGCTTTTTGCTGACGGCTTCGATGTGTGCTGGGGAAGTTCCGCAACAGCCGCCGATTATGGTGATGCCGGCGGCGTATATTTTTTGCGCGGCGTTGGCAAACTCATCGGGCGTTACCTTATAGACGGCTTTGCCGTCGAGCAGTTCGGGCTTACCCGCGTTCGGTTCGGCAAAGACCAGCACCTTAGGGTTGGCGGCCCTGGCGGCGGCGACGTATCTCTTGGCAAGGTCAACGTATTCGTCGAGGGTGGTGGTGCCGCAGTTGAAACCCACAACGTCGGCGCCAGCGACGACAAGAGATGAGACGGCGGTTTTTACATCGACGCCCATCATAGTTCTGAAATCGTTTCCGCGTTTATCGAAAGACATCGAGGCGAGAACGGGTAAAATCGAGCCCGAGTATTTGATCGCTTCGACAGCGACGACCGCTTCATCGACGGCGCCCATTGTTTCGATGATAAAACCATCGACCCCCCCCGCCAGCAGCGCCTTTACCTGGTCGGCGAAGATTCCCCTGAGCTGGTCTGGTTTCAAGCTGCCGAGCGGTTCGAGAAAGTCGCCGCTTGGACCGATATCGCCGAGGACGTATTTATCTTTTCCCGCGGCTTTACGGGCTAGTTGAGCGCCGGTTGTGTTAATGTCCCCAACGCGGTTTTCGAGGCGGTGCCGGGCAAGGGTAAAACCATTGCCGCCAAAGGTATTGGTAAGAATTGCGTCAGAGCCGGCTTCAAGATAACTTTTATGAATCCGCATAACGAGACCCGGGGATTCGAAATTGAGCAATTCGCTGCACTTACCCGGCTCAATGCCCAGGCCAATCAACTGCGTCCCCATCGCCCCATCGAGCAGAAACAATCCCTTACACAACCTGTCCTTCAAATTCAGCTTACCCACAAAAATGTTCCCTTTCAAACTATCGTTGTGTTTATATATGCCCTATTGCTGTTTCTGTTCGACCGCTTGGCCATTGATTACCTGGTAAATATGGTTAAAACCACGCGGTAAAGGCCTGACAAACAACCGCTGCCGCTGCTGGCTGCTCAATTCCGTCGTTTTGACGGATGATAGCGTAATTTCGACAGAATCCTCGCCACCTTTTTCGGAAACAGCAGCTATTTTTATCCGCGAAGGGGTTAAAAACCCTTCGGCTGTTTTTTCATAGCCGGCAAATTCAGCTTTCAGGTAAATATCGCCCGAATCATCGAAACGCTCAATTTTTCTTACCACATAATCACATGGCTCGATATATATCTTCTGAATTATAATGCTCCGGTCATTACGCAAAACGAGCAGGTCGAGGTTATCATCGCGGCTTAATGTCCAGTCACCCTGACGTATATCGACGGCGCCGAAGGCCTCAAGAACTATCATCGGACTGACGGCAAGACCATTCCAGATTCCCGCCTGCGACCATTTGCCCGACCAGTACGAACTGACTTCTTTTGGTTTGAGCCAGAACCAGAATTCGTCGGCGTTTGAGCCGAATACCAGCCCGGTAGCGTCGAAAGCGACGTCGCCCTGAAGGTATATTTCATAAGGAGGATTCACCCAGAGTTTGACGGGGAAATTTCCTTTGCGAACTTTACCTTCGACATGATACCGCAAAAGGCACTGGCCTGTTGCGCGAATTGGGGTTACTTTTTCACGGCGTGATTTCAATACCGCAATCGCTTCGTCAGCGGTCTGTTTGCCCGGGCAATGACGCATCGGCTGGGCGGCACAGCCGGCGAAAAATAATACCAACAATAACAATGCAAACCGATTTGACAATTACAGCTCTCCCTGGAGAATCTGACCCATTTGTGAGGTAAGCTGGGCAACCTGTTCTTCGCCCAGATTAGGATTGACCACTTCGGAAAAATCCTGAGTGCCGGTGATTCTCATTCGCCAGATTTCCTTACCATCCTGCGTCCGCGATGAGTCATATTTCAAGCGACGTCTGCGCATCAGGACAAGCGTGAGGACAAAACGGAAATTAACCTTTTCCTGCTCGGTCTCCGTCGCCAGCCGTTCGAAGAACGCCATCAGCATATCGTCATCGACAAACAACTGTTTTTTCTGGTCGGGCGCCGGCAGTTTGGTCTTCCAGTAACAAAAGACCTCCGGCTTTTGCTGAGTCCAGGCCTCGGCGCAAAAATCACGCCTTGCAAAACCCTGCTCGGTCTGCACTAAGGTCGCGTAGTATTCTTCACCCGGCGCAATCACCCTGCCGGTAGAACAACACTGACCCAGCGGTTTATCAATTACCCATTCGTCCATAGTATTATTTCAACTCCATGTTGTGTTCTGCCGTCATTTAAACTTCAGATATTTACACATACCACGTGCCGTGGCCGGGCCGATGCCTTTGACATTATCAAGGTCGTTGCAATCCCGAAACGCCAAATCGCCCCGGCCATCCTGCCTAAATTGCTCACGATAACTTATTATCGCCTGTGCCCTTGCAGGCCCGACGCCCGGCAGCAGCATCAAGCCCGCCGCAGAAGCATTATTCGGATTTATCCTGCTTTCCAATTCAATAGGCACCGCCCCGCTGTCGCTGCCAATCGTAAAGCACAGGCAAAAAATGACAGCCATGCAAGAGGCAATAATAAACGCAAACAATTGAATCCTGTTCATACCGATAATCCGTTACCGGCCAAATATACGGTCGTGGAACCTCTTCATCGCCAGGTATGATTCCTTTGGCTCCAGTCCCGCCGTCAAAAGTCCGCTGTCGGGAACGGTTCCGTCCGCCACATCGGCAAAATTCGAATATATGACCCCGTCAATGCACGTCTTGCTGAGTGCTATCCTGTAAAACTGGTCGAGCCACTCGGCCTGTTTAAGCTTGTCCCAAGGGCCGTGCCAGAAGCCGGCAACCTCGGCAGCAGAAGCCCCGGCGACATCGCGACCCGGGACTTCAACCTGTGTAATATACAACGGCCTTGATATAGGAGCGAAAGAATCCAGAATCGCCGAAACCTGCATCATATCGCGGACGTGCATTCCTGACTCGTCGGCGCCGAACCGCATCGTTAGTCCGAAGGCGTCAAAACTTATGCCGCTTTGAATCACCATATCCATATAGACCAGCGGGGGAATGGTGTCTGTGGTTTGTCCGTAATACTCGCCCCAGGGATTGCTGACTTCTATTATCCTAATCGCCCGCTCGGCGGCGGCCTTGACCGCCCTGTTGGCCGCACGCGTTATCTCCAGGACCTGCTCAAAACCAAATCCGAAATGATTAAAGGCGTTAAGCCCGCTGACAACGCACCATGTTCTGACCATACCGCCGTATCTGGCAGCGGCCGCCGAAACAAACTCGTAGGCACACTCGCGGATTTTCTCGAAATCGGCGTTACTTTCGAGCAGCCACTTCGGCAGGTATTCTTTGGCAAAACAAAGCAATGGCCCCGCGCCAATGGCCAGTTTTCTTTTGCTCAACATACTTATACAGGCGTCGAGTTTTGAAAAATCGTATTTGCTTCTTTCCAACTCAATATGCCCCCAGTTGAAAGGCACCATCGCCAGTCCGAACGCGCCGGCCAACTGCTCAAGGTATACCGGGTTTGCAACCTGCTTGGGGTCAACCCAGCAGCCGAGACAACCGCGACCGAAGCCGTGATTTTTTCCTCGCGTCGCAAAAAGCAGTTTGGCGTGCTTTGCCGCCAGCAATTCTGAAAAAACAATCGCCTTTTGAAGCGCCTGGTCCGCGAGCTGCGAGGCGACAGGCCCGTCAGAGATACCCTGGATGGCCTTGATGAATAAATCCTGCGCCTCTCTGTAAAGCGCAGCGGTATCTTCGGCGTCCTCGAAAATCGACCAGTCCTCGCGTTTATTGATGATTTGCATCAGCCGGCCGCGTGCCAGTTCCAGATTCAGATTGTATGGCTCAGGCCTTTCGGGCAGGCACGTCGTCGGCAGCAGCACTTTGCCAAAACCTTCAACGGGCCATAGCAACGCCACACCGGCGGTTTCTTCGCTTGGCTTGTAACACTCCAGAATACCGTCCACAAAGCTGACCTGCGACTTGCGAATAGCCATACCATCGGAGCCGAACAGATACGCGCCGTGAAGGGCAAAATCCGTTACCTGCTTGCCATTATTGAAAATTCGAAATCTCACGGTACCCCTTTATCAGAAATAAATTATTTCGCCATGTTTTAAATGACCGTGTGATTATAACATCAGCGGCTTCAAAGGCAAATAACCTTAAGGCCATTTTCTCTCGATAGCGATTTGAGCTATCAGAGATTGACGGCTATTCCGCGGTCGCGGAGGTATTCTTTCATCTGGGTAATTGTGTAGCTTTCAAAGTGGGTGATTGATGCCATAAGGACGGCTTCGGCGTGACCTTTGACAACGGCGTCGTAAAGGTGTTCGAGTGTACCTGCGCCGCCGGAGGCGATTACGGGGATATTAACCGCGTCGGCAACCGCGCGGGTCAATTCAATATCATAGCCCTTCTGTGTGCCGTCGGCATCCATACTTGTAAGCAAAATTTCGCCCGCGCCGCGTTTTGCGCCCTCAACTGCCCAATCGACGGCGTCGATATCGGTCGCCTCGGTGCCCGCCTTGACGGTAACCTGCCAATGCCCCGCTTTGGTTTTGGACCGGCGGGCGTCAATGGCGAGAACAACACACTGGTTGCCGAATCGCTGGGCGGCCTGAGTTAGAATATCGGGATTTTTTACCGCGGCGGTATTGACGGAGCATTTTTCCGCACCGCTTCGCAAAAGCTCATCCATCTGCTCAACGGAGTTAATGCCGCCCCCTACCGTAAACGGGATGAAGACATTTTCAGCGACCTTTTGAACAAGCTCGACGATTGTCTTGCGTGAACGAAGCGTCGCGGTGATATCGAGAAAGACAAGCTCATCGGCCCCGTCGTCGCTATATCTCGCGCCAAGCTCAACCGGGTCGCCGGCGTCCCGAAGATTCAGAAAATGCACGCCCTTTACCACTCGGCCATCTTTAACATCAAGACAAGGGATTATTCTTCTGGTCAACATCAGGCATTCCTCCCATTGGCTATCTGGGCAAAATTGTGAAGTACCTGTAAACCCTGTTGGCCGCTTTTTTCGGGATGGAACTGCGTGCCGTAAACGTTGCCCTTCTGGACGGACGCAGGTAGCTTGAAGCCATAGTCGGTATAGGCAATTTTGGCGGTTTTATCGGTAACGTTTGCATAGAAGGAGTGCGCGAAATAGAAATGCTTTTCAGTTCCTAACCCGGCAAATAATGCCATATCATCAGGCAATACAACCTTGTTCCAGCCCATGTGCGGTATGACTCGACCCGGCGGTATGGCAACAACGTCACCCGATACAAGGCCAAGGCCGTTGTGTGTCCCAAATTCGGAGCTTTTGTCAAAAAGCATCTGGAAGCCCACGCAAATACCGAGCAGAGGTTTACCCGTCAGGGCAAGGTCTTTGATTACAGAACCGAGCGAGCCAAGGGCATTTACGGCAAATCCAAAAGCGGCAACCCCCGGCAGTACCAGTGCAGAAGCCGCCTCAATCTTCCTGCGGTCGCAACTCAGCTCGACCGGGCAACCCAGGTGGTCAAAGGCGTTGCAGACGCTTTTTACATTTCCAACGTTATAATCGATAACTACAAGCATATCCTGAATCAAACCCCATGTTAAATCGAACTTCAGCCGGTAAACCGAGTATTATAGTTTAGCAAATTTAAATTGCCAGTCGAATACAATCGCCTTACAATGGAGTTCAGCAAAACTGATGCCGATATAACGTGCTTCGCCCACGGTTTCGGTTCGGTTATAATGTAACCCGTTGTCCGGAAAGACAGTTGAATTACAATCGAGGGAACAGGAATGTGCGGCATAGTGGCATATCTGGGTCAAAAGACAGCTCAGCCAATCCTTATTGAGGGACTGAAACGCCTCGAATATCGCGGTTACGACTCGGCCGGCGTGGCCCTGCTAAGCAACGGCGTTATTAAGATCAAAAAAACAAGCGGCAGGATAGCCGCCCTTGAGGCAATTCTCGACAAGCCCCAGGCAAACGAAACGCTTGGTCTTGGGCATACCCGCTGGGCAACTCACGGCGTCCCAAACCAGATAAACGCCCATCCCCACGCGGATTACACCGGCAAAATAGCCGTTGTTCACAACGGCATCATCGAAAACTATTCGACGCTGAAAACCTGGCTGCAAAACGAGGGCGTAACCTTCGTCAGCGATACCGATACCGAGGTGATAGCGAACCTTATCGGCTATTTTTACGAAAAATGCGACGCGGGCGAGCGGACACGCAAACCCCAGGGCCAGAACAGGTTCGAGTGGGCGGTACAGCGAGCATTACAGGAAGTGCACGGAACTTACGGGCTTGGAATCCTGTGCGCGGACTGCCCTGATATGTTCATCGGAGCCAAAAAGGGAAGCCCTCTGATTTTAGGGGTGAGTGAAGGCGAGTATATCCTGGCATCCGACGCGGCGGCGATTATTGAGCACACAGCGAAGGCACTTTACCTTTCGGACAACGAAATGGTAATCGTTACAGCGGACGGGTTTCATACCAAGACCATTGATAACATCGCGGTAACCAAGTCACTTGAGAACATTGAATTTTCCCTCGAGCAAATCGAACTTGGCAGCTTCAAACATCACATGCTCAAGGAAATTTTCGAGCAGCCCAAGGCATTGACCACCTGTATGGGCGGCAGGATTGACCCCCAAAACGACAGAATACACTTAGGCGGCGTCAATGATTACCTGCGGGCGATGACGCACATAAAACGGCTGATTATCACCGCCTGCGGAACGGCATTTCACGCTGGACTGGTCGGTGAATTCCTCTTCGAGCAAATGGCGAGAATCATCACCGAGACCGAATACGCCAGCGAATTTCGCTATCGCAATCCAATCATAGAAGACGGCACAACCGTCATCGCAATAAGCCAGTCGGGTGAGACGGCAGATACGCTTGCCGCCGTCGAACAGGCAAAAGAACGCGGTGCAACGGTTCTCGGCATAGTTAACGTCGTCGGCTCATCAATCGCCCGCGCAACCGATGCCGGGGTATATCTGCACGCAGGCCCGGAAATCGGTGTGGCGAGTACCAAGGCGTTTACTGCCCAGGTAGCCGTGCTGACGATGCTGGCAATTGAGCTTAGCAGAAGAAGACTTGTAAGCAGCGACGAAGCGACAAGATACATCAAAGAGCTGGCCAAAATACCGGATAAAATCTCGCAAATCCTTAAGCAGTCGGAACACATTCGAACTATTGCCCAGGCAAACATCAATCAGAACAACTGGCTGTTCCTTGGCCGGGGCATCAATTACCCCGTAGCGCTGGAAGGCGCACTGAAACTAAAGGAGATAAGCTATATTCACGCCGAGGGATTGCCCGCTGCGGAGATGAAACACGGCCCCATCGCCCTGATTGTCGATGGCATGCCGGCCGTATTCATCGCCACCAACGGTCCTCAATACGACAAAATCATAGGCAACATCTGCGAGGTCCGGGCAAGAAAAGGCAAAACCATTATCGTCGCCACCGAAGGCAACGACCACATCAAGCCGTATGCCGATTACCTGATAACCGTTCCGGATGCGCCGGAATTGCTGCAGCCGATGCTCACCGTCATACCGCTTCAGTTGATGGCATATCATGCGGCCGTTCTTCGCGGCCACGACGTCGATAAGCCACGCAACCTCGCCAAGAGCGTCACGGTCGAGTAGTATGCAAAAGGCGGGATACTTGATACTCGATGCTCGATACTCGAAATCGAGTATCAAGGAAAACGGCTTCACCATCGTCGAGCTGCTCGTCGTCATTGCAATTATCGCCGCTGTAACGGCGATACTTCTGCCGGGGCTGGGAAAGGCAAGGGCAATGGCAAGGCGAGTGAGTTGCGGCTCCAATCTGCATCAAATCGACCTCGCGATGCATTCGTACCTCAGCTCAAACGATGACAAATACCCTTGCGCCCAGGACCCCCTGCCCAAAAAGCAGCCGACAGACCCTAATATCTGGCTTTGGATGGGGCGAGGGTGGAAAGGATTTATCGCACCTCACCTCGGAGGAAATATCAACGCCAAAAACCCTTCGGTTCTTCTCTGTCCGTCGGATAAAATTGCCCCCGTAAAGTGGGAATCTACCAGTTACTCCTATTCGCTGGCGTTTTATCACAGCCCGGAAGATATCGATAGTTTGAACAGTGCTTATAGCGACCTTACCGTGTTACGGCCCGTGGCACAAAAATCCGTGAACGTCGCCAAGCCCGCAGGGAAAATACTTGTCGGCGAATGGCTGAGCAATCATCGCGTCGAGGAGATGGATTCCGGCTGGTGGTGCTGGATGGGCAGCCGAAACTTTCTGTTTGCTGACGGCCACGTCCGCTTTCTCGATTCCAACGACATTAATCCGGCCCGCGACGGCTTCCCAAACCCGAACCTTACAATCCACGGCATCCGCGGCATCGACTGGCTTCAATAGTTATCGACTACGGCTTTCCATCTTAAATCGCCGATATTAACAACAAAGGGAAACGCCTGCTTCGTCGGCTGATACGAGGTGCAAAAATGATAAAAAACAGATTGCTCGTAATACTGGTTCTTATAATGGCGCTGGCCGGCTGTAAAGATGATGGAAAGCGAAAAGCTCTTGCCGAGGCGGCACAGGCAAGGGCAGAGATTGTTAAGCTCAAGGCCGAGACAGTCCAGTTGAAGAGCGAGGTCAGCTACCTTAATGAAAAACTCGCTACTGCAAACCAGGCGAAAGACAACATTCAGATACAGTTAAACCAGCTGATTGAAGACAGCAACGCAACGACGACCGATGCAGATGGCGTTCAGCAGGAAAACGACAAGCTCAAGACGCTGCTGGCCGAGCAGATAAAAAAAACCGGCGAACTGGAAAAGCAGGTTGAAACGCTCAAGGCGGTAATTAACGCGCTTCAGGCCAGAATAGAGCAGCAAAAGACCGCAGAACAACCAAAGGCAACGGAGCAGACCCAAACCGACAAGTAAAGATTATTTTTTCAGCGGCCGTTCAGTTTGCCGACAATGTAATTGACTATCGAATTGACGGTAAACAGGTCGCCCAACTTATTGATGTCCGGGTCATTCTGGAAAATAGATATATCTGTGTGAGGCATCTTCTCTCTTAACTCCGCAAGACCTTTGGCGGTTAATTTGCCGTTGCTGACCAGCTCATGATTGTTCAAAAGTGTCTCCGCGGGGAAAAGCTCCTCTCGCGGAATCTTAATATCGAAGGCCTTTTCCAGCCGAAAAACGATATCTAAAAAATCGATGCTCTCCGCCCCCAAATCGCCCATCAGCGTTGCCTTGCCGGTTACTTCCTCCTCATCAACGCCCAGCGCATCAACCAGCACCTCCCGCACCTGCTCAAAAACCTGTTCTCTTGTGGCTGTCATATATCTTCCCCTTTTGGGTCTCGACGGTATCCCCTGCCGAATCAACCCGGCCAGCCGATAAATTACTCTATTCATCCGCTATACACAACCCCCCGCAGCCATAATGCTCACCAACTTTCTCTACCAATGGATTACACGGTTAGGTTAAAATGCTTAAGCGATGAAAATGCTGCGAAAAATTTGGCCCGCTTTGGTGATGCTCGGGTTTATTGTTGTCTTCTTTAGAGAAAACATATTCCCTGCCCACGGGAACTTCATTGGGGGTAGCGACGTTGCCCAATATTTCCTCTGGCACGCCCAATTCATCAAGGAGCAACTCCTGTCAGGAAGTGTCCCGCTCTGGAACCCTTATTATTACAGCGGGCATCCGTTCATAGCCAACCCTCAGACGTTTGTTTTTTATCCCGCCACGCTGTTATATGTAGCTTTGCCTTTGTCCTGGGCATTCAATATCGACACACTTTTGCATATTTATTTAGCGGCAGCGGGAATGTATTGTTTCGTGTTGCTCATCACAGGCTCCAGAAGCTCCGGCCTGGCTTCGGCGGTCGTTTACAGTTTAAGCGGCTACTTTATGAACAGGATTTGTGCCGGCCACATAACAATGATTCATACGGCCGCTTTGCTGCCCTGGATTTTTTATCTTTTTGAAAAGGGGTACAAGACAGGCCGAACTCGCTTTTTTCTTATTACAGGTCTGGTGTTCGGCCTGCAGATTCTGAGCGGTGAGCCGCAAAACAATTATTATACGGCCCTGTTTCTCACGGTTTACGCTCTTGTCAGATACATTTCCACTCCTCAACCGGCAAGACCAAAGCCCTTTTATCAGCCGGCGGCGTTTTGGGGGTTAATTCTGCTTGTGGCATTTGGAATCAGCGCGGTGCAGGTTTTGCCTTCTCTGGAGTTTATGTTTCTCAGCGACAGGGCTGAAAAAACATATCAATTCGCCACCGCTTACTCATTTCCTCCTCAGAATTTATTTACGTTCCTCGCGCCCGCGGTTAATAATTCTTCGCTAAAACAAGACGTGGAATATGCCGGCTATCTTGGTATTTTGGCTATTATTCTCGCTGGAATCGGAGCATGTTTTTCCAGACATTCTCAGCATACATGGTGCTTCAGGATTATGGCCCTTATCGCGGTTACAATCATGCTTGGCGACAATACCCCTATATACCATTTGTACTATCAATGCCTTCCCGGAATCTCAACTTTTCGCATACCCGCTCGTTGTCTGCTTATATTCACTTTCTCAATGTCCGCACTCGCGGGTCTTGGTATTCAGCACATATGCCAAACAACAACCACAAAAAAACAGCACATAGCCGCAATGGGTTTGTTCGCCGTGTTGCTAATGTGCTTATTCGCCGGAGCAGTGTTCTTTCAGGTTCCACTGGCTTCAAAAGATATAGTGTTAGCCGTTGCTTTTTTCGTTGTCGCATTTGTCATTCTGGACCTGGGCCGGTTTGTGAAAAACAAATCTGTTGTCGCCGGCGTGATAATCGCTGTCCTGTTTATTGACCTTTACCTGGCCTATCATTCCCAAACACCCATAATAAATCAGAATGAGGTGCTGAAAAAACAGCCCTATGAACGCTTATTTGGTAATGACCTCGGATTTTACAGGGTCGCATCGCCTTTGGACGCATTTGTCGGGGCAAATTTTCATTATTACGGCGTCAATGCCTATACCCCTATTGCATTAGGCCGCTATTTTAGATTTATGCACGAGATGGCTAACGTGCCCATAGAAACGAAGACCAGACATACTCTGAATCCCAGGATATTCAGCCGAAATTCGGTGTTTAGCTCAAAGATTCTGGGGATTAAGTATGCGCTAATCATAAACGAAGATGGATTTGAGCTGATAACGGCGAAACAGGTGATGCCGCGCGCAACCCTTGTAAGCAACGCTCTATTTCTGCCCCGGCTCGAAGACCATTTGCAGTATATCAAGCGACCTGATTTCGACCCTCAAAAACAGGTTCTGCTCGAAGCGATCCCGCCTGAAAATGTGCCGCCAAATCCGAAAGGGACGGAGGCGCCGCCAGACGGGAATAACGTAACGATTACCAAGTATCAGCCGAACAGGATTGAGGTTGATTGCGCTTCGGACAGCGACACCTATCTGGTCTTGAGCGAGCTTTTCTATCCGGGCTGGCAGGCATACATAGACAGCAACAAGGTGCAAATCTTGCGGGCCGATTATCTGCTGCGGGCCGTTCTCCTTACCACCGGCAGGCATAACGTGGTTTTCGTTTACAGACCGACGAGCTTCCTGATTGGCGCAGCAATAACGATATTCACCCTTTCGCTTTTGGGGGCAATCTCTCTCCTGCTCTATTTTCGCTCGCCTGGCAAGCAAAAATCGGGGTGACTGGATTCGAACCAGCGGCCTCTTGGTCCCAAACCAAGCGCTCTAGCCAAGCTGAGCTACACCCCGCATAACGGTCAAATTTAACCGTAAAGGTGCATTTTACACACAGTCCCAGGATATTGCAACAAAAACGAAACTTAATGAGGACGGAAGACGGAGGACAGAAAACAGAAAACCGAGGAAAATCAGCGTTGCAGAACCCGGCGGCAGTTGCTATAATCCTCCATTTCAAAGTTAGTTTGAGCGTATAGGCGTTAATAGCAGTGTTTTTTTCGCAAAGGAGTATATTAGATGTCGAGAGAATGTTATTATACCGGCAAACGCACGTCGTTTGGCAATCAGATTACCCGGCGAGGCAAAGCCAAATACTTAGGCGGCGTTGGTCGTAAGATTACCGGTATCACCAGACGCAAGTTCAAGCCGAACATCCAGAAAGTTCACGCGATTGTCGATGGCAAGGTGATCCGGATAAGGGTGTCGGCCAAAGCGATAAAAATGGGGCTTGTTCAGAAACGGCCGAAACGCAACTACAAAAAACCCGCCGAGAAGACAACCAGTTGACGGGAGTAGTTTGGCTGGAGAATCTTTCTGAGCGAGGCGGGATGCGCCTCGCTCTTTTTATTTCGTTTGGGCTGTATGGATAAAAAAATAGACAAATCACAGGTGAAAAAGGTCGCCAAACTGGCCCGGCTGGAGTTGAGCGAAGCGGAAATAGAAGAGTTCGCGGGACAACTGAACGCCATCATCGATTACGTTGAGAGAATGAATAAACTGAACACCGAAGGCGTTGAGCCGATGGCACACTGCCTGCCGGTAAGCAATGTTTTTCGCGACGACGTCATAAAAGAATCCTTAGGGACGGAAAAAACACTCGCCAACGCGCCACAAAGCGATGGGCCGTTTTTCAAGGTGCCGAAGATACTGGAAGAATCGTAACCATTTATAATTTATGATTTATGATTTGTGATTGAAAAATGAGGACACAATATGAAAACAGGAAAGTTTGCGCGAGGTTTGATGTGTTTGGGGTTAATGATTTGTGTTGGGTGCGGAACGACAATGGACACAAAATCCGAAAAAGCCGGGGGGCAGAGTAAGCAAATGCTCAACAAAAAGATTACGAAAGTCGAAGATTGCAATTATCTCCTGTATTTGCCCGCCGACTACGACAAAAGCAAAGACAAATGGCCTTTGATAATGTTTTTGCACGGCGCGGGAGAAAGAGGAAGCAATATCGAGGTCGTCAAAAAACACGGCCCGCCCAAGATGATTGCACAGGGCAGGAGTTTTGATTTTATTATTGTTTCGCCTCAATGCCCCAAGGATATCTGGTGGCCGGAGAAGAACGAAATCCTGATTAATCTGCTCGATGATATTGAAAAGAAATATCGCGTCGATACGGACAGGGTGTACCTGACGGGCCTGAGTATGGGGGGCTTCGGGACATGGAGTTTGGCAATGGCATATCCTGACCGGTTTGCGGCCATAGCGCCGATATGCGGCGGCGGCGAACGATATGGCGCACCACGGCTTAAAAAAGTCCCCGTCTGGGCATTTCACGGCGCAAAAGACAATACTGTGCCATTGATAAGGTCGCAGGAAATGGTCGATGCCGTCAAAAAAGCGGGCGGAGATGCGAAACTTACAATTTATCCTGAGGCCGAACACGACTCGTGGACGGAAACCTACAATAATCCGGAACTTTATGAGTGGTTTTTATCACACAAGATAAGCGACAAGACAAAATAACAACTATTCTGGATTCCCGCTTCCGCGGGAATGACAAAAGAATGGATTGGCAAAGCGCGAAACAATTACGAGATAAGATTGCGACCCGCCGGACGAACAGCGTCGAGGCGACGAAGGCGGTCTTTACGCGTATAGCGAAGATAGAGCCGATTCTTGGGGCGTATATAAGCACATTCGAAGAGCAGGCGATTGCCCGTGCAGCCGAAATTGACAAGCGTATCACCGGCGGCGAAAAACTTGGACAACTTGCCGGCGTGCCGGTCGCGGTCAAAGATAATATGTGCACCACGTTCGGAACAACGACGTGCGCATCGAAGATATTAGCTAATTTCCACGCGCCATATAATGCGACTGTGGTTGAAAAATTATTGGCAGCAGATGCCGTAATAATCGGCAAAACAAACCTCGACGAATTCGCGATGGGTTCGAGCACCGAAAATTCGGGGCTGAAACAAACCGTCAACCCATGGGATACAAAGCGTGTTCCTGGAGGCAGCTCCGGCGGTTCAACGGCGGCAGTCGCTGCGGGATTATGTTATGCAGCGCTTGGTTCGGATACGGGCGGTTCGATAAGACAGCCGGCGAGCTTGTGCGGCGTAGTAGGCCTGAAACCAACATACGGACGAGTATCACGATATGGCCTCGTCGCGTATGGTTCGAGTTTGGACCAGATTGGGCCAATTACGCAGACAGTCGAGGATTGCGCATTGATGCTGAACGTCATAGCAGGTCACGACACTGCTGACAGCACAAGCGTCGATGAAAAAATCGCACCAGTGGTTGATTATCTTGCTAAATTGGATGAGCCGGTGAAAGGATTAAGAATTGGTATCGCGTCGAGTTTCAATGCCGGGGCCGATGAACAGGTGCGAAAAGCAATCGACGAGGCGATAAAAACATATCGGAACCTCGGTGCAACAATAGTCGAGATTGATATGCCCCACCTTGATTACGCGATAGCGGCTTACTATATGGTAGCGACTGCTGAGGCATCGAGCAATTTAGCGAGATACGATGGCGTGCATTACGGGCACAGGACACAAAATCCGAATGACTACATCGAAGTTTATACAAAATCCCGCGCGGAGGGCTTCGGCAAGGAAGTAAAACGCCGGATAATGTTGGGCACATACGCGCTATCGAGCGGCTACTACGACGCATATTACCTCAAGGCCCTGAAGGTGCGAAACCTGATACGCGGGGACTTTGTGCGAGCGTTCGAAAAATGCGATTGCATTATGATGCCCGTCGCACCCACTACCGCATTCAAAATTGGTGAAAAAGTCGATGACCCGCTGAAAATGTACCTGTCGGATATTTACACAATCGCAGCAAATTTAGCGGGCATCCCGGGCATAAGCATCCCCTGCGGCTTCGACGACAAGAAACTTCCCGTCGGCTTGCAAATACTGTCGCCGGCGTTCAGTGAGGAAAAACTGCTGCGAATCGCGCAGATGTATGAGAAACAAACCGATTGGCACAAGAAGAGGCCATTGATTTGAGTAATGTAGATTACAAAGTTGAAGTTTTAGTTGGGCTTGAGATTCACGTGCAGCTTTGCACGCGGACAAAGATGTTCTGCGGCTGCGAACTCGCCTTCGGCACGGAACCGAACAGCAGGGTATGCCCGGTCTGCCTCGGTATGCCCGGGTCGTTGCCGGTTATGAATAAGCAGGCAGTGGAATTTTCGATACTGGCTGGACTTGCACTTAATTGTCAGATTCCGTCTTTCACCAAGTGGGACCGCAAAGGATACTACTACCCGGATTTGCCCAAGAATTACCAGATAAGCCAGTATGATTTGCCGCTGGCATTAAACGGCTATATCGAAATACCCACAGACAACGGATTGAAGAAAATCAGAATCAGGCGGGCACATCTTGAGGAGGATGCGGGCAAAAATCTGCATACGGCTGGAAACTTCTCGCAGGTGGATTTGAATCGCGCGGGAACCCCCCTGCTGGAGATTGTTACCGAGCCGGATATGAGCAGCGCAATCGAGGTGCGAACACTGGCGGAAGAATTGCAGCGAATAGTCAGATACCTGGGTATATCGGAAGCGGATATGCAAAAAGGGCACATGCGTTTCGAGCCGAATGTGAATCTCGTAATCACCCGTGCAGGCCAGCAATTCAAAACGCCAATCGTCGAAGTAAAAAACCTCAACAGCTTCAGGGCGCTCGAAAACAGCATCGATTACGAAATAGGCAGACAACTCGACCGCTTCCTCGAAACCGGCGAAACGATGGAAATGGGCAACAAGAGCACCCGCGGCTGGGACGACGCAAAGGAAGTTACAGTCCTGCAAAGAGAAAAAGAAGAGGCGCACGATTACCGTTACTTCCCTGACCCGGATTTGGTGCCAGTACGGGTCAACGAGCAATGGCTTAACGAAATCAAATCCCGGCTTCGTGAGCTGCCCTCGAAGAAGCGGCTGCGATACGTAAAAGAATACGGCCTGAGCGACTACGACGCGGGCGTCCTGACTAATGACCGGACTGTCGCCGATTTCTTCGAAGAGGCCGTAAAAGCAGGCAGTGAACCTAAACGTGCCTGCAATCTCCTGACGCAGATAGGATTAAAGCTGGCAAATGCGCGCGGATGCGCAATCACAGAACTTGGCCCAAAAGCTGCCGATATTGCCCAGCTTGCCCAGATGACGCAAACAGGTGAAATAAGCGCAACTGCCGCAAATACCATTTTGGAGGAAATGGTAAAAACAGGCAAAGCTCCGCGAGAACTTGCGGAACAATTGAACCTGATTCAGAAAAACGACGCGGGGGAATTAGAGGGAATAGTTGACGAGGTGCTAAAGAGCAACCCGCAGGCGGCTGCGGATTTCAAAGAAGGCGGCAAAAAAAGCGGCAAGGCAAGGGGCTTCCTGCTCGGACAGGTAATGCAAAAAACAAAAGGCCGGGCAAATCCCAAAATTGCGGCGGAAATCCTCGATAAAAAACTTGCCTGAGAAAGCAGTATAATTAAGTATTTACAATCGAAGATTCGATATTTACCACCAGACAGCAAATTACTCATATAAAGCAGGAGTTTTTTTAGATTTATCAGTATTTTGCTGGACATTACCCGCCTTCGGACTATAATTCTACCTAATACCAGGAGAAAATATGGCGGGTAATGCGTGTAATTTCGGCGCGCTCGTCCGGCGTGTGGCAAATAAGGGAGGAACCAAGGGGGAATTTGTTATCCGCAAAACCAGACAAACCCGTGATTTGATTTTCTTTGTGCGTAAATTATAGACGGAGAAGATACCATGCCCAGGTCAGGAAAAAACAACGAGCGCATAGAACAAGTCCCACGGGGCAGGAAAAAGCTAACCAAAATAGAGCCGCTTCGTCCGCAGGCAGAGCATCCTGACAAACTTTACAACGATTTGGCTAAGTTTTCCACGGAGAACCCTTATCCGGTGTTACGGATTCACAGAGACGGAACTGTGCTTTACGCCAATAAGGCAAGCGAAGGGCTTTTGAAGGCGAAAGATAGCGCCGTTGGTAAGCCGGCGCCCCAAGAATGGCGTCGGCTGGTCAAAGAGGTTCTTGTCTCGGGTTGTGTGTCGAGGGAGGAAGTAAAGGACAATGGGCGTGTTTTCGCGTTTCTGGTAGTGCCGATTACCGGAAGCGGTTATGTAAATTTCTATGGCGTGGACATCACCGAACGAAAGAAAACAGAGGAATCGCTAAAGGAGAGCGAAACGCGGTTCAGAGAGTTGTTTAACAATATTAGCAGCGGGGTGGCGGTTTACGAAGCAGTTGACGACGGCTCGGATTTTGTTTTCAGGGATTTCAACGCAGCCGGGCAAAAAATGGACAAAACCTGCAAAGAAGACGTTGTTGGCAAAAGAGTCACACAAGTGTTTCCCGGTGTTAAGACAATAGGCCTGTTGGATGTCTTCCGGCGAGTATGGCAAACCGGAAAGGCCGAGCAGCACCCAACAACCCTTTACAAAGACGGTAGAATTTCGGGATGGCGAGAGAATTATGTATATAAACTGCCAAACGGCGAAATAGTAGCGGCTTATGACGACGTGACTAAGCGCCAACTGGCACAGGAACACCTGCAGGAAGAACGCAATCTCCTGCGGACATTGATAGACAATATACCGGATAAAGTGTATGTAAAAGACAGAGGCAGTCGCTTTATCGCCTGCAACAAATCGGTCATTGCATCCGAGGGCGTAAAGAGAGAGGAAGAACTTATCGGCAAAACAGATTTTGATTTATATGAACAGGCCTTGGCGCAACAGTTTTTTGACAAAGAGCAGGAATTGATGCGAACTGGTCGGCCGATTATTGACTGTGAAATCCAGGCCTCAGATGGCAACGTTCGCAGTATGCTAGCGACAAAGGTACCTCTGCGGGACCACAGCGGTAATATCGTGGGTATGGTCGGAATCAATCGGGACATCACGGAGCGAAGGTTGGCCGAAAACCGGCTGCAGCAGGAGCGAAATCTCCTGCGAACGCTGATTGACCACATACCCGAAGGGATTTATGTCAAAGATAAAGACGGCCGATTCCTTGCCTGTAATAAATCGCTGGCTGAATTCTGGGAGGTAAGAGGCAAAGATGATATTATAGGCAAAACAGATTTTGACCTTTTTGAGCCGGCCAGGGCGCAACATTATTTTGACGAAGAGCAGAAAGTAATACAAACCGGCCAACCTATTATTAACCAGGAATCGCAATGCACAGACAAATCAGGCAACGCCAATTTCCTTCTCGTAACCAAAGTTCCCTTGCGGGATAGCGCCGGCAATATCACAGGGCTTGTAGGAATTCATAGGGACGTCACCGAACGCAAGCAGGCGGAGCACAAGCTCCTTGAGCATCAGAACCATCTCAAGCAACTGGCGACACGATTAACGCTGACCGAGGAGCGGGAACGCAGACACATAGCAAGCGAAATTCACGATGAGATAAGTCAGACACTTGCCATGGTAAAAATCAAACTCGATACCCTGCGAAGTTCGCCGCCATCCGAAGTGTCGGCTGCCGAGATTGAGGAAATAAGCTTTTCTGTAGAGAACGTGATTCAGAAAACAAGAACATTAACTTTCGAGCTTAGCAACCCCCTGCTTTATGTGCTGGGTCTCGAGGCCGCGGTAGCGGAATGGCTCAGCGAACAGGTACAGGAAAAACATGGCATCGCTACCGAGTTTCAGGACGACGGCAAAGCCAAACCCTTAGACGACGATGTTAAGATGATGCTTTTCAGGAATGTCCGCGAGCTGCGTATCAATTGCATTAAACACAGCAACGCCGACAAAGTCAGGGTCAACATTCGCAGAATAGACGGCTCGATAGAAGTTGTCGTTGAGGACAACGGCGTCGGCTTTGACCCGGCAGAAGTCAGGTTAACGGCAGGCAAAAAATCGAAATTCGGGCTATTCAGCATCCGCGAGAGCTTGGAGAATTTGGGCGGACATTTTGAAATTGAGTCAAAACCAGGCGCCGGCTGCAAAGCCATAATGACGGCGCCGCTTAAAGACCAAAGTCGTAAATAAGGAGGTATAACGATGCCCACTAGAGTTTTGTTGGTTGACGACCACGCGATGATTCGCCAGGGACTGTCCTCGCTGCTGGAGAAACAGCCGGATATCGAAGTGGTGGGAAGCGTCGAGGACGGACGAAAAGCAGCGGATATCGCTCGTGAACTGGCGCCGGACCTTGTGATTATGGATATCAGTATGCCAAATCTCAACGGCATTGACGCCACGCGCAAGATAGTCGAGGAAATGGGCGACGTAAAGGTTATCGCGCTATCCATACACTCCAGCCGGCATTTTGTGGCGGAAATGCTCAAAGCAGGTGCCTCGGGCTACATATTGAAAGAGTGCCTGTTTGATGAGTTGGTTGAGGCAATAAAGACCGTATTAAACGGCGGAACTTATCTAAGCCCGAAGATGACGGGAGTTGTTATCGATGACTATGTCAAACGCCTCTCGACGCAATACCAGCCCGGAGGACCGGTCCTGAATGAGCGAGAACGGGAGGTCCTGCAGTTTTTATCCGAAGGCAAGAGCACCAAACAAATCGCCCTGCAGCTCCACGTCAGCAGCAAGACCATTGAGTCGAATCGGCGAAACATTATGGACAAACTCGGTGTCAACAGCGTGGCGGAGCTTACCAAATATGCCGTCCGCGAGGGATTGACGCCCCTGGAATCATAGGCCGAACAATAAACGCTGAGAACCTCCCGCCCTTCAGCTTTATCGCTGCATAGTGCCATTTCCTGACATCGCTTGGGCCTATATTCCTACCGGATATTTAGGGTTTGCGAAGTCGCTTTTGGGGAATTGCCTGCCTGGCCTTTGTCGCCGTTCTACCGATAATACCATTAGTTAAAAGCCCCGACGGTCTGCCTGGGGGGTAAGGGCAGGTTGAATGAGGGGCTTCTGTTGTTGGGAAGCCGGTCAGGGATGGCTGGTAGCTGCTTCGCCGAGGATAGCATTTTAAGTTAGCCGCCTGTGAATTTAACACGGCGGCTTTTTTTGCAATAAAAATTTGTTAATGGCACTCTTGCGTTTAACTTGTCTTGTTTGAATCGCAGGCCTGTTCCCTGTTTTTCTGAAGCACCTTGCTTTCGGTACCCGCCAGCAGACGCACAACGTTATCCCTGTGGCGGACAAAAACAAGAACGGAAATGACCATAGCTACTATCAGCAGGGGCCACAAATCCGAAAAACGCCAGCCGGGTATTAGCGCTATCGCCGCGACCAGAATCACGGGAAAAGCAAACGCCGCGGCAAGTGAGGCAAGTGATACATATCGCCAAATAAGAACAAAGACAACCCATATCACCAGCGTAACGCCCGCGCAAATCGTATAATATGGCCACAAACCAAGTGCAACGCCGAAACTCGTCGCGACGCCTTTACCGCCTTTGAACCTCAGATAAACGGGGAATACGTGACCCATTATAGCCGCACAACCCACGGCAAGCTGGGCCAGCAACCCATTTGTTCCAGTAATACCATCGAGCCATATTCCCGCCGCCAATGTTGGTAAAAATCCCTTGGCAAGGTCCAGCACAAAGCATACGTACGCCCAGCGTCTGCCCAATGCGCGGGAAAGGTTTGTCGCGCCGATATTCCCGGAACCGACTTTGCGCAGGTCAATCCCGTGAGCAGCGGCTATCAGCATCCCGAAGGGAACCGAGCCAAGCAAATACGCACCAACTAAAAATTCGGCCAATCTCATCGCCGCCCCCGTTTCGCTAATATATCGTCGTAAATTGCTTTCAGTTGTTGCGCAACCCTGGCAACCGAAACATTCTGGCGAAGATTATCGCTGATAATCGCATTCGCCGCCCGATTAAGATTATCACGATTAGTGAAGTATCCGATTGCCTCACTTAGCGCAGTAATATCTCGCGGGTCATCGATTGCCTTGCCGTGCCTGTTATCCACAAACAAGTCGATTGCCCCGTTGAATTTCGTAGTTATAACGGGTTTGCCCGCGGCCAGGGCTTCGAGAATAAATCGCGAACAAGGGTCGTCAAAAGTGGGCAAAACAGCGACATCAGTCGCCGCAATCAATTCCTGCACATTATTGACGGCCCCGAGAAAAACGATTTTTTCTTCGACTCCAAGTTTTGCGGCAAGTCGGCGATATCTCGTCGAGCTTGCCCGGCCGGCAACGACCAACCTCGCTAACGTATGATTATCTGTTTTTTGAAGCTTGCCAATCGCCTCCACTAAGCAATCAAGACCTTTACGCTGAAAATCATGACCGACAAAAAGAAACAGAACCGCACCGTCCGCTCCCTTCTGGCCAAGTTGAGCGAGCAAATTATTCCGTACTGAATCGACGCGGGACTTCTCTATCTGTCCGGCCGGCTTGATGCCGTTTGGTATGACCACCATACGATTTTCAGGGATATGGTAGTGGGTACTGAACTGCTCCGCCACGTAATTTGAAATCGCGATAACCAATGGGCCGGTTTGTCCTTCGGAAAGTCGCCGCTCGGCGCCGAACCAGACGGCCCTGCGAAAATTCAGAAAGGCGGTACTCCTTTTCAAAGTATTGAGAACAGGGCAGCGATACGTCGCGGCCTTTCGGATTATCGACTCGGCGAAAGTTCCGCTTCTCGGCTGATAGATATCGGCAAAATCAAATGGCAGAACGCTGTGAAGAATATCGTAATGGGTCTGTTCCGTGTGTTTTTTCAAAGCCCTCGCAAAAACCCGATAGCTCGTCCTCTTGCCGCCCGCATCCGCGCACAGGATATGCACGTTTTGGGCTGTTACCACCCCTTTGGCAGCAAGAATATGTGTCTCGTAGCCGATTGCCCCGATTGCCTCGGCCAATTCACTGACCGAGCGTTCAGCTCCGCCCAGAGCCACATCCGCCCGCTCAATTATAATTGCGACCTTCATTTTCATCTTGCCGGTATTATAGCCCGCCTAAGTTTCGAAAGGAACTGCCCTGCCGTGCTTCGCGTCGTGTCTGGCCATACGCTTTGCTTTACTGGCAATTCGCCTGGCAAAGTTCTTGTCGCCGGCGCTCAGTTTTTCCCGGCCAAGATACACCCGAAGAAATCGCAGCCGGTCCGTTTTTGAAAAGTATTTCGCGGGAGCCGAATAATGGAGCTGGGCAATGTCCTTGACGCGGTATTGCCCGCCCAGCAGCATCGGGTTGAACACCCTCGCCAAATCTATCAGGTAAAATCGACCGTCGGGAACCCTGAAGATGTGACACAGATAAAGGTCGCGGTGGCAGAAGCCCGTGTCGTGAAATTTCCTTATAAATGACGCTAACTGCCGAATGAACTGCCGACGCAAAACCAGATTTTCCTTTGTTGCTGACTCATTGAAAAACCCAGGCAAACTCCGCTCTAACGATTGTCCTTCCCGTATTTCCTCGATAGCCGCGAAACTGCGCTTCTCAAAAATACCACCCCAAACCTGTCCCCACGCCATCATCCGTGGCGTGTTTATTCCCATCGCTGCCAGCTTTTGTGCCGCTTCAACTTCCGCCAGCGCGCAACTGACGCGTTTTTTCGCAGAGAACCAGTTTTTAAACTGGGTCATTATCGGCGGATTGTCATATCTTTTAAGAAAAACTGTAACGGCAGGCGACTCAATCTTAAATTCGATTCTGCTTCGATGTGAAGCGAGATTTTCCTTTGTAAGATTTTTCCCAGCCCCAAAGGCGAACACCGCCTCAATTGACGCGAGGCCAAGCGAGTCAAAGCCGGTTTTGTAAGCCGGGTCGATGAAAAACTCCGTCATATCCCGCCCCGCTTCCCGAAACCACCCGCATCCAAAGCTTTTGCTGACGCATTGCAGACCATTTCTACGGTTATCGCCTCCATACAAAAATGTGACGACTCTCTGCAAACGGGCTTATCGCAGGGTGCACAGGGAGCATCGCCTTTAATAAAGACCTCATCAGCATAACCAGAGTCCGTCCACGCCGGGTCATTCGGGCCAACCAGCGTGATGACCTTTCGTTTTAACCCGATAGCTATATGTCTCGGCCCCGTGTCATTACAGACGACCAAATCCGCAACAGCAATAAGCGCCTTCAGCTCACCGAGTCCAACAGGCGTATCGCCCAGATTGATTGGCTTATGTTTCGAAATATCGACAATTTGCCGGGCTATATCCTTTTCCTCAGAATTAGGCGCAACCGACAGGACAACCGTCGCATTGTATTTTTCGGCCAGCCAGTCGGCTATCCGGGCAAACCTTTCCGCAGGCCAGCGTTTGCTCGGCCCCGCCGCGGCGCCGGGAACAAGAATCACTACAGGCCCCTTCGTATTGAAAACCGCCGGCAATTTTGCTTTCAATTTCTCCCTATCTCCCGGCTCAACCGATAACTCAATGTATCTATCCCGCACATCAGCCCCAACTTTCGCCGCGACAGCCAGATAATAATCAACAATCGATATCGGCTCAAAATCCCCCGACGGCAATCTGGGCGGATACAACTTCTCGGTCAACAATATCCCCCGCCCGTCCCTGGCATAGCCGATGCGAATGGGTATTCTCGCCAGCCGGCACGTCAGCACGGAACCGAATGAATTTTTGAACATAATCGCGTGCGTAAAATTATGCTTCTTCAGCATCCGGGCAGTAGTGAATACACCGCTCTTATTTTGTTCGAGCCAAGCATCCGTAAAACCGCAAGGCGAAAAAACCTGACGCACAACATTACTTGCGAAAAATGTTATCTTAGAGGAACTGAACCGCCTGCGAATTGCCCGCAAAGCAGGCGTGCATAAAATAGCGTCTCCCATAGGAGAGGGAAGCCAGACCAGAATGTTATCCTTAGCATCTGACATTTTTTAGATTCTAATAAACAATCAAAGGGAGTGATTTCGGCGCAGCCCCGCTATCTCGGCCCGCGCATCATATAAAAAGTCAGCGCCATCAACTGCAAAAGTATGGCGAACCCTATGGAAATCAGCAGCGGGTTCGACTGTTTCGCTGGGGCCATCAAAAACCAGACGCTCACAAGCAAACACAAAAACACCAGCCCCTGTGCGATACCCGCGACAAAACGGGTTATGGAAAATTCCCCGAACATATTGTTTCGCTGCATCAGTTTAAGCTGGTCGAGGATACTGCGCAGCAGTTGCTCTCTGGTTTGCTGTTCATCCGCCTGCCGCGGGCCGGCCTGCTCCGGTTCGGCTTCCTGTTGCGGCGGCGGCATTTGCTGCTGAGCAGCAGGTCGTTGCGGCTCTTCCTGACGCTGCTGAACTGGCTGCTCAAGAGGTAATGTGTTGGCCGATTCCTGGCCGGAACGGACTCGCATCTTGATAATGTTCACGACCTCTTTGAGATTTACCGCCTTGTAATCCGGGCCCGGCTCGCCCGGCTTAATCTTCTGCTCATGCGCCCGGCCGGCAAGCATTATCGTCCTGCAGCCGGCCCTTGTTCCCGCCTCTATGTCACTGGGACTGTCGCCGACCATCCAGGATTCCTTAAGGTCGATATCCATATCTTTACCCGCCGCAAGGAGCATCCCCGGACTGGGCTTTCGCCAGTCGCTGTCCTTGCGGTACTTTGGGATTACCCCATCGATATAATACGGGCAATAATATATGCGGTCCAGCGACACGCCCTTTTCAGCCAGCAGTTGCTCAAGCCGCTTGTGAATCTGCCCAAGCGCCTCTTCCGTCACAATCCCTCTCGCTACCGCGGACTGGTTCGACACCACAACAAGCTTATAGCCCATCGCTTTAAGCTCGGACAAAGGTTCAGTAACGCCCTCAATAAGTTTCACCTGGTCGGGATTATTTATATACCCGGGGTCTTCTATAATCGTATTGTCACGGTCTAAAAATATCGCTTTATTGGACATAATCCTCTTCGCCTATGCAAAACTTTGCTCAACGAGTTTACAGATTATGTGATACGCAAGCTGATGAATTTCCTGGCTTCTCGCCGCTGATTCGCTGGCCGCACAAAAACATATATCCGCCAGTCGTTCAATCCTGCTGTTTTTTCGGCCTGTGAAGGCGATGACCAAAGCCCCCTTGCGTCTGGCGACCTTTACGCCCGCCAAAACATTCGGCGACGAGCCGCTCGTTGATATCGCCCAGAAAACGTCGCCTTTTCTCACAAGCGCCTCCGCCTGCCTGGCAAATATATTCTCATAACAATCATCGTTGGCAACCGAAGTTATTACCGAACTGTCGGTCGTCAGGGCAACAGCGGGTAACGCCTTGCGATTGGACTCGAACCTGTTTACTAATTCAGCCGCGATATGCTGGGCGTCGGCGGCGGAACCGCCATTGCCGCAGATATACACCGTCGCACCTTTCTTTGTCGCTTTTACTATCGCCCCGGCAATACTGGAAATCGTCTTCAGCCCCGACTCTTCCAGCTCGGTAACCATTTTCCTGTGCGTCCGGATAATTTCGAATACCTGCTTTTTGGGATTTTTACTCATTTAGCCGGCTCTGCCTCACTGATTTGATTTTTGCGCCCTGCGACTTCATTCTTTCGATGATAAGCGTCGAGCTTTTGCCCTTCACAAGAGGAGCCAGGATTAACCTGCCGCCGTACGATTTGATAAACTCTGCGCCGACAACGCCCTTTTTCTCCCAGTCCTGCCCCTTGACTAAAACATCAGGCCTGACCTTCTTAATAAGGTTCAGCGGGGTCGGCTCATTGAATATCGTTATGTAATCCACCGTCTCAAGCGCGGCCAAGACCGCGGCCCTGTCAAGCTGATTATGAATCGGCCGGTCGGGGCCTTTGATGGCCCTGACGGAATCGTCGCTGTTTAATCCGATGACCACGACATCCCCCCGATCTTTGCAGAATTTCAGGTATTCGATGTGTCCCCTGTGTATGACGTCGAAACAACCGTTGGTAAAAACAATTTTCTGGTTTCGCTTGCGGCGCCAGGCCAGTTCCGCCAAAAGCGAATCAACCGACCGGATTTTGCCTTCGCCGCCGCGGTTAAGATAAGCGATTTCGGTAACCAGCTCATCGATGCTGACCGTCGCTGAGCCGAATTTTTCCACCTCTATCCCGCCTGCGATATTCGACAACTGCACGGCTGTCTTGAAATCACAACCCGCCGCAAGCGTCAAAGCCAAAGTCGCCAGCACCGTGTCTCCTGCCCCCGTTACGTCATATACATTACGGGGCCTGGTCGGTATTTGCTCATCGAAGCCCGGCGATTTGAGATACGCACCTTCCTTATCCAGCGTAATGACGATGGCTTCAAGTTTGAGCTTTCGCACCAACTGCCGGGCCGCTTTTGCAGCATCGCCGATGGTCTTGACCTCAAAGCCAACGCCCTTGCTGGTCTCATACCTGTTAGGCGTAATAAGCGATGCGCCCGCGTATTTCGAGTAATCGCTTATAGGCGATGGGTCAACCAAAACCCTTTTGTGCGCCTTCGCCGCAAACCGTATTACCTTTTTGCAGAATAAATCCGCGAGGACGCCCTTGTTATAATCCTGCAAACAAACATTATTTGCCTGGCGCAACTTCCCCTCGAAAATCTTTCCCAGCCGGCCATATTGCCGTTCAGTCAATGGCTCAGTCGATTCATTATCCATCCTGAACAACTGCTGCTGGTGGCGGTGCTGTGCCAGACCTATCAATCGCTGCTTGGTCGTCGTGGGCCTGTCCGGAACGGTCATCAGCCCCGATATATCCGCCCCCTTTTCCTTCAACAGTTCTTTTAGTTTTTTCCCGTTCACGTCATCGCCTATGACGCCCACACATAAAGGAACCGCCCCCAGCGCACACAAATTAGCCGCCACAAGTCCCGCTCCGCCACAGCCATAATCGGTCTTAGTCACCTTCAGCACCGGTACAGGCGCCTCGGGGCTTATCCGCTCGGCGTCGCCATAAATATACGCATCGAGCATAAAATCGCCCACTAACAGCACCTTTGGCGTGCCAAGTTTCGTTACGGCTTTTAGAAGATTTTCATACATAGCGGTTTTCTGCGATTAAATGGTTCTTTTCCGTGGTATTTTACCCGCAAGCGACCGTTCAATCAACTCTCTTATGCGGTCGGCCCCATCGACAAACTGCAACCTGACCGCCAGATATGCCAATTCCAAAACCGATGTATCGCCCGGCAAACCGATTTTGTTATAGTCCTTTTCCGTCGTAAGTATCATTTCAGCCCCTGATTGTGCCGCATCCCGGTAAATCCCCTCTACATCGCCGGCTGTATAACTGTGATGGTCATCGTAAACCTTCGACCCCGTTATATTCGCGCCAACCAAACCGACCGTCGCAAGAAATGCCTCCGGATTCGCTATCCCGCAAAAAGCGTAAATCTTTTTGTCTTTCAATTCCTCAAGCGAAATCTGCCTCTTGCCCGACGTTGCACAAACGGGGCTATGAATCGTCTGAGCGACAATCATTTTGGGATTTATCCGGCTGATGGTCGCCGTCAACTCCGTCAGATTATTTCTCGAAACCAGGTCGCATCTGGTAAGTATTACCGCCTGCGCCCGTTGCAAAGCCGAAACCGGCTCCCGCAGCAAACCGGCGGGCAGCAATCTGCCGTAGCCAAATGGCAGCATCGCGTCGATAGTTACAATATCGATGTCCCTGTGAAACCGACGATGCTGAAACCCGTCGTCCATAATCAAGACCTGTGCCCGATGTTTTTTTACCGCCTCAATAGCCCCGGCAAGCCGGTCAGGATTTACCACTACCGCCGTGCCCGGGCAATTCTTGGCCAACATTCCCGGCTCATCGTTCTCCCTCGTCGCTGCTTTATATCCGCGGGTCAGTATGGCACAATTGATGTTCTCCTCGCGAAGAAAATTGCACAACCATATCACAAAAGGCGTTTTGCCCGTCCCGCCGACAGTAATATTGCCAACGCTTATAACCGGGACCGTTGCCTGTGTCCTGTCCGATGTTACAAGTCCCGCAGTGGTTACAGCGTAAGATTGGGGCCGCCCCCCGTCAAACAACCAATTTCGCAACGATACGCCCAGCCCGTAAAATGCCGCGATAATATTCAATAACAATCTCGCAGCCAAGGCGAACGGCCCTGAATTCTTACCGCTAATCAATTTTTTATATGTTTCCTGATTCACTTACCTTACACCTTATTTTGACTACCATGCTGATATTACCCAAAACCCTGTTTTTTGCCACAAAAAACCCGTAGGATGATGCTTCTATATTAAAACTGTGGTATAATTTACTAATCATGCAATATTTAGCCGATTCAATTCGTATATATGTATGTGTATGGATGAGAATGAATGCTCAATTCATGTGTATCTTAAACTCACGCCACCCGTCTAACTATGTCAAAGGAAAATAATGAAAAGCAGCTTTTATACCCCTGCAGAATTAAAAAAACTGAAATTTAAGGCCATAGGCAAAAATGTTTTAATTAGCCGGTATGCCCGCATCTACGATATGAAATCCATCGAAATCGGCTCTAACGTGAGAATTGACGATTTTTGTTTCCTCAGCGGCAGGATAAAAATAGGAAACCACGTGCATATATCAGCTTTTTCGTCTCTGTGCGGAGGAAACAAAGGTATTGTGCTTGAGGATTTCGTAAATATCTCCGAGAGGGTGGCAGTATTCGCAAAGACAGACGACTTTAGCGGGGCTACCCTGACAAATCCCACCATCCCGGATAAATATAAAAATGTCTTTGAGGCCGAAGTAATCCTGAAAAAACATTCTATAATAGGCGTAGGCAGTTCTATATTGCCGGGAGTAACCCTGGGAGAAGGTTCGGTTTTAGGAGCGAAAAGTTTCCTTAAAAAGAGCACCGAACCCTGGAGCATATACGCAGGTTTGCCCGCGAAAAAAATAAAGGATAGACAGAAAGGCCTGCTCAAGCTGGAAAAACTGTTTTTAGAAGAATATAATAAAAGGCAATAGCCCAAAAACCATTTCTTGTACCTGTAGCAAATTCGTTTTTGCCGACATCACAAGGCAGCTTAATTTTTGATTTTCCTTATTATCGCGTCGGCCATTTCCTGTGTGCCTACAGCCGTCGGGTCGTTGCGGTCTGCCTTCATATCGTATGTAACGTCCCTGCCCTCGGCTATTACCTCCGCCACCGCATTCTCAAGTTTATATGCCTCGGCTGTATTGCCGATGTGCCGCAGCAGCAGAACACCGCTGAGTATCAATGCCACCGGATTGACCTTGTTAAGCCCCTTGTATTTCGGTGCGCTGCCGTGAGTCGCCTCAAAAATAGCTGTCTTCTCGCCTATATTCGCCCCCGGCGCAACACCCAACCCCCCTACCAAGCCTGCGCATAAATCGCTGAGGATATCACCATAAAGATTGGGCAATACCAGAACATCATACAACTCCGGCTTCTGCACTAACTGCATACACATATTATCAACAATGCGGTCCTCGAACTCGATATCCGAATTTTTCGCCGCCACCTGCCTGCTGACCTCCAGCCAAAGCCCGTCGGTGAACTTCATAATGTTCGCCTTGTGGACGCTCGTTACCTTCACCCGTCCCATCTTCCGGGCATAATCAAAAGCATATTGCACTATCCTTTCCGTGCCCGCGACCGAAATCGGCTTAATACTTATGCCGGAGTCGGGCCTGATTTGTTTTTTGCTGTGTTTATTCAGCCAGTTGATAAGCTCCGCCGTATCATCTTTGCCCTTCTCGAATTCTATTCCCGCGTAGAGGTCCTCAGTATTCTCCCGGACTAAAACAAGGTCGATATTCGAGTATTTACTGCGAACGCCCTTGTAACTCTTGCAGGGTCTCACGCAGGCGTACAGGTCGAATAGCTGCCGCAGGTGAACGTTTATGCTGCGAAATCCCGTGCCCACGGGCGTCGTTATCGGCGCCTTCAGGGCGATAGCGTTCTTCTTTATCGATTCCAGCGTCGAATCAGGCAAAGGAGTCCCGGCTTTTGCCATCACATCCACTCCCGCCTCGCAAATTTCCCACTTGATTTTCGCGCCCGTAGCGTCAATACATCTTTGGGCGGCCTTCGCTATCTCAGGCCCGATGCCGTCGCCGGTTATCAGCGTAACATTGGTCATAATCTTATGCCCCAGAATTAATATTCCTTGATTTCGCTCGGAACGGTGAGGACATTCGGCCAAACTCAGTCGAAGCCCTTGTCGAACCGCAGAAAGATGATGGTATCGCTCAAAAGGGCTGATGTCAATAACGACCATTGACAAGGTATGGCCAAAACTGTTATCCTGCCCGCCTATTGGACAAGCTGGGAGTGTAGCTCAGTAGGTAGAGCACCGCACTTTTAATGCGTAGGTCCTGGGTTCGAATCCCAGCACTCCCATTCGGAAAATCGGAGGATTGGGAAAAAAGTCCCGACAGGGACATCTCCCGTATAGGGATGGCCAAGCCATTACGGTGGACGGCTAAGCTAAAGCCGGTTCAAGAATTTCTTCTTCGTTCAACTGAGAATTCGCCAGTTCGCCGGGCTTGAACGGAAGCGGGTCAAAAAACTTTATTGCCACGCGACGCAAGCCGCTGTTGATATTTTCCACCCGGCAAACCTGGCCGGAACGAACGAAGTCGCTGATATCAAAACTGTCGTTCACTCGGTAGTATGGCACGCTAAAGCGGGTCGTTATGTTTTGGCCTGGATAAGGGCAGCTCTTCTCTGCATAGCAGGTAAAGGCCGCCCCTCCGCTGGAAACATCGACCATTTGTCCCTGAGAGAGTAAACCGGCAAAATCCTCGGCGAACCATACGGGCCAGTGATATCTTAATCTCTGCTCTCTTCTCCGCTCGGGTGTGTTTTGCATTGCCGGTTCCTCAAAAAAAGACGTTAATGTGTTTGCTGAGGTGTGCATCGTCAGCTTCAGGCAACGTCTTAAGAGGGTTATAATTGATGATTTATAATTGACTTTGAAAATCCCTGTTTCATCCGAATAATCA
>PMZJ01000041.1 GCA_003170415.1 Phycisphaerales bacterium | reverse complement strand
TAGTTATCCGCTTGATCTATTGAAAACCTTAAATAATTTCGAACAAATGAATTGATATATGGCATATGAAAACCAAAAGAACTATAACCAAATCGCCGATTAAGCAACCTTTTTCCTGTAAATTTTGTTTTCGTTTAAATCAGCGGTTTCGTTCTCGTTCTCCAATTCCAATCCGCTACACGAATGACAGGCAAACGTTAAGTATTTTTTCTCTGAAAGCCAATCATCACTGATTTCCATTTCAATCGCACTTACCAGACGCAAAAGTGATTCTTCGTTGGCGAATATCCTTGCGACACGCGATCTTCGATTGATTTCCTGATGCAATCGTTCAAGCGCATTGGTGGTTCGTAATCGCCTTCGATGTTCCGGATATCGCTAACAGGGTTTATTCAATGAAGCTTGGCAAAATAGGTTTTGAAGGTGCTCCTGAAGAATTATGCGGAGACAAAGCAAAGCTTAGGCAACCTTTCTTATAGCATACTGTAAAGATATTCTTCCGATGCTAAGTTTTCGGGACATCTTCTCTTATAAGCAGCTTATTTTACTGAATTGGGTGGCGTAGTGTAAAAAAATACATACGAGTCCTGAATTGTACGGATAGTATGTCATTTAATCCTNNAATCCGAGCCATCGATTTGCAACAGAATTTGCAACAGACATGCTCGTTTGAGCTACTGTTACGCTTCAGTTGCGTTTCGGTCAGCATCATAAGTCTTTATTTGACAAGTATAACCCGTTTATTCACAAATACTTACAAACATGGGTTTGGGACTCATAATCCATTGGTCGAAGGTTCGATCCCTTCCGGGCCCATTTTTGCAAGTATTTTGCATGCTGTAACTTACAGCCACTCCTATCGGATTCCTTGCTTCTGAAACTCTGTTTTTTCGCCCGAGTGGGTCAGTCGGGTCGGATCCGAGGATATGAAACTGGAACTGCATAACCTTTTCCAAGTTCCTGCACAGCCAAGTACACTGCTCCCCCGTTAAGGAATGGTGCAAAGTATGGTAGTATTTCTTAACGGAGATACAGATTATGCAGAGAAGAAAGTGGTCTTCGGATGATAAGGTGAAGCAAATATATGGCCAAACCCTCTGGATTCACAATACTCTAACGGTCACACAGGTTTTTACACCCTGCTTCCTATACACATTCAAAACGAGCATTGGCGGGGAATTTTTTATAACCCCTCAAATCAAAGCTGCCGGACTTTTTAGCCCATGCCGCGCCAACTTCGGAAAACAGTTTGCCGTTTTCATGAGCAACGCGCAAAATATGGTCAATATCCTCGATTACCGTCTTAATGGTGCCGCCATTGGAATCGCTCTGTTCACGAAAGGTCAGATATTTTTTGTCAATCGGATGGGGAAGGCCGCACGATTCGAATGCGCCGTTTACCACAAGTGTAAAAGGTCTGCAGGTCTCAAGAATCACAGGATACGGCGACCCGTTTTCATAATGCTCGGCCAGTTTTGTAAGCATATTGATGCGTTTTTCATTATCGTCGTTTATACGGTCAACTTCTCCGTTTTTAAGCATTATCGTTGCCTTACAAAAACCGGTATATTCGATTTTCGCCTTTTCGCATTCGATAATAACAAACGGGTCCATTTTCGCATCGGAACAAAGCGAGGCATTAAACAGTATCTCAACACCTTTATCGGTTATGATTCTTAAACTACTGGTGTCCTCGCTCTCAATATCATGACCATGATACAGCTCCGCCTGGACACTTACGGGCTCTGCCATCTCGCCTGGCTTCATCGAAGCAAGATAAAGCTCATCGCCGAGCATATGGGCCAGAGGATTATTAATCGTGCCATCGAGAATCCATTCGCCGTTTATATGCAGCTTACCCGCCCATTCACTGCGTTTGTAATACGCGTCGAACCTCGGCCAGCCGGCCATTCCCCGCACCCGTTTTACCTTGCCATAACGGCCCTCGACAATCCGTTTCTTTAACTCCTGTACGATCGTTGAATACAGATATTGAAACGCAACAGGGACCTTTTTGCCTCGCTTCGATACATATTTCGTCAGTTCATCGAGGTCCTGAATTGTGGCAACGGGCGGTTTTTCAAGAAAAATATCGAAGCCGGCGTCTATGCACTTTGTCGTCAAACTGAAATGTTTATGAATTGGCACAGGGATAAAAATCACATCGGCGATGCCCTTGACGTTCTTAATCATTGAGTCGGTATCATCATAAACTGCGATACCCTTGCTCTGACAAAACGATCTGCCCGACGATTTCCTCTTCGGATTGCTCGTCACTGCCACCAGCTTTATTTTGTCGGGCAAGTCCACGATACGTTTTATCAACTCATAAGCGTATCCGCCTGCACCTACCATCGCCAATTTAATCATCGTCTGTTCCATTACTATTCTATATTCAAAACCTTGCTCTTTTGGGCGGCCTCGCGGGCAATCAGGCACACTTTCGTAAGCATAAAAGATACCTGTGCGATTTCGTCATTGCTTTTGCCGTCAAGAACATTCAAAAGGAACCTGCTGAATATCTTATCTTTTCCGTCGGGCAAAGGATACTGCAAACTGCCTTTATCTTTACTGATAACAGAACATTCCTTTTTAGAGCCGCTTGCCTCAAGCGCTCCTTTTGTCCCGACGATTCTTATCCAGTCATCCCCGTGAGTACCGGCAATTTCCGGACGGCAATAATCAACACTTATCGTAGCGTGTCCGCCGTTGCCAAGTTGGGCCACAAGAGCACAATTATCTTCACAGGCAGGCCGTTCGCTATGTGCAAAATTACCTTGCATCGCGGCAACTTTAGTAAAACCCAAACTCGTAATATAGTTGATATAGTCAAAGGCATGTATGCCGACCCACCCTATTGTGCCGCCGTATTTGTCCTTGTCTCCAAACCAGTCGGGTCTTGTACCCCATTTGTAGCTCTTTCGGGCATTAACTAAAACAGCCTCGCCAATAGCACCGCTGTCATAAACCTGTCGGGCGGCTACAAATTGGGGGTCACTGCGCATAGTCAGCATAGCCATAAGGTTGATTTTATTCCGCTCCACGGATTTGCGGACTTTTTCCAGCATTGCCAAATCCAAAGCAAGCGGCTTTTCAGCTATTACGTGACAGCCCGCATCGGCGGCAGCCATTATCAGGAGTGGAATAAGGTCAAGTCTTGTGCTGATTATCGCCACATCAGGTTTTAGTTCCTTGAGCATCTGTTTATAGTCATCATATACCTTCTTCCCGACAGCCGGCTGAAGTCCCAGAGGTTTCGAAATGTCTTCACCCTGATACGCGGGAGCCAGCCCGATCAATTCGGCTTTCTGCATTCCGACTAAATCGCGAAAAACCGCATCTGAATGGCCAAAGCCGCCTATGTTGACTACCGTTAGCTTATCCATCAAAATACTCTTTTCTGTAATTCCTGCGAAAGCAGGAATCCATTCGATTTACACAATAATTCAATCTGCCAATTTGCCCGGCATCGGCTTTCCAAGCGGCAGCCAGTTAATATATTCTTCAATATTGGTATAGCCGTCGCCATCGCGGTCACTGCGGGCATCGTTTGCATCGAAGGGATTAAGGCCGACTGCCAGCTCCCATTTATCAGGCATCCCGTCATGGTCGCTATCGACAGGTGGTGTGCCGGACTCCATCGTCGGATAGCCGCCGACTTCATCTATACGATTAATTATACCGCCCGTTTTTTTTATCACGCTGTCCACAACACGTTTGTCCACTGCATCCCGGACAGGAAATACCGCGCCGGCACCTGCTAAAACTCGCTTATATGCCGTTAAGGCGTCCTCATCAGCTACCGGAGCAACCGGTATCGGGACTGATTGTTTATACGCATCTTTCTGCGCCTGAGTAAAACCAACAAATTCAACAAGGTCCCATGGATCCTTTGGACAAGTACCATCCATCCAGTTACCGATGAAATATGCCTTGCAGCAGGTGGTCGTTTCCTTGAAAGCATAACTGCCTGTGGAGTTTGGGCCTTTTATATAGTAGTTATTCACAAAGTTAATTTTGGTAAAACTATTATCCTCGTTTTTACCGTCATCATTGTACCCTGCGTAATTACCCCCCCAGTTATAAACCACATTATTGCGGAAATCGAAAAACAAACCACATGGGTCAATCGCAGAGTCATTATAATTACCCGGACGAGGGCTTCGTCCGGCGTTATGGGCATAAAGATTGTGATGATATGTAATGCCATTGCCATAGCCGCCACGGATTAAAGAACCATAGCCATGACAGCCCTTATGATGAACAGAACAATTTAAGCTCTCGGTAATCATACACCACTGGACTGTAACATTCCCCAAGCCACCTTTTTTTGAAGCAACTGAAATGGTTTCGTCCGTTGACCAGCTCGCCGAGCAATGGTCGATGATGATATTGTGGCCGGTAAAAACCGAGATGGCGTCGAATTCCTTTTTTGCAATATCGCTGGAGCGCACACGCAAATAACGAATAATCACATTGTCCGCGTGCACGGCAATATAGTAATTCTTAAGACATATTCCGTCACCCGGAGCGGTCTGGCCGGCAATCGTAATATACGGCTTGTTAATATCCAACACTGACTTCAGTTCAATATAGCCCCCAACACGAAAAACGACGATCCTTGGGCCGTTGGCATCTACAGCCGCCCTTAAACTGCCGGGACCGCTGTCATTGAGATTGGTAACTTCAATAACCTGGCCGCCTCGGCCGCCGATAGCACTCATCCCGAAACCTTCGGCGCCCGGAAAGGCCGGCAATGCCGCCAGAGCAGGCCAAGCGCTATTAAAACTAAGCAATACGAACAAATAAAAAATTGCAATCTTAACGGTTTTCATAAATACTTAATTTTTAAGAGCAGTTGTTTTCCTAAAATCAAGAATTTCACGAAGCCACTGGTCGATAGTATGTCCGTCAAGCTTCAAAAAGTTTCCCGGCAAAAACCTTTGGGCCTCAACATCGGTAAGCTGATGCGACCATTTCACACGCGATGAAGGATTATCGCCGGGGCCGGAGCTTTTGTATTCGGCATAAAAGGCCGTTTTCTCTCTGTTGGGGTCGCGCCAGTTATCCCAACCCTCTGGCTTTATGCCCTTGTCAAGCCAGCAATCATAATAAACCACCTTTGCGTAAGGGCGCCATGGCCTGCCAAGGTCCGTCATAATACCATCGGCCGTAGTGACCCGGCAACTATAAAATACAAAGCCGGTAGGGAGATTCGGCTCGGTAGCTGCATGGGCTGTAATATGACTGTTCCCCTTCGAATGTATCACGCAGTTGTCAAAAACGGCCTGAGCATAACCATAAATAAAATCCGTGCCGCCTTCTATGTAACAATTAAGGTAATACTGTCGGCCCAAATCAGCCATTAGCGTATCCTGTCCGCCGAGAAACCTGCAATTTACAGCGATGGCACGCTCGCTAATCAGTCGTGCGGCGAGTGCCTGGGGATGAGGGCCGAAAGTATTTTCAACGGTAAGATTTTCCAGTATGAGGTCATCGCTGTCAACAATAAGCGTCGCGCAATCAGAGCGATATATGCCTGAGCCGTCGGGTTTGTTCATATCGTGATTAAGATTATAGCTTATAATCGTTTTATATGGGTCGGCGCCCCGCAAGGTAATAAAAGGTTTGTTTTTGGGTATCAGAACCTGCTGTTTATAAAAACCGGGTTTTATCAGCACGACAACTCTTTCTTTATTACCCTTGCCAACAGAATCAATAGCTTCTTGTATCGAATTAAAATCGGCATGGCCGTCGGCACTTACTGTGATCTGGCGAGTTTTGCCGGTCTCAAAAAGCTTGGTCAAACCGGATAGTTTCACATCCGGCCGCCAGGGCGCATTACTATCCTGAGCTGCGAAACACGCGCAACCTGTCAGCAAAGATAAAACCGCTGACAACTTAAAAACTTTCCCTGTCATAAATACTTCCCTTCAAATTCCGGGACACTTGTTAATAAGATTAATGCTCCCCTTTGCTTGCTCAGGCACATTTTGGTCTGAAGTGTTGCGATTCAGATTAAAACTCCGGTCATCGTTTGATCTGAATGATTCACTAATTTCCTCTCGCAGGGCTAATATTCCTGGCCGCTTGTCAGCCAATCCTGCGCGATGTAAAATAAATCATCCATTGATATCGTATCATTATGATTAAAATCATACCTTTCATCGTAAAGCGGGCTGCCGACAGAAGTATTCCAGTGCTCGGCAAATCTCGCGAAGTCGGAAAAATTAACAATACCATCATAAACAATGTCTGTCCTGACCGAAGATACCAGCCAATCGAGATATACTTCCAGATTTGTGTAGTCAGGGTCGAGGTCATAACCATTGCGGTCATTGGCATCATTTGGGTTCAGACCGTGCGAAATCTCCCATATATCCGGCATTCCATCATGGTCGCTGTCTGTCAGAGCGGGCAACGAGTTAAGTGTAGGCCAGCCGCCTTCGGGCTGCGAATTAGTATCAACGATGGAGTGTCCTGTTTTGTTGAGCACGTCATTGACAATGCGGGTATCAATTATATCGCGCCTTGGGTAACTTGCACCGGCATCGGCCAGCACATCTATTTTGGCCTGTGCCGCCGAGGTTGTTGTCACGGGCTCCATCGGCACTAAAGCCGAAGCTTGATAACGGATTATCAGATCACCGGAGGTAAAATAATCAGGGTCTAAATCAACCAAAAGCCACTGAGTTGGCGGCACAACATCATTCTTGGCATTGTCGGCAAAGTAACCGCTGGCATCGGTGGACTTCTCGCGAAAGACATAATAACTGCCGCCGGATGACTCCGGGCCCCTGATAAAGTCATTGCCTATGAAATTATAACGGCTGACATAGCCGGGACCGTCGTCATTGTATCCCGAAACGCTCCCCAACCAGTTATACGTAACATTGTTGCGAAAATCGAAATGCAGCCCTTCGGGGTCTGTGTTAACGTCAACATAGTTACCGGGCCTCGGATTTCGGCCCTGATTATGCGCATACAGATTATGGTGATATGTTTTTTCCTGCCCGTATTGACCCCTTATAAGCGAACCGTAACTGTGGCTCTCAAAGGTCAACGCTTCGCTCATTATGCACCACTGGACGGTAACATGATCGGAATTTTCCTGGCACGAAATAGTTTCGTCACGCGCATAAGAAGCGGTAACATGGTCAACAATAATGTTATATCCGCTGTCGATATCAATCGCGTCGCCGGCGGAATTGGCAGCGCCTGCATCCACGCGTACGCGAATATAGCGAATGATAATATCATGCGCATTGTTTTTTATATGAATACGGCCCTTCAGACAGATGCCGTCGCCGGGAGCGGTCTGGCCCGCGATTGTTATATTGGATTTGGGCTCGAGAACAACAGACCCCAGAGCAATTGTGCCGGACACCCTGAATACAATCGTTCTGTTGGCCTGACTTACAGCATCGACGATAGAACCCGCCCCGCTGTTACTGAGGTTGGTTACTTCGTAAACTGTGCCGCCTCGACCGCCAATTGCATAACGGCCGGAACCTTCCGCGCCGGGAAAGGCGTTAACATCAAAGGCATTGCTGACTCCGGACAGCGCAAAACAAAAAAAAATACAAATCGAGCTATTCTTCATCACTCGCTTTTCCCCCTCGCGCATCCCTGCTCCGGAAAATACCTATTCCGTACAACCAGGACATTATCATTATACCCCTACCCCTATGGCGATTCAATTCTGTGCTGCCGGACCAAATCATCAGGGCTTGATCATCTTGAATACACCGTAGAAAAGAAATCTGCAATCATCATCACCCGACGGCCTGCCGCCCACAGGATCCCAGTTATCCCAATATGCATTATCGAAAATTGTGCCCTGTGTAATAGAATCCGCAAGCGTAGGCTGATACTTAACCTTCTCATCTCCAACAAACCTGACATGCCCATCCTTAAACAAGGCGTTGATGCCGCCATTTTGTATAAGATTGGTCGAACGGTCTATTCCCCCTTTATGAGCTATGCCGTCTCTTGACCAAATAACATCTGTCAAATACGGGCTCTTCCGGCTAAGCTGAGTAAATGTTTTTGCCGTATATATAGGCACATTGAATTTACCGGTATAATTATCCGGCACCAGAAGCGCAGGGCCTGCGAGGGTATCATCTATCGGATAATAAGAGTATCCCATGCGCACCCACGAATTCGCTGTTGATGCGTTAAAAGCCTGCGGCAGAGTGCCCCATTTGCCGTCGGTGTTTATCCCCGTGCCTACGGTATATGATTTATATATATATGAGGGGTTCTTATTGGACGGGCAATAAAATATTTTCCCATCTGCTACATAGCTGCGAGCATAAAGACAGGCCACTCTCATTGGTCTTAGCGGACTCGTGGGATCCGAGGGATTATATCTCTGGTCATCCCTGTACACAACGAAAGGATGTATTGTTCCGGTGTCATGGCCATTAGCAGGAGGCACCTTCTGATACGTCTCGCCATACCAGGGCATTTTATCGTTATCAGAGGTATACGCCATCATCGCGACTCCAATTTGCTTTATGTTACTGGCGCAAACTACACGCCTGGCCTGCTCTCTGGCCTTGTTCAATGCAGGCAAAAGTACCGCCATCAGCAGGGCGATAATCGCGATTACCACCAACAACTCGACTAATGTAAAACCTTGTTTTCTTTTCATGGCATTACCCCTACTATCCTGAAAAGGCATCTATTTAACAATCATTCATTCACATCTAAACCGGCTTAAAAGCCGGCACAACCACCATCTGTTCTATTAAAGCACTGTCTCCATTCATTTGCGAACCTGGCAAAATCAATAAACTCGAGCCTGTATTGGCCGAATCCAGGGTTTAACCAATTATCAGCAAAATACCCAAAATCTTCAAGATCAAGGACGCAGTTATGATTGAAATCCCACTCCGGTCCACCCAAATGAGGGGCGGTTCCATCATACTGCATGCATCTCCAGTTAACCGTCGTAAATGACCAAATATCACTGCTGACAGTGCCGTCAGTTACAACCTTCATATAGTAGGTATTTCCGGAAGAAACAGTCATAGTTACGCTGTGCTGACCGCGAGTCGCGGAAACCGAGCCACGCGACGTGGTCGGATTCGGATTAGTATCGCAATAAACAACATCGGTTGTGCCGCCGTAACCAGAGTACCATTTCAACTGGAAGTTAGTACACGGGTCAGGATGACAATAAACCATCTGATTGCCGTTTGCGGGCGTGGGTGCCGAGGCCTTCTTGGGCGAACCGTTTGAGGTAAAGATAGTGCCATTCTGACCATCTTGGGCAAGACCAGCCGGAACTCCAGGAACACATGGGTCGTTATAAGTAATCCCCCTAACTCCGCCGTCAGCGGTAATTGTACCTGTGTTAGAGTAGGTAGTGCCGTAGAAAATAGCCACACGGCCGCCGCCGCCGCCGCCGCCCGTATCATTACCCTTAACGGTGCCATCGCCGCCTTTACCGCCGCTTACATCGATAGCACCCTCATTAATAATAACGCTGCCGCCGGCAATAATTCTTACCGAACCGCCGCCGCCGCCGCCTGCCGGGTACTGTGTTCCACTACACAGTTGACCGCCGCCATTGGCCTTTATTTGGGAATTGACGTCGAGGACCACGTTGCCGGTAGCGACAATCTCAATACCGCCGCCGCCCGCGGCGCCGCCCGGAGAAGTATTTCCGCCCCATCCGCCGCCGCTGCCGCCAAATGGAACAGGCACTTCCTTATCGCCATAGCTGGGGCCGCCGGAAAATACACCAAAGTAGAAACCGCGGCCTGCATCGCCGCCGATGCCGCCGGCACCGCCGCCGCCGCCGCCCTTATATGGCGGGTTTACGGGAACGCCGGGGCCAAATGTACTCTGCGCAAGGGCTGTCGGGACATATATGTAATGGTCAGAACTCGAAGTATATGTACCAAAACGATCAAGGTTATTGCTGGGGAAAATGTACTGAGTCCAGTAATCTGCCACAGCAGGCTGTGGGGCAGTAACAAAAACGCTTACATCCTGGTTGTGCTTGGGTCCAGGGAAACCGCCCGAACGTGCGTAGGTAAGATCTTGGGTTGTACTCAAAATATCATCTCCGGCAATCTGTATCCTGCCGTCGAAATAGAAATTGCCTGTTACGTGAATAGCAAGCGGCGTGGGGATATTAGTATCAACCCATTCGGGACGAACATCCGGCACTACGATAATATCGTAACGCCTGTCATAATTAAAGCCGCTCGTGAAGTTAAATACCGCCACACCGTCCGAAGCAAGAGTGGCTGTTGAACAAGCGTCCGACCAGCCGTCGCCGTGGAGTACGCATGTATAGGCCGGGATAGTATGGTCGGCATAGGTCGTCGCGTTAGCGTCGGTATTGAAGACAAGCTCGTACGGCTTGGTGCGGAAACTCCATATATCCCCCGGTACCGTCCCTACCGATCCTCCATAAGTGCTGTTTACGCGCCAATAGAAGATTGCACCTCTACTGCAGGGGTCATAACCCCCTATGCAGGGGTCTGAGATGCCATTGGCAATCCGCACGCTAACGTCATTGGACTCCACCAGCGACAGGTCCGATGATGCGTAAACCGTATAGGTTGCCGCAGTAGGAGTAGCCCACATCAAATTAATATCGCAAACATCTATATCTTCCGCACCGTCTATTGGAGACGGATTTATCGCCTTGCCTGTTTCGGTCGTAAACGACCAGAGGGGCCCATTCACATCATTGCCGCTGATGGTTGATTTGATATACCAATAATACGTGGTATTAATCGCTAATTGCCCGCCAAGGTCGGCATTTGATACCGCATTCAGCGAGCCATCGCCTGACTTTATAAGAGACAGATTATTCGGGTCCGTGCCGAAATATACCTTTTGTGCCGTAGGCGCAGGCGAGCTGCCTGCAGGCACCCAACTCAGAGCTGTTCCAATAATCACCTCCGAAGACCTCGGAATAGGAAGCAGGGCTACCGGCTGGGTTTTATCGCACTGATACAGAAGACTGACCTGCACCGAATTCAGGTCGCCGCTAAAAAGACGTACCTCGTCGAGCAAGCCGTTAAATACACGTTCCCCTGCTCCAATCCACAAAGGCGAGTCATAAAAACTGTTAATATTCATAGTGCCAGTATTAACAGAAGTAACTATGATAGGCACCTCAATACCATCGATGTATATCTTACAGCTTTGCTGCGTTGTAGGAACAGATGTTTCTACGGCATTACTCCTGTCAATTACAACGGCTGCATGATGCCATGTGTTGACTGTAAGCCCCAACTCGCTCAGTGTCGATGCTGTCTGCATCTTCAGGCAGTTGTTCTTGTGATAAAACTGGAGTACGCCGCCATATATGCGTATTTCCCATATGTAATTCTTATACGTATTATACGTATCCGGGTCTGTCAGGTACAGGTACGCGTAGTTGCTTGCATGTCTTATTATGGTGCCATCAATGATACTCGGCGCATTGAACCAGAATGTCCACGTATGCTTATCTGCCGGAAGGCCAAGGTCGAAGATGGCTGTATTTCCCGGCACAACCAGCCTGACATCATTGGGGCATGGGCCGTCTGACCCTACAGCGGCACCAGCGGAAAAGTCATGCACCGCCGCGAAATTAGCGTCCTTACCGAGACCGGTAGCGCTTGTTTCTCCAAACACATTATAGTTGACATCATTATAAGAATCCAGCGTTCCAACAGGATAATGGGGAGGGGTGGGAGTGGGTACAAGCACTGTACTCGTGGCCGTATGCGCTGCGTTGCTGTAAGTCTCGAAATTCATGTTGAAAAGCAGGTTGGGATCCGTATCGGGATTCCATAACGCCCACGCATTCGTAGAAACCAATACCGCGACTGCCAAAACCACCCACATCAATCTACTCTTCATAGCTATGCCCTCCTCATAAAACAACCCTATATGCCGAGAAATTAAGATTTTCAATACATTCTGAATTTCAATCTGAAGTGCACCACTTCAGACCAAAAAACACCTGTTAGTTTATTATTACTATTTACAAAAGAGCATATACTTACAATTATGACCGCTCAAATCGCCTCAGGGCCATATTCGTATATCGAATATGGCCCTGAGTTCTTAATTCTGATAAACTTCTCTTTACTTCTTGTTGCGTCTTAAAGCAAGCAAGCCCAAACCGAGCAATGCGATTGTGGCTGGTTCCGGAACTATCAAAGCGACATCATTAGCTAAGCCGTCCGAACCGCCTATATATGTGTTTGTTAATGTATAGTTAACACCGCCAAGAGTTACAGTGCCGCCCCAAGCGATATTATCAAATGCGCCTCCCACCGCGCTGGTTCCTGTGTTGTTGATCAGGAGAATATTAGCCATCGGATTTGCGCCGGTTAGGCTAACGCTCAGAGTCGCAACTGAGGCAGCGTAATTCATCGGGTCGATATAAACACTCCCTGCGTTAATGGCACTTACGCCGCCATTAATCTCGAATGCGAGAGTACCGTTCCCGGTATACGTGGCTGTAGCAGATTGGCACGCAACATAAAGATACGCAGCGCTGATAGAGCCGCCTGTACCTTGTACATCAAATGTTCCAACTCCGCCACTTGCACTGCCGGAAGGCCCTATAAGCAACTGGCTGATAGCAGCAGCTCCAACTATAGAGCCGCCGGATATGGTGTAATAGCCGGGGCCGCCTTTATATCCCACTTCGAGTTTCGAGTTACCGGCTCCGCCGGACAAATTAAGAGTTCCGCCGGTCTGAACCACCTTGCCAATTTTACCAGAGGCATCGCCAACCTGTACCTCTACTCCTGAGGTGAGGCTTCCGCCACTTACAATATCCAGCTCGCCCATTGTCGCGGAAGTGCCTACAGTGAGTTTATTGGCGAGTAAACTTGGCGCAGCAACATCCAAGGTGCATACATTGCCTCCCAGAATCTTGACCTGCTCAGTATCGGCAGGCACTCCGTTGCTCCAGTTACTTGCCGTGCCCCAAGAGCCGGTTGAGACCTTCCAGCTGTTAGTTGCAAACGCACCGCTGGCCATAAGACACACAACTAATAATACACCTATACATTTTCTCATTCTCGTCTCCTCCAAAAACTAAAACAATAAAAGTTACACGCGCGCTTTACTTGTATTTACTAACAGATACCCAGCACACACCGGGCACCCTTCTTCACTATCGATTTTCACAAAAATTACCATTCAAAACAAGGCCATTTTGCGCACTTATAAAGTCGATTTCGCGCAAAGGCCATAACTTCATTAAAATCAAGGGTTTAGCCCCTAATTATGGTCCGATAAACTATTCTTTTCTTAAAATTATCCGACAATTTAATGCGATAAAATTAAGGGATTTGCGAAATACTCGGGAAATCTGCCCCTGGTTTCGCCCACAAAGGCCGTATTATTCACTCACCCCCGGTTTTCGGCGATCAAAAAACCGAAAATGAAAGGAGAAAACAGCCCCTTCGCCAGATTATACTCATTGCGAATATTGCCGTTGCGCCTGCGAAAAATCATTTGAAATTCACTGTCTCAAAAATGAAAATCGGCGCGCGATGTGGAGCAGTATCAGCTTATAAGTTACAGCGTGTTGACAAATCCATCTAAATCGATATAATTGTTCATCGCTTCGGTTTTCTCGAAAGTTTTTTGTGCACACACAAAAACTTAAAAAACAGACAAAGGTCATCATGAGATGAAAGAAAAAATAAAAATAGCTTTCGCTCACAATAATATCACTCACAACACCGAAGGGCTAATGGCCGGCATCTCTGAATACATCCGTGACAGAGGGAACCGGCAGTTGATTATCTGGCCTGATTGCTCGCAAAAATCACTGATGTTTCTGAGGGAAAGAGGATGCAAAGGCGCTTTTGTAAGCATACAGACAACTATAAAGGCGGAAGAATTGCTCCGGATCGGCATACCGGTGATAGGAGTGGCCACAATACAAAATATGCTCAATCTTCCCTTTGTAAGCGCGAATTCCAAAGAGGTCGCACAGATGGCCTGCGAATATCTGCTGGAAAAGAAATTCGCAAATCTTGCGTTTTTCGGCCTTACGCAGGCAAGGTGGTCCGCTGAAAGGATGGAACACTTTTCCCAATACCTGGCCAAGAAGGGTTATAATGTCCATGTGTTCAAAGAAAAGCAGGTGCTTCTCAGAAATGATCTGACTCCATTTGCCAGACTATGGATTAACACGGCTCTCACCATGGGCCAACAGAAACTAATAGAATGGCTTAAACAACTACCCAAGCCGGTAGCCATACTGGCCAGTTGCGACATATTCGCCTGCTATTTGATCAATGTGGCCAAAGAAGCCGGCTTCAACATTCCTGACGAAATTGCCATCCTCGGCGTCAATAACGACAATGCTCTCTGCAATATCTGCAACCCGCCGCTTTCGAGCATCGCGTTTAATTTCAAAAAAGCCGGTTACGATGCCGCCAAACTGCTCGACAAAATGATATCAGGACATGAAACTATGCAGGGGCAGTGCATAGAAATTCAGCCGACACATGTCGAAACACGCGGCTCAACAGATATCTATGCAATCGACAACCCTGCTATCGTAGATGCTATGAAGTATATCAGGGAAAACGGCAATACCCCGCTTCAGGTCGATGCAATCGCCAACCACGTTTGCATGAGCAAGCGCCTGCTGCAGTTGAAGTTCCATGATTTAATCGGAAAATCCGTACACGACGAAATCATTCAAGCGCATTTCGAAATCGCTAAAGCAATGCTCATTGAGACAAATCTTCCAGTCGATGAAATAGCCGCCCACTCAGGATTTCATTACACCTCAAATATGAGACGCGCCTTTATAAAAATCACCGGAATGCTGCCTCAGAAATACCGCCAGCAGTACCACGCTCATTAGACGGCGTTGCTTTTATTGTTCATTTTCGATATAAGGTTTGCCCGCCTTATACAGAGCCAGTCGATTTTCAAGTTCCTTTTTAAGCGTTTCCTGGTCGGAAGATTGGTATAATTCCAGGGCTTTTTCAGCTATTTCTATGGCTTTACTGAAATTGCCTGCCGCGGCATAAGCGACAGCAAGGGTATCCAAATTTCCAATGTCAATGTAATGGGTAATTTTACAGGCCTCTGCGGCAAGCTGTATTGCCCTGCGAGGATTGTACGCTGTAATCTTCGGGTCAACTGCCAAATACCAGGCCAATTCATTCATCGCCATAAAATTATCTTTTGTCACATCAATGGCATGCTGAAACAAAGTCAAGGTGTTTCGCCAGTACCGAAGCTGATTATAAGTAGTTATCGATATGGTTGAAACAATCAGCAGCGCCAATGAAGCAAGTACGATTTTTTTATATCGCCATTTTGTCAGCAGGTCCGGCACTCCCCATGCAATGATAATAAATAAACCTGTCAGTGGAATATAACTATAACGGTCGGCCATACCCTGAATGCCGACCTGGACAATGCCGATGACGGGCACAAGCGTTCCGATATACCAGAACCATCCTGTCACCAGGTATCGGCGATTTTTTCCAAATCGAATCACAAGAACAGTTGCGGCCAGCAGAAGACCGGCTGATATCACGGCATACATCACCGATATATTTCTGCCGGGGTGCGGATAGAATACGGCTAAGCGACCTGGCCAGAACATTTTTTCTATATATCCTGTGTAAGAAACAAGAGCATTGAAAATACGGAACTTTAAAGGGAGCAGATTAAGCGATACTACCGCCATGCTGCTTTGCTGTATAAGAAATGTAACAACACTTGAAGCCGCCGAGAGAGCAAATAAAGGAATTTTTTCTCCAATCAAATATAAAAGTGTGTGCCGCCTGAAACGTTCAAGCGGCCAATAATCAAGCAGAAGCAATACGAAAGGCAAAGTTACCAGCATAGGTTTTGACATTAAACCGAGAGCGAGAAATATAACTACCCAAAAATATCGGGTGATGCCCGGCTTATTCACATAACGCAAATATGCCCACATTGTGAGCACCCAGAAAAAAGTGCTCAGCATATCTTTGAGTTCGGATACCCACGTGACGGATTGGACGTGGAGCGGATGAAGAGCAAATAAAGCCGCCGCAAAAGCGCTCGGCCAAATCGAACGTGTCATCTGCCCCAGGACAATAAAAAGAAGCAACGTGTTTATAATGTGAAAAATCAGATTAACAATATGATAACCTGCGGGATTAGAACCAAAAAGCTGCCAGTTCAGCATATACGACAGCCATGTTAACGGATGCCAGTAGCCCGTCCAACCGGTGGCAAAAGCCCATTTGATGGATTCAAGCGTGACCCCGGATTGTATATCCGGGTTGTTATAGACGTAAGATGGGTCATCATAAGTAATAAACTTGAAACCGTGTACCTGATAAAAAACGGCAAAGGTAATTAGTCCTAATATCAGGCAAATCAAAGAATACCGTCTGTTTGAGCTTGCGTCCATCCATTCAAAATAAGCTTTATAGTAAAACTTTCAAGATTTTAATCGCAAAGCAATGCTCATTAGACGACAACGCTTTTATTGCCAGCACATGCTCGCAGGCTCTCGATTGCAGCTCAGCCAGTCCGTTGCAAATTGAGCTATGTCCAGAAAGTCCAGATGGCCGTCGTTGTTCAAATCAACCTCCGGCAGGTTGCCTGCCCACGCGTCAGCCAGACGGGCGTAGTCGAAGAAATCCACCTCGCAGTCGTTATCGAGATCAGAGACGATTGGGGTTGAACATATATATGATGTCGTAAAGCTCCACACTGCCCCAGGCATCTGTCCTGCCAAATCATTTTCATCAACACGCCAGTAATAAGTTGTATCCGGGGACATTGCGCCGGTTGCAAACGACTTTTCCGTTTGTTCGCCGACCAGCTCCGGCGGATTGGCAGTCCCGAAATATACAATATGTGATGCGGCTTCCGCGCCGGCCGCCCATGTAAGTGAGACACCACAGGGGTCAACTCCTGTTGCTCCATCTGTCGGCTGGGGCTGCCAGGAAGCGGTAGGAAGTTCACCAAGATTCTGGGGATTCCACGTTCCGAAAACGTTGTTCGCATCTCTCCAGTACAATCCATTGGCATCATCAAGTTGTATTGAACCGGGATTAAGCCGATTACTTACATCGATGAGGTTGCCGGACTGGTCAACCGACTTGTACTCCCACCACCTCAAGTTGTTTACATCTGTGCCGGATGCCAAGTACCATCCGACGGGGAAAACTGGCGGGCTTGACATCGTGCAGTTTAAAAAAACGCTCTGACAATAAGGATAGCTGTTATTCGTCGTTCGCCCGAGATAGATTCCTATAACCCCCGGCTTCACCGTCAGATTGCAGTCCACTAAGAAAAGGCCGTTGGCAGGCGGCCCCGCTGTTCTCGGCTGCGTTATATACGATTGCGCACTCAGCGAGTGCATCTCGCATTTGTCGAAATACGCTGCCCCTCCCCCCCAGATATAATCCGTGTCCCCTTCGATGTAACAATCCCTCATATACATCTGCCCTGCGGAGATGCACAACGTGTCCTGATAACTCATATATTTGCAGTTCACCGCCATGCCCTGATTCGATGAATGTTTTGTTATTTCCGCCTGATTATTACCAGAGGCCTTTGGCCTGAGATTGTGGAATGTCATATTGTACATCCTGAACCCGTTGGCCGAAGTCCTTATCAGCATTCGGTAGTCGTTGCCAGAATTAAAACCCTCGAAGTTGTACGCCGCCATAATCGTTGTATCCCTGTCTTCGCCAAGCCATGTCATATTGGTCTTGCCGCTGGGTATATTGACTATTTCCCTGTATGCGCCTTTTTTCACTTTCACAATTGTCCGGCAGGGGTCGCTGTTAACCACTGCGTCAGTGGCGCCCTGCAATGTGCAGAAGTCCCCGCTTCCATCAAGTGCTACTGTATAATCGTGGTCTGCCGCCGGCGGAGACACCTTGGTTGTAAATCGCCACGTTGTGTTATCATTTATTTCAGGCGATGTATTGCCGTTGGCGTCCGTGCAGAAACCCGCCGTCATTTTCACATAATACGCCGTGTTGTATGCCAGACGCGTTGATGGATATATCTCCACCGTATTGCCATTAACGGCAAAGGGCTCGTAGTTTACTGTCCGTCCGTTGAGGTTTATCTTGTACGGCCAATTTGTCGAAATGTGCCCGTAAGCATCGCTGGGCAACGTGTTCAGGTTAAGCTGATAGATGACGTTACTATCCGACACTCTGCATATCTGCAGGTGCATGTTGCTGTCGGTCGCTACTATCGGCGCCGTGCCGAATGTTCTCCATAACTTTGTATCTGCGCATACCTCAACCGCGTTATTTGTGGGAAAAACACTGGTTATTGCCATATCCGCGGCTTTGACACCTGGACCTGGTAGAAATGCGGAAAACAAACCAACAAACAGAATATAGCTGCTTATCGATTTCCTGCACATGACCCTGCTCCATCCTTTCTAAAAACAAGAATGTTCCTGTCCTTATTTCTCAGAAAAGTAAGCTGAAAAAGCAAGGCAATATCGCGCAAAGAAAAAGTTCATTTAGTGCAAAGACCTGATTGCACAAAATAAACGGCGTTGGTTTTATCGCTGCCAGCACTCGCTCGCAGGGTCTCGATTGCAGGTCAGCCAGTCAATCGCAAATTGAGCTATGTCCAGAAAATCCAGATGGCCGTCGTTGTTCAAATCAACATCCGACAGGTCGTTCGCCCACGCATCAGCCAGTAGAGCATAGTCGAAGAAATCCACCTCGCAGTCGCTATTGAGGTCAGAGGCGGCCGGGGTTGTGCAGCCGCCATACTCGAAGTATCCGAGGTCAGGTGCGCTGCCGTGGTAAGGCAAACCGACGTATGTTCCGCTATTAATGAGGTCGCTTCCGTAGGCAAGGTGCATAAAATTAATATCCGGCAAACTGCCGTCAGCTTTTCTTGCGCCATAAGCCGCGGAAGGGTCAATATTTACGAAATCCGCGTTGGTAACAACAAACGGCGGGTTCCAGCTATCTGTTGTCTGCACAACAAAACTGCCTAAACTTATCGTGCCGGTAAAACTAACGCAATTGGTAACTATTGCCGTCTTTCCGGCTGCCAGTGCTGAAGGTATGCTGAAATTCGCGCCAGAAACTATGCCATTATTGAATGCTGTGCAGTTGTAGAGAGTCATCGAACCTTTATTGTTATTCTGGTCAAATCCTTTGGCTTTATTCTGGAATGACAGGCAGTTCTTCAGAGTGGCATTATGTCTCAAGGTCTTATCGTCACTTCCGCCCATCTTGAAACCATTGCCGTTCATTGATGAGTTTGTTGAGCCATCCAACCAATACCACCCATTCTTGAAAGACCAGCACTTCTCATAAGTGGTATTTACGTCATCGGCACCCCTGAGATATCCATCATAACCGTCATCCGAATTCTGCCACGACCTGCAGCCATAAAGGTAATTGCCTGTGCCGACATCCATCTTTATTGCGAAACCATCCGCATTGCCACCGTTAGTAGGAGCATCATAATTGTAATAAGAATCGCAATTTATAATTTGATTATACGCTGCGCCTGAATTTAGCTGAGTGCCGGCATTCCTGTTTTGGAATGTGCGGCAGAATTCGACGATATTATAGGTTCCTCCGCTGATTCTTATCCCGCTATGCGGGGCTCCTTTGCAATCTATACCTTTGACATACCAGTAATTACCGCTAAGTTTAAGACCATCGGAGCCGCCATCCGCCATCGCTGAGAAATCCAGGAGCGGCCGTTCACCGTTATAACCAATTAAAGAACATCTATTGGTTGGACTCGAACCGCTTTTTGAACCAAGAGTAATGGTAGCTGTGTATGCATGAGTTCCGCCGCGAACGTAAATAGTATCGCCGGCTACAGCCAACGTTACGGCATGAGGAATCGTTTTGAAGGGGTGGTTGATATCGCCGCTGTTGCTGTCATTGCCATTTGGGTCGACAAAATAAGTGCTGCAATACGCGGGATAAGCCGCAAAAAGTATCCACAGCATCAGCGATAACCGCAGAAGAGTTCTATTCATCACTCAGCAATTCCTAAAAATCTGCTTAATTATTGCATCCAGTTTTCCGCCAGCAGGGAAAACTCATAAAAATCGACTATGCCGTCGCCGTTATAATCCGCTTCAGGGTCGTCAGTCAGCCAGTAACCGGCAAATGTTGCAAGGTCCGCTATATCCACCCGGCCGCTGATGTCAAAATCGCCGTAAACAGTGAAAAGCCAGTGCGGCGGATAAGGAGTCCCCGCCCCTGCGTATGCCGGAACTATAATCGGCAGTAAATTAGCATCATCAAGAGTATATGAATACGGCGGCGTAAAAATTGTGTCGTACTCGTTTGTCGCCCAGTTCGGCTCCGAGCAGTTATAATATATATTGCCTGTATTCCAGCCGATTTCTCCCGCAGGATAGCCGGTTCCTGTATAGTAATCCGCCCAGGGATTGGGTACGCTATTGAAGTAGTTGTTCTCTACTCGAAGATGGGCTTCAACGCCTACGCCAATACAGTAGCCGCCGAGTTCGAGGTTACTGTAGTAATTGTTATAGACGTGCACCTGTCCGTAACGAACGCGAGGCATTCTCTCCTTGACGCGATTGGCCCACCAGTTGTGGTGGTAAGTCACGCGGAGTTTGTCCCTGTCGTCGGTTTGTTTATCGCTGGCGCCGACGAGACACATGAAGCGGTGGTCTTCTGCCGGCGCGGGATTATTATAGTAAAACTTGCACCAGGAGACGGTAACATAGCTGGATCGGTTGGTTATGTCGAAACCACCGTCGCCGCAATCATAGATCGTACACTTGGTAACAAGAACATTGTTTATATCCTGCTTTAAACTGATGCCGTCGCATGAGCTGCTTGTGCAGGGATTTGTGATGTTCAAATTTTCAATGATTATGTTTCTATCACGATTTTGGAAGCCGACGTTTCCTATGAGCGTCGGATTTGTTCCTACACCCCTGAGGGTTTTGTTCGCCCGAATTGTAAAACCACCCGTACCCGGAAGGGTAATAGTCCCTGAAATCTGGATGATGTATGGCGTGGTTCCTACGGTATTGGCATAGTATAAAAGGTCTGCATAGTTGTTGACATCAACAACCGTTCCGCCCGCACCGCCGGTAGTGCCTCCGTTCTGACTTGCCCAGCCGTCTGCTGCGGCAAAAGCATTTGATGAAAAGCACAAACACAAAACTAAGATACTCCCCCCAAACGATGTAATTGCCGCAGCCCCCGCTGCCAAAAATGTTCTTTTCATACCTTCTACTCCAAAGACAGTCGACTTCCATATTATTATATCACAAATCTTCGCTAAATTATCCTCGCATGGGAATATTTGCGCAAATTTATCCTTTTTTTTGCGCGAAAAGCTTACTTGCCAAACCCAGTCCCATATTAGAATATAAAAGCGCTTAACGACCGTATTTTTGGTAAAATCTCTGGGGTGACCCTTATGCTAAAAAATCTTATTGTGATTATCACCCTACCGATATGGTTTGCATGTTGTGCCCGGGCCCAGGTTTCGACTTCTCCTGTTAGCCCCCCTCAAAAAGTGATGATACCCCCGATGGCTTACGATGATTCGAGCATCACCGTGATTTGGAACAAACCGTCCGATTATTCCAATGTTGTCAGTTATAACGTTTATCAAAACGGGTCCCTGGCCGGCAACACAAAAAACCTTTTTTACAACATTACAGGATTGGACGCTAATTCTCCTTATTCGCTTACCGTAAAAGCCGTAGATGCATCCGGAGGAGAATCTGGGCCCAGCAATAAAGTCATACAATTAACAGATCCTTCAATGAAAGTGTTTAATGTTACGGCATACGGAGCGGTTGGCGACGGCAAAACATTAAATACCGCCGCAATCCAAAAGGCAATTGATGAATGTATGCCGGGCGGCAAAGTATTAATTCCTTCCGGCACATTTATCAGCGGTGCCCTTTTCTTAAAAAGCAATATGACGTTTCAAATCGACGGAATTTTGCGAGGCAACGATAACACCGCCGATTATCCACTAACAAGCAAACGATTCTCCTACTATGCATCAGGCAATAATTATATGGGCCTGATAAACGCCTACACCACAACATACGGAAGCATTACCAATGTCAGAATTTGCGGTTCAGGCACCGTAAACGGCGGCTCTGATGCTGTCGGTTCTATAATCGGACACAAGGATACAATACTGGGCAGTAACCAGGCAAAGGACGCTAATGAAGACAGCGCCAGGGCTGATATGATTACCATAAAAGGTGTAAATGGCTTATATCTGGGCGGGCTCACACTTGTAAACGCCCCAATGCACGTCATCTTCATCAGCTACTCTAAAAATATTACCGTAAATGGAATTACGGTTACTACGTATGATATCCATAATGCAGACGGCATTGACCTTGCGACAAGTGACACAGCATATATTTTCAATTCAAGTTTTGACACCGGCGATGACTGTATTAATTTTAATGCGGGTGTCGGCGCTGACGGCGTAAAAGACAATTACCCCGATAACAATATCAGGGTTTTCAACTGTATCGCCAAACGAGGTCACGGCGGCGTAGTTTTTGGCAGTTTTACAGGAGCGTGGATTCAGAATGTTTTAGTCGAAGATTGTGTTTTTGATGGAACAGATATCGGCCTTCGGTTCAAAACCGGCGCCAAACAAGGCGGCGGAGCCAGAAACGTTCTTTGCAGGGATATTACCATCAAAAATATTGCTAAACATTCTGCGATATTTTTTGACAGTTCTTATTCCTGCGATTATCCCTCAGGCGGCCCGGGGCAATTCAGGGACATTACAGTAAAGAACATCACCTGCACCAACCTTAAAAAGTACGGCATTTACGTTAACGGATTAGCCGGCACACCTCATACCAATCTGTCTCTGGGCAATATTTCCATAGATGGCGGCACGTCCGGCGGAGCATATATCAAATATTGCACAAACAGCACATTTGACACGATTAACATTACAAACAGCACCCCCGCCTGGACAATTGATGCGAATTCGACCTCCGGCCTTACTTTTAAAAATTGCGGTCCGTTACCAAAACCTGTTTCAGAATAACTCCGTCTTTTAACATTATGGCTTTTATTATGAATTTAGGAAATTTTTATGAATAGCAAAAAGATTACAGGATTAGTATTAACGGTTTGTATTTTAACTTTAACCGGATTCGCCGCAACCAAAGCTTGCGCAGCCGGGACCACGGATTCTAATGCAGCGGCGGCACCGGTATCACCAGGCGGCAAAATGGTGAAGTTTGTTCTTATGGGTGATTCGACTGTCTCAGACAGGCAGGGCTGGGGACCTGGTTTTGAACGCTTTCTTAACGACAACGCATCATGCGTTAATACCGCCATTGGCGGCAGAAGCTCTAAAAGCTTTATCAATGAAGGCCGATTGAAAAAGGCAATCGCCCTTAAAGGAGATTATTATTTAATCCAGTTCGGCCACAACGATGAACCAAACAAAGGTGAAGAACGTTCCACAGACCCAAATACCACCTATCGAGAATTTATGACGAAATACATAGACGAAACACGTGCAATCGGAGCCAAACCGATATTGGTAACCTCGATGGTGCGCCGCCAGTGGGACAAATCCGACCCCAATAAGATTAACTCCACACTGACCCCCTACGCCGAAGCGGTCAGGGCCCTTGCTAAGGAAAAGAACGTGCCGCTCGTTGACCTTTACACAAGCAGCAAAAAATTATGCGAACAGCTGGGCAAAGAAAAGTGTTACGAGTTTAGCCCAATCAAAGACAACAACCAATTCGACAACACGCATCTCAACGCCAAAGGCAGCGTGATGTTTGCCCGTCTCGTCGTTGAGGAACTGGTCAAGGTCGCCCCCGAATTAAAGCCCTGCTTCCGCAGCGAACCAGCAGCGGATGCGAACACACCGGCTAAAGTTTCCGCCGGTCTTGCGCATTAAGATGTTATTTTTTGCGCGGTTTTGTGTAGATAGATAATTTTGCCTCCTGTATATTATGTCAATATTCTACACTGTAACTTAAAGTGAAGTGGAAGAAGGGACTGCATGTATATTTTGGGTTTTCACCCGATAGATGTTTTACTAATCGTGGCTTATCTGGCAGCTATTACCTACGTTGGTAAAAGAACCGCGGGCAAAATACGCAGCCAGGAAGACTTCTTTATGGCCGGCCGCTCGGTAGGCAAACTTCTCCAGTACTTCATGAACATGGCCACTATAATTGATGCCAGCAACGCTGTAAGTACCGCCAGTTTTGCATTCAGCAAAGGACTCGCCGGCGTATGGCTTCTGCTGGCCCCTATCTTTTCAGGGCCTTACTATTGGTTCATAGCCGGCTGGTTCAGACGAGTCCGGCTGATTACAATGGCTGAGCTGTTCGATGAACGCTTCAAAAGCAAATTCCTTTCTGTCTTTTATGCCAGTGTTGCAATCTGGCTGACTGTAATTCTCGCCGGAATGAGCTACAAAATCACGTTTCGAACTTTTGAGGCAATGACAATAAAACCGGTTGAGAAATGCACCGTCGCTGAAAAACAACAAATGGAATTGTTTAAGGAATACGACCAGCTCAACAAGCAATACAAAGCAAAACAGCTCCCGCCGGAAAAGACCGAAAGATATAAAGCTCTCGACAGTATGTACAAAAAAGAACAAATAAGCGCTTCTATATCTTACACCCCGGCTTCCTGGTTTTACATAATCTATACAATCTTTGTAGGCGCCTATGTAATAATGGGCGGGCTTAAGGCAACGGTCTGGAACAATGTAATCCAGGGACTTTTAATATTCGCATTTTCAATAATGATGATTCCGCTTGCGCTGGTAAAACTGGGGGGCTGGAGCATATTTGCCGCAAGAGTGCCTGAGCATATGCTGTCCATGTTCGGCTCAGGTCTGGATGAATTCTCCTTAGGTTCAATCGCTGCATTTCTACTGGCCAATTATGTCATCGGCATTACCGGCCACCAGGGAAATATGGCCCACAACGGCTCAGCTAAAGATGAAATTACCGCAAGAGTCGGAGGATTGGGCGGCAACTATACCAAAAGAATTCTTACTATTATGTGGGCGCTGTGCGGTCTGCTCGCCTTTGCACTCTACCAGAGCTCAATCTCCGACCCCGATACCGCCTGGGGCGTGTTGAGCAATAATCTGCTCGGAGTCGGACTGCGAGGCATTATGATAGCAGGCATCCTGGCGGCTAATATGGCCGCTCTGGCCTGCAACTGTGTTTACCTCTCGGCGCTATTCGTCCGAAATTTGTATAAACCGTTTGTCCAAAACAAAAGCGAACGTCATTACATCAACGTATCGCGAATCGCTATTGCCGGCGTTCTTCTGCTCGCTATTTACATCGCGGTACATTACAAAAGTCTGATTGATATAATTAAGATGCAGCCCTTATTGAATATTATCTTTGGTGCTCCGGTAATGCTCCTGCTATTCTGGAAGCGCCTGACCCTGAAGGCGGTCTATATTCAGGTAATAATCTGCACAATGCTGTTCGCGGTTCTGCCGGAAATAATGCCGCTATTCGGCTCAGTCCAGCATTCAAAATGGCTCACCCAGCAAACCACCGAACAAACAGTTACACGCAGTACGTCGGCTACACAGCAGGACGTCGATAAAGGACTTGCTTCCACTGTCGGACAAAAAATAAGAAAAGAATTTATAATTCCTCCTGCAAGTATGTACTTTGATTCAGTAGCAAGGAGCAATCCCGAAGATGCCAACTCATCAATGACCGGTTTAGGCAGATTGAAAACCGAACTTGTTGTCGGCAGAATGGTAGGATTGGACCTGCAAAATATGAAACCGTCCACGCTGATGACGCTGCGATATCTTATAGCTTCGTTTTTGCCGTTTCTCATCCTTATACCTGTAAGTTTGATTACGAGGGATAAAGGCCTGGAAGAAAACATAGCGCGCTTCTACGTCAAAATGAAAACAAAGGTTATTGCCGACCGCGAGCTTGACAAGGCCGAACTGCAAAAAAGCTACGACAACCCGACCCGCTTCGACCATTTGAAACTTTTCCCGAATTCAAACTGGGAATTCTGCAAATGGGACAAGGACGATACCTGGGGCGTCCTCGCCAGCTCCGCTCTAACCATCGGTATTTTACTGGCATTCTGGCTGCTCATCAAAACCCTCGTCCATTGACGCTGCATCAGCCAGTCCGGTTAGTCGGCATCCACGCTGTCTGCAGAGGCAAGTTTACCATCAATCTTCACATTCTCCAGAACCAGATTTTTTACATTGCTGATAACGTCGGGATTTGTGACATTATCAAGCGTGCAATTCTTCAGATGAACATCGGTTATCGGCGCATCGTCAAAGCCCCTAAGAAACAGAGCGTACTGGCTTTTCCTGCTGGTGACGTTTTCCATATTGATATTTCGAACAATCGGCTTGAAATTTCCTTTCTCGACGTCCGGGTAAAAGAAATCAATCAGCAGCACCGCCTCTTTCACCTGGCCGATTGTAATATTCCTTATATAAACATTTTCAATAAAACCGCCTCGTACGGCGTTTGTCTTTAGTCTAAATCCTCTGTCTAAGTTCGGGTCATCCATCGTGCATTTCTCGACAAAAATATTTCTTGCTCCGCCGGTTATCTCGCTGCCGACCGCAACGCCTGCGTGGCCGGCTTTCATAATGCAATTGCGGATAATAATATTCTCGCTCGGCACATTTACGCGTTTGGCGTCGTTATTTCTGCCCGACTTTACCGCGATACAGTCATCTCCCGTGCTGAAGAAACAACCCTCGATGAGCACGTCCTTGCACGATTCGGGGTCGCACCCGTCATTGTTCGGTCCCATACCGTCCACCCGGACGTTCCTGACAATAACATTTTGTGACAGCACAGGATGAATATGCCAGAATGGGCCGTTTATGATTGTTACGCCTTCTATCAGGACGTTCTCACATTTGTATGGCTCAATCATAGTAGGTCTGAGGTATCCGCCGCCGTATTGTCTCTTCTCGACCGGCACGCCTTCTTGTCCCTGCGCAAACAATTCCTGCCGGTCCTTGCTCTGGAGACCTCTCCGCCATTTCCACCAATTACCTTCACTACCCTGCCCGTCTAAGGTTCCCTTGCCCGTTACGGCTATATTTTTCTCCCTATAAGCATAGATTAACGGCGAGTAATTCATACACTCGACGCCTTCCCACCGCGTGAATACCGCCGGAAGATATTGATTGGGGTCAGTTGAAAATTTAACAACCGCGTCCCGTGACACGTATAAGTTCACGTTACTTTTCAAATATATCGCGCCGGTTAGGAATATGCCGGGTGGAACTACAACGCGTCCCCCGCCGGCTTTATTAGCGGCAGATATCGCTTTGTTGATTGCCTGGGCACAATTGGTTTCCCCATCCCCCACCGCACCATAATCGGTGATATTAAAATCCCTGGCCGGAAACTGAGGAGCTTTAACCCTGCTTAAAATCTTATCGATCTCTCCCCAGCCGGAATTTGTCTGGCTAACACATCCGCCCAACAGAATGACACAGACGGCTGCCAAAATATATTTGTTTATTCTCATTTTATGCTCACATTCCTTTGGATAAAATCTTTGATGAACTCGGCAATGATTCCCTGGCCCTGCATTTCTTTAATGCCGAAGGCCATAGCCGGGCGTGCGGGTTTGCCGTCTTTAGCCATCGTAATTTTGACATTCTCAAAGAGAAGATTTTCGATAGGCCGTTCAGGCAGGCCTAACAAAAATGCCGCCGCGGTCTGGGCATTGTCGGCCGTAACATTTGTTATTTTTATGTTTCTAATGCACGGAGTGGTTTCTGTAATCGGTCTTGGACTGCGGTCGGAAAACGCAGCGATTTCTTCAGGCCGTGCGCCGCATTCGTAATATAAATTAATAACTATCGGACAGCCGACGCCATTCATAGTGATGTTATTAAGTGTGATATTTTCTACGGTGCCGGCCCTTCCCCGCCGCGATTTTATTCTCAGCCCGCGGTCATTGCCGATAAAACTACAACCGGATATTTCGATATTTCGAATGCTGCCTGCCGTTTCGGAACCCATAACAACGCTGCCGTGGCCTCGCAGCATTTTGCAGTTCTTTACGACAATGTTTTGGCAGGGCTTGTTTACGCGCATGCCGTCTTTGCCTATGCCCGATTTAAAACAAAGGCAGTCATCGTTTACATCAAAAGTACAGTCAAAAACCTTTACGCCGTTACAGGAATCAATAGCAAGACCGTCGCCGTTGATGCCATCCTGAGGATTTTGAAAGGTTGTATTTTTCACTATGACATTCGAACAATAAACAAGATGTGTATTCCAGAAAGGAGAGTTGCGTGTTGTAAAACCGTCAAGCAGCACATTTGAGCAATTATTAAACTGGATAAGCTGCGGCCTGAAAAAAAATGAGCTAATGCCTCCCCCACCGCAATCGGACAAATCCGTATCCTTATTAAGTTTTGCGAATTCCTTGTCGCGGGCAGATTCCGGCTGGGTTTGTCCCTTTGTCTTGCGTCGTTTAAATTCTTTCCACCATGCTTGTCCCCTGCCGTCGATTGTTCCGGCCCCCGTGATTGAAACATTACTTAGTTTCTCGCCATAAATGCAGGGTGAGTAACCGTAGCATTCCACACCTTCCCACCTCGACTTAATCGCCGGCCAATCCTCGAAATTATCATTGAAGACAATACTCGCGCCTGCATCGAGATGGAGGTCTATATTGCTTCTCAAATGAATCGGCCCGGTCAGATATGTGCCCGCAGGAACGATTATCTTGTCACCGTTATTTTTGCCGGCTTGCTCGATAGCGTTATGAAACGCCATGGTATTATCGGCGAGACAATCACCAACGGCTCCGAAATCACGGATACTTAAATTTTTTTGTGGTGACATTTTATTCGATTACCTTTGTATTCTCGCCGAGCCGCCGCCGGCAAATGCCTTTACCTGCTCTGCCGTAACCATTGTGGTATCGCCCGGCGTGGTTGTCAAAAGTGCGCCGTGCGCCCATCCTAATTTCACCGCATCCTGCGGTGATTGGCCTGTGAGAAGTCCGTAGAAGAAACCGGCCGCATAGCCGTCTCCGCCGCCAACGCGGTCAACTACATCAAGTTCGCACGTCGGCGCCATATATGGTGTGCCGTCGACCCATGCCACCGCACTCCAGCTGTGGTGGTTGGTCGAATGCACTTCACGCAGCGTCGTCGCCACGATTTTAATCTGGGGGTGCTTTTTGATAACTTTGTCGATCATTCCGATGAAAACGCTCGAATCCAGCTTTGACTTTGCGGCCACTTCCGGCCCCGGTATCCCTAAGCCCAGTTGCAAATCCTCTTCATTTCCGACAAGCACATCGACGTTTTTCACAATCCGGTCTAAAACCGCAACCGCCCGCTCGTGGCCGCCGGAGATATTCCAGAGTTTGGCCCGATAGTTGAGGTCGAACGATACGATGGCGCCGGCTTTCTTGGCTGCCTGCATACCTTCGATAATCACTTCGGCCGTTGTCGGCGAAAGTGCCGCAAAAATACCGCCGCTGTGGAACCATCGTACCCCGCCCGCGAAAATCGACTTCCAGTTGAAATCACCGGGCTTCAATTGTGCCGCCGCCTCGTTGCAGCGATTGTAGAATACCACGGGGGCGCGCACGCCGCAGCCGCGGTCGCTGTAAACGGTGGCCATATTGGGCCCCTGAACGCCGTCATGTTTGAAATGCTTATAAAAAGGCCTGACGCCCATCGCACGAACCCGCTGACTGATTAAATCGCCTATCGGATAATCCGCCATAGCGGTCGCTATGCCGGTGGATAGGCCGAAGCAATCCGACAGGTTTGCGGCAACATTAAATTCGCCGCCGCTGACATGCACTTCAAAATTTGTCGCTTTTTTGAACGGTACAATGCCCGGGTCCAGCCGGTGCACCACCGCACCCAGCGATACCAAATCCAGCTCACCATTTTCCGCAATATTCAACCCATACTTCATTATCCTTTCCTTTCCGCTTTATAATACCATCATTCAACTTTGTACCTGAGCGACTTATTTTAACCACAGATTTCACGGATTTCCACAAATTCCTTTGTCATTTCCGCGTAAGGATGAATTATATGAGCATTATGTACCTTTCTGTCCTCGCAAGTCGTAAACGGGAATTCGTGGATTTGTGCCCCGCCAGACAAACGGCGGGCAAACTTTGTGGTTAAAGATTATATATTTTCCCTAATCTGTAATCTTTCCAGGCGGACTCGAACGCTTTGCGTTCGGCTGGGATGGGTCTCGGCGTGATACTTTCGCAGCGGAACAAGTCCGGCTGTTTGGGGTCGTATTCAATTCGCAAAATTGAATTACGCAAATCCTCGTTTTCCTGTTTGTATTTTAGCTTGGTGCCGACAATATGAACGCCATCCGGCGAGAGCACAAGATGCGACCCACGCGAACCGCTGCCCTGTTCAAGCAGCGATACAATTGCTTTTAAATACGCCACGCTCGCCAGTGCAAGATGCTCAGCTCTGACAGCCACGGGAATGTCCTTTGTGCTTCTTATTGCGATACCTTTCTCCTTTATACGGTACACCAGAGCGATAGCATTGGTCATCGCATTACGGGCATCATTAATCTCGCGAATATGGCCTGCAGAGGCGGTCATACGATGCTGAATCTCGGCGAGGACGTCTTTTGCTTTAAGACCCTTTGATTGTCCAAAGCCGGTGAACCTCTCAATCAGCTCACTAACCTGCGGCTTAATCTCTTTTGTGGCTGAATTTTTTAAAGGTAAACCAGCACCATAGACGTTTGCGATGAACTCAGCCGCGCGGAGCGAGCCGACCTGTCCTGAATTCAGGGCTGAACCGCCCGGCCGTTTTATGCCGTGGGTTCCCGCCATTTCGCCGACGACAAACGCCCGCGGGATATTCGATTCCCACCAGTGATTGACGGCAAATCCGCCATTATTATGTTGAGCACAGACGGCTATCTCCAAGGGTTCTTTCCAGAGGTCGATGCCGTGTTCTTTGTAAATATCAATCGCCGGCTGATTCATACAGGCAAGGCGTTCAATGGGTGTTTTCTGTAGAGCGCCGGTTTTCTTCAGATAGGTAAGCCCTTCTTCTTCAAGGTCTTCGATGGCAAAGGGCTTCATTTTGGAATTGCCAACCGGATTTTTCCTGAAGTCCATAAAGACGCGCCTGCCTTTTTGCGTCTCATTAAACACGAGTATGTCGATAAGTGAGGATTGGCAGTTTTCAATTCTCTGCGGGTCAAAAGGCCACTGATAACCCTTTAGAAAAATATTCGTGGCCATTTTGCTCATCGACGGGAAATAATCCGTCAGGAATTCCCTCTCATCGCTACCGCTCGCATCGGTGCTGAAGATACGTGGAATGACCTGCATATATGAGCCGGATACATTCCAGCGGAATTTTGTGCTGGCAAGGCCGAACTGTGATTCGGTAAGATTCTCAGCGGCAAGACCTGCCTTAAAAGCAACGCCGTGAATGCCCGTTTGATTTTTGGGATAGACACTCGTCTTGTATAATTCACCCGGCCCGCCGGCAGCGAGAATAAGATTTTCGCACTGGAAAACATTGATGCCGTAATTTTTGGTATTCAGCGTTTTCTTATCAATTGTAACGACGCCTATGATACGCTTTTTATCATCTTCTCCGGTTGTTAATAGCTGCGAGATTTCCTGCTGGTCGTAAATCCTGATACCGTAACGCACGACCTGCCTTTGCAGACATTCGCACATTAGCTTGCTTGTCTTTGGTCCGGCAGACGTGGCTCGCTCATACGAGTCATTGTCGGTCTTATAGCCGAGAAAGCTGCCTGTTGAATCGTGGGGAAACGGCACGCCTGCCTGGACGAGATGATAAAATTCCCGAAGCGACCCAATCGCCTCGGCAAGGGCCAGGTCGCCGTGACAGCAGCCCGCAGCGGTAATGCTTTTGGCAAATGCCTCGGCTGAGTCAGGGACGTCAGGACTTGTGCCCATTTTATAATAGGTTTGCTTGTCTGAGCCGCTCATTCGCGATGCGCCGAGAGAAACGCCGGCGGTTACTACCGCAATACGGTTTTGAGCGTCCTTGATTCCTTTTTGTGTGAAGAATTCATAAAGGTGAACAGCGGCGTTCATCCCGGCTGCACCGGCGCCGACGATAACGGTGTTATATCTATGAACAGTGATTTTCTGTTTTCCTATCTTTATCGATTCCATAATTTATCTGATATTGAAATTCCTGCCCGTTATCTGGCTGATTTCCTCTATCGAGGCCTTTACGAAGTCGAGCTTAGGCCATTTCTGGCTGCGCTTGCTGTCGATAAGCTCTTTGGTCTTTTTCAATTCGCAGGCAAGAAGTTTATAATCCTGCTTTGAGACAATCTCCGCAAACAAAGGTTTTTCAATCGCGCTGAAAGAGCCGCCGAGCACCAAAACGCCCGCGTCGATGTAGTCAGGAATATTCTGGGCATTTGTGCCGCCGGTCGGCACTAAGCTGATTAACTTGTGGATAGCGGGGTCAACCGCCTTGATAAAGGCCGGCCCACCAAGCTCTTTCGCGGGGAAAACCTTGCAGAAATTCGCTCCAAGCGAAAACTGTGTTACTATTTCCGTTGCGCTGCCGCAGCCGGGAATAATCGCCAGTTGTCCTGCATACTTTTCGTAAGTTGCTTTTCTGAAATTGACCGCTGAGACAATGTAATGTGCCCCTGCGTTAACGACCTCATCAATCGTCGGCAGCGGGTTATCCGTATGGGCCAGATTGAAGGTTTTAAGCATTTCAGGTTCATCAATCAAACTCGCGGCGCCGGCGACAAATTCAGGTAATTCTTTGCGCAGCCGACTGAGTTTTTCCAGCGGCTTTTTAATTCGGCAGGTTACTTCCATATTGCCGATGCCCGCCTCAAGCAGCGCTCCGGCTGTTTTAACGATATCGAGCCGGTCCTCATTGAAAACGAGAATAAAGCCATCCTTGAGTAAAACCTGCACTGTTGTTTTGATGTCCATTTTTTAATCCCTTACAATCTTCTCAAATGGAATCCGCCATCGACATTGATAACCTGCCCCGTCGAGAAATCGAGTTTGCCTTCGGCAATTGCACTGACAGCTTTTGCGACATCTTCGGGCTGTCCCCAGCGTTTAATCGGCGTTATTCCTTCGGCGATAAGTTTATCGTATTTTTCCTTAACGACACTTGTCATATCGGTTTCAATAATGCCGGGGCGAATTTCAAATACGCCGATTCCGAATTCCGCTAAGCGGTCAGCGTAGAGCATAGTCATCATACTGACCCCTGCCTTGCTTATACAATATTCCCCGCGGGCCGGCGAACTTGTGTAGGACGACATCGAGCCGGTATTCACAATGCGGAAGCTTCTGTCCGGGTACTGTTTTTTCTGCTCAATCATCCATTTTGCCAACATTTGGGTGAGGAAATACGGCCCTTTGAGATTGATGCTCAGCACCCTGTCGAAACTCGCTTCGGTTGCTTCGAGCAGGTCAATTCGTTTCAGAGGCGCAACGCCCGCGTTATTCACAAGCATATCGCATCTGCCGAATTTGTTTTTAACCGCTTTTACGAGTGCTGCGCGGTCGGCGTCACGGCTGACATCAGCACGAATTACAAGACAACGAACGCCTTTGGCCGCAATATCCGACGATGTCTTCTGCGCCGCCTTTTCATCAGGTTTGCCATCCGCTGTAAAATCGTAATGATTGAGAACGATATCAAACCCGAGTCCCGCAAGCTCGATTGCGATGGCCCTGCCGATGCCCCGACTTGCTCCGGTGACGATTGCAAATTGTCGTTTATCCTTGAGTGATTCTTTTGCGCTCATACGTCCTCACTTTGTCCTGCCCTGAGCTTTGTCGAAGAGCCTGCCCTGTTTGTAAATCGGGCCATATATTTTATTGTCCCGCGCGACGCAACCTATTGTGCCGCCGTCACGCATAATCTGCGAGCAGGCGCTGCAGGTAATACAAACCTTATTGGGGTCAAGCTTGCCCTTGATAAGTATATCTTTGGCAAAATCCGGATACGCCAGAGCCATTCTACCAGCGCCGATTATGCCGGCCATACCATTTTTCAAAACACCCGCCCCCACATACGGCAACAAATGCCGCAGCCAACTGTACCCCGGCCCCACTAAAACCATTTGCGGAAACACCCTCTGCATTTCGCCGGTCAGTCGAATCATTCTTTCGACGCCCCGGAGGGGATGCTCCGGCGACTCATAGCCGCCAACGATCGGCCTGTCATACGGTCGGCCATAATGAGGATTATAATACGGGTTGGCAATCGTAACATTTATCATCGGGACATTACGCTCGGTAAGCAAAGCAAACAACTTTTTGGGTTCGGCCAGGTTGGGTTTTGTGTAATCGTTTTTATCCACCGCCCAGCCGTAAGGATAAGGTATCGCGTCATAAATATTCAAACGCGTTACAACGGTTTTGTCTTTTCCAAGCTTTTGTTTAATCGCGTCAATGATAGCCAACAAGAGGCGTGTGCGATTTTCAAATGACCCTCCATATCTGCCCTGCCGGTTGTAACACGCCAGCAATTCACTGATTAAATACCCATGACACGCCTTGATATCAACCGCATCAAAACCAACCTCAAACGCCAGCTTCGCGGCCTGGACGTATGCCTCAACCAGCCCGTCGAGATAGCCGTCGGTTACTATCGGCCAATTATCCGGAATCGCTTGTTTAGTATTCTTTATCGGCGACTGTTGTGGAATCATCGCGTCGCGATATGAATCCCGCTGCGGAATAATCGGACTCGCAACCCCCTCCGGTCTCGAATATCGGCCCGAATGTGTCAATTGCGCAACAATAATTGGGTGGTGTTGGCTGCCCATCGATGCTTGTGCGGCCTTTCGCGCCTCCGCAACCATATTTGCGAAGGCATCCTTGCTTTTGTCGTGAAGCCATAACTGCCGGGGATTTGCCCGGCCTTGGGGGACTACAGCAATTGCTTCAACCCATAAAATACCGCTGCCTCCCGCGGCAAAACGTTTATATCTTCTCAAAGTCAATTCACCGGGCCTGCCCTGGCTGTCCCCATCTGCGCCTTCCATAGGGTTAACGGCCAGGCGATTCGGCGCTGTAAGCGGTCCGATTTGAAGGGCTTGGCCCAGAATCGAAACGCCCTCCTGCATCGGTATCTTGATTGACAACGACGCCGAAAGCTTTTTCAGGTCTTCAATTGTCACTAAATTAAAATCAAACATCGCGAAATCTCTACAGACATAGTAAAAGGGTGATTATCTCAAAAAGTTCGCACATAATCTACGCAATTAGTGTCAATTACGAGGCGTACAAATTGACGCCAAATAATGCGATGATACTTCGGAGCCGTCATTGTGCAGATACGAATGAAAAAAGCGGTCTTACTTTTTCGTGATGATATCTATGCTGGTAAAGGTTTGAGTATCCATATTACCGTTTTTAATTCAACGCGTTACCAAAAATAGTTAGTCAATCGGCAGTGGATGCTGACATATAAACGACTTGATATTCACTTGTCACTCGCTTGTAATCCTTATTTTTGGCCTAAAATTGCGTTGTAACATATTTTCACAACTGCACTTACAACCAGAGGATCGGACTCATAATCCATTGGTCGAAGGTTCGAACCCTTCCGGGCCCAGTCAATTTCCGTATTTCGCCGACATTAATAAAAATGGTTGCAAACGAGGGCGGGAAGAATATACTCACGCATTGTAAGGTATATTTTGAGGAATGGCTATGTCGGAAAGGAATCCTACTGTAGTCGTTGTCGGCAGCGCATACGTCGACCTCGCGATAAAATGCGCAGAGACGCCGACGGCAGGCCGGACGACGACAGGCACGGCGCTATCGCTGACGGCGACGGGGCCGGGAGTCAATCAGGCCATCGAAGCGGCACTGTGCGGCTGCGAGGTGCATTTAGTCAGCAAAATCAGCAATTGCCCGCTGGGCGCGACGATAAAAGCCATATTAGAACAATACGACGTAAACACTAAATACGTCTTCACCGCGCAGGCAAAAAGCACCGGCGTTATCCTGACGCTGGTGGATACCAAAGGCGAAAACACCTGCGTTCGATACGATGGGGCAAACAGCGCGCTTGTGCCACAGGATATCGAACTGGCGGAGCGTGCGATAGCCGAAGCGGACGTATGCCTGATTCACGCACGGCTGCCCAAAGAGGCGGTGGTCAAGGCAATCTCAATCGCCAAGCTGCACGGCAAAAAAGTCATCCTTGACCCGGCGGGCGTGCTGGGACCTTCAAGCCCGGGAGTCGAAACGTCGCTGCCCGCGGAATACTTCTCGGTCGATGTGATGATACCGAACCTTTACGAGGCATCGCTGATTAGCGAGCATTCCAGCGCGAATATACGCACGGCAAAAATGGTCGGCTCGGACCTTGTCGCCCGAGGCGCGGCTGCCGCGGTGATAACAATGGGCAGACGCGGCTGTATGGTTGTTGACAGGGACAACGCCGACCATATCCCGGCCTATCCAATCGAGCTGGTTGACCACACGGGCACGGGAGACGCCTTTGCCGGCGCACTGGCGGCGTCGCTGGCGGTAGGCGACGATTTGCGGAAGGCCGTCAGATTCGCATCGGCGGCGGGCGCGCTTGCCTGCACCAAATTCGGCTCGGTGGACGCAATGCCAGTTAAATCCGAGATAATCGAACTGATGCAAAAGCAGGAGCCGGAGTAATCCGGCGACTGTCCGCGTTTTCCCCGCAAAAATCAAAGATGCCGCCTTACCAAAATTACAAAATGGGCTTAATATCAGCTAAAATCCTGAATAGAAAAGGGCTGTGTTGTTTAAACACAGCCCTCTGTTTTATAAAACAGATTGTCTTTTCGAACTTTTTACGCTCTGCGTTTCCTCAACAGACCCAACGCACCAAGACCAAGCAGACAAAGCGTTGCAGGTTCTGGAACGTAGCCTGTACCCCACTGGAGGTCGTTGTAGGTTCCCGTAAACGTTGTGCCTGAAGGGGCGTCTACCCCCAGGTACATCCGCTTAAAGAAGGTGCAGTCAGGACTCGCGGCAATAGTTTGTCCCAGCACACCGTCAAACCACATATCGACCGTCCCGTCTGTGTGCATCCCGAACATGATAGTGTGCTCCCCGGCTGTGCGCGCAGGGCCTTGGTACCAATCGTTTGCCACCCATCCGCCGGTATCCTTCCAGACGTTGTGGTTAAGATAGTACGTGGAATATCCGGCCAAAACGCCCCCTTGCCACATGGACTCTGTTGTCCAACTGCTTATGTCTGTGTCCACAAAGCCGCGCGGCGCACCGACACTTGCATTCCCGGTATATGTATCCTGTATCTTGAACTCAATCCAAGGTGCGTTTGCCTGAGTCAAGTTGGCCGGCAGAAGGCTCTGCAATACCCAGTTGTCAGGCACTGGATCGCCACTTTGACCGCCAAGGACGGTGATGTCCAACCCGCCATTCCCGTTCACAACGGCCGTGGTGTTTGCGCCATACATTGTCCACGTGAGACCTTTCCAAGTTACAGTCGTTGCCCGTGCCACACCACTGACTGCCAAAATCATTCCAAATACTGCACAAGTTGTAATTATTTTTTTCATCCTATTCTCCTTCTTTCTAAAGTTATTAAATAACGGGACCACCTTAGGTCATAAAGCGGCCCCATACGATTTGTCCAAGGAGAAAAATAATCCGACATACTTCTCTTCTTGTATGTCCGAGTTTTTCTCTCCACTACTTTTTTACTTCTTTCGCCTCAGGGCAAAAGTACCAAGGCCAAGCAGACACATCGTCGCCGGCTCGGGAACGGCATAGCCGATTGTATAGCTCCCCGTTGCCAAGTCCTTGCAAGTGAACCACATCTCGTCACCGATGACCATCGGAGTGTAAGTCCGGTCATTTCGCCAGGCGGCGCCGTCGCTCTTGTCGAAAATGGGGTTCGAATCATCCCGAGTCCAGTTAATCCCATCGGTCGAAAAAGCGTACCCGATTCCGTCCGACATCTTTCCTGTCCCCCCGCTGTACCACATGTCATAAGCGTTGTCGTTTTCCTTGATGATGGTGGCTCGAGTCGCATAGTCTGTGTCCCATCCGGAACCAGCTCCTTGGAACACCGGTGAAATACCTCCGTTATAACCCTCCCAGTTGACCCCGTCGTTGGAAACCGCCAATCCAAGCGATTCCTTTCCTCCGGAGGTGCCATCGTAATACATCACGAACTTGTTGGCCCAAACGCTGGCCGCATCCACCGGGTTAACAATGGTTGCGCTGCCGGAGGGATTGTATATCACGTCCGAGGGACCGTAGGACCCACGGTTCCAGGTTGAATTCTGGTTATCGTTGTAGATGACAGACGTTCCCACCTGCGTAATGGCCTTATCGCCGGTCCAGGTCAGACCATCGGTACTGGTAGCGGTACGGATGTCGTTGATGCTGTAACCCAAACCTGTGAAATACCACATCTGATAACTGCTGCCTATTTTTTCCACCAGCGTGTGCGCCGGGGTTTGCAACCCGGTGACGCTTCCGACGGTCGTCCAATTGACACCATTCGTGGAGGTCGCCTTCTGAACCCCGGTAGCGCTATCAGACCACATCGTGTAGGTATTTCCCTCTTTAAGGATAGTCGGATAGTACGCCTTGCCGGGGGCATAGACCGGATCCGAGGCATACTCCGTCCAATCGGTTGTGGTAAGAGCCTGAGCCGTACCGGCCAAGGCAATCATTAGTACTGCACAAATTGTTACCAACTTTTTCATTCTCTTTCCTTCCTTTTCATCACTCTCAACCTCTTTTTTACTCTCGCAAATTACACAACTTCGCGGTTTTTTTTCTAATTCAACTGCGTCTTTTCAGCAGACCCAACGCACCGAGACCAAGCAGAACCATAGTCGCCGGCTCGGGGACAACAGAGACGTCGAATCTCGCCATCACGTCTCGGGAAGTCTGGGGAAAACCCCCTTCGGAGGGATCTATGTAACCATTAAAGTTATCAACATTTGCAACTGGAAGAGCGAGCGGTGTGATGTCAACTCGATAGCCCTGGACGTAGAGAGAAGCTATTGGTCCGGCAGAAAACGAGAGGTAGTCATCGTTCCAAGTGGATATCAAAGTACCAGCTTGGCTGATGTTCCCCGTCGCCGCACCTATGGTTATACTCTGAGTAGCGTCAATTGCGAATGTAAGATCGGGCCAGTTATCTGGATAGTCCCAAGCTGTTGCAGTGCCGTTATAGGTGTAATCCACGCCCCATTGCAAGGTGTTGATCTTTAGGGTGTATGAGGCGCCATCCACAAGATCAAAGCTGCCTGAGTTGCCTGTGAGTGCCACCGTATCACCAGGATAGCCCCAACCATCCACACTATGCGGGGCCCCCGCAGGCGGAGTGACAGGACCGGGATACTGCGTTGCCCCCCAGCCGGACACTGCGTAATTGACGGTTGTCGCGCCAGCGGACATCGCCATAACAAGAATTACCACTGCACAAATTGTTGCTAATTTTCTCATACTCTTCTCCTCCAGGAAAATAAACAATATAAATTTCAAGATGTTAGGGACGATGTTACGAGAGATAAAAGGGATACTCATTCTGACTATAAATACTAAAACCGACTCTTTCTTTCCTTCTTCTCATCACTCTCTCTTGCTCTTAGCCCTTCTTCGCGCTTGTAAGCCCATAGAACAGACCTATCAGCACCCCATATGATAACCACCTCCATTCTGAATGTCAAGATGAAAATTTGAACAGTAAGTTTACTTTTCTCGGACGAACGCCTGTTTTTAGCTCAAAAACGCGGTAGAATCCTTATTTAATTTCAACGCTTTTTCAATCAGTAAATAGCCGGTTAGTTTCGCATCGGCGGCAGGCACGCTGGCCTGCACCAAATTCGGGTCGGTGGACGCGATGCCCGTCAAATCTGAGATAGTCGAGCTGATGCAAAAACAGGAGCCGGAGTAATCCGCCGGCTGTCCGCATTTTTCCACAAGAGGCGATAAAGGACACGCCAAATTCGTCTATTGACAATTGCGGAAAGTAATTTATATTACAGATGCGAAATAGTTATGGGGGCTCAGGCAATGAAATGGACGATTAAGCACCTGGAAAAAGACAATATCGTATGTATGAAGACCGCAGGCCCGGCCAACTGGGACCAAAATAAAAAAATGTGCGAAGATGCATTCTCGCTGGCTCAAAAATACGGCTCGCACAGGTTTATTGTTGACCATCGGAAACTGGTGCACGGCCTTACCATATTGCAGATTGATGACATGCCCGGGATGCTCAAACAAATTGGAGTTACTTCGCGGGACAAGGTAGCCATGGTATTTGACCCTGTCTCGCCGATAAGCGACGCGGTCAAATTTTTCAGGGACGTGGCGTTTCTCGTGTCTCTTCAACTCCTACTCTTCTCCGACAAGAAAGAAGCGATGACCTGGCTGAAATCGGGTTCGCCCGCCAAGTCGAAGAAGCAGTGTGACAGCAACAACTCCTGCGGTAACTGCCATTGAATAAGTTGCTGCGTCGTGCGTAGTGCGTTTTCAGGGGTTCTTTTGATAAACGCGTACCCAGTCAACAAGCATTTGCTGCGGGAAAACGGTTGTTTGGTCCGGCGGGCCTGCCCAGCCGCCTCCAATTGCGACGTTGAGGATGAAGTAGAATTGCTGGTCGAACGGAGCGGGATACGGATTGGTGCCGCTGCTCCATTTGGTCTCGGAATAGTACTCAACATCATCTACATACCATCGGATTTCGTTGGGGTCCCATTCGATGGCGTACTCATGGAAATCGTTCGCGAAACAAAGGCCGTTTGCGTAGTATGAACCGCCGGATGACGCGTGCTGGCCCTGTGTATTAGTAAAATGCATAGTGCCATAGACACGGTCACCCGCGTTAATTGTTTCCAGAATGTCAATTTCTCCGCTGCTGGGCCATCCGCCATAAACTGAGCAGGTGGGCATCATCCAGAACGCTGGCCAAATACCCTGACCCACGGGCAGTTTGATTCGAGCGGCCATTCTTCCGTAGAGGAAGTCGGCTTTGGTCTGAGAGCGAAGACGTGCCGAGGTGTAGTTGTTGGAGTTATATTGTTCCTGCTTTGCGATTATGACAAGGCAACCGTTCTGGACGACCGAATTATCAGGCCTGTCCGTATAGGACTCGAGTTCGCCATTAGGCCAACTATCGCCTACGTCGTAGGTCCAGTTTGTGCGGTCGAGCTCGGCGCCGTCGAACTCATCGGACCAGACAAACTGGTAGCCGGGAATATCGGGGATTGTCCTTAACCAGTCGTGCGTAAATATTGCAAGGTCAGAAATGCCGAAAGTGCCGTCGCCATCCATATCGTATGCAGTAATGGCCTTTTTGTATCCCTGGGCCAGCAGCGCGAAATCGATGAAGTTGACCGTCCTGTCGCCGTTAAAATCCGGTTTGGCCGGCGGGTTCGCCAGTGCGAACGTAATATCATCGAAGCTAAAAACAGGGCTCTGGCCACCAACTTGATTAGCCGCAAGTATAATCTGGGCGTAATTGGCGTCATAGTGGTTACGGATCTGGCCTGAGTAGTAATAATAATTGCCGTCCTTCGGCACAGCCGGAGAAACGGAGTCGGAGCCGAGTCGCAAATCGTATGAGTCGCCGGGATTTGCATACCAGTCAACTCTGAGTACCGCGGTGCCGGACAGGTTTTGTCCGCTTTGCCCACCGTTGGTGTCCGCAATGAATCCGGCGATTACATAATTTGTGTCGCGTGCGACATGTATGAACGATGTCGGCCCAGCGTTCGCCCATCCATCGGGGCCTGCTGTCATACTGATAAACTCCTTGCCTGTATGCGCCTTGTTCGGCTCGGGATTGTGATAAACAACGGTGTCTGGAGGCCAAGACCACCATTCATCGGCAAAGCCAGTGCCCCAGGTATTGACTTCAAAGCCGGCGTTGCTGATAAATGTTTGTCCGCCTTCGGCCAATGACGCGGCCATAAGGCCCGCCATCAGCCAACCGAAGATAACGCAAAGACCTTTATTCGGTTTCATCACAACACCCCACAAAAAACTATGTTGATTTTCATTATAGCATATTTTAACGGCCTTTAGCGCCATTTTAGCCACAAAACGCATAACCATATCATTAACAAGCAGTTACAATCAAAGTTACGCTTCCATCACAAAATCTCGATAATTGCTAATTGATGATTTATGATTTAGAATCCACCGGTGTTGAAAATGGAATAACGATTTCAAGTCCGCCGTCGGAATAACCAACGGCGAGACCTCGCCATCCCTAAGGGATGGCGGGGAGGGTAATATGACGCTGAAAATTCGCATCCTGGTGGTTGATGACAACAAAAAAGACCTTGGTGAGTATGGTCTCGCACGACCTGCGAATCACAGGGCTTCTGCAAATATACATCGACACCTTCAGTCAGAACACTTATAAAGCCCGTGCTTTTGCCGCCGGCCAACAACCTTTTCATTTGATGCAAGCATTTACGACTTCATAAATAAGGGAATCCCCAATTTGTTTCATCGTCGCGATCTGATAAAATACAGATGTATAAATGGCCGGCAAAAATCAACACTGAGTAAACGGGAGAACGGAAAGAGAGATATGAGAGCTTTACTTTTCACGATTGTGATTGGCCTGGTCGCAGTCACATCCGCAAACGCCGGATTGGTACCGTTCCGCTCGACGCCAAACGATTTGTCGGAACTGCTTCACGCGAAATACTACACCACAGGAATAAATTCCGCTCGCACGCCGAATAAAATAACAACAGCCAAGGTGCTGATATTTGCCAACATCTGGGGCTGGACCAACAAAAGTAGCGGCGATTGGTCGGATCCAATCAGCGGCAAACCACAAAACCTCAACCTGGTTTTTGATTTCGGCTCGCTGGGACTTCTGGACATGTGCAACAACTTCGCCGAAACAATACCCGGCACAGACAAGGCGAACTTCGAATTCGGAATCAACCCCGACTACAATGATTATGATGACAGCGTAACGTTCACGATAAACACCGAAACCCAGACCCCGACAACTTACACTCCCTAACCGACGTCCGTGAACCTGCTATCATTACACCACCCGAGCCGATGCCGCCAATATCAAAACCCTCGTCGATATCAAACTCGCCAATTAACCCCTCCGCCAGCTTATCCGGCTCATAATAAAACGACTCGTTCGTTCTCATACCATCCCTGCCTATTTTATGTTCATTGTCTTTTGTCCATTGCTCGTTGCTATGAACTACGAACTCTTAACTTCCGTAACAATTTGCTTCGTCAATGGCGACTGATTTTTCTGCGAGTCCTTGAATGCCTCCGCAGCGTCAGGGTTCGTCTTCTTGAAAATCTCATTACCCAAAACGACTTCCTTCAACGCGTTTGATTTCGCTTTTGCGTCCTGCAAAAAGCTCGCGAACCTTACCGCCCCTGCCCCGCCGAACAGACCCGCTATCGCTATCCCCAATTCCAGTGTCGAATCCGCAATATCCCACACATCTGGTCTTTGCTTTGATTGCGCAATCGCCGTCGCCGCAAGCTGCTTATTTGATTCGCTCAACACATCTTCAGCCGTATTGGCTTTCGGCAGTTCCTCCGGCAATCCGCAATAAGCCACAAACGCCTGGCTCTGCGTCTCCGACAACCTCGTCAATTCCTGTAACTTCTCCGATGATTGTTCGGCCTGTGCCGTTTGCGATGCTATCGCCGCCGTGCGATTATGCACCCACGCGTTTTGCTTCTGCGCCTCGCTCGGCCCAAACCGTATCTGCCCGCATCCGCCCATAATTAAAACCGCTGTTAATGTAACAATCGTTTTTCTCATTTTCCTTTCCTCCGCTTTCCGTTAAAATAATAATGTTTATGGATACCGCCGTAAAATTCAAACCAGATACGATACTACTTTGGGAAAAAATCGCTGACGACCCCGAGGCACAGCGAATCGTTAAGCTTTTTCCCTCCGCACAAACCAAAATCATAAACCGTCAGCGATACCTCTCCGACACCGCTACTCCCGGCCAAGCAATCATTGAAAGCAAGCGAACCCTGATGATTGGCCAGACATCCTCGTTCATCAATGGTTTCGATGGCAACCTCGGCTCTCATATCTGCTGCCGTCCGTATTACAAACTCATTCCCATCTCCAACGGCTGTCCGTATCGCTGCACATACTGCTATCTCGCGTTCGTCTATCGCCAATATCACCCCTTCATAAAAATCAACGTCAATTACAACACAATGCTCCGTCAAATCACCAAGCTCGCCGATGACCGGCTGCACAAAATAAGCTTCAATATGGGCGAGATGCTCGATTCTCTCGCTCTCGACCATGTTACAAACCTCACGCCGATGCTTGTGGATTTCTTCTCTCGCCTGCCCAACGCCTTCCTTATGCTACTCACCAAAAGCGCAAATATCGGCAATCTGCTTTCCATCAAACCCAATAACCAAACAGTAGTTTCCTGGAGCATCAACAGCCGCGAAGCAATCACGCAATACGAACTTGATACCGCCGACCTCGACGAGCGAATCAACGCCGCCCGACTCTGTCAGCAACATGGCTATCGCATCCGTTTCCGTATCGACCCTGGCATCCTGCATCCGAATTGGCAAACCGCCTACGCCGATATGATTCAAAAAATGCTTACTTCCACTGAACCCGAAAACATCACCATCGGAATGCTCCGCCTCGTCCCCGGCCATTCTCGCCTTGCCATTCAGGCGTATCCCGCCGAAACCGAAGAATCGCTTCAAAAGCAAAACCTGACCGACCTCGCTTCTGATGGGAAATTGCGTTACCCCGAAGATAAACGTATCGAATTCTATTCCCATATCATCGGTACCATTCGCAGCTTCAATAAAACTGTCCCTGTCAGCTTGTGCCGGGAAACCCCTCACGTCTTAAATACTCTCAAAGACCGCCGTCTAAACCCTACCTGCAACTGCCTCGGCTAAACCAAATTTGAATTTGACTTTCATACCATGCCTCATTATCCTCACCTCACAAATAGCCTTTAATCGGGAGAGTTTTGAATGGATGACAAACGCTATAACCCACTCGCATACTGGCTTATGTTTTTTGTTTGTTCCATAGCTTACTTGTTATTCACAATAATCTTGCTCGTTTTGTCAGGAGTTTTTTTAGGAAGACGCTCACTCCCCGACCAAACAGGGATGAGTCCTGTCTCCCTGGTCTTATTGGGTTGGCTTCCCGGGTTAGTTGTCGATCTTGTCGCATCCATAATTGGGTAGCTTAAAGTAAACCGGCTTACGAAAATTCATAGGCATATCCTCTTTTTTTGTATAACAATCTCGCCGCTGATTTCGCCAATAATAGTATTTATTCTTATATTTTTATTTACTAACCACGGTAATCATTAGAGATCGCAAACCTGCGCATTACTCCTGCGATTCCTTCTCAAGCTGTTTCAATCTGAACTCGTGCGAAATTACTTTTTCCTGAAGGGCTTCAACCTTATCGGCGGAGCGTTTGTGGCTTTCTAATAAGCTTGTTACGTCCCGCTGAAGTAAATCGAGTTGTCTTTGCAAATTGACCCAGCTCCCAAGAATCAAACTGCCTAAAAACGCCAACTGCACTAACACCGAAAGATTTACCGTCCTGTTCAACGTCCATTTCTCATTTTGTTTTGTCATTTCCCGCTCCTCTTCAATCCGCAATTGACGCGAAGCGTCATCCCCGAGTGCTGTTTACCTGACTTGAAACAGGGGACCCATTTCGCAATCCCAAACCCGCAATCAATATGTCCTGCTTGTGACAATTTTTAATTGCGTCGTTTGTTGACGAAAATCCATCCTCACCCGCTCAATTATCGCCGGGTTTATGTTGTTCCTCGTCGATAACACATCCCTGCTGTCCGGGTTCGCTTTGGCGATGTCCCCAACCTCAAAGCCAATCGCCAAATAAGGCGTCTGCACTTCAAACGTATCGCCCTGAGCGTTCCTCGACGCATTGACTTTCCAGACATTCGTCTTCGATATACTCAAACGCTCCCTTTGCTTTTGCAGATTCAGCTCAACTGTTCTGCCTATTCCCGTTCGATAAAACACAATCGCCTGTTCCGGCCCCGTCTCGCCCAACCGCGGCACAAACTTAAACCCAACACCCGCTTGTTCGCAGCATTGGCTTATCGCCTCCAGGAAGCTCCTCCCCGTAACATTGAGGTCCTCAATCGCCTCCCCCGCCGTCAACGCCCTTATCCTGCTCGCCTCCGGGATACTCAACTGTCCCGCCGGCAAATACTCACAAAGCAAATATCCAATAATATCTGCAAAATCCCACAACCATGATTCAACACCCTCCGCCGCAAACACCCGTATCCTGCTGCCGTTACGCTCTACTATTTCAGCCGTCGCGTTTGGCAAACCATTCTCGTTAAAAACCGTCTTCGCTGTCGCTGCAAATGCAACCTGACCGTCAACTCCTCGTTCCCATTTTCCCGATACATTTATCCTCTCAAGCGCCAAGCTGAAATCTCTCGCCGCGATTTGAGTACTCTCGCCATCCGGCCCAGTCGCCGTCTCAATAATCTCTACCTCTCCGGCGAATATCACTATCCCCTCCTCGCCGCCCGCCGGATAAAGATTGTTATAAAACCATTTGATTACTACGGGCTTTCCTGTCACGAGCAGAGTCGAGGAGCCAATCTCAATCTCGCCATCTGAGTTATTTCTCATCCTTGCTGTACTAAACTCGCCCGTCCCGCCTCTGACTATCTCCACAACCTCCAGCTCCGGGCATAATCTTCCCTCTACAAACACATACGCCCCATCCGCTGGCAACGCCGTCACTTTTCTCTCCGGCTGATACAAATCCACCCTGTTCGTCATATTTATTATTCCTCATTTGTCATTGCGAGGAAGCAATCTCAATCTACGCTGACGCCAATTATTTGAATCGCTTCCAAATTCGTCTCGCGAATCTCAACCGTAACCTCTTGTTTCGACCCGCACTCATTACCATTCGCGTCTGCCGCCCTCACCGCAAACCGATATCGCCCATTTTCCGCCATCTCAATCTTGTGCCTGTAAAACCTCCGCCCTTTATATTTCACTACCGCAACCGGATTTTGATAGTCAATCCCGCCCGTGCCATTGTCCCCGTAAATCCTCATCTCCGCAGGCCTGCTCCCCTGCTCCATTGGATTGTATGTCCAGACAATCTCAACCTTCCCATCCTGTCCCTGTTCCGCTCTTAGCCCGACAATTTCATTCGGCCGCGTCTTGCCCGGCCTGCCGTCGTTATCAATCGCGACCTTCACCGCCGCCCGCAATGTCTGCTCGATATCCCCGCAACCGTTCGCGCACCGCACAACGTAAAAATAAACCTCGCCCGCCTCGTGCGATAAGTAACTCGGCAAACTTATCTCATCCGCATCCGGCTCCACTATGGTCAATACATTCTCAAAATCAACCCCCTCCATACTCCCGCCGCGATATGCTATCCGACACCCGCCGACCCTCATCCAGAACCAGCCCTGTGTCGTCACTGTCCCCAGCTTAAAACCATTCGCCGTCTGCCCCCCGAACAACGCTTCTCTCATCCACGCAGGCCTCATCAGCTCACCGCCCTCGTTAAACTCGACGCGCCCTCGTCAGGCGTATGTGTCAGTATCACCGTCTGCCCGTCATCGTCGTAATACCGAATCGCTCCCGTCAGCTTGTCCTGCACTGCTTTGTTCAGCAGCATCTTCGCCGCCTTCTGCAACGATTCAGCGTTAATCCCCTCTATGCTCCCCGCGTCAACCCTTCCCGCAGCGTCTATTTTCAGCTTGTTCGCCGCACCGTTTGTGAATAACGCCGCAGCCATCGCCGCCGCCCAGTTCGAGTCCTGGTTGGTAATGGTCCCGGTAACTGTTGACGGGTTATAAGCACAGGCACTAACGATTACCTGCCCTGAACCTGTCTGTCGTATGTCCGTCGCCGTCCCTGTTGTCGCCCGCGTGAATAACGTGCAGTTTTTCAACACCAACCTGCCGTAATTTTGCACCCGAACCCCGAACACATACCCATTCGTCGCGCCTCCGTCGGCCCTCATAACGCAGTTTTCACAGGTAACCAGCGTATAGTTTGTGCTTGTCCCGCTGTTCAAATCCAAACCGCCAAGCGAACCTGTTCTCGTTGGCTGTGCCGCGATAAAGATGCAATCCCTGAACACAAATACGCCGGGGCCAACGTGAACCCCGCGGTAATCTCCCGAACCGGAGTAAGTCCCGTCTGTTTCAAAAACAGTCCGCTCACACAAAAATTGCGTCGCTGCGTAAAAGTTGCTGCTGTCGTAAGTTCCTTTAAGACGACAATCCCGGATAGTAACAAAAGAAACCCCGGACAGATAAATGCCATCGTATGCCCCGTTGATATCGCACCGCTCGAACAAAAGATTTATCGCCCCGCTCGCCGCCTCTACCACCTTGTTCGGATTTACCGCCTCAACGGTGATGTTTTTCAAAGAGGAATGGCTGCCTATTTTCAGTGTCGTCGTGTATCCGCTCGGATACGTAATCTTGCACAACTGCCTGTGTGTCCCGATGATATTCAGCGCTTTGGCGGACGCGTCCACAAGTTCGCTGTATGTCCCGGGCCAGATAATAATCGTATCACCCGAACTTGCCGCCGCTACCGCCGCGCTTATCGTCAATTTGGCGTCATTCGCCAGATTTACCGGATATTGTCCCGCGTGCCCGCTGTTGCCGTCGTTGCCAACCTTCGCGACATGCCACACCCTGCTCGAATCATTTACGTAAATCATTTCTCATCCCTCTAAATCTGCAAGCTAAACTTGTCCGCCTGTGGCGGAATCCGAAATCCGAAATCTTTAATCTCAAATCTTAAATCTGAGATTCTGTTCGTCACCCAGCTCTCATCAAAACCCTGCAATCCTCAATCGCCGTTATATCCCCGCCCGAAGTCGTTGCTTTTGCCAATCGAACGTGTGGCGTGGTCGCCATATCAGGAAAACCGCCGTATTCGTTCGTTATCAGAACCCCTGCGTTCGTCAGGTAAACGTAGATATTCGCCTTGTCATCCGCCAAAGCATTGCCCGACGAACCGGCGTAATTCACCTCCTGCGTCCCCGCCTGGAACTTCCCCGGCTTCACACCTATATCCAGCCCGCTCTCGTCATACACCCGCAAATCATTCGCCCGCCTCGTCGCCTGCAACAGCCGATACAACATCCTGCGAAACTGCAAATAATAAGGCGCCTGCCCTGTCGCTATGTATTCCACTCCGGTTTCGTCATCCGTCAGCAAATTCAACAACTCATTGTCACTCGGATAAACCTCTGCCATAATTCCGCTCCTTTACTTTTCGTCTTCAACCTCAAGTGCAAGTGCATTCGTCGTTTCCTCAAACGACAGCACGTCCAATCCTCTTGCTGGCCTCGCCGCCGGTATCACAACTACCTCTCCCGTCTCGCTCGCCACACTCTCATTGCCCCTCTCGTCAATAACCTTCACCCCAAACCGATATGCTCCCGCGCCCAGAGCCGGGCTTACCCATTTGATAACATCCGCGTCAACTCCAAACTCATCCAGCCCAAAACCGCCTATACCAAACCCGACTCCGCCTGCCCACTCATAACCAAAATCGCCTTCCCCAAACCTGGCCAATCCAAACCCCGCCTTGTCCTGCCAACATCCCCAAACTTGTCCTCCGCCTATCGGATGCTCGTAGTCAACCACCCCCGTCCCATTGTCAAAATAAACCTCGAACATCGCTCCCGCCGGTAAACGCTGACTCCGCAGCAAACTCAATCTCACCCTCCCGCCGTCCCCATCGCCTCGCTCCAGCCCATCACTAAAATCAACATCCGCCTCACTCGCCTCAACCGCAAACACCTCCACTCTAGCCGCCCGCTCATAACAACTCGGCGTCTGCACCACCATTTCCCTCTGCCCGCAGTCAACCGTCACACCGGCGAAATATCCGTTTACATAAACCTGATAGAACTTGTCCTTCCACTCTGACCGCCACTTAACTAAGCAAACTCTTGGCGCCTCGACTGCAACCCCGTCTTCCCAGACGCCCGTCGGCAAATCAAAAACCCTCACGCCATTTATCCCGCTGCTAATAAGTCCCATCATCACACCATCAACTGCGCATAAACCACTTCGTAATCCGCAACCACACCCGCCCCGCTTCCCCGTTCGTTTTTAACGTTCACAGAATCCACCCGCAGATTCTCAAACGTCTCCCCCTGCGAATCAACCAGCGTATGCGTGTCCCCATCTATAAACGCCGATATCGCTCCAACTTTGCTGTCCAGGTCCGCCTTGCTTCTCGCCCGAATCTCACCCTTTTGCTGAATCTTCCGCCCGCGTCCACCCAAATTGATACTCACCACACCATCCAGCCCCGCCGCCGACCTCTCAATGCTCTCTCGACTAAAACTGCCAACCTCGATTTGCGACTCCCCCTCGCCGAACAAATTAATCCCATCCAAATTAACCATACGAAAGCCCAAAATAATCAATTATCAATAATCAGTTATCAATCTCGTATCAGCCGTCCGCACCCGCCGTAACGTAGCGAATCCGCGACTCCGTCACCGTCTTTGTCTATTGCCACCCTGCATCGCTCCATTCCTTTCCCGAACATCTGCTCATATTCCTGCGATTTGACCTTTAAATTCTCTCCATCCGCCCCGCTTGCCAACGTTCTGTATGCCGCCGCCGTAACCCCCATCGCGCACAACTGACGAACCTCATCCGAATCGAGAATCTCATCCACCGAAACATCACCTATTACCTGCCCAGGCCGAATCCACAAATACTCCATCAGCCGCAAGCTCACCTCCGCCACCTGAGGCCTGAATGTGCTTATCCGATACGTGATGCCACTACCAGATGGCGGAGCTATCGGAACCGACTCCGAATCTCCTCGCAAAACCGATACGCACAACTGCGTCGCTGAATCCACCGCCACAATCTCGTATGCCCCATCAAGAATCCCGTCCGCCGACCGCAGGTAAACACAATCGCCCGCCTCAATCCCCGCTGACACAAAATCCGCACCGCTCGCCTCGAACGTCGTCCCCGCAAGCTTGCCTCCCGTCCCCGCCGCCATAACCTGATTCGCCGGATGAAACTCCCCGAACAACGCCGGCTCATACTTCAAAATATCAATATCATTGCATAACCTGACCATATTTCACTCCCTTCAAGCCGGATCCGGGTAGTCCCAATTTGTCGGGACTACCCGATATCCGCCAAATACTAACTAACGCTAAGTCCTCGAATAATCCCGTGTGCCGCCTCGTTCTTCAGTTCCATCGTGTACTCGCCTATCAGTTCGCCGCACTCATAATCACCTGCGCTCGCCAATGGCTTGAAGTGAAAACTACGCCCCGCCAAAGGCAATACCGCTATCCGCGACGAATCCAAAAGCAGAACCGTGTCCTGCGGTAGCCACCGTGTCGTTACTATCCGGCAAACGCCGAAATCGCTCTCGTACACGTTCACTAAGTCGGTAAACTTCGTGTCCCCTGCCGCGTAACTTCTGCTCGCCGACACAAAACTATTTATCTTCCGCTTCTGAAAACCGCCCACAACTATCAGGTCGATATTCCCGTTGCTGCCGGCCCATATTTTTCTCAGCACATAGTTAATCTTCGCTTCATCAAGGTCCGCTCCCGACGGAAATCCACTATCGCCTGTGCGAAACACATTTGTCGCAAGATGCTGCACAACCCCCTTCATCGTCCGCCTGACCATATCACCGCCCTGCGGACTGCTCGCCGGCTGACCCCCGTTGATAACCGTGTTTTCCATATCTCTGATTAGCTCACGCAGCCGTTCCTGCTTTTGATAGTCCATCTCATCCGCCAGACCCAACTGACGTGCCGCCACATCCGTCCCCGAAACCTCAACCGTCGCTGTAAATATCTGTGTGTAGTTCCCGCACCGCCTGCGATTCGTAAACCTCACGCCCGGCTTATCATCGCCCTCCAAAGCTGCGTTACCCAGAATGTTGATTGCCTGGTTGTCCGCAAGGTTCTCCGCCATCGTCCCCGCGTAACCGCGAATAACCGTCAGCGTGTTGGTGCTCACTCCACTCACTAACATCAGCTCCCTGCTGCCCTCAATCTGTATCTGGTCGCCTGCCCTGAACCTGCTGCCGTTGTCCACCACAAACTGCGTATCCACGTCCGGGTCGGTAAACGTGCTGTCGTTCACCGCGTCCTTGTTTGGCAGCAGTTCATCCTCAAGCCACTCATGATGCGTGCTCGTCGCCTCCCTCAATGGGTCGCCTAATGCGTCCAGCAATGGTGTCTCATAAGGCGATACTATCCCGACTAAATCCGCCACATCTTCCGTCAACTCCGGCAAAGTCGCCCCAGCCGAATATGTCGCTTTTCCCGTAAATGCCATGTGTTTGTCTCCTTCCTAATTGCCCGGTGTCCCGTGTTCATTACAATGAACTACGAACAACGAACTATGAACATTTCATTTCAACAACAGTTAAACAACACTCCTACGTCTTCTCATATACTCCTGCAAATCACTCCTGCTTCCCGTTCCCGCGGCCCTCTTGGCCGCCCGCTCAATCGCTCCGGCTCCACTTCTCTGCTCTTTGACTGACGAAGTTCGTAGGGCGGGGCTCGCCCCACCGGCTACTGCCTCGCTAAACAAATACTGCTTTTCCTTCTTCAACTGCTCCACAATGCTGCTAATGTCTGTTTTGTCTCCTTGGCCTAACCGCGACTTGGCTATCAACACCGCCGCCTCCAAATCCCTCGCGCCGGCCGCGGCTAATCGCTTCGTCAACTCCTGGTCCTTCTGCACTCCCTTCAACTCATCAGCAAGCTGTGTCGCCTCGGCACGCGACTCCGACAATTCGCCCGCAAGCTCCTCAACCCGCTTCTCGGCACTCTGTGCCCGCTTGCGATGCCGTATCGACTCACCGATTGGAACCAACCTTGCATTGTTCAGGTCTTGCTGTTCCACTTTGTCTTCTGACAAACTCTCTTGCGACTCTATCGCGTCCATCTTTGCTTTTCTCCTTAACTAAAAACTCAAAACTTTTCTTCGTCCGTCTTCTGCCTTTTAACTTCTCGCTTCTGCCTTTTTAATAACTACACAACCGTTTCGTAACCCAGTTCTTTCAGCACCCTCTCAACCGGCACGCCAAGTTCCTTCTTCGCTTTGGCCTCCTCGAGTTTCTCCATTTCATTCTCAGGCAGCGGGTCAGGGAAAATTATCTCGACGTCTCTGTCCCGCTCGTTTGTCTTGTAGATGTTCGCCCTGTCCAAAATCTCAAGAACCATCCCCGCTATATTCTTCAAACCCTCGCCGTACGTAAATCTCTTGCGCTCCGTTTTCGACAGCATACCCATCATCGTCAACCTAAGCGCAACCGCGCTCGTCAGATTCCCCAGTTTGGTACGAATCACACCCGCCACCAAAGGCGTCATCCCGCTGATTTTGTCCATCGCCTCGCGAATCTCTTCTATGTGCGCACTCTCGCTCGGATGGTCCTCATCGCCGCCGAACTCCTCTATCGCCGCGTCTGGGTTATCCGTATGCCACATCACCCCCGGCGACACTGGCTTCTCCGCGAAGCCCTCTATCCCCTTGCCCAGGTACATCTTGAACGACTGCATCGTTATCCTGCTCGCCCTGTCACTCAATCGCGTGTTCAGCTCGTCCTGTATCGGCATCAATGGCTCAACGTCGCTTTGCCCCTCGTAGTAAAATGGCTGCGCAAGATTCTGGATATGCACCACCGGCAAAAATCCCCAGGGCAACCGGCCTTCCGCCACAAGCTCCTCGTCCTCATACCTCTGCCACGCCTCCGCCGATGTTATCTCCGTCACGCTCACCACTTTCCGCCTGTCCCCCTCTCGCCCAAACAACCGCTGCAATACTCCGCCGCCAGCCAGTTGATTCCTCGCCTGCTGAAAATGCTGAACGTAGTAAACCACTTTTCGATAATCGTTCTCATCAAGAACAGGCAGTGCCCGGGGCGCCTCTATCAGCTCCAATCCGATTGCGCGTGCTAATCCAAGCACAACCTCGTAACTGAGGTTTGAAGGAGAGTCCGAAATGCGCTCGTAGATTTCCCGGCCAGGCCTGACCATACAATCGACGAAACCATAGACGCCCCCGAGCACCGCCATATCCTGCAAAAACCCGATCCCGCCGTTGGCCGAAAAAACCGCCTTTATTATCCCTTCGATTTCTGCTCGCTTCACGCCATCAGGCGACCGGGATACCACGCTTATTGGTTTACCAAACAAAAAATCCACCGCGGCGTTTACCCGCCATGCTATATCGTTCTCAATCACCACCTCCTTGCGACGTATGTCCCCGACGGGCCTCCCACCGAACATCCCCGCCTCAGCGCACCGCACCAACCCCGTTATCCTTGCGGGCAATCCATACTCCTGCGCCTGAACATAGCACTTGCCGTTTTCACCCGCCTTATGCCCGATTGTATGAGTACCCGTCCGATGCAAATCCATTATCGGGTTAGTGTAATACTCCCACATCTTCCCGAAATGCGTCTGTACTTCCGCCGCCCGCTCCTCCACCAACCATTCCAGATATTCCACATCCAGCGACTCAACCAAAGTCTCGTCCCCAAATATCTTCAAATCAAATCCCATTTCGCTTCCCCTTTAACTTTTGCCCTTTTACTTCTTACTTCTGCCTTCTAACTTCTCCCTTTTGTCCGTCTTCTGTCCTCTGTATTCCGTCATCCGTCTTCGGAACTTCTCGCGTCCCTCTGTAATTGGCGCGAACTTGCGCGCTTTTGACGAAAATTTCGATTTTAGAGATGGGCCAAAATGCACTTAAGTCCTTGCAGGACAAGGAATAAAAAAATATTTAAAAATTCCGGGATTGGTCAAAAAACACTTGCGCGCTTTCGGCGAACAACTGTATGAAACGTTTGTATGATACAAACGTTTTATACGACTGTTTGAGTCCAGAATTTAACCCGTTGCACGGCAAACACTTAAGACAATAATCATATCTGAAAAACGCTCAAAAAACAGCCCCAAAAATGACCGAAAAACCACGCAAAAAGCCCCCCTTCTCTGACAGGCGATTATTTATAACCGCTTGTTTATACTAGATTTGCATCGTTTTTTAATGTCCCCATCCCCCCCCTGTTTTTATGCATAAAATCCTGCCTGCGGTGAGCAAATGCCCATGTTAAATATCGCTTTTTTAAAATAATTCTCAATGTAATCTGCCTGCCCTGCGTAGCCGCTTCGGCGAAGAAGGGTGTAATCTGTGGTTAAAAATCCACTTTTTTCTTGACATTCCTAATATCCATCCGGTAGTATCAATCAATGTCGAATGGCTGGGGGGCCAAATCGGCTACTTGTCACGGCATAGCTTTTAAGCGAAGCCGGAAAGAAGAAGAGAGAAGGGTATGAGAGAAACAGCACATCTATCGGAAGTAATCCGCTTACATAAACATCCGTGTGCCCACAGTGCGCTAAAACTTTTATAAATTTTTTGAAGAGGAGATAAAGATGAAAACGAATCGGGTTATTTTTAGTATAATTAATTTGTCTCTTTTGGCTCTATACCCTTTTGCTGCATGCGGGACAACATTCACCCTCTCAGACAGCGCCTTAATGAGCTTGGATTACGATTATCCCGTTTATTACGGCCAATCTCCCATCGCGGTAAATATTACAGATGTGGCAGGATCTGGTGTTAAATTCGATTTTACGTATTCTGACCCTCGTAACAGTCAAGGCAAAATTCCCTGTCTGTATTGGACATCTTCTATAGATGGAGGCAACGGTACCCTCGCTAATCGCGACATAAGTACGTTCGACGCTTTTGCTCTGAAAATTACATTGGTTTCTGCCACTGGGATCTCGTCACCAGGTGAGGTAGGACCGCTTGTAGTCGGTGCTTTAATCAATGAATCTCAATACGCATATGCGTATCAACCACAGGTTATCGCTGCTAACGGCTCATATTCAACAAGTGCGACTTCGGTCACAACAACAGATGCCAGTCAAATTCAACTGATTGGTTTTACCTGTAACATTCCTTACTGGTGGTACAACTCGAGTTCGCCGAGTCCGTGGGACCCGGCTGGGGCGAGAATTAGTCTCCTTGTGGAAGCGGCCCCAGGTACCGTGGTTATCACTCCCGAACCCGCCACGTTATTCCTTCTCACCCTCGGCGGCCTGCTTCTGCGAAAGAGGAAATAAAAAGACATTACGCACCACTCTCGACAAAGCAGCGATGTAGGGTATCGAGACGAAAATGGACTTGTCACGGCATAGCTGTAAGCGAAGCCGGAAAAACGAAAAGCTTAGTTTCCAACACAGCATTAAAAATTAGGCCGTGAGATTTGGCCTATACCATTCCTCACGGCCTTTTTTCATTTTGATATGTATTTTTGCGTTTTGCTTTTTGATTTTTGCATTGAAAACCTGCCCGCTGCACGCTGTCCTCAGTCCTCTGTTATCCGTCTTCCGCTGTGGGTAACTATCTCGATTTTGCATTTCGGTATCGCCGCCAAAAAATTCCTGCCGTAGGATTTGCTCAATATACGGGAATCCAGAATGACAACGATGCCAGTATCGGTTTTTGTCCGAATCAGCCGGCCAAAGCCCTGCTTAAACTTGATTATCGCCAAAGGCAACTGGTACTCCGCAAACGGATTGCCGCCCTCTTCTTTGATTTTATCCAATCGCCCCGCCAGCAAAGGCGTATCAGGCACCGCGAAAGGCAGCCGAACGATTATCACGTTCGACAGCGCCTCCCCCGCCACATCCACCCCCTGCCAGAAACTATCCGTACCGAACAACACAAACCGCCCATCCATCTTGAACCGCTTCAACAATGACGTCCTGTCTAATCCCACCCCTTGCTGAAGCAATTCTATATTATTATCTTTAAACCACTCCGCCAATTGCTCCGCGAAATTTCCAAGCATCTTATAACTTGTGAAAAGCACAAACGCCCGCCCCTGTGTTTTCAGGATATATTTCTTTATCGCCTCGCACGCCGACTCGACAAACTTCTCGTCATTCGGCTCAGGCAACTCACTCTCGACGTAAATAGTAACCTGCTTTTGATAATCAAATGGCGACCCCAGCTTCACCGCATCATAATCCCCCAAACCGACCCTGCCCGCGAAAAATTCAAACCCGCCTTTTCCCTTTTCTCCGCCGCTGCTCAGTGTCGCACTCGTCATTATTACCGACTCGAACTTGTCGAACAAACTCCTCTTCACATCCGCCCCGACGTTTAACGGCGCACTTTTCAAATAAACCGCCTCACGCTTGTTTTTACCCCGTGAGATGGCTGCTTCGCCTATCTCACGGGGTGAGCTCACCTCAACCCAATAAACATAATCCTGTTTCGTCTGAGGCAAAAACGCCTCCAAATCCTGCAATAGCCCCGCGCACTTATCGACGTATCGTGTCAATTCAAATCTCTCATCCTCATCCTTTGCCTGCTTTGCCAAACCAGACAACCCCGCTCGCAGCTCCTTAATATGCGCAGACAAATTGTCCTCGACAAAATTCTTGTAGCATCGTCCATTTGACTGTGACCTGTGCCGCTCATTCCACTGCCGAACGTCTTTGAAAAACTCCTTCGCCGCCTCTGACGCCTTGACAACCAGGTCCGTCAATTTCCCCGCTTCCGTATAAACCAGCAGTCCCTTATGCGTTCGCGGATTATAAAGCCCGTCTAACATAAACCTCACCGACCCGCTGCTTATTTCAATTCCAAAATGTTCCTCCGACACCCGCTCAATGTTGTGCGCCTCATCGATAATCACCCACTTGTAATCAGGCAGTATCGAAAACTCTTCCTCCCGCAGCGCAAGGTCGCTGAATAATAACGCGTGATTTGTAACAATAACATTCGCGTTCTCAAGTTCCCGCTTCGCACGCTGGCAAAAGCAGCTCGTCCAGTACCCGCACTTTCTGCCTTTGCAATTGCCGTGCTCTGCCTTCACCGTATCCCAAACTCTTGCTTCCGGTATAAAAGGCAAATCGCTCAGCGACCCGTCCGCCGTCCTCGTCGCCCAGTTATTTATCTCCGCAAGCGCATCGCCGAACTGGTCGAACAAACCCATCTGTCTTCGAATCGCAAACTCCAGCCGACGCTTGCAAAGATAATTCGATTTGCCCTTCGCCAGCGTCGCCTTGAAACTCCACGGCAGGCACCGGTTCAAACAGGGAATATCCTTATTGATTAACTGCTCCTGCAAAGCGATTGTGAATGTGCTGATAACAACTCGGTTTGCCCCAAGAATTGCTTTTTCTACCGCAGGCGCAAGATACGCCAAACTCTTGCCGACCCCCGTCCCCGCCTCCACGACTAAATGTCGTTTTATCGACAGCGCCTTTTGCACCGCCTTGGCCATCTCGACTTGCTGCTGACGCCGCTCGTATCCGTCAAATGATTTCCCAACCACCCCTCCAGGCGAAAAAAAATCATCTATATTCAAAGCAGTGCTTTGTATTTCGTCGTTAGTCATCCGTATTTCGCCTGCCCTGCATAGTTGAAAACGACGCGGGGTCGCTCGTGGTTCAATATATGACACGAAGCAAAGCGGAGAGCCCGCTTCGGCAATACGATATACGATATGCGTTAAGGTTTTGCAAGGCGCTCGTCTATCGCCTTTTTCATCGCCGCGACTACCGGCGAATTCGGCATCTTCTTCACCGCCGCCTCTATTGACTGCCTCGCAAATTCCATCCGGTCCATCTGGTAATAAATGTAACTGAGCAGAAATTCCAGCTCCCCAGAATCGCTCTTGTCCATCCAATCACGGGCTTCGAGTATCCTGTTCTCGACCGTGTCCTTGTCGCCTATCATTCCCACAAGGTCAATTTTGACCTTCGCGTATTCCGGGAAAATCTCCAGCGCCCTGGCCAAAAATAACGCACTGCTCAGATACTCACCTGACCCAAACAACGCCACGCTCTTGCCCGCGTAACCCAGCGGGTCATTCGGCTTATAAATCGAAGCAAGCGTATAAGCGTCAGCGGCACGGTAGAACCTTCCCTGCTTCATATAGCCCTCTGCCGCCCTTATATGTTGATTAAACTTGTCGTCATTGTGAGCGGCAAAACTCTTATACGCCTTCGCAAATTCCTCCTGCGTAACGCCCGGCCTCGAAACTGTCGATTCGTTCGCCTCCGCCTGTTTTGTCGTAGGTACGCTCTGGGGCAATTCAATGGTCTTGCCCAACCGCAACTTCATCTGCTCATATATATCGGTCCCTTGCTCCGGCTTCGGTTTTCCGCCTGGCTGACCAGTCAATTCTTCTTTATCAACCCGTTGCTTGTCCTCCAACCTCTGTAATCCTTGAGTATTCACACCCAGCAACGTCTCCAAACTTGACTTGCTGCCCGTCGCCAACTCAGGTTTTTCAGTCCCCTCGGCTGTTTCATCTTTTCGCTGAATATTAACTCCCATCCCACGCCAGAACTGTTCCTGTGACTGCGAACCCGGCTCGCCTCCAAGAGGATATTTCCCTACATCCGCCTCCACAAGTTTCTCCAAATCCTGCTGGCTCATCGACAATGGCCGCCTGCCGATTTGAGGATTATACCCGCTCTGGTAATATCCCATCTGAGCGCTCGGTAAATTTGTGCCTGCAAATGAATTACTCCCCGAACCGCCGGTCGTAACCACACCACTCGTGCCCGGCTGCGTCGTCGTCACCGTCCACGTCGGCGAATAATAAGGCGTCAGACCGCTGCTGTGCTGCCCGAAATCCTGTGAACCAGCAGAGTTACTCAGAAATGAGTCCAGGCCGCCCGATGTATGCTGAAGTGAGCTTGCCGGTGCGTAAAAACTCGTGGGGCTGTCGTATGGCACGACGCCCCTGAATTGCATCCCGTTGGCAACGTTGCCCGTAATAACCAGATTCCCGCTCGTATTGATTGGATTTGCGCTCGGTATCAGCCCCGACTTATAAGCCGTCGGCGGAACCGTCCCAGACCCAACCGGGTTGCCAACCGACGGATTTTCCAGGCATAATCCAACCCCGCAGAAAACCGCTACAATTAACGCCGACACGCAAATTATGTTTCGTCTTCCCATAACATTAACTACCGCAAATAAACCGGTCTGTTCGCTTTTAAATTCCCGCTAAATACCCTGATATTTCGGCTTCTCAGCCCACCCCAGCTTGGCCGATAGCGTGTCCCACTCGCTGCGAAGCGGATTATTCACAATCAGAAAATCATGCTTCTCCCGCCTTATCTCCACCACATCGTCAATATCCAGTTCCAGCGATACCTGTCCGTCTATCGAAACCGTCGTCCCTTCATTGAAACGCTCACCGCGAAGCTCAACAACGCTGTCCGCTTTTATAACAATAGGTCTGAAACTCAAGCTGTGCGGGCAAATCGGCGTAATCACAATTCCCTCCATCTTCTGCGACAGAATCGGGCCGCCCGCGGACAAACTATACGCCGTCGAACCCGTGGGCGTCGATACCACCAGCCCGTCGCTCACACACTCCCCTAAATGCTGCCCATCCACGAACATCTGCAGGTCTATCATCCTGAATGGTGGGCCGGAAGTAATGAACACATCATTGACCGCCATCGAACAAAAATGCTCCTTGCCTTTCTTAATCACCAGGCAAAGCAGCATCATACGTTTCTCTATCCTCGCCTTACCTCTCATCAACTGCGGGAAAAATTCCTTCAGCTCCTCGACGCTGAACTCCGCCAGATACCCAAGCTTGCCGAGATTGACCCCTATAACCGGAATCCCGATTCTATGGGGACTTCGACACAACTGCCTGGCCGCCGCTATAATGCTTCCATCTCCCCCGAAGACCACCGCGTAATCCGCCTCACGAAAACTTTCCGGCGTGCACTCATCTATCCCGCAATTGACCACCGTCTTGGCTTTATGCCTTATAAAATCCGCAAATTCCGATATCGCCTCCGCGACGTGTCCCTTCCTGCGGTCCCCGAAAATCGCCAACCTCAACATTCTCTTTCGACTTGCCCTTACCATTATTTAGCATTCTCAGTTCTAACTTCAACCGCCCTGTCGGCCTACCGATTTAACATTTGACACACCGTCTCCGCTATTTTATCGGCATTTATCCCCACCTCCATAAGCTGGTTGTTACGCGAATTGTGCCTGACAAACCGCTTCGGCACCCCCAGCATCCGCACCGCCCCCCCATCTCTCTGGGGCACAAATCCACCGCTGTGCTGACCCGCCGCCTCCATCACCGCCGAACCAAATCCGCACGCTACCCCGTGGTCCTCAACCGTAATCACCGGCTTACCAGACCCCAGAAGCTCAACTATCCTGCTGTCAATCGGCGCCGCAAACCTCGCGTTTATCACGTCAACCTCTATGCCTTCCTCAGCCAGCGCCCTCGCGGCAGCTATCGCCTCCACAAGAATACTCCCATAACTGATTATCACTGCAACCGACTTGTCGCTTCTTCTGGCGACCACGCTTTTACCCAGCACGAACGGTTCGCTGCTTGATTCTGCGATCTGTTGGCTGGCGATTATTTCCTTCGGATACCTAACGCACACCGCCCTGTCCGCGCTCAACGCGAACCCCAAAGCGCCTCCTACCTCTACCGCATCCGCAGGCGATATAAGTGCAAGATTCGGCATCATACGCAAATATCCGATATCCATAAGACCATGATGCGTCGGCCCATCCGCCCCAACCATTCCCGCCCTGTCAATACAAAATACCACAGGCAGGTTCTGCAATGAAACCTCCTGAAATATCTGGTCGAAACTCCTTTGCAAAAACGTCGAATATATACAAACCACAGGCCGCATTCCGCTCTTCGCAAGACCCGCCGCTATCTCCACCGCCGCGCTTTCAGCTATACCCACGTCGTAGAATCGGTCAGGGAATCGTTCGCGGAACTTCTTAAGCCCCGTCCCCTCACACATAGCGCTGCTTATCGCTACGACCTTTTTGTCCTTCTCAGCCAATCTCACCAGCTCGTCACCGAAAGCATCCGTGAAACTTCGCCCCTGCTTCTCCGTCGCCGGCTCCACCACGTCGCCGTTCATCTTGAATGGTCCCGTCGAATGATACTTGCTCGGCTGGCTGTCCGCGGGCGTAAAACCCATCCCCTTTTTGGTATGACAATGCAGAATCACCGGGTGGTTAACCTGCTTCATCGCCCTGAATAACTGCACCAAAGCCCCTATATCATGTCCATCCACCGGCCCGAAATATGGCACATTCAAACTTTCAAACAACTGGCTCGCCGGAAGCACCATACGAATGCTTTTCTTGATTCTCTCTATCGCCTCCTCCACCGTCTTGCCAATCACCGGCGTATGTTCCAGTATATCGCTTGTCGTCCTCCGCAAATCCTCGTATGTCTGGCTCAATCGAATCTTCGAAAAATACTTTGCCACCGCACCCTGCGTCGCGTCTATTGCCATCGAATTGTCGTTAAGCACAATCAGCATCTGTCGCTTGACTAAGCCCAGATTGTTCAGCGACTCGAAACTCGCCCCGTTGACGATGCTGCCGTCCCCGACAAGCGCTACAATCTTATTCTGTCCTGCCTGTTTTGCTTCGCCCTGAGCTTGTCGAAGGGCTTCGCCAAGCGCAAGTCCGATGGCCGTGCCTATCGACGTACCGGCGTGTCCCACCGCAAACTGGTCATAAGGGCTTTCCTCGGGATTTGGAAATCCGCTAACCCCGCCGGCATGACGAAGATTCCTGAACTCCTCTTTCCTCCCCGTAACTATCTTATGCGCATAGCACTGATGCCCGACGTCCCAAACTAATTTGTCCTTTTCAAAATCGAACACATAATGCAGCGCAAGCGTTATCTCAACCACCCCTAAGCTGCTCGCCAGATGCCCCCCGGTCCTGCCCACTGTCTCGATTATGAATTGGCGTATCTCATCCGCTAATTGCTTCAACTGGGCTACCGAAAGCCCCTTCAAATCCCCAACCCCATTTATCCCCGCAAGCAGCGGATAACCCTGCCAACCTGCCCTGAGCTCTGTCGAAGGGTCGACATCTACCCCGGTGACCGCCTTAAGCTCCGCCGAAGGACCTGCGCTGGCTGGACGTATCGTCTCTACCTGTCTCCTAACGCCTGATTCCTGATGCTGTTCTTCTGAACTCAAATTCTGCACCCTGTCTAAACCTTTCCGGCTATGGCTCCCCCGCTGCTTCGCTTTTGCGAAGCCCCTCAATTTGCTTCACAAGAAGCACCAGGGGCAAGCAAAACGGCGGGGGCCGAGACGAGAACCTGCTATCTGATTATACACCCCCGAACCCCATACTTCAACTAAACCATTGCCTGACCCTGAATACTTGCCTGCGGTGAGCATCGTCGAACCGTCGAAGGGCCTGCCCAATGATATCCGCCTTGTGCTCGGCGGGCTTGCCATACTCAAATTTATTCACTAAACCTCTGCCTATACACCTAAACCTCCCAAATTGCCCATATGCCCCGATTTATAGGACTATGCCCGCCGCCTATTTGCCATTTACCCCCAGAGTTAACACATACACCAAAAACGCCGATTTATCCAGCGAAACGCCGTACGACCCCTTTGGATATAACACAAATATCTACAATACTTTAGGTTAGAGGATGCACGGTTGTGGACTCTTTCTCAGCCGGCAACTCCTTATTTTTTAGGCCAAATAATGAATACTCTGACATATACATCTCGCAAAAAATCGCAGCGCGACGGGTTCACCATCGTGGAAGTAATGGTATCGGTCGCGATTATCATCATAGTCGCCCTGGGCACCCTGTCTTTCCAGTATTACTGCGTAAAGAACAGCCGCTCTTCAGAAGCCCAGGCTACCGCAACTCGCCTCGGCCAACTGCTCCTTGAGGACTGGAAAAGCACAGGCGGCGACCCCGACTACGACCCCAATTCCCTGAACCTGGGTTTTACGCTTGTAACTACAAATAACTATGTAACAATACCTCCCCTTGACAACCAAACATTTTATATTCAAATGGCCCAGCAACTGGTCCCTATAGCCAATAATCCCGACCCGGTTGCGGGCGTAACGCTCCAGCAACTCAGCGTCACTGTAAGCTGGCGAAAAGATTATGGCAATGGCGCCGTCAGCAGTTCCGACCCCACCCTGACCTTTACCACTTTTGTCAGACGTGACTCGTAACCAATCCCGATTCATCGGGGCAAAATTATGAAAAGAAACGGATTTACACTGATTGAACTAATGGTGGCAATAGCCCTCGGCTGTATTGTTATGCTCCCTGTTGCCATGCTGATCCAAAGCGGATATCAAAGCTGGAACCAGACATACAAAACCGCTAACGCTCCTTCCCAGCTCGACTCTATAGCTACAACGATTTCCTTCGGCACAATAGGCCGTAAATCCAACAAAGATTCCTCCAACCAAAATGGTTACTATGTGTACCAGGTTGCCGGCAGCACCTTCACCGCCGCGCCGCCAGTCAATCTGCTCGATCCGGATGAAATCCTGACCGGACAGGCCGTCGAATTCCGATATTGGAGCACCGACCTCACCGCCGGTATGCTCACTCCAACAAGCTTCCCCGACAGATACGCGCTCTTCTATCTCGATAACGGCCAACTCAAACTCGACATCGGCACATCGACCGGCGGCCCAACCGGTGGCGCCATCAACGCCGCACACAACAGAGTAGCCTGCCCAAACCCCACCATCCTGGCCAAAAACGTCGTCAGCGTCGCATTCACCCACACAAAAAAAACTCCGGCCGGCGGCGGCTGGGGCTGCGTCCGGATGAAACTGATTATTAAGGACCCCAACGACAAAGGACCCAAAACTGTTATTGCGGCCACTTATATCCGAAACGTTTGGCCTCAATAGTCCCTAATGGAGCTATAATATGAATACTAAACTTGATACTTGTGGTTCTGCGTCAGACGGCCTGCGTCCTGCGACAACGGCACGCAATACGCCATACCCGCCATTTGGCGAGGCCTCGCCTTCGGCGGACGAAATACGCAATACGAAAAATGGATTCGTCCTGCTCTTGGTCCTCTTCGGCATCGTGATACTGATGGCGCTCATTATAGGAACTGCAATGACAAGCTACGGCTCCCGAATCCAGGCCGTCCAGACAAAATCCCAGACCGAAGCTATGCTCGCCGCCGAAGCCGGCTACGAACAAGCCATCTTCTGGATGAGCCAGCGAACCGACCTCCTCGGCGACCTTCAGGCCGGAGGCGGCCAGGGCACCATCAATTTCGCAACAGGCAGTTGCAGCTACATAATCGGCTTCCACGGCTTCATCGGAGCAAGACCCGTATTCAGAGTAACCTCGACTGGTATATGCGGCAGGCCATCGTTTACCAGAATCGTTGACGTGGACATAGTTCAGGAAACAAGCGGCTGGGCTATGGGCACATGCAGGATCCCTTCTGGACCATCCTCCACTGACCCGGTATATTTCGGCAACGGCGAAATAATCGATATGCCTCTGCATATAAACCAGGCCAACGACAACCCGGACGTCGCCGATATTTTCATAGACACTTCAAACGGCAGCCCGACATTCCTGCGTAAAGTAGAAATGGGCGAATCCAGAAAAATATCTGCAACAGGATCTAGCGGCAACGACAAAAAAATTATTGACTCCTCCGGGCACCAAATCGGCACCTACGCCTCTGTTATGCCACTCTTTAAAAACGGTATAGATTTCGACCAGCCGGGCATCAGAATCACCGACGAAGCAGCAGTCCAAAGCAAGGTTAATCGTTTCCGCGACAGCACCGCCACCGCTTACCAATTTACACCTACTGCCATCGCGCCCAACGGCGGCTCCCTCTCTTCTCCAAAATGCTCGGCCGTCCAGCTCGAATTCTTCGTTCAGGGCGGCATCGGCAAGGTCCGCATTGACCCAAACTGCACAGTACAATTACATAGCGCAGGACCTTCGGATTACAATATCGTCTCAGGCAGCAACCCAATAAGTTTCCATCAATACAGTATCTATGCCTATCACTTCAAAAAAACCACCGACCCCTGTACTATTGTTCCCATCACGGCTACTTATGTTACACAGACCATCGGCGGCTATACAAGCGACCCCGGCGGTCAAATCTATGTCAACGGTAACGTCATCATCGGAGGCGACGTTAATCCCGGCGGAAACCCCGATCAGGTCGTCAAAGGCAAAATCACCGTCGTCGCTACCGGAAATATATGGATAGCCGACTCGATAAAAGTTGATGATAATGGTGGCCTGCAACGCGATGTCAACGGCATGCCGAAAGCGGATAACCCCAATTCCAATCCCAACGTCCTCGGCCTTATCGCACAGGGCGTCATAAAGGTCGTTGACCCGGGCCTAGCACCTGCTACACCTACACCCCCAACCGGATACATTTATCGGCCGATCGGAATTCTCAAATCTGGTAATCGATATCTCCCCGACCCAACCGTTGTTGAGGCCGCTATTACAGTCGGCGGCGGCGGCTGGGGAGCTGAAAACGTCGTCTACCCATCAGGCGGCAGAAGGGTTTACAGCAGCCCACAAGATTATCTCATCGTTCACGGCAGTATCACTGAGGTCATTAGAGGCGTCGTCGGACACCTTAATAATGATGGTTATGTTAAACAGTATTACATCGATACCCGCCTGATGTCTGGCATATTGCCGGCCGATATCTGGTTCAGCGGTAAATACATCCCCGCCCCGGCCGGCTGGCATGACCACAGCCCCAACAATTGATGATTGATAATTGATGATTTGCGGATACATGCCGCTTTAAATAATCAATAAAAAGGCCATCCTGAGTAAAACCGAAGGATGGCCCGTTGGTTCGCAAAAACAGTTCTAACTTAAGAGTTTCATCTACTTAAGGAGGACGCGGCGGAGGACGTATCCTGTAAGATAAATGACTCGCTCCATAAAAGTCCCCCAAAACCTGTGAATCTCTCGTATATTCAAAAATCGCCTTCCCCCCAACCAAACCCGCCTCCCGTAAGGGACACCTAACGGCGGCCGGCGGGAAGTAAATAATCAGCGTCATCAGCCCTATAGGAGACATCATCAATTCCATAGTCAAATCCCCACTCGTCTCGGCGAAGGCGTTGCTTTGGACACACAAGCAACAGTGACGCCGAGCCGTAGCCGGATAGATTCTGATTGTCTCATCGACAACTCTTTTAATTTTTTATTAGTCGAAATCCCTCACCCCAAACTGCGGGAAAACCTTACCCCCTGACCTCGTTATCAGTATTAAAAACGCTGTTACCATCAGGCGTCAGTCATTTTTAGATTTGAATTTGCTTTGCAGAAAAGAACCATCAACGTCATTCCGAGCGGAGTGAAGCGTAGCCGAGGAATCTGTTTTTTAGCTTAACAAAATGATTACTGATGAATATCTGACACCATCCGCATCCCAAATCACAAATCAGCAATCATAAATCATAAATCTATTTTGTCCTGTTCAAAAGCGATTCCGCAAGCCGGCGAAGCGCGTCGGCCTTTTCGCCGAATGGCCCTAATGCCGCAACCGCCTCATCAGCAAGTTTCCAGGCCAACTCTCTCGACTTCTCCAGCCCCACCACCGCTGGATATGTTTGCTTCCCCTGCCTGGCATCCTTGCCGCTGGTCTTGCCCAATTGCTTACTTGTCCCGCACACATCGAGTATGTCGTCTGCTATCTGAAACCCAAGTCCTATCTTTAATCCGTATTCACGCAGCCGCTTCAATTGTTTCTCGTTGGCCCCCCCACTTGTAGTGAGCGACGTCGAACCACATATCCCACCCATAACAGCAGCACAGCTAAACATCTTCGCCGTCTTGTTGGTGTGAATGTATCGCAGCATCTTTTCGTCAACGTTTTTATTTTCAAAATCAAGGTCAGCCATTTGTCCTGCCACCATTCCAGCAGGCCCCGCCGCCTCCGCAAGCTCACCAATCAGTCGCGCCGCCATCGCCGGCGATTTTATCTCCTTCGCCAGCACCTCAAACGCCAGCGTCAGCAGCGCATCACCTGCCAGTATCGCCGTCGCCTCATCGAACTTCTTGTGACAGGTCAGCCGACCTCGCCGGTAATCATCGTCATCCATCGCCGGCAAATCGTCGTGTATCAGCGAATACGTATGCACCATTTCTATCGCCGCCGCAGCTATCTCCGCGTCGCGATTAACCCTCCCGCTCATCATTTCGCAGCACCACAGCACTATCGCAGACCGAATACGCTTGCCCGGCCCCGTTAGAGCATAACAAACCGGCCCTCTAAGCTCTTTGCTGATTAAATCCCTCCGTGACAAAATCCGCTCAAGTGTCTTATTGACCAATCTGACCTTGCGCTCTAAATCCCCCTCAAATCCTCTTCTCGCTTTACTATCTGACTTCATAACACGGGCCCCGGAAAAGTTGCGTTACAATCTTAAAAACCGTATTATACACTCGCCCCGCGGGGCTTCGATAAAAAATTATGAACCCCAAAATGATTCTTATTCTTGGCGTCACCGCTTCAGGCAAAGGCAAACTCGCCTTCGCCCTGGCAAAATCTCTTGGCGCCGAGATTATCAGCATCGACTCGATGAAGGTCTATCGCCGAATGGATATCGGCACCGCCAAACCCCCCAAAGAAAACCGCGACCAGATTCCTTATCACCTAATCGACGTCGTCGAACCCAGCGACTCATTCAGCGTCGCCCGATTCCTCGAACTGGCTATAGAATCCATCGCCGATATAAAAAAACGCAACAAACCAATCGTCGCCGTCGGCGGCACAGCGCTTTATATCAAATCCCTTCTCTATGGCCTCTTCGAAGGCCCCGGCGCTGATGAGCGAATCCGCGATGAACTCAAAGCACAGGCACAAGCCGAAGGCCTCGATAAACTTTACGAGCAACTTAAAACAATCGACCCCGCCACTGCCGCCAAAATCAGCGCCAACGATCCAAGACGCATCATCCGCGCCCTTGAGGTCTATAAACTCACCGGCAAACCTATATCCGCTTTTCAGCAACAGTGGGACGCAAACGCTTCGCAGGACTGGACAATCATCGGCTTACGAAGGGAAAAAACCGAAGAAAGCAAACGCATCAACGCAAGAGTCAAAAAGATGATTGACGCCGGCTTAGTCGATGAGGTCAAACAACTGCTTGCAGAACCAAAACCCCTCAGCAAACAGGCACGCTCAGCAATCGGCTACGCCGAAATAATCAACCACCTCTCAGGCCAAATAACTCTCGATGACGCAACCGAACTTATCAAGAAAAACACCCGAAAACTCGCCAAGGCACAGCGGACCTGGTTCAAAACCTTCAAAAACGTCCACTCACTCGACCTCGCCCCCGACGAAACCCCCGACCAGGCCCTCGCTCGCACACAAAGGATTCTTAACAATGAAACCTGAGTACAGGCAACCAAAACTAATTACGCTCTTTCTCGCCGCAAGGCCGAAGTTCCTCACCGCAAGCGCAGCCCCTGTCCTTGTCGGCTCAGCCCTCGGTTTCGCAATCGCCGGAACGTTCAACTGGCCTCTTTTTCTGCTTGCCCTTTTCGCGACAATGGCCCTGCACTCAGGAGCCAACATCGCCAACGACTACTTCGACCACATCTCAGGCAACGACTGGGCCAATAAAAACGTCACCCCCTTCTCAGGCGGCAGACAATTCATCCAGCAAAATATTCTCTCGCCCCAGACAACACTGGCCGCATCACTTTTTTGCCTCGCTCTCGGCACATCGCTCGGCCTTGTCATCCTGTATCTGACTCGTAGCTGGTTCATTTTAATCCTTGGTCTCATAGGCCTGCTCGGCGGGTTCTTCTACACCGCGCCGCCCTTCAAACTCGGTTATCGAGGCGTAGGCGAAATCGCCATCGCCTTCCTCTTCGGCATTCTCCCCGTCTATGGCTCTTACTATCTCCAAACCGGAGCTATCGATATTATTCCCCTGCCCGCCGCCTGCGTCGTCGGCGTCTTGATTTTCCTCATAATTTTTGTAAACGAATTCCCCGACCTGCCAGCCGACTCCGCTGTAAACAAAAAGACCATCGTAGTCCGCCTCGGTGTCCCCGCCGGCGTCTGGATTTATCGAATCGCCGTGGTAGGTACCTTCGTGATTATGGTCGCGGGCGTATTTGTCAGCCGGATTATGACATGGTCATTGATACTATATTTACTCTTTGGCCTGCCCGCCGCTGTCGCCGCGATAAATTTCTCAAACGTGCAAGACCTCTCCACCCCCGGCCCCACCCAGCACCGCGCAAGCGCAATTACTATTATCCTCCACCTCATCGGCTGTCTCGCCCTCGCCGCCGGCTTTATCATAGGCAAATTCATACTTAGCCAAATGAGTTGACGACGATACGAAGCCGCCTTAAACTTGCCGGCAATGGAACAACGACTAATAATAAACGCCGATGACTTCGGATTATGCGAAAGCGTCAATAAAGGAATTGTCGAGGCATACACTAAAGGTGTCCTGACAAGCACGACCCTTATGGCCAATATGCCCGCCGCCGAGCAAGCCGTCGATTTAGCCAAAAATCTGCCCACACTCGGCGTCGGCGTCCATCTCAACCTCACCGCCGGAAAACCCCTCTGCCAGGATAACACCGTAAAATTAATCCTCGACTCACAGGGACATTTCGCTTTATCGCCAGACAAGCTCGCACTCGCGTCCCTCATAACCGGCAAAGTCAGAACCGCCATCGAAACCGAACTCGCCTCCCAGATTCAATGGCTCATCGATAAAAGCATAAAGCCCACGCACCTCGATTCGCACAAGCACATTCATAGTTTCCCAGCCATATTTCCGATTGTCTGCCGATTAGCCAAACGTTTTGGTATATCAGCAATCCGATATACCTTTGAGCCAAAGCAGGTAAGCCAATTGCCCTGGCCTGTAACCGACCGCGAAAGCAGAAAACGCGCGTCGCTCGTGCGAACAATGGCGAAAATTAACCACTGGCAAAATCCCTTGTTCTTCAAAACCGATGCGCTCTTAGGCGTCAACCACGTCGGAAAAATAAATACCGTTTTTATGCGGGCCGTTTCCCTGTATAATACCGCCTCGACAGCAGAGCTAATGACGCATCCGGGATATGCCTACGACCTCGACGCGACTCGAACTCGCCTCGTCAAACAGCGGGAAGTCGAGATTGAGGCCCTTTGCAGCGAAAAAACAAAACAATATTTCAAAGACGCAGGTATAAAACTTATACATTATGGCCAACTTTGAAAAACAACCGCAATCCTCAACGGACCCGATTATCGATTGCTCCGTCGTCGTGCCGCTCTACAATGAATCGAAAGTAGTCAGCGAGCTTTACCAGCGACTGACAAAAACAATGACCGCAACGGGCCTCTGCTATGAGCTTATCTTCATCGACGACGGCAGCGCGGATGACACTCTCCGGATTCTCAGAGAAATTGCCGCAGCCGACAGTAAAGTCGTCGTCGTCGAGCTGCGCCGCAACTTCGGCCAGACACCCGCACTCGCCGCCGGCTTCGATATCGCAAAGGGCCAAATAATAATCTCAATGGATGGCGACCTGCAGCACCTGCCGGAAGAAATACCGATTTTCCTCGAAAAACTCGGTGAGGGCTACGACGTCGTCAGCGGCTGGCGAAAAACTCGCGTCGATAACCTCGTTATGCGAAAAATACCCTCAAGGGCCGCCAACTGGCTCGCCTCTAAAATCTCCGGCGTTGACATCCACGATTTCGGAACAACCTTCAAGGCGTACCGCAGGGAAGTCATTGAGCAATTGCACCTCTACGGCGAAATGCACAGATTCATCCCCGCCTTGCTCTCGCAATCAGGAATGAGGATTATCGAAATCCCCATTACAAATATCGTAAGACCCTCCGGCTCAAGCAACTATGGGCTGGGCAGAACCTTCAGGGTCGCCTTCGATTTAATTACCCTTCGCTTCCTCCTTGGCTACCTCACAAAACCACTTCACTTCTTCGGAAAGGCCGCCTTCTATTGCATCCTCGCGAGCGCCCTGATGGCCGGCTATATACTCTTCGACAAGCTCTATTATAATGTTCCGGTCCTTATCGCTCACGGCCCCATGGCGGGCCTTGCCGCAGTTCTTCTGATGGTAGGCACCGTCTTCATCGCCACGGGACTCATCGGCGAAATGATTAGCAGGGTCTATTACGAATCCACCGGCCAGAAAATCTACTCCGTCCGAACAATTTATCGCAGACAAAAACCGGCGGGACAATAAAAATGAAAAAGAAAAAAAATCCGCTTCGGCTCCTGATAACAGCCGCAATACTAATCACCGCGGCCGTCATCCTCGTCCAAAGTTTCTGCATTAAAAACTTCCGCGTCGTCCAGCCCTCCCTGCTTTACACCAGCGCTCAGCCAAAAGGTATGGACTATAACCGCCTGCTCTACAAATATCATATCGCCACAATCATCAATCTCCGCTCGCCCGCCGAACACCGCGAGCAAAACTGGTACAACGAAGAAATAACCTGGGTCCGCAGCAACGGTGTCAAGTATGTCGATATGCCGTTGGACAAAAATGTGAATGACCCTGCCCATTTCCCCGACGCTAATATGCAGCAGCAATTTCTCGCCATAATGGCAAACAAAGAAAACCTGCCCGTGCTCGTCCACGATGGCAGCGGCAAAGGCCGTGTCGCTATGCTCGCCGCCGTATGGCTCGCCAAAAACCGACAGCAGCCCCTCGAACAACTTCTTGCCGACGCCGTAGAAACTAAACACGGACAGCTTACTGAACAGGAGATAAACTTTATCCGAGGTTTATTCAGATAAACCGGAATACTAAAAGAATTACCATATGAATGTTAATGATTCAAAAGTATATTCCACAACCGGACGCAGACGGGTAATTGTCGCTGGATTGCTAATCGTGACTGGATTGGCAATATGGGCATGGTTCGGCATTATCAGATACCACGTCATCCCGAAAAGATTCGGCGTCGTGGAGCAGGGTAGCATCTATCGCAGCGGGCAGCTATCGGCATCACTGGTCAAAAAAGTCCTTGCCGACCACAATATCCGCGTCATTGTTGACCTTACAAACGATGACCCGAAAAACCAGGACCAGCAGGCCGAGAAAAAAGCCGCCGCCGAACTGAACATCAAGGTATTAAGGTTTCCTATGAGCGGCAAAGGCACCGGAGATGTAAATTATTACGCCAGTGCAGTCGCCGCAATAGCCAATGCGGAAAAACAAAACCTGCCCGTCTTGGTGCATTGCGCCGCAGGAACGCAAAGAACGGGCGGCGTCATCGCAATGTTCCGGCTTTTAGTGCAGAAAAAAGACCCTGCCTTTGTCATAAGCGAAATGAAACATTACGGCTGGAACGCCAAAGATAATCCCGACTTGCTGCCATACCTCAATAGTAATATGGCATTACTTGCAGAAATGCTCAAACAGGCAGGCGTTATAAACGAAGTGCCCTCTCCACTGCCAAAATTATCTCATAACTAATCGTCGCTGACGCGACAGGTCATTATTACTCCAATTGTAGCAACTGATATTCATCAGGCACCGTATCGGCGGTCTTATAAAGAACCCGTGGGGAACGGGACGCAATCTTGTCCTGAATACTTTGCGTCTTCAAATACTTCTGTCTTATAAATATATAATGGACCTGCCCGTTGATGTCATTGGCGTCATGGAGGTACCCGATGGGCGCCCTGAGACGGAAAATCGCGGGGTAAATAAGACTGCCGGGCCTAAACATATTTATTGTCTCCCCCGCCGGCACAATCCTGTTGATGTCCGTCGCAATCGGAGCACGGTTTTCCATCGGCACCGCAATATCGATAATTGCGGAAGAATACTGCAGCGATAAAATAATAACCAGCAGCATTGTAGCAAGTGAAAGCCCCGGCTTGCCTTGAATCGCGTCGCGTTTCAGGAAAATAAATATCGTCGCGCAAATCGCTGCCGCCAGCGAGATAATCGTCCCCACCGAAACCGACGCAAATATCAATCCCACCACTGCAGTCAGGCACGACACAACAAAACCCGCCAGCAGTATGTTCTTCCAGAGACGGTCCGTCGAGACAATTTCCTTTTGAAGCGAGAGCATCCAACCCAGCAAAACAGATACCAGCGGAATAAGAGGCATTGTGTATCTCGCCTCCATTTTCGGCATCAGGGAAATTATACAGAAGCCGATTACTATCCCGAGCCGACTGCCGCGAAAAATCGCCTCGTATTGCGGAGCAACCCGGCTTGTCACTCTTCTGCTCCACAGCATCGGCAAAAACAGAAGCCATGGCAAAAATGTTGTGAACTCTCTTACGAAATTACCACCCCAGTAAAGCAAATCTATATTGCCGATGATACGAATCAGCAATTGGCCTGTCATTTGAGTTGACATTTTAGTCGCTGACGTCCGCTGAAAAGCAAGCAAAAGCCATACACAGAAAGGAAGTACGGAAATCCCCAATCCGATAATATGCCAAATCGAAAACAAGCTCTTCAATTTCTTCGAGTAATAAAGGACCGCAACCGCAACACAATAAAAGAACAGTAGAATAAACGGCCCCTTAACCAGCATCCCATAACTCAGAAATATCGACGGCACAATCCACAACAGCCAGCTTGAACCATTCCTTGACCAGATGCTCAGCCATAAAATCATCGCTATGCCGGTAAGAGCTATATAAACCATCTCAATTTCAATCAGCCGGCCTTTCTCTATAATCGCTAAGTTTGTCAGAAAAATTATCGCCCCAATAAAACGGGCTTCGAGGTCCGCCCATGGAATCGGCATCCAGATTAATAACGTCACAAAAATCAGGGCGAATATCACCGAAGGCAGCCGCGCCGTCAGTTCCGATTGTTCCCCCGTCAGCACAAATGAGGCGGCCACAAGCCAGTTTATCCCGGGCGGCTTGTTATAGTAATCCTGGTCTGCGATGCGAGGCAGCACCCAGTTGCCGGTCTTCAGCATTTCGACCGCCGGCAGGACCCGCCGCCCCTCCTCGCCCCTGAGCCCCTGTCTGCCCAGACCCGGCAGATATATCGCCGCCCAGGCAGCAAGAAGAATCAAAAACGCCTTACCACGACTGCCAGTAAAATCCATCCACTTATCTCTCCGGTAAAAAATAACGAATTCTCATATTAGACGCCTGGACTGCAGAAGCTGACCTATGAAACAATCCCCCCGGAACAATGTTGCGTTTGTCTCGTGCGGCGTCCTTCGACATATATACAAGGTCAAAATGACTGTCTTCCTTCAACTGGTTGATTTTTTTACCCAAAACCACAATCCAGAAACCCTGCTCATAAAACCGGTCAAGCTCCGCCTGGGTAGTAACTACGGGCACAGTTCGTCCAAAATAATGAACAAACTCAGGTAATACCGAACCGTATGCGACAAGCGTGTCCGTAACAGGCACCTTTTCCGCCACTTCCCGTGCGAACCGTTTCGTCGGCTCCTCAGGATTAACACGGTTTCTGTATTCGACATCACAAACCAGCATTATTCCTGCCGCCCATAAAAACATAGCTGCGCAACCGGCGATATATCGCTCCTTCGCAAACAATATCGCGACAATAATCGCCGGAACTGTTATCACAACTACACCGATAACAGCCAGCGGCAGCAACCCACGACCGGCCGAAAGCATAACCTCCGTTATGACAATCGCCAAAACAGGGACCGCCGCAAGATACCCCAGCAAAACCTTCTTTGCAAAGCTCGGGCTAAATGCTTCCCGGATAAAAACCATATCTTCGAGCAGTATGCCCGTCAAAATCGCCATTGCAGGCATCAAAGGCAATATGTAATGCTGACGTTTTCCCCCCGACAGCGTCAAAAACACAAAATCAGCCACAAACCACAACCACAGAAACCGCATAACCGGCTGTTTTTTACCCCAGATTCGATAAAAGGGAGCGATGACTGCTATCGGCAAAAAAACAACCCATGGCGCTGTGTACTTGAATATTATCAAAAGGTAAAAATACACGGGATAATTTCCCGCCGCGTATTCACCGAGAAATCGGTCAATGAACTCCCGTTTCCATACCGCCATATCCCAGTTCACCCTGTGGGCCGCCGCAATAGGCCAGGGCAGCATTATTGCAAGAAAAATCAATATACCCGCCACTGGCAACAGCTTTGGAACCTGCCGCCACTGCCTGAATATCGCAAGGTAAAAAAACACGGGAATAAGAACTAATGGAATCGGCACAGGACCCTTGGCAAGATTGCCCAGGCCAAAGCTGACCCAGAAAACAAGCATATACATAATTTGCCTTCTGCGACTCTGTGTGTTTACCGCGGAATAGAAACTCATCAGGCACAACGAGATAAACAGGGTAAGCGCCATCTCAGGCCTGGCATTATGTGAATAGCGAATATATCCAAGCGATGTTACCCATACCCCCGCAGATATGACAGCCGCACGAAATGACAGCCAGCGATTGACAAAATATAAAATCGCGCCAGCGGACAAAAACGCGAAGACCGCGCTTGGCAATCGGTCCGTAAACTCGTCAATTTTCCCCGTAACCTTCGCAACCGACGCGACAAGCCAGTACGAAAGGGGCGTTTTTTGCAAACGTGGCTGCCCGTTAAACGTCGGCATAATCCAACTGCCGCCGTTGAGCATCTCCTTGGCGGTCACAGAAACATAACACTCGTGGTCTTCTAGGGGTTGTGCCGAAAGCTTCCAAAACGCTGTTATTGCTGATAAAGCCAGAACCCCCAAAACCACAAACACCACGCCACGGCTATTACTCAAATCCATTTTTTCCTGCCCCAAATGTAGTTGCCCGCAAAATTCGACTGGTATCAAATCGTATGCTATTATGTTGTTTTACAAACTCCCCGCAAGATATTTCCGAAAACAGCGAACGCAAAACCACAATAAGATCGGCATTTTATATGACCTTGCGACTGAAATCGGAGTGTGCAGAAAACTCTCAAAAAAACGCTTTCTCTCATCATATTCTCATTTTTCGCTCGGTATTCTGGTCTGGAAAATACTCGTGTGAGCCGCTCGGCCCGCATGGGACGGCCTGACCACGGTGGCAGGCCGCAGAATCTTTTTTAGGAGATTTAAAATGAACGTGCGAATCTGGAAATGGATTGGTCTGGTAGCTCTTGTGGTATCAATGGTTTGTGTGATTTCATATGCAGACAAAGGTGAGGGCAAGAGCGTTACGCTTCCCGATGCGGTCAGGAATGCCATACAAAAAGCTTATCCTCAGGCCGTGATTGGAAATACAAGCAAGGAAAAGGAGTTTGAGGTATTCGAGGTTATTGTAAAACAGGATGGGCAGGAATCTGAGCCGTCGATTGCGGCGGACGGCACTATCCTTTCGATGGAAACCATAGTGGTCAAGGAAAAGCTTCCTGATGTGGTTGCCAAGGCATTATCTAAAGCGGCCGAAGGAGCAGAGATAAAAGAAATTGAGCAGTCAATCACATATGCTGTTATCAAGCCGATAAAACTGAGTGCGCCCGAAACAGCATACGAAGCTATGCTGACCAAAGACGGCAACGCCTGCGAAATCAAGCTTGCGGCGAATGGAACCGTTCTTGAAAAATCAGCGTGGCGGAAAGCCGAAGGCAAAAACGGAGGTAAAGAAGGGGATGACGAAGAGAAGGACGAGCAAAAAGTTTCGATAGACCAGGTCCCGCCTGCGGTCAAGGCGACGATTATGAATGAGGCCGGCAAGGGAACGGTAAAGGAAATCGAGCAGGAGAGCAAGGACGGCAAGACCATTTATGGGGCCGACATAATCGTTGACGGCAAGAAGTTCGAGATTAAAGTAGCTGCTGATGGAAAGATTATCGACAAGCAGGCAGAGGACGAGAAAGATTAAGGATAGCCAAGCTGCTGACGTACCAAGTTTTTGCGGTTAGAATATACGCCGCTGGGGAGAACGTTTCTCCTCAGCGGCTTTTTTGGCGGTTTGAGATGCGTGTATTGTTAATAGAAGATTATCGACCTTTGCAAACATCCCTTACAAAGGGTCTGCGCGAAGCGGGTTTCGCCGTGGACGTTACCGGGGACGGGCGAGAAGGCCTGTGGTATGCGACGAGCAATGATTATGACGTGATTATTCTGGATTTGATGCTGCCGGGTCTCGATGGGCTTAGCATTCTCAGCAAGCTAAGAGCGGAAGGTCGTCAAAGCCACGTATTGATTCTGACGGCCAAAGACACTCTGCAGGACAAGGTGAAGGGATTAAACCTTGGCGCCGACGATTACTTAATCAAGCCGTTCGCGTTCGAGGAATTGCTGGCCCGGTTGCGTGCGCTGGTGCGTCGCAGTTATGCCAAGAAAAACCCCTGCGTTGAGGTTGGCGACCTTCGGATTGAACTAACCTCGCAGCGAGTTTGGCGCGGCAAAGAAGAAATTCATCTTACGCCGCGGGAATACGCGCTCTTGGAATACCTTGCGATGCACACCGGCCAGACGATATCTCGCACCGACATATGGGAACACGTTTATGAGTTTGGCTCCTCTGCCTCCAGCAACGTGGTTGACGTCTATATCGGGTATCTACGCGGCAAAATCGAACGACCAGACAAACCGGTCCTGATTCATACCGTTCGAGGTCGCGGTTATATTTTAGGGGCACAACAATGACGAACTCCATACGGACGAGATTGCTTATGGGCATATCTGTTGGTATGGCAATGCTGTTGATTGTCTTTAGCTTTGTAATATATGGAGTGGTGCATCGTTCGCTCATCAATCAATTCGACGCGTCGCTGCTGTCCACAGCAAGAATGTTAGAGGCATCCGTGGAGCAGGACAAAGGCAATATCAGCTTAGAGCTGGAACCGGACCAAATGTCGGAGTTTAAGAGAACGCATCATCCGACCTGCTATGAGCTATGGCAGCAAGACGGAACGGTTGTGGCAAAATCACCCTCAATGGACACGGAAGATTTTTTGCGACCCGATGGCTTTACCGATACGCCTGTCTTCAGGTCGCTAATTATGAAACACCACCGGCCCGCACGTGCCGTCGGATTCAAATTCACCCCAGGAATATCAGACAACGAAGAAAGAAAAAATGACAGGCCTGCTGAGATACCGCAGGTCACATTAGTAGTCGTTCGAGACGCCGGTATTATGCAGCACAATCTGCAATTCCTGCGATGGCTTTTATTAGTATCTTCGGCAAGCATTATTACGTTGTCTTTTGTCGCTGGAGGTTTCATAGTCCGAAGGGGTCTGGCTCCTTTGAATACGCTCGCCGGCGAAATTGCCGCCATAAAGGAAAACAATCTCACTTCTCAAATCACAACCGAATCCCTCCCTGCCGAAATTCAACCCATCAAAGACCGGCTCAATGATATGCTGATACGGCTGGAGGCCTCGTTTAATCGTGAACGCCGCTTCACTTCGGATGTGGCGCATGAATTGCGGACTCCTTTGGCGGGAATCAGTTCCACCATCGAAGTAACCCTGACACGGGTTCGCGAGCAGAAAGAATATCAAGCCGCTCTTTCCGATTGTCTGACAATAGCCAGGGGAATGCAAACTATGATTAACAATCTTCTGATTCTCTCTCGCATTGACACCAATCAGGCGACCTTCCGCAGCGATACGATTCGGCCCGCTGAGATAGTCGATTCTTGCTGGCGTCTCTTGTCGCACCGGACGGTCGAACGTAATGTTACTTTTGAGAACCGTATTACCGCTGAAATGACCTGCAGCTCTGACCCCGACGGCCTTTCGATGGTGATATCAAATCTTTTGGACAACGCCGTGGAATATACCAACGAAGGTGACCAAATTTGGACTCAAGGCAAACAAACCGGCAACAAAATAGAAATCGCCGTATCGAACACGGGATGCCGCCTTACAAAAGATGAGGCCTCACAGGTATTTGATTGCTTTTGGCGAGGCGATTCATCACGCACCGATACGGGAACCCATTGCGGTCTTGGCCTGGCATTGGTTCAGCGAATTGTCACGGCATTAGGCGGTTCGGCTTCTGTAGAAGTGCTGCCAAGCGGGATATTCACAATGCGTATTGTTTTGCCGGCCGCTGTTCAAAAATCAAAACGCAGACAATGATGATTACGAGAAGCACAGCCGATGCTGAATAACGACTTAATGCCAGGCCGCCGGCACTGATTGGCTTATCAAGAAGATCACCTACGACGGCACCAAGGGGCCGGGTAAGGATGAAGGCCGCCCAGAAAAGCAGCGTTCTTGAAATTTTTGTCCAGTAATGGGCCACAACTATCAATCCCAGGAGAGCACTGAAGACAATCGCTCCGCCTCCGTAGCCGAGACCGGCCGTATCGGCTGTCCAGTCCCCAAGCGCAGTACCCAGCGTTTGAGAAAACATGATCGTGACCCAATAGAACATCTCTACCCTTGGCGAACTCACGGTATCTATTGAAACCGAGCCGAGCGACCAATACCAGATGGCCAAGGATGCCATGAGCAGAACGAACAGCAGTGTTGCTCCGCCGGCATAGCCAATACCCAGGGAGCGGTCAGCGAAATCAGCCAGGGTTGTGCCAACCGTCGTTGTCGCAATAATCGTTGTCCAATACAGGAACGGGTGAAATTGTTTGGCCTTAATCTGGGCGGCAACTGCAAAAATAAAAATGATGGCAAAAATGGCAGTGCCGACCAGATAGCCAAGATTCATCGACATCGACACCGCGTCGCCGCCGGTTTCACCCAATGTAGTGGCAGCGACTTTGATGATCCAGAAGATCAGGGCTACTTCGGGGACTTTGCTTAAAGCTTGTTCTTTCATACAGTTTCTATCTATCTTCATGCCGACACCTTTTTAGAGAATATACGATTAACAGCAGTAAAGACATAATTGCGGTCAATCGGTCGATTACCGCCGAAAAAACGTTCCTTAACTTGAACATCTGCGAACCGGAAGATAATTCTGGGCGCAGAACAGTTGAACGCCATAATACTTGGTTGAAAATGAGAATATGATGAGAGAAAACACTTTTTTTGTGCTTTTTATGGCCAACCAAAACACTGATTATTTTATAAGCTTTATTATCTGGTCAAAATCGTTCGGCGCCTCTATCGGCGGGTTACTGAATGGCCCCTGCTTTTCCTTGTGATAATTCACCGTAACATTCGGGTCCTTCAGCGCATGCCCCGTAAGCACACACGCTACTCGCTCATCCGTCCCTATAATGCCCTCGTCTCGCAGCAGCTTCAATCCCGCAACCGATGCCGCCGACGCCGGCTCGCAGCCAAGACCGTATTTGCCTATCACCGCCTTGGCGTCGCAAATCGCCTCGTCGCTCACCGCCCGCACAACACCGTTACAAACGTCTATCGCACGCAGGCATTTCTTCAAATTAACGGGCCGCGAAATCTCTATCGCCGACGCGCATGTATGAGGCGAAAACTTCCTCGCAGTCAAATCCGCATAGTAATCCGCGATTGTCTTGTTATTCACATTCCCGTTGTTCCACACCAACTTCTTGTTGTTCACCATATCCGCCAGCGTATCCGCGCCCGTCGCGTTTATGATGGCTAATCGCGGTATCCGTTTAATCAAGCCCAACTGTTTCAATTCGTAAAATGCCTTGCCGAATGCGCTCGAGTTGCCCAGGTTGCCCCCCGGCACAACTATCCAGTCAGGCACTTCCCACCCAAGCCCCTCGATAATCCGCAGCATTATCGTCTTTTGCCCTTCCAGCCGGAAAGGATTCAGCGAGTTGAGCAAATATAACCCGAGTTTCATGCAAACATCCTGCACCTGTTTCATACAGTCATCGAAGTCGCCATTTATTTGTATCGTCTGCGCACCGTAATCCATCGCCTGTGATAATTTACCGAAAGCGATGCGACCCGACCCGATAAAAACCGTGCATTTCATCCCGCAACTGTGCGCGTAAAGAGCGACCGACGCCGACGTGTTGCCCGTCGATGCGCACGCGCAAGATTTCGCCCCCACCATTTTCGCGTGGCTGAACGCCGCCGTCATCCCGTTATCCTTGAATGACCCCGAAGGATTCAATCCCTCATACTGCAAAAATAATCGCCCCGCCTTCATCCCCGCGAATTTGCCAACCTCGTCGTTGGATTGCATTATCGTCTGCCCCTCCGCGATTGTTACCTTGTATTTATCATCGCAGAAATTAAGAAGCTCCCTGAACCGCCACACCCCCGACAAATCCAGCGGCAGATTCCTGTTCGCCCAGCGTTTCCCAAAATCCTTCAGCTTCTTCGGAACATCAATCTTGTCCCAGTTGTATTGCGCATCCAAAAGGTCCCCGCACTTCGGGCACTTGAATATCACTTCGCTTACGTCGTACTCCGCCGCACAATCGGGATTTATACACCTTTGAAAAACAACCTGCTTACCCATTCAACACCTCTTTGACCTTGTCGCTCGTGTCTCGGCTCCCGTCGCTCGAAAAACGAGTCACGGGCCACGGGCCACGAGTCACTATCTCCGCGTTAACCTTTTCGATAATCATCGGCAATTCACTGATTAGCTCTATTCTCCAGACACCATTCGGAACTACTTTGCCCACATTCGTATAAGCCGACTTCAAGGCCGCCCGCATTCCCACTTTCAACGCAGGCCTGATATCATTGTCAATCCTGTCGCCAACAAAAAGTATGTTCTGGGCCGGCTCGCTAATCTTCGCTATCGCCGCTTCAAAAATCCGCCTGTCCGGCTTGCGATAATCAAACTGGTAAGAATAAAGCCGATACGGAAAAAACTCCAGCAGACCAAGCTGCCCAAGCTGCCTGTCTAACGACCCGGCGCTTACAAACGTATTGCTCAATATACCTAATTTAAGCCCCATACCCTTCAGTTTGGCAAGCGTCTCTTTTATATCCGGCTCAACCTTCGCTATCCCGCTCAACGGCTCATACCACAGCCACCCTACCTCCCGCCACTGCTCCTCGCTTAGCTTGTAACCACGCTTCAAACCATATTTCTTCAGCAGTGATAGCGCGTCAAAATCCCTCCCCGTTATATTGCCCCACAAAATCCTCGCATGGATGGCAACCTGGTTCCGAATAAAATACCACCAAAAATCGCCTGCCGGCTGACCGTGGCTCTTCAGGTAATTGTAAGTCAACCGCGAGCTTTGCCTGAAGACCTGCATCGTATCCAGCCTGCCGAAATTCAGCAACGTCTCGCCCAGGTCAAATATCACCGCTTTTATCGCCGTTTCTTTCGCCACAAAGGCACTTACTGGTTACGTGTTTCGTTTATCGGTTGCGCTGCTCGTTTCGGTTACGTTTAACGTCTGACGTTCGACGATACGAGCTGCGTAACCGCAACCGTTTAACGCAACCCGTTTCTTCTTATCGTAAAGGAGGCATCTCGTCCCCGAACGCCTCTTTTATCCACTTGAACATCTCGTCGTCCGATATCGCAGACGACCTGTCCGAAGCGTACTCCGCCGCTATCCGGTCTCTTATCTTTATCACTCGCGGGTCATGCTTCATAATTTCCATTTGGAACCGCGACTCAATCCAGTGCTTTATCCCCGCCGCGCCCGTCTTGTCCGTAATCGCGACCTCAACGGGCCGATTCAGCAGCTTATTGGTATCGAAGCAGTTATATATCTCCTCGTTTTTCAGCAGGCCGTCCGCGTGAATGCCCGCCCGCGTAACGTTGAAGTCCCGCCCGACAAGTGGGTAATTGCTCGGTATATCAAAGCCAAGCTCCTTCGCCGCGTAAGCCGCAAGCTCGGTTATCGCCGCGTAGTTAACGCCTTTCATCATCCCCTTGATTTGCGCATGCTCGATAATCATCGCTTCAAGAGGCGGGTTGCCCGTCCGCTCGCCGACGCCGAATATCGAACTGTTTGCCGCACAGCAACCGTACAGCCACGCCGTCGCGGCGTTCACCTCTACCTTATGCAAATCATTATGTCCGTGCCATTCCAACTGCTCGCCCGGCACACCTATATTGCGAAGTCCCGCGACAAGTTTAGGCACACTCCTCGGTAGCGCCGACCACGCCCACGGCAATCCAAAACCAAGCGTATCGCAAAGCCGAATCTTAATCGGCTTCTTATACTGCTCACCCAGCTTAATCAGCTCCGCGGAAAACGGCAGTATAAATCCCTCGTAATCCGCCCGCGTCACATCCTCATAATGACATCTCGGCAAAACACCCTGGTCCAGCGCTGCCTTCACTATATCCAAATAGGCAGCCATCGCTTGCGCGCGGGTTTTGCGAAGCTTCAGGAATATGTGGTAATCGCTGACGCTCGTCAGAATCCCCGTCTCCGTAAGCCCCATCTGCTTGACTAACTTGAAATCATCCGCGACCGCGCGAATCCAGCCGGTGACTTCCGGATACTTGTAGCCGCGGGCCTTGCAAAGCTCAACCGCTTTGCGGTCACGGTCCGAATACAAAAAGAACTCGCACTGCCGAATCAGACCCGTATCGCCGTCTATCTCGTGCAGCAGGTCGTATATCCGCAAAACCTGCTCAGGCGTATATGGCGGCCGGGCCTGCTGGCCGTCGCGGAAAGTCGTATCCGTTATCCATATCTGCTCGGGCAATTCATACGGCACGCCGCGCTTCTCGAACTTCGTAATCGGAAATTCGGTATAAGGGAACACTTCCCGGTACAAATTCGGCTCTGCCACGTCCGCTAACTTAAAAACCTTTTTCGCCATTTCCACATCACCTCAAAATCTTTCCGCCACTAAGCCCCAAAGGCACTAAGTTTTTTTACTTTTAACTTTTTTCTCTTTGTGTCTTCGTGCCTTCGTGGCAAATAAATTGGCCGAGATGGGAGTCGAACCCATATGCCCGTTAGGACAGGGGATTTTAAGTCCCCAGCGTCTGCCATTCCGCCACTCGGCCGGTTGGCCTTTAGCCAACAGAGCACAAGTTATAAGTCATTAGTGCACAAGTCGTAAATGCTTGTGTACTTGTGCTCCTGCGTTCTTGCGCACTTGCGTTAATTTAACGAATTCCGCCCCTTTTTGCAAACCGTTTATTCTCCCCCAGACCGACAGGAGATTATATGTAATACTACCCTTTAGAAACGGCTTTTTGTTCTTCAGGCAACGGTTTTCGCCAAAATTGTGACTTAAAATCTGCCCAGGTTGTCATTGACGCTGCCCAAGAAGGCCAAAGGGAGTCAAGGTTTTTAAGGTGACCAACGCGGTATATATATCAAACGTTTATCTAATTACTTTCCCCATTTTTTTAGGAACCAAAACCTTGATAGCCCCTGGAATGACCTTGATATGAAGAGGAATTTTTTCTAATACCTCGCCATCGCATTGAGCCGCTTGTTTGGGGCTTGAGGAAACGCTGATATCTTTGCCTTGCCAGTGCTCCACTAATTCCAAATTGTCTGGCCGTTCCCGTTTAATAAAGGTGACAACCATAAGCTTAAACATGCTGAGGTTCGCTTTTCGCACGACAATAACATCTAAGAGCCCATCGCTGACGTCTATATGTTTATCGAAAGAAATTTTACTAAACCCGAGATTTCCTGTATTAGTAATAATACATGCTAAACCTTGAACTTCGTGCTCTTGTCCGTCGATTTCCAGATGGTAAACGGCTTTCTTCGTTTTCTTTAATGCCGCGACCGCTGAAAGAAAATACGCGAAGATGCCAATCTTATTTTTGCTCTCGCGTTCCGCGCCCTTGACGACGTCCGCCTCGAAACCAATGCTTATTCTTGCAATAAAATAACGCTTGTCGAACTGCCCCACATCAATGGTTTTCGTCTCTATCGGGCCGTCGCTCAGCAGCGTACAGGCCTCTTTAAGGTCATTGGGTATGCCAAGCTCGGTGGCCATTACATTCGCCGACCCTCCCGGCAAAATAACCAAAGGAATCTCTGACCCAATCAGGCCGCTGATTGCTTCCATGACTGTGCCGTCGCCGCCGTAAACAGCGAGAGCATCGACTCCTTCCTTGACGGCCGCCTTTGCAAACTGGATCGCATCGCCCGCCTGGTGGGTAATTGATGCTTCCCACTTAATGCCGGCTTCTTTCATTGACGCGTTGATAACAGGTAAGATAGATTCTCCAATTCCTGCGGCGGGATTAATAATGATGCGAATGTTTTTTATTTTCTTTTCCATAGCAATGCTTCGACCCTTAAGGCGGCAGTATATTATTAAACTGGCAATAAAAGCAAGTTTTTTAAGAATCCGCATCCCAAAATCATAAATCAGAAATCATAAATCACAAATTGGTTAATCCGAAATCTGCAATCCGAAATCTAAAATTGAACTGTCCGCTATATGCTGCCCGCTGTACGCTGTTTTATTTATGCTCGTGCGGTTTGGGTAATTTGGCCGGCCAATTGCTCCAGAGTGGCGTGCATTTTGGGGTCGCTTTTGCGGAGTTCCTCGATTTTGGCGTAGGCGTGCATAACGGTGGTATGGTCGCGCCCTCCAAGGTGGCCGCCGATTTCCTCCAAGCTGTGCTTTGTGAGCTGTCTGGCAAGGTACATACAAATCTGTCTCGGCTCGGCGATACTCTGGCTTCGCTTCTGGCTCTGCAAATCAGCTAAGCGAATGTTAAAATGGCGGGAAACGGTATCGATGATATCGCTGATTCTTATGTGCCTTGTGCCGAGGTCAACCTGGCCGTCCAGCGCGGTCTGCGCCATCTCGAGGGTGATTTTCTCGCCGGTCGTCATCGACACCGCGTATATCGTCGTCAACGCCCCTTCAAGCTCCCTGATATTGGCGTGCACCTTGCGTGCGACGTAGCCGGCCACGTCCTCGCTGACGTCAAGCCCGCGAAGATGCGCCTTTTTCTGCACTATCGCGATTCGCGTTTCGTAACTCGGCGGGTCTATTCGCGTAACTAAGCCCCAGTTAAACCTGCTGATGAGCCGCTCTTCGAGAGACGGTATTTCGCCGGGCGGGCTGTCGGCGCTGAGGATGATTTGTTTGCCGTTGCTGTACAGCGCGTTGAAGGTATGGAAAAATTCTTCCTGGCTCTGCTCGCGTTCCCGCAAAAACTGCACGTCGTCGATAATAAGGGTATCGACGGTTCGGAACCGGCTCTGAAAGCCGGGCAAATCACCCTTTTCGATTGCCTGGATAAAACGATTCACAAATTCTTCGCAGCTTAACAGCTGAATCACCGCCGACGGGGATTTTCGCTTCACTTCGTGGCAGACCGCCTGAAGCAGGTGCGTTTTGCCCAATCCTGAATTCCCATAGATGAACAATGGATTATAAGTATCCCCCGGCGACTGGCTGACCGCTATGCAACTTGCGTGCGCAAGCCGATTGCAGGACCCGACGACAAAATTCTCGAAAGTATAATCCGGGTGAAGAGTCGGCCTGTCTTTTTGTTCTTGTTCGGTGTATTCCTGCCTGACCTGGCCGTTGGCGGAAAATTCCACACTGACAAGATGACCCGTTATCTGCTGTGCGGCCTTTGTAAACGCGCTCCTGCATTTGCTTTGCAAAAACTGGGCACACGCCTCATCCGGGCAGCCAATCTCAAGCGACCCGCCCGTCAAACGCACAACGTGGAGGTTATCAAACCACTTACGGGTGTTGACAGGGTCCAGAGTTCTTGCACGGTCTAATATTTCAGCGAAGATATTTTCTACTTCACCGCCGGCCAAGACACGCTCCTTTATAAAAATCCGCCAATGGCGAATAAAACGATGCCACTATAAACAGAGGTTACCCGTCACAAATAACATCCGTGTTATTGAAACAGCCGAAAACTTTTTATCACCCTCTGCAGTTGTTACGATGACCATCCGTGAGTAAATCAGAACAAAGTGTAACAGCCGAAGGTAATTTTGTCAAACCAAATCAGTCAACTTGCGACAAAAAATCGTCCGGCGGATAAATCCACCACACAGACGGCGGATAAACCTTGAATTTGCGAGCCGATTCTGCGAAACTTACCTGCTAACTATGGGCATATTTTCCAAAACAATCGGCTACTTCAAAGACCGGCTGAGCAAAACCCGCGACAAAATCGGCTCGTCACTGTCTGCGGTGCTTTCCATCGGCAGAAACATCGATGATGACCTGCTCAACGACCTCGAAGAAACGCTCATAAAAGACGACATAGGCGTCGAAACCACCGCCAAACTCATCTCCGATTTGCGGAACGCCTACCGCGACAGGAAAATCAGCAAGGTTGAGGATATCGTCCCGTTTCTCAAAGAACATATCAAGGGCTACTGGCCTCATCAGGATAGACAAGTGCGCCTGGCAGCCAAAGGGCCGACCGTGATTTTGGTCGCCGGCGTCAACGGCTCAGGCAAAACCACCAGCATCGCCAAGCTCGCCTATATCCTCAGCAGGGACAACAAAAAAGTTATCGTCGCCGCCTGCGATACCTTCAGGGCAGCGGCTGTTGAGCAGCTTTCAATATGGGCTGACCGCATCGGCGTTCAAATCGTCAAGCACCAGATGGGCTCCGACCCCGCCGCCGTCGCCTATGATGCCTGCGAAGCCGCCACCGCAAGAAATGTCGATTTCCTCATCCTCGACACCGCGGGCCGACTTCATACGCAAAAAGACCTGATGAAACAGCTCACCAAAATACGCGATGTCGTCGCCCGCAAAATTGAAGGTGCCCCAACTGAGGTGCTGTTAGTGCTGGATGCCACAACGGGCCAAAACGCAATCATGCAGGCCAAGATGTTCACCGAGGCAATCAACATTTCGGGAATCTTCTTGGCCAAACTCGACGGCACAGCGCGTGGCGGAATCGTCATCGCTATTAAAGACCAGCTCAACATCCCCGTCAAATTCATCGGTCTCGGCGAAAAACCCGAAGACATCGCCGAATTCGACCCCGACACCTTCACCGAAGCGTTGTTTGCGTAAGATATAGAAAAAGAGTCCCTGTACCAAATACCTTAATTTCCGAATTTGGTTTTTGCCTCGCGTAATTTCTCCACAGGCACCGCTTCTAAATTCATAATTACGGAAGACGCCTTAGCGCTCTCTGATAACTTTAAACCGACGCTCTCGCTATGACTTTTATAGATTGGCTCATACCCTTCGATGCCGTTAATTCTGCACAGTTTATAGCCTATGTAGCAGGGCGATTTCGTGGACAGTGTATAGTTTTTGCTCATTGTCCATTTTCCGCCGACATTAGCGTCGAAAATACCTGCGATGCTTTCACTCGGTTTAACCGAAACCTCACGGCCCCATCCATCCATTAATTTGTATTCGATACTTTCTACCCTTAATAAATCAGTTATGACATACATCCCGACGTAATAATTAGGGTCGTTTTCGCCCTGCTCAATCATAGGGTACATAATTTTACGAAAAGCCCTGTTAGATATCTCATAGCTGCGGGGATTATTAACATCCACACTGAATTTGGTCGCTCCATATAAGCTGAGCTGGCCGGCTATATCGCCAATAGCGTAAGCATTAGCGCTTATATTGTACGTTTCTTCGCCAGAAACATTAGCAAGAACAACGTTACTTTCGCTAATCTGCTTTTGGATAGCCGAATATATCTCAGGACAATTCTTTTCTATGTTTACCTCGAGACTTAAATGCTGAATGCTGCCTTTGTAAATATCGCCTATATGGTATCCGTCTGATATTCTACTAAGTGGCGCATAACCATTGTCCTTAACCACCTTGGTCAATGGGTCATCGCAACCGGCAAAAAGAATCAGGGTGAAAACCGCGACAGCAATAGCTCTATTTTTTGTTCCCATCCAAATTTCCGTTTTCATTGCGTTCTCCTTTAACATTTTTTCACCTCATCTAAATTTAAATAACAAAATCGGCCTTTACGCCGCAATTAAACCAAAAACACAAAACGAGGTTAGCTTTACACACTATATACACTATCTATATCGTCCCGTTAACTAATTGCAACGAAAAAATAATGTACATTTTTTACGGGCCGTTTCGCAATTTAAGATATTCACCGCGGTTAAATAGTCCGTGGAATCTGCGTAATCTGTGGCTCTGGGAAATTCAATCGGGCAAACTCCCCGTGATATTTTTTTGCGGTTTCATCGTATGCTTTTGCGGCGTCGATTTCGTTTTTGAAACTGCCCAACCATTTATCCTTGCCCTTAACCCTGATTTGGCCTCCCCATTTGCCAGCGCTCTTTATAAAATAAACCCCCATGAACCGTGACGAGGTATTTTCCTTTTTTGGCACGTTTTGCATATTTTGCGATTGCGTCGCCAAACGCAAATTGGCCCTGCGGTTATCCAACGTATCCCCGTTTCTATGGTCAACAACAAGACCTTTGGGTGCATCAGTTATTTCCCGGTGCAAACTCAACAGTTTTGTCTTTCCGGGATCGGTTTTGACATCCCTGACAACATAATATTTTTTTCCGTTTCCCTTGATGTGCCATTTGAGATGGCCCAACTGATAATACACGTCGGCGTCAACTAACGTCCATTCACCTTCGTCCAAATAAATCCTGCGGTAGGTGTAGCCATAACGGAGAAGGCGATAGGCGAGAAGGGGACAGGTGAAAAGAAAGTCGAGCCAAACGGGTATTTTTATTGTTAGTTGTGCAGACATACTTATTCCTCCATTTTTTTGCCACCCTTCTTCGCCGAGGCGGCTACGCAGGGCAGGCAGAGCAATTTTTTAGCCACAGAGTTCACAGAGTTTTTCTGGTTTAATTAAAATCCGAAATGGAACTTCTGTTCCTGATGCCTTGCCCTCCTGGGGCTTGCTACTTTGCGGGTCTCCGCTAACTCTACAGAGGAACAACGTTCCTCTATATATAGGGTGAAATTACGTGTGTTTTAAGGAGTTATGAAATATTTTTTTCCTGCNNTTTCAAAAATTCCCGGATTTCTTCTATCGCGTTTTTGTGAACAAACGTATCGCTTGCCTATTTTAACATCTCCCCGCCGTCGTTTGGCCGATTTACGTTATCATTGGTTATTGGGTGTTGGCCCCTTTTGCTGCCCTTCAAAAAACTTTTTATACTCTTTGTGCTTACTTTGCAATAAAGGAAGCATCGAACTTAAACTATCTTGAAGAGAAGTCCGTAGGATTATGTTCTTATATGTGGGCTTTAACAAGACAGCACCTGATACCCTATCAATAAATTCTTGAACAGCCTTATCGAATATTGTTTGATCGAATGGCTCTCTCGCAATTAGTAAATGAAAAAAGAAGGAGTTGATTGCAATCATTCGTAATAAGACAGCATGACCATTAGGGCTTATCAACATAGCGAGAGCAGAACGATGCATGTTCGGCCTTATTTCTTTCGGGATTAAAGTTGAGCCGTTAGATTCGATTAGAACAGTTGGCGCTACTAATTCTCCAATAACAGCGAAACCATCTGATCTTATTCTGCCATCACGAATGTAATCGACGATTCTCTCAAACGGAGATGTTTCACTACCTGCACTTCGAGCTGTATTGTAAGCAATCTTTAATAAGGCACGGGCCAACAAATCATAATCATACTCAAATACAACCTCTTCATTAAATCCTTTTGGATTCAAGAAATACTTATCGTATAGACTACAGAAATATGAGTCCAATGGAGCAAGTTTTTCGTTGTTGCATATTTTGCAAACATCATGAACTATATATTCCCCACCATGCACTTTCCCGCTCTTGGGTGAATAATTAGCATACTTTCCTTCAAGCCTCTCAAGGAAACCACTTGGCCAAACATGCTCCTTTGATAAGTTACCAACAGCCCCACAATATGCACATTTTCTCGACAATCAAACGCCTTTCATATAATGAAGAGTCCTTTAGATGGTTTAGCTAAACCGCCCGTTAGCTTTCATTGGCCATCGTGATAATTAACTTGTTACCACCCGGGATCTGAAGCACGATGCCGCCTTTTCTAAGAATTCTTAAATCTTTTAATTTTTCTGAGAACCCAATACTGCGTTTGTTTGACTCTTGGCCTTTGAATAAGGTTTTTATAGATTTCTCCATGATCCTATCAAGTAGCTCTATCATCATGTCAAGGTGTTCATCCACTGCTTCTTTAATATCTATGGATTTGTGGTTACCCCTTCCATTTTGAGCATACGTGCAATTAAAGTTATCTAGATCAATTCGTATGGGTACATAGGCCTGAACAGAGTTACTCTCTTTATCATGGTAATTGGTGCTATGAGAGCAAAGCTTGTGTCGAAGGAGACGTATCGGTAGCTTATCAATTAATTCCTTTCCTTTTTTAAGTGAAGGAGGAATATTCATAATCTGATAGAGTTTAAGCAATGCTTCTTGCTGAATATAGGTTGCGCTTAGAATGCCGTATAGTCGGAGATATTTCTCTCCGACGTCTTCGTATTTTGTGGGACCATTTAGGCCGAATTTTAAGAAGCTATCAATCGCTGTACATGCATCTTCAACGATGTCCATAGATACACATAGAAATGCCCAATCTTCATCCTTACTGAGTCGTAATGCTTTGCGAATTACAACTTTGTCGGGCTGGATTTTGGCATTTATTAAATTACGAAATTCCCCGCTGTATTTTTCTACCAATTCAACTTTTGTGTTCATAATCTATATTAGATGAAGTATCCAACATAATAATATCCACCACGATTTGTCAGCAATTTAGTATGTTGGAGAGAAAGTGTCAATAAAGAAACAGCGTAGCGGAGCGCAGGGCCCGCTTCGGCAATACGAACGACTAATTAACTTTTTCGCCAGAGGACGTTCCCCATGTCCAGTAGAGGCCGAGATAACTGATGAGGTGACTTTCTCCCGCGATGGTGTGGCCGACACTAAACAGAAAGCTGAAATTTTTGGTGAAATTGTAGAACCCCCCGAAATTTGCGAAGGTCGCGGCCCGGCCGGTATCGGCGGTCCTGCCCTGGGTAAAAATTTCGCCGCCCAATGTAAGATGCTCGTCGATGTCGCGCTGGAGCAGCCAGCCGGCGAATAAATAATCACGTTGCCCGGGCGCCTGGTTTATCGCATATCCGCCGCCTCCGTAAGTTGTCCATTGTCCCCAGGATTTTTGCGCCCAGACGGGAAACTTCGCCCAGGTCCTGCCGTTGCCGAGACCTCGGCCCACGTCACCGGTTGAGACCTCCAGCATTGGAAATATCCCGACCTGCGGAAAATTGTCCTTTTCCTGAATAAAGCGATACTTGAGGCCCAGCTCCATATCGCCGGGTCCGTAGGCGGCGGGGCCGTCATCGGGAGCGAAGGCGGTAAACGGAAATACTATATGGGCCTGGGTATCGGGTGCGATACCGTGATTAAATTCGAAAGCCGGCGATTGCACGGTGGTGTTGTCTTTGGCCTTGTCGAGGGTTGAGAAAAGATAGAACTCGGAGTGCCCAAATTCCACTGGTTCCGGGTCATCGGTCAAAAAGGGCGGGCCGCCTGACGCCGAAGTTACGCAGAAAAATACCAATGATAACGCAAAGGGCAGAAGCCGCAGGTACCGGAATTTTCCGCGTTCGGTCATAGATAAATGCCTACAGAAAAAACTAAAGGTTATCTTTACATACTCGCCATTAAGCATTTATATTTTAACATCATGCCTGAAAGAGTAAAAGGGAATCAGGAACGTTCCAATGAGCTGGCTTTTCGACGAAATTCTTTTGTCCAGGTAATCAGGCCGTTGACCGCCAGGGCCAAGAAGAATATATACAGAATCGCGACGAATTTTACGTCTCTGGCGTAATACAGGCCGATGCAAATACTGTTTACGCAAAGCCAGAGAATCCACGCCTCGATTTTTCTGTGCGTCATAAGGGCAGCAGCAACAAAACCCATCACCGTCGCGACCGCATCAATATAAGGATACGCGGCCTGCTGGGGAAACAACGCGGGCAGCCAGGTATGAATCCTGCTCATAACAAATCCGGCAGCAACTCCACCGATTAAAATTATCGCGACCGCAATCAATCGGCCTTTGCCGGAGGTATAAGAAACTGCCAGTTCTTTTTCTCCATCCCGAGCTTTCTTTCTTGCGGCCAGCCAGACATACCAGCCATAGAAGCAGTTGCCTATATAGTAGAATTGCTCGAAGAAATCGGAATACAGGCGGACCTGGTAGAACAGCACTGCGAAAAGCGAAAACGTTACTATTCCCAAAGGCCACGCCCACACGATTTTGCGGGTAATCAGCAGGACATAGACGGTGATTAGCAGCGTAGCCGACAGCTCGATATAGCTCATCGGATAGCCGAGAACCGTGAAAAACACGTTATGGACGTTAAAGAGATTCATCGAAACTACCTTACCACTAAGTCCCCAGGACACTAAGTTATTTTTTTAAAAAGACAGTGTTAATCTGTGTAAATCCGTGTCTAAAAAGAATTCTCTGTGTCCTCTGTGGCTTAAAAAAATTCTCGGTGGCTAATAAAAAAACTGGCCTGTTCCGAAAGCAGAACAGGCCATTCGCCCCTCCTGTCCTTCCATCATTTCGCCCGTTTCCAGGCAAACTCCGGAGGACAAGAAACTTTAATCTATACTCTCGGGTAGTTGCCAAGGTATTCGGTTTTCGGCAGTCCCCCTGTCAAGGGAAACGCATATTTAACAAAGGCGTCTGTAACGCCGTTGCCTTCGGAATTGATATATTCATTTGGTAATGACTTTGTTTTTTCCGCGACGCTGCTCAATTCTGTAGCGAATAATTCAATCGCGTATTTTGCGCCCTTGAGGCGTTTCATCGCGACCGAGCCGCTTTGCAATGTTACGGAATACTTAACCGCCTGTCTGCCGCAGAGACGCGCCTCTTTGACATCAACCGGCGATTGCAGGCCCGCGAAGCTTCTCTGGAGATAGCCGAATGTGTCGGCTCGGACGCGTTTAATCTTCAAGCTGTTTTTGACCTGCCCCGCTAAGAAGTCTGCCAACGCTCCGGTTCCCGAAAGCTGGACATTGCCGTGGGCGTCTTTTTCGCTGCTGCTGACGATTTTTTTCGTCCAGATGACGCCATCGGTGTCGCATATGCCTTCGCTGACAGCGATTACGCATCTGCCTAACTTGGTATAAACGGCGTTAACATCGGCAAGGAACTTATCCATCGAGACGGGCCGTTCGGGCAAATAGACAAGGTGTGGGCCGTCGTCATCTTTTCTCTTTCCGAGTGCAGCCGCTGCGGTGAGGAAGCCGGCGTTTCTGCCCATAATGACGTCGATTTTTACTCCAGGCAAGGCGCGGTTGTCGAGGTCGTCGCCCATAAGTGCGCAGGCGACGAACTTCGCCGCAGTACCAAACCCGGGACAATGATCGGTAACGAGAAGGTCGTTATCGACGGTTTTGGGAACGTGCCAGGCGTGAAGGTCATAGCCCGACTTTTGCGCGATGGTATTTATGATGTAGCAGGTGTTCGCGGAATCATTGCCGCCGATGTAATAGAAAAACCTTACGTTTCGTTTTTTGAAGACCTCAAGGATATTCGCGCAGTATGCCTCATCGGGCTTGTCCCTGGATGAACCTAAAGCCGATGAGGGCGATGCGGCGACCAACTCGAGCGTTTTAGCTGATACCTTTTTGAGGTTGATGAACTGGTCTTTGACAATGCCTGATACGGCGTGAACCGCGCCATACAGGTCGCCGATTTGCGAATGCTTTTTGACTTCCTCGATTACGCCGACGAGCGATGCGTTGATAACCCCGGTTGGTCCGCCGGACTGCCCTACTATAGCGTTTGCTTTTGCGGCCTTTGCCATTGCTGATACCTTTCTTCTAAAAATCAATTCTGCAAACTTTCAAGTAACCACAGAAAACAAGGGGTGCAAGTATAACAACCAAGGCGTAAATTTGTCAATTATCTCGCCGTCGCAAATCAGCCAGCGATTACTTGAAACAGCCGGCATACTTATGGTATTATTAGCCCATCTTAACACATAGGAGAAATCCAATGAGTGTTCTTTCGTCAATTGGCAATACGCCGATGGTTGAGTTGAAACGGCTGAACCCCAACCCCAGGGTGCGCTTGCTGGCCAAAATGGAGGGCAATAACCCCGCCGGGTCGATTAAAGACCGCACAGCACTCTATATGATTACAAAGGCCGAGGAGGATGGCTCGCTAACCAAAGATAAAACCATCCTCGAACCAACCTCCGGCAACACCGGCATCGCGCTGGCGATGATTGGAGCGGCAAAAGGGTATCGCGTCAAACTCACCCTGCCCGCCTGCGTAAGCAGTGAACGACGACATATATTAGAGGCCTTCGGCGCGGAAGTGATAATGACGCCCGCCAACGAAGGCACCGACGGCGCTATCAGGATGGCCCAGCAAATCCTCGAAAAAGAACCCAACGTCTATTTTATGCCCAACCAGTTCACCAACCCCAATAACCCGCTGGCTCATTACGAGACGACCGGCCCGGAAATTTACAAACAAACCAATGGCCAAATAGAATTTTTTGTCGCCGGCATGGGTACAACCGGCACGCTTATGGGGATTTCCCGCTTTCTTCGCGAAAAATTAAACCACGTCAAAATCGTCGGCATCGAACCAACGCCTCATCACACAATCCAGGGCCTTAAGAATATGACCGAGTCAATCGTGCCCGCTATTTACGAGCGAGACCGGCTCGACGATGTTATGACGATGGAGGACGATGAGGCATACGAAATGACGCGGCGACTGGCGGCTGAGGAAGGAATCTTCGCGGGCATATCGAGCGGCGCAGCAGCTGCGGGGGCGGTCCGAATCGCGAAGGATATGACAGCCGGCACGGTGGTAACGATTATTTGCGACCGCGGCGACAGGTATTTAAGCACGATGCTCTTCCGCGCCGCCTGCGCTAAGTGTCCGCCGTAGGCCGTTGTTCGTTGCTCGTGACTCGTCGCTCGCTATTTTGTCATTCCTGCGACACGAAAGTATATGCGTATATACTTATGGAGTGTTCCAACAGTCGAGGTTTTCTTAGACACAGATTAACACTGATTTACACTGTTTTGTCAGCCGGAAGGCATACTCGATAAGGTCTGTGCTCCAAACATGTTTGTGCGCAAGACCTTTATCTCGTCCGCTGGGCAACTTTGTCGCCCACACCTAAGGTGTTTATCGGCTGACAATTTTTCCTATTGCCCTTCTTTAAAGCTGACTGTTTTTCCTTCGGCAAGTTTGCCGGCTGACGGGAAAATAACACGGATTAAGCAATTGCTGATTGCCGTAGGTAGTTGCTCGTGGCTCGAAATCAGCTTAGAGCGTACAGCCCCTCGACTATGCTCGGGACAGGCGGGTAGCGTATAGCGGACAGTCTTTCAAATCAAAAAGCAAAAAGTAAATGGCAAAAATTGTGGAATCGCTGCGCTACGAAAAAATGGGGCCCCCGACAGAAGAACCAAAGCAGCAACCGTCGAGGGCAGGCGGGAGGATGAGGAAGCTTATACTGCGCTACGAAAAAATGGGGCGGGAAAAAACGGTTGTCTCCATTATTCTTCCTCATCTTGATTTAGCTTGTTAATAGCCTCGGACCTTTATTGCCGCCTTGGCACTTGGGGCATTTCCTTTGAAAGATGTCAGAGCCGTTAGAGCTGTATATGCAACCGCATTTTGTGCAGTTCATTACATAGACATATTGCTCGTTGTCAGTCCCGGCTTGCTTAGGTTCAACTCGCCCAAGATTCTTCTGCTTGTTTTTGTTTATACATCCCGGTTCGATTGTTTCGATACAATCCATTCTCTCCCAGACTTGGCACTCATCCTCTTTGCCACGGCAATTCATAGACCTATGCTTACCGCCGAGTTTTCGCACAATATGTTCAAAATCTCTTGAGGCCATTCGTTTTGCTATATCAGTATGCAGCTTAACAAACGGTTCCTGATTACTTTTAAGGCACTGATAAAGCTCTCGAACATAATCCCTGACAAAATCGGTCATCAAAGTGGAACAAACGTCGTGTGTATCAAAAATGCGGTTGTGCTGTGTCCGAATAGCTCTTTCTAATATGTCATCCGTTAGATATTCCATTTGCCCGCCTCTCATAACCTTAAAAATTATAGACCTACTTTATTGGCCAGCCGCCGTGGGCATTGACGCCCTCGTTAATCTTCCAAACTACTGGCCTTTTCATCTTGGATTCACCCAAGAGAACTTGCTGCCAAGAACCCACGCTTTAAGATAATTCTCATCGTTGCCTAACGTCCTCCTTTTCGGCTATTGCAGGAGCGACACATCAATTGTGCATTGTCTAACCGTGTTTTTCCTCCTCGCACATGAGCTTTAATATGATCTACTGTAAAATCATCCCACGTGAGATTACGTTTGCATCTAATACATTTTTTTTGTGAATCAGTATTCCATATAATTCGTCTTTGTTCAGCAGAAAATCCTCTCTTGTTATCCTTATACTCATATATTGGAAGAAGTAATGCACGCAGCACCTTTTCTCGTCGCTGTCTTGTGGCCAAGCTATCAGTATCTCCTTGGACTGTAAGCAAATAATCGGAATAGGGAGGACGAGGCTTGGCAGCTTTCGCACGGCGATACTGTTCTCGTAATTGATCTACACCAGTAGAGAGTCTGCGAAGCATTTCGAATGCCATTGTATTTCGCTTAGGCTCTCTAAGGGCCAATTTGTCATGTTGCATTTGCCATACAAGCATAAATAGTGAATAAAACTCCGCGGTATTCCGAAAACGCGTCTGCTTTAATTCTGGATACATCTTTTTGATAAGATTAATGGTAGCTGTGAATTCCTTCGAAATATGCCGCAGCGTATTACCATTGACACTGTCATTCCCTATCGCACGGTCTAATGCCGTTTTCTTGTTAATCAATCCACCCATGTGAATCGACATTAGCAATTCCGAAAATAGTTCTGTGCCTTTCATCCGACCAAGCTGAGCTTGGGACATAATACTGTTTTTTAAAAGGTATGACTGATTCCGACGAACCAGCTTTTCAGCCTCCTGCAAAAAGCGGCTTTCATAAAATCTCGCATGCCTTTTTTCACCAGAGGTTAATCGTTTACCGGTCGAATTGATACGCACGAATAAATCTACGATTTCGGATAGTTCGCCCGATACTTCAACAGTTTGGAGTCGAGAACATTCGAATTTATGTCTTACTTCATCCGAGTATTTTTTAATATCTTTCCATGTCCACCAGCACAATCCATCATTATCTAACTCAATCCTCACATCAAATTGTTCTCGCTTAAACTGCCCAAACCCCATAAACATCAAAATTGTTTCCAGTCGTTGCTTTCCATCAATAACATCATAGACGGTCTTGCCTTTAACATTTCTTCGGTAGAGAAAAATATTCGGTAGCGGATATTCAGAAACAATCGATTGAATCAAGCGACGCCTATCAATTTGACTCCAGACTGACTTACGTTGAAAGCCGGGGTTAAGGTTGATCTGTTTATTACGAAATAAAAGCGTTATTTCATTGATAGTGCGTTCTCCATAACCGGCTTGTAATGACATTGATAACTCCTTTTTCTTATAAAGTTTTTATTGGTCAGGGGCAGGGGGCGGCGATGCTGATGGTCGAAGGTGTAATTCTCTCCACAGGCCGATTCCTGCCATAAGATGGGAGTATATCGGGAAAATGGGAAGGAGGCAAGAAGATTCACCACGAAGCAGCGTTCAGCGTATAGCGTATAGCGGACAGGCAATTCGCGGGAAATTTGAGCAGTCGATAGTAGAAAGTTGAAAAGACAATCCTGGGCCCCAGATCAAAGTCTGGGGTCTGCGCTACGCTCCGAGAGGACACCCGCCAACGACGTGCGAGTGCAGGCAGGCGGATTCCGCGAAGAAGACATTAAATCATCAAGCCATCTTCGCTAAAGCCAATTGGAAATATTACAAATGTATCTACGCCCAATTTTTAGCCAAGTTATCGAGGCCTGCTTTTTCAAGGTCATCTGGCGACATAACGATGTGGAATTCCACTTCCGCGTCGAATACCAGGAACCACGGCTCAGCTATCTTAGGCACCGCGGAAGGCCCTGCGACATCAGCGATGATGATTACGCCTCGCCGCCCGTCATATTTCGGTAAAGTACACGGCCTCGGGCCTGATATCATCTAATATGCGTTTTATTTTCCGCCCAACAGAACCATCTTTGGCATAAGCGTTGAATTCCTTATTAGGTATTTTGACATGAATCAGCATTCGCATTTTAGTTTCCCTTTCAAAATAACGAACCATTACAAACCGGTTTCGACTGCCTGAATATGGCAGATTATTCTTATTGATGTAATAAGCAAATTACTTAAATTGCGGCTCTATTTGCTTAGAAGCCATATTTTAAAGGGAGAAGGCGGAGGACGGATTTCGTCGCTCGTGGCTCGAAAACGGAAGACGGACAAATATTGTCCTAAGGGGTAATGTCCATAAGAATACGTTCGAGAACGGCATCCAACCGCTCATCGAGGTCGTATGTGCCGCGTGCGAACTGCCGGCGAAGCCGGATAACCTTGTTTCTGCGAACCTTTGTCAGCGAAGCAATCATCGGGGAAGTTTCCGGCCGGACATTATCACCAAATTTATCATCAATTGTGCTTGTTATGCTGTAGAAGACCCCAACCGTCCCGTCTCTTTCTAATACTAAGCACGACATTTTATGCTCCTTAAAACCTACCCGAATAACCAGGTCGTTATGAACAATATAATAATCATCGTCCACCCGATAATTAGGGAGTCATAGGCAGTTTGCCTATTTAAGATTTCGCTAATGCCTATACAGGAAAGTCGTTAGTTGATAGTCGTTAGTATATCGTAATTCGGATGGCGCCGAAGGTGGATAAAATGCCGGTGTTTTTCTTTGCAGAGCGTACAGGATTATGTTAACATAATAGTATCAGGCTAACATTGGTTAACTAAAGGTGCAATGGTTAACGGACGATAACTATAAATATGAATAAACAGGAATATCTGACAATTCCGCAGATGGCGAAGATTCTGGGCATCAGCAGGATAGCGGTCTATCGCAAGGTCAAAAAAGGGCAAATCAAAGCCAGGAAAATCGGCAGGAACTATGCAATACCGTTCAGAGCCAAGCCGTTCAGCGAAAAAGACGGAAGACGGCTTGACGCTGCCATTAGCAAGGCACTCAAGGAATACGGCGAGACATTTCGGCTGTTGGGGCGTGAGTAGTGAAAGAAATTACACTTGAGGAAGTTGAGCGTATTGCGTTTCGGCTCGCTCAAAAGAAACTTGGTTTTGATGAGCCGATTCCCGAGTATTCAACTCGCTTTCCCGGTTCGCTGGAGAGCTGTCTGGCGGTCCCATTTCAAAGATTCGGCGGCAAATCGCCGTATCCGACGTTTATTGCAAAAGCCGCGATTTTGTTTTACCTGATGATAAAGAACCATCCATTTCAAAACGGCAACAAAAGAGTCGCAATGATGACGCTGTTTGTTTTTCTATACAATAACGGCAAATGGCTGGCTGTCGATGAGAAAGAACTTTACAATTTTACAGTATGGGTCGCACAGAGCTCGCCGGCGGTCAGGAACGCGACGGTGATGGCGATAGAGGACTTTTTGACAAAGTATCTTGTGAAGACAGGCGCAGAGAAGAAATCACGATAGACCCTGCCGCGCTGCGCGAGAGATTAGAAAGTCGATAGTGGTTAGTGGTTCGTCCCGCCCACATTACCCCGGTATAATTTTTAGGAGTTCGGCGTTGGTGGGGTATTTTCGGAGTGCGGCAGTGAGGGTATTGATGGCGTCGGCGGGATTTTGGCCGGAGAGGCCCCTGCGGAGGTTGGCGAGTTTTTTACAATCGGCTTTTCCCCAGAGCTGCTCATCCATTCGTGTGCCGGAGGCGGGGATATCGATAGCAGGGAAAATGCGGCTTTCCGCGAGGGAGCGGGAGAGGATGATTTCACTGTTGCCTGTGCCTTTGAATTCTTCGAAGATGAGCTGGTCCATTCGCGAGCCGGTATCGATAAGGGCGGTGGCGATGATTGTAACTGAGCCGCCGTTTTCGATTTTTCTGGCCATTCCGAGAAACCGGCGGGGAATTTCAAGAACGCCCGCCTCAAGGCCGCCTGACATCATTCGGCCTGTGCCTGTACCTTTGCGATTGAACGCGCGGCCCATGCGGGTGATAGAATCGACAAGGACGACAATATCCCGGCCGCATTCAAGCTGTATTTTGATATACGCCAGAAGAATTTCGGCCAGCTCAACATGGTCGTCGATGGTCTGGTCGATTGAGGATGCGACAACCGTTGCGCCGGGGATGCCTCGTTTTAACTGGGTAACTTCTTCTGGCCGCTCGTCGATGAGCAGAATGATAATGTGGGCCTTGGGGTCGTCGGCGAGGATGCCTTTGGCGAGCTGGGCGAGAAGGGTTGTTTTGCCGGCCTTTGGGGGCGAGACGATGAGGCCGCGGGTGCCTTTGCCCATAGGGGCGACAAGGTCAACGATGCGCATCGAAAGCTCGCCGCATTTTTCAAGGTCGAACCGCTGATAGGGGGACACCGCGGTAAGCTGCTGATAGGGGGTGCGCTTTTTGAATTCCTCGACGGTAAGGCCGCAGACGGATTCGACATTTTCAAGCAGGGCAAACCCCCTGTCGATGCGGGCTGAGCCGGTGACCACCGCGCCTTCGACAAGACCGCATTTACGCATCAGCGATGGGGGCACAACCACTTCACGGCCTGCGGGCCTGAATGAACGAGCCGCATCACGCAAAACGAAACTGCCTTTGGAAGTTCTTTTAACAACGCCTGTAACGAAATCGGGCATGATTTCTCCAGTTTATCCGCGGGAAAAAATATCGTCTGATACGATTCGAACGCATAACCATCGGTCATCCATAGACCGATGCCGTACAAGCATAACATCTTGCACAGCAAAAACCTATAAAAACAACAGAAATTTTACTGCCGAAAAGCGTCAGTGTTTTGATTCAGGAGGTTCGAATCTGTAGCCGATTTGCCTTATGGTGTGAATGAAAACGGGCCGGGCAGGGTTTGGTTCGATTTTATCACGCAGCGTAGTTACGAATCGGTCGATACTTCGCGGAGTAACGATACAATCATATCCCCATACGGCGTTTAATATCTCATCGCGGGTAAGCGCACGGCCCGCCTTTGTAACAAAAAATTCGAGAAGGTCGAACTCTTTGGGCGACAACTCGATTTCCTTTCCTTTCCGCGTCAGCCGTCTTGCGGATATGTCGAGGCGGTAGCAGCCGAATTCGTGGATATCCTGGACTTCTTTTTTTGCGCGCCGTAAAAAGGCGGCGGAACGGGCGAGAAGCTCTTTAATACTAAATGGCTTGGTGACATAGTCGTCTGCGCCGAGGTTGAGGCCCAGCACGATATCCGATTCTTCGCCTTTGGCGGTCAGCATAATAATCGGCATCCGGAGTTTCGTTTCACGAATCAGCCGGCATATTTCGTAGCCGTTGATTTTAGGGAGCATAATGTCGAGGAGTATCAAATCGGGTTTGGCGTTAAGGGCAGATTCGAGGCCTTTTTCGCCATCGGAGGCGGTCAGCACCTTGTAGCCCTTGAACTCAAAGTTGTCTTTGAGACCCCGCAGCATCGTGGGGTCATCTTCAATTATGAGCACTGTTTCCATTTTTATTATTTCGTCCAATTGGCAACCCGACCGTGAAAGTGCTTCCTTTGCCGGGTTTGCTATCGACAGATATTTTGCCTTTATGGGCATCGACAATAAATTTAACAATACTCAGGCCCAGTCCGCAACCTTCGGCTTTCCTCGCAAGCGAGTTATCGACCTGATAGAAGCTGTCGAAAATTTTACGAATATGCCTGTGGGCAAGACCGATGCCATTATCCGAAACCGCAAAGCAGACACTATCCTTTTCAGCGAAGACCTTCAGCGTGATTTGCTTCTGGTCGCCGGTGTATTTGCAGGCATTGTCCAAAAGGTTGACAAGGACAGTAACCATCGCGTCGTAGTCGGCTGATATTTCGGGCAGATTCTCCGCGATATCAATCGCAAACTGGCAATTATGCGCCGCATATTTTGTCCTGACCGCTTCTGCCGCGTCGTTTGCAATCGCAGCGGGGCTTGCCGGGACAATCGCGAAGGCCTTTTTGTTTCGCTCCATCCGCGAGAAGGTCAGGAAATTATCAATCATCCGGCTGAGCCGTTCGTTTTCCCTGGCTGTCATTCGCAGGTATTCCTCGGTCTGCGTCTCGTCTTTAATATTGCCTTCAAGCAGGGTATCGACGAGTACCCGCATCGAGGACAGCGGCGTCTTCAGCTCATGAGAGACGGTTGCGATAAAGTCGTTTTTCATTTTGTTGAGGCGGATTTGTCTGCCTATAGCGCGGGCGGCAAAGGCGCCAACGACAAGAATAAGCAATATCACAAGCGCGCCGGTCCAGATATAAATAGCGATTTGCCTGTCGGCTGCCTTATCAAAAATTTCGCTTCCTTTGAAATATAATTCCACTTTCCAGCCCGGAAAACAATCAGCCAGAGGAGCGGTTGCGAAAGGCCTGCCCGTCGGCTTTGCCAGACCTGCGACAAAATCGCCCGAAGCATCTATTATGCGATAAGCCGAATCAGAATCCTTGAATGTGTCTTCATAACCGGCAAGAGCCAATGCGATTGCATTATCGGAAAATAAAACCAGCAGAGTCGTTGATTGAGTCCTGTGATAAAAACCGTAGCCGGCGCCAATTCGAAAGAAAGTATCCGATGGTCTGTCGGGCAGCGTTCGGATAAGCGATGTGTTTTCAGCAACGGAAATGGAAAGCTCTTCGGCGGCAACCAATCTTGAAAGCTGCTTGACCTTTGCGAGCATCGCTTTGTCTTCGAACGACGGCATATCTGTTATGGCCTGCAGAACCTTTTTCGTGATAAACAGGTTTCTGTTCGACGGTATTGCCGGGACATTATAGAGGTCGGCAATCAATTCGTTGACTGTTCGCTGCCCAAGCTCAGTCCTTGATTGCAAGTTAGCATTCCTGAGCAAATCCAGAAGAAACAATCGGGCGTTTTGAACAGCGACAAACAACGCGGTATCCGCATTTTTAGCCAAAGGCGTAAAAGCTGCTTTTTGGCATTCTTCTATCGCCTCGTCAAGCCGGCCGAGCTTATATAAACACCGGCTTTTACCCACAATGGCCGTAATCGCAATGTGGGGGTCCTTATCGGCTGCAAACCTGCCGTAACTTTCCGCGGCATCGGCGTATTGCCTGTTGGTGAATTCAAGCTGGCGGGCGGCTGCTAAGTCATTATCCTGCTGAGCCGTGTCTGCAATTATGTCACCCGGCACCGGATATACAACCGCTGACTTCGAGTCAAAGGCAACCACGCCTTCGAAATTCTGCTCAAGCACAAGTTGCTTGAAAAGCGAATATGGATTTGCGTTCTGTCCTGTTTTATCGAGGATGCTTATATTAGCGGCGCAGGTCTCGGCGGCCTTTTGGCCGGCCTGTGCGAGTTTATCCTGGTAAAGGGCGGCTAATTTCTCCCTTATGACTAACCGTTCGTTAGAAACCGCCCTGCTCATAAACCAAAGCAAACTTACAGTGGGCAGCACTACCGCTACCGCCAGCAGTACGACCCACTGTAATTGATTACGCCCGGTGATAAGGCCTGAGCCGAATTTCAAATCGTGCCCCTTTATTTACCGGCGGCGATAGCCGCAATTTCATTCTCCGAAAGCGCGTAACTATAAATGCGGACATCGTCAATGAGACCGTTGAAATATCGCCCCGTCAGCTCGATATTTTCGCCGATGCAAACGGGGAAGTTATTGGTCGCGATGGGGCCTGACTGCGGCCGCGAAACATCTAACTTGCCGTCAACATAAATGCTCATCTTTGAGCCATCATAAACGCAGGCAACGTGATGCCACTGGCCCGAACCGACAGTGGCGTTACCGTTAATATAGTCCTCGCGGGCAGTGCCGAAATGAAACACGTTGTTAGCAAAACTCGTAGAAAACCGCCAGGCGGTGTCACCCTTGGTGACAATGCCGGTCCACTCCTGTGGGACAGATATTATATTAACCCACGCGGCGACTGTTATCTGGCTGGTAATGTTGAATGCGGATTCGTTGGCAATTTTGACGTAATCACCCTTGCCGCTAAATTCGAGCGCTCCGCCGATTTTGCCTGCCTGGGGCCGCCAGACGGGGCTGCCAATCAGTGTGCCGTCGTTGCCGTTACCGGAACTGTCGGCGGCGGTATTGCCGCCTTTTTCGTCGAGCTTCCACCAGCCGAGGAGTCCGCCTAACTCGGCATTTCCAAAGAACTGCGGGTTCTCCCATGCTTTTTCCTGCGTATCGTGCCAGGTTAATTTTCTATCGCGTTTTCCGCCGGAGTCGTTATCGCCGACGTGAACATCCAGGCCAATCTTTGCGCCTACGTGAGGTTTTGTGCCGAATGTTGACCAAGGGAACTTGATTTCCAGTCGATAACCGGTATCCGTAGTCACCATTGCATACTGGACACCTTCGATTCGCTGGTGTTTGGTTTCATAGATTTTTGGCGACGTCTTATCCCACATAAAAATATATTGATAATCGGTCGGGCCGTATGAAGCGGCTTTACTGTTAGTAGCGTCGATATAAACCTCGACAGCATCATTCTCCCATGGATTAACGGCATCATTCTTGAGCACATCATCGGTAACATCAACGAACAGATAAAGATTGTTCTGGTCCCACATCGTTTTGAAATCAGCCGAAAGGTCGTTCGGCGAGGAAACCGGCTTATAAATCACATTAGTCAGTTTTATTTTGTCGGCAGCCGACCAAGCGGCATCCGCGACACCATCAATGACCGGCGCGACAGGCGCTTGCTTTATGGCGATGCCCGCCTGCCTTCGAGCCGTTTCAGCAACGGCTTCGGTCTTGGTTTGTTTTATGGTCTGGGCAATTTGAGTAATCGGGCCAAAGAGCTGATTCAGCGGAGGCAATCCCGTTAGTTTCCTGTTGAAGGTGAAGCTGTTGAGCTGCTCATCGGTGCGAAGCTCAATGGTTGATTTGTCGCAGGCCAGCGCGAGTTGTTCGAAATTATTTTGAAGCGTATCACGGTTTTCTTTTCCTATGTATTCGATTATCGCCGGTGCAGCAAGACGAATGGTGCCGCCGGCGTTAAGCAAAATCATCTTACTTGCGCTGGCGGGCATTTTGGCGACAGCATCGCTAAGCGGCCCGGCGTTACAGACGCTATTGTGGTCTTTAATCGCCGTGACCGAGGCCTGCGTGATATCGGGATTCAGTGAAAGAACAGTAACCTTGCCCGCCTGTTCGACATAGCAATACAACGGGTTATTTTGAACCGAGCCAATCTGGTATTTGCCGCCGAATGAATTAGCGTCAGCCACGGGCCGGCCGGTGAACACTGCGTCGGCGGTGCCGATGGTCTTTGCGAGAATCTGGCGCGTCTGCTGAGGATTGTGACTTGTAATCGCCAGTCCAATGGATGCCGGGAAAAACGCGCTTGGGGTTTTGGCGGGCACAGCAAAGACAGTAACCTGCTCGATGTTGGCAAAAATCTCTCTGCCGATATCAAGACCGCTGATATTTTTAATCTGCGCGCGTACAGCGCCTGCCTGGTTTTCATTGTCGGCCGACAGGGCAAAAGTCGCGATGGCAACGGCGTTGGGAGGGACCGCCGAAAGCGCCGCCTTGTTTATATTGGGAGTCCGAATCAAATCGTATGCCAAACAGTGATGACCATCTTTGAATACGATTTCGGTCGTGTCAGCAAAGCCGTCCTGCTCAATCGAATTAGTCATAGTTATGTAATCAATGTGATTGAAGTCAACGATGGCATCGACCAGAAAAATCTGTTTTGGTATTTGGCCAGCGGGAAATAATTGCAGCACCTTCGTATAGGTCTCATCGACGTTCACCCAGGCGGTCAGGAGATTGTCGTGTCTCGTTTTTTTATTTATTTTTGCGAATGAAGCGTTGCTCGAAGCGAGCGTCGGCTCATTGGTAAGCCCCTTATATTGCCTGATGACCCACTTGAGCTGGTCGGGCAAAGTAGCAACTATAATCACCTTATCATCGTACGCCGCGGTGGCAGCATTTTGAATATTGATGGTCTGCATACCCTCAATCGGTTCACCAGGCGTTCCCGCCATATTTAATCCCGCCATAATCAGGCCTCGCAGGGCGTCGCTCTTGCCGGGATAAAGCACCGCAATCATAGGCTGATTACCCTTCGCGACGCCGGTTATCCCGATTGCAGAGCCGCGAATTTTTTTGAATTCGGCCATCATACTGGGGTTGAGCAGCGCGCCGACAATATCCCCGGCCGATTTCTGGTTGGGGTTGGCTGTATTCTGATTTCCTATGGCGGCAAGCGGGTTCTCGTAGGGCGTGCCCTTGAGCATATTGAGGATTGTCTCAACCTGTTTACCGGGGCTGCCAAGCTCCACATAAATAAGTGTACCGGGAGGCATTAAAGCGGCCGGGTCAAAATCCATCAAATCATCCATCGCTAATTGCGCTTTCTGTACCATCTCGGTCTGGTCGGCGTATTCGTTGACCAGCTTTTCAAACGCTGTTTTTGCCGCCTGCTCGTCTTTTATTCTCAGGTAACACATACCCTGCCGGTAAAGGGCCTGGGCTACGTGGTTGCGCGGGGCATCCGTTTTCTTTATTACCTCCCCGTAAGTTTTAATAGCCGAATCAATGTTGCCTTCAACCTCTTCGGCGTAAAGCCCCTTTTGCAATAGTTCACTTGCCGGGGCGGCCGTGGCCTGACTGCAAAACGCAGATATCAACGCCAGCGTCAGAACGATTGTGATATCACCTAAAATCCTCATAAGTCATTCCTTTCAAGAAATAAGTTATCAAAAAAACACCTCTTTGGCACCTGTATTTTATAAGGAATGATTGTTACCGTTTTGCTACGGTTTGGTCTTTTTCGGGATATTTTTATCGCTGGAGGCACAAGAAGCTAAAGGACGTGCAATGAATTACACGCCGAATATTTCGCGTTCGATTGTGCCCAGATAGAACCGGCCGTCGTTACGCATAAAATTGGCGACGGTTTCGAGCTGGCTCTCGACAAAGGATTTGTCGTTGCCGACGACGGCGACGCCGATAGTGGCGATGATTTTGCTGTCGTTGTGGTCAACTTCGGAAATAGAGACATTGAATCGGCTTTGCAATCGTCCAATTACGCTTTTGACAATGCTGCGTTTTTCTTTGAGCGAGCCGATACCCTGAAGGTGCAGATTGGCTGTCATCACGCCGACTATCATAAACAATCGTCCGTCGTCCAAGCAGATGCTGTTGAAGACCCTTTACTTTTTGAGCTTCAGTTCGGCGGCTTTGTGCTTCACGTCGGAAGGCGTTTTATTCAGCCGATTGGCGATTTCCCATGTCGCGGTTTCCTTGTAGTTTCTTCGCAGAAACCCCAGCTGGGGGGCCGTCCAACCGGATTCTTTTCTTCTGCCGATGTGCATCTCGCGGAGTTGTTTCTGCACCGAAACAAGCGAACGTTTGAGCTTGCCCGCCAGCACCACCGCGCTTGTGGCCGGATACCCCTTTTTCAAAAGCGCAATATCCGCTTTCGAGTACGGTCCCTGTATGTATGGTCTCTTTGCGATTTTAGTGCCCCGTCAGTAAAAGTTTCCAATATGATTTTCTCCGGTTCCGCCGGAACTTACTCTCGATTTACAAATTGTCAACTTATCATACGCACAAGCGGCAAAACCCCCAGATAGCGGCACTCTATAATTTACAATCGGAAAAGTCAATCATTAAAATAAAAAATTTTTGATTAACAGATAACGTATAGCGAATAGGGATAGAAGATGAAAGACGCACAATGCAGGACACATTGGCCGGCACAGACCGAAACTCAGGCGTCACAGACCCGTCGGCAGAGCAACCGAGCTGGTCATTTGACCGCCCACACACGGCGCGACCGCAGCCGAATCTTCCGCGGGAACGGCACAAGTGCTTCTATAGAGGAACAGTCGATAAGATTTGAATTTGACGAAGTCCTCGCCGGCCCGGTTCCCGTTGAAATGCCTCTGGTAAACTTTGTTGATTCGCTTTCTGTACAACCAGCGAATAACCTTGCTCATAAGCGGATACCTCCCTGCCAAGAAATTCAGCGACGAATCGATAACCGGACGGACGACATTTTTCATCGCATCATCCATCAGGTCGAGATTGGGAGTTGTGTGGTCGGTTATGTCAATATCTTCGACCAGCTCTAATGGCTGGCTTGTGATGTGTTTATAGAACCTGCTCAACAGATGGCCGCCGCCGACGCTTTTGGCATCGGGTGTTGCCTCAACGTCTTTTCTGAAGATATCGCAGATGAGCATATAGCCGGCCGGGTTGAGAATTTCAAACGTTTTGGCCATTGCCTTTTGCATCTTGATGTACTGAAAACTCTCGCTGAACAGCACTAAATCGTACCTGTCTTCGGTCTGTAAATCTTCGTACTTGCACTCGAATACATGGCAGGCGTTGCCCATCAGTTCCCGCACCCGTCCGCTCAGCACCGGACTTGGCGAGACACAGGCGACCTTATAGCCCATATCAACGAGTCGTTTTGACGTATGCCCGCTACCGCAGCCGACGTCCAGAATCGTGCGAACGCCGGATGGAATGTGCGAAACCAGAAAGTTCGTGTAGTTCTCCTGCGCGATGTGCAGGTTGCTTACATTCACCGGCAGACCTTCGGGCCAGTAGCCGTAATGCAGATGCTCAAGCCCGATGAAATGTTTGCCGCAGAGCGCCGCAAATTCCAGGCCGAGGTCGCGTGACGTTATTGCCGGTCGCTTTTTCATAAACCTATTCCCGCTCCAAAAAATAATTCGTCATATACGCTGACTCCTCGGCGAAATACTTACGCAAAGCAATCGACGTGCCCTTCACGACTCAACCGAGTCGGAACGAGACCCTCGAGACGGGCCCGTTGAAACCGGGCATGACTACAACAATCCGATGGGTTGGATAGGCCTGTTCGGACCATCCTGACCACCCATCCGCCAAAATATAAACAACAATATACCAATATTACCTTCGACTTGACAGATTATTCTTCTTGAGCACAATTTTATAGGACGAATGGTTTCCCGCACATTGTTCGTTTTTAACAGTCAGAACGCGGAATTTGGCCGGCCCTCGCGTCCGGCAACACGTGCAAAACGCTTGACTTTGGGACAGAGGAAAGTTACCTTCAATTCTGTGGTAGTTCTGTGCTTTTCTTTGTAAGGAGATTTGTTTTGAGAGTATTTTCGGGCATTCAGCCGTCGGGTCGGCTGCATATAGGCAACTATTTCGGGGCGATGCGCCAGCATATACAGATGCAGCAGGGCAACGACTGCTTTTTCTTCATCGCCGACTATCACGCCCTGACGAGCAATCCATCGCCGAAAGACGTTGCCGAATTCACCCTCAGCGTCGCAATGGACTACATAGCGCTGGGTCTTGATACCGAAAAGACGATTTTTTGGCGTCAGTCGGACGTGCCGGAGGTTACGGAACTTACGTGGCTACTGTCCTGTATTACGCCGATGGGCCTTTTGCAGCGATGCACCAGCTACAAAGACAAGGTGGCCCAGGGTATCAGCCCCAATCACGGGCTGTTCGCGTATCCGGTTTTGCAGGCGGCGGACATCCTTATATATAAGAGCGATGTTGTGCCCGTGGGGGCTGACCAGAAGCAACATATTGAAGTAACACGGGATATCGCGGGGTATTTCAACAATACATACGGCGAGATTTTCGTGCTGCCCAAAGACCACATTATCGAATCGGTAGCGGTAGTGCCGGGTATCGATGGCCGCAAGATGAGCAAAAGCTACGGCAACACGATAGAGATGTTCGAGCCGGAAAAGAGTATCAAAAACAAGGTAATGAAGATTGTTACCGACTCGACGCCGGTTGAGGCACCCAAGAATCCGGACAAGTGCAACGTTTTTGCGCTATTGAAACTTTTCGCGTCTGCCGAAGAAATCAAACAATGGGAAGACAAATACCGTAAAGGCGGAACAGGATACGGCGAAGCAAAGAAACGTCTGGCGGAGCTTATCGTAGAATACTTCAGGCCTTACCGCCAGAAGCGAACCGAGCTTGAGAGTAACCCGGATTACCTCAAACAGATTTTGGCAAAAGGCGCTCAGAGGGCAAGGGCCGTCGCGGTAAAAACGCTGATTGAAGCACGAAAAGCAGTAGGACTGGGTGAGTACTATGGCAGATAAACTTGTTACGATAGCTGAGTATATGGATTCGATGCAGGCCGAGATGGCAAAACAAGTCCTCGAGGACTTTGACATTAAAGCAGTGGTGATAGGCGAGAATGCCGCCAATACCTGTTTGCTGCCGACCGTTTTGACCGCTAAACTGCAGGTCTTCGAAAGCAACGCGGATGAGGCCAAACAGATACTTGAGGAGCAGCAACAAGGTCACGAGCCGGAAGAGTATGAAATAAGGGATGAAACGGACGAGGCGGATGAACCCTATGACCCAAAAGAGGAGGAGTTGTAAGTGGCTGATTATCGGGTAAATCTTGAGATATTCGCGGGGCCGATGGACCTGCTTTTGTACCTTGTCCGCAAGGAAGAGGTTGATATCTACGACATACCCCTTGCGAAAATCACCGACCAGTACATTCGTTATATCGACATACTCAAACAGCTCGATATCGACGTAGCGGGAGATTTTCTGGTAATGGCGGCGACGCTGATGCAGATAAAATCGGCGATGCTTCTGCCAAAAACGCAGGGAGAGGAAATTGGGGCGGACGATTTGTCAGACCCGCGTGCCGAGCTTATCAGGCAGCTTCTGGAATATAAGAGGTTCAAAGACGCAGCGAATATGCTGGCGGCGTCGGCTGAGGAACAGGGCGACCGGTTTGCCAGACCGGATACGGTCATCGAGCAGTTCAAGCCGAACGCGGAGCCGGCGATTGACCTCGACCAGGTCAGCGTATGGAACCTGCTTGAGGCCTTCGACGCGATTATGGAGGCGACGGGTGCCAAATATGATATTCGTCACATAATCGATGACACGCCGATTGACCTGTATCAGATAGAGATTTTGCATCGGCTGCAAAAGGAAGGGCCGATGAACTTCGAGCGTATTTTTGAGCCGCGAAGTAGCCGGCTGGTGCTTGTAGGACTGTTCCTGGCTATTTTAGAGCTTATCAGGTCGCAGTTAATCTGGGCGGAACAAAACCAGGAAACAGGCAAGATATCCCTGCGTGCGACGACCGATGTGCCCGCGGAAGAGGCGGTGCGAACAGCGATAATGAGAATCGAAGCCGCAGAGGCCGTACGGGAACAGCAGCCGACGCCCGCCCCGGCTGAGGAATTGCCCGCAGAACCGGATTTCGCTATTGATGAAACAACTGAAACAGAGCAGGAATCGCAATTGCCTATACCGATAGTGGAAATACCGTCGGCGGACAATTCAACAATCGAGCAACCGGTCGAGGAGATGCAAACGGAATCGCCCCTGCCCATACCCATTGCGGAGTTGCCTCCTAAAGACAGGGCAAAACAGACCGCCGACGAGCCAGGGGCACTGGACGGCCAAACAACAGAACAATCATAAGCAGAAAAACGTAATAAGCGTTTGACAGTGGTTGGCCAACTCTATAGAATCCAGATAAATCTAAGGCCAATTTGGGAAAGGAGTCAGTAATGGCTGGCAATGTGATTGAGCTTACCGACGCGGATTTCGACGACGTCATTCATAAATCGGATATGCCCGTGCTTGTGGATTTCTGGGCGCCCTGGTGCGGCCCGTGCAGGATGATGGCGCCCATCATAGAGGAGTTCGCAAATGATTACACAGGCAAGGCGAAGGTCTGCAAGCTCAATACCGATGAGGCCAGAGACAGTGCTATGGAGTTCGGCATAAGCGCGATACCCACCATCATCCTATTCAAAGACGGGCAGGTCCAGAAGAAATGGGTCGGCCTGACCAGCAAAAGAGACCTCGCCGCGGCGATAGACGAACTGCTTTAAGCGAAACTTAAAGTCCCCCGGTCACCGGCTGATTCCACCAGTTTGAATCGCGGAGATAATTCTTCAGCATCATCGCGGCATTTGCCCCGTCACCTGTAGCCGCCGCGAGCTGCATCGCGGCTGCCACCCGGCAGTCACCAGCCACAAATACACCAGGGACACTTGTCCGCAGGTGCGCAAAATCGCACTTGATGAAACCGTCGTCGGTCAAGTCAACAAAGCCCCTGAGAAACCCGGTACTGGGAATCATACCGACAAAAATGAAAACGCCGTCGCAGGGGTAATCCTCTTCTTTATTTGTTTTAACGTTTTTAAGCCGGACGGATTCGACCCTGTCTTTGCCGTCAATTACTGTCGCCACGGTGCTGTATTTAATCAGCAGATTAGTATTCGGCTCTTTTGTCTTCGCGATAAGCTCTTCCTGCAGGACTTTGGTTGCGCGGAATTCGTCCCTGCGATGGAGCAGCGTTACTTTGGCGGCGAATTTGCACAGGTGCAGCGTCTCTTCCAGCGAGGTATTGCCTCCCCCGATTGCGACGACGGATTTGCCCTTAAAAAAAGGCGCATCGCAGGTTCCGCAATAGCTTACGCCCGCACCGGCATTGCGAAACTTGTCTTCGCCCGGGACGCCGAGTTTGCGATAGTCGCTGCCGGGGGCGAGTATGACCGTTCGGGCAAGATACTTGTCTTTATCGCAGGAAATTTCGATGTCGCTGCTGCTTAATTTCTTCAGGGCCGTAACTTCCGACCCTGTTTTGATTTCACCACCGAAGGCGATGGTCTGCTTTTGCATTTTTTCGATAAGCTCATAGCCGCTTATGCGCTCTAAGCCGGGATAGTTTTCGATTCTGTCAGTATTGTTGATTTGGCCGCCGGGGACAAACTTTTCGAGCAGCAGCGTTTTGAACCGGTCTCTCGCAACGTATAATCCGGCGGCCAATCCGGCGGGGCCGGCACCGATTATTATGCAATCATATCTTTCTGACATACCTGTAACCCCTTACTGTTTTTAATGTGCAATAAGAATAACATAGCGGGCTGATAAGTGCCAGAGTATTGACAATCGATGATTGATGATTGAGGAAACTCTTACTTTTCACGATACGGCCGATTTGTCCGATAAAGCTCCAGCCGGCTCTGCATTTCGCGGGCTGTATCCTTCTGTCCGGCGGTTTTGGCGAGACTTAAAGCTTTTTCGGCGGTCATTATCGCGTCGTTGAATTTGCCCGAGGCGGCATAAGCGGCAGCTAAAGTATCCAAGACATGCATGTTTTTATAAGCTGTCAATTCACAGGCACGTTGGGCATATTCTATTGCTTTCTCGTTGCCCTCGGAAGGCAGGTTCCCGATGGTGGCAAGTGTCCAGGCAAGATTATTGAGTTCTTCGACTTTGTTGAGCTTGAGTTTTTCGGCTTTGGCGCAATTACTAAATACCAGGTCATACTTGCCCTGTTGTGCATAAATTGTGGCGAGATTCAAATAGGCCTCTGCATACTTTGGATTTTGCTTTATAATCTCGTCAAAGCACACTATGGCGTCGTTAAGCTTTCCTTGTTTAAGAAAAGTCTTCCCGAGATTGTTGCGGGCTTTGAAATGGAGTGGCCATATCCGAATAGCGTTGGTTAGATGCGCCACGGCTTCGTTGTATCGCCCAAGTCTAAATAAAGCACTTCCAAAATTGTTTTCCGCGATAGTATTATTTTCGGTTACTTTAATGGTATATTCGAACAGCGTTAAACTGCTCTGCCAGTGTTTAACCTGCATGTTAGTGAGAATACCAAGGCTAAACAGCAAACCTGCGGCTGATACAGTAACAAAAATTTTCCGGCTGGTTTTATCGGCAACAAGCTCTTTAACGGCGAATACGATAATGATAAGCAGACCCAGAATGGATATATACATATACCGGTTGGCCATTGGCTGCAAGCCGGCCTGGATAAGCCCAATCATCGGGACGAGCGTTCCGACAAACCACAGCCAGCCGACCAGTATATATTTCCTACGGCGACCGATGTAAATACTGAGAATCGTTATCAATATAAGTAATATATCGCAAACAATCACTACGGGGTCTGAAAGAGTTAATCTGGAGTATGGATAAATGGCAGCCAGTTTGCTTGGCCATATTATTTTGCCGATATACTTGATGTAGGAAATAAAAACGTTGGCGATTCTGAGGTTGAGAGGCAGTTTTTCAAGCGAGATGACTACATCTCCGCTTTTTTGAAAGAGGAATGTTGTCGCGGCCAGAATAGCAGACAGCAAAAACAAAGGTGTTTTTTCTGCTATCAATAGAACGGCCGATATTTTTTGCGGAGACTCGGCGATTGAAGTTGAAGGTTTAATACTGGAGTTCCATTTGACTCTTTCAAGAGGCCAGTAATCCAGCAAAAGCAGGGCAAACGGAAGCGTTACAACAACCGGTTTGGTCATAATGCAAAGGCCGAAGACCAGAAACAGCAATATATATCGTCCTATACATGGTCGTCTTGTGTACCAGATATAAACGGATATTGTTAGAAACCAGAACAGTCCGCTTAGCACTGTTTTTCGCTCGGCTGCCCATGCCACTGATTCTACCTGCACCGGGTGCAGCGCGAATACCGCCGCGATGACTGCGCCGGGCCAGATTGCCCCGGTCAAATTGGTGAAAATCCAAAAAACAAGCAGGGCGTTGACAATATGAATCAACAAACTGACAAGGTGATGCCAGGCCGCATTCAGCCCAAAAAGCTGGCAATCCAGCATATGGCTTAGCGTGGTAAGAGGATGCCACATATAGGCGTGCGGCTGGGTAAAAGCCCATATAATTGAATCCGGCGTTACCCCTTGGATTATATGCGAATTTTCGGTGATATACGCATCATCGTCGTAATAAGTGAAGCCGTTATGAAATGTCGGCTCATACGCGGCAAATGTACCTGCTACAAGCCCAATGTATATGAACAACTTTACCCACTTTTTGCGATGCTCTGCACTCACAATATGCAACCTGAATCAGATATGTTTTTTTCAGCAATAAAATGCATTTGGTGATGCCGCCTTTTGCTACTCGCAAAATACGGCTTTGGTTATACCTTTTTGTTGTTTATCGTCAAGAAAAAACAGCGAAAGAACTATTGACAGTGGCAACTCTTGCCTTCAGGAACAACCCGATGTTCAGGAAACCGGAAAACCATTTAGCTATCTCTTGCGAATATCTCTATGCAGTGTATAGTGACTGGTGCAGTTATTTATGGGTTATATACGAAACTTTGTATGGAGATATCCAGTGCGAACGATTAAGGGCACAATCATATTATTATGCCTTACGATAGCAACGGCAGGCATAAGTAAACCTGTTAAAGAGCAGCCGGTTCGGGACGCTAATCAGCCGGACGCAAACGGCATCAGCGAATACTACGGATTCGGCGAGATGGAAATCATCAAGCTGGACTGGGGTATTAGTAATTTGCAGGTTGCCGATTTTGACGGCGACGGTCGGAACGATATTGCCGTGGCCAACAACCGAAAAGCCGCGATAGAGATTCTGCTTCAAAAGGATTCCATCGGCCCCCAGGAACAAGACGTGGCCGTTGACCCCAATGACATTGATATCAACGCTTTGGTTGGCCCGAGTCGATTTGCCAGGCAAACCGTGCCTGTCTCGCAGCGGATATACAGTATGGTTTCCGGCGACCTGAACGGCGACGGACTGATTGATTTGGCGTACTATGGCGAGCCGCGAGGCCTCTATATATTGTTACAGAAACCGCAAAAAGAAAAACACAAGTCGAAAACGTTAACCTGGCAGCCGGTCAAACGCATCAATATCGACGATGCCCTGCCTAATGAGAATGCCCTTATTTGTGAGGATATAGACAACGACGGCAAAAAAGACCTCATTGTGGTTGGAAGGGATGCTATATACGTCGTGCTCCAAAAGAAAGATGGTACTCTAGGCGAGCCGGTCAAGTATCCCGCTGCTGCCCGAATCATCGGTGCCGAGGTCGGCGACCTCACCGGCAACGGCATAAACGACCTGCTGATTGTTACAGACGATGCCGAGAGGCCAATTCACGTCCGCCTCGGGCAAAAAAATAACCAGTTAGGACCCGAAATGCGTCTGTTATCTGAAATGCCTCTGGCGATGGAGCTTGCCAACATGGGCGGCAAAGAAGGCAAAGAGATAGTTGCGATTGACGCTATAAGCAGACGATTGGCCTGCTATAAATTGGTCGCGGACAGTTCGCAGAGCGATGACTGGCCAGTGCTATTTTATCCCCTCGCGGCAGGACAGGACAGCGAAAAACGAGACCTCGTAGTCGGTGATTTTGACGGCGACGGACTTTCGGACGTGGTCGTAAGCGACCCCGGTGCGGCGGAAATTATCTGGTACAAACAAGTAGCCGGAGTTGGACTGGCGGAGCCGGCGAGATTCCCGAGTTTGGCCGAGGCCGACGCCCTATCAGCCGCGGATATAGACGGCGACGGCAAAACTGAGCTTGGCGTCCTGAGCATAAAGGAAAAAGCAATCGGCATAAGTAAATTCGATGCGGGACGATTGACCTTCCCGAAAGCAGTCGATTTGACAGGTGAGCCGCTTGCTATGGAATTAAGCGATATAGACAACGACAAGTCGGCTGATTGCGTATATGTCTGTCGCTCACAGTCGGATACAAGGTCGCTTCGGATAATCTATAACGTGGCAAAAGCCGACGCCAATGATACCCTCGCGGTCGAGCTTCCGCAGCTCGCCACTAATCCACAGGCAATCAAGGTTATCGATGTTGACCACGATGGCTTAAAAGACGTGCTTATTTTTGTCAAATATGAGCTGCCCATACTGGTTCGCCAGACCCAAAAACGGAAATTCGAGGTCGTCGATTCGCCAAAGGCACAGACAAGCTTGATAAAAGAAGCGACTCTTCGCTCCGTTTATTTGGCTGATACTGATGGTAAACCAGGCGAAGAGCTTTTGGTAGCGCAAAACAATTTTGCCAGAAGTATGACATTCACAGGCGGTGAATGGACGGTCCTCGACCAGTATAATGCCAAAAGCGCCGAGAATCGTATCTCGGCTGTAGCCGCGGCAAAGATGAAGGTTGACGGCGCAAAAGACAGCAAAGCGATACTGTTATTGGATGGCCCAAAGGGCCGGCTGCAAATTCTTACACCGGGCACAGACAAAACGTATCGCTTCGACAAAGAGCTGGACGTCGGAACGTGGAACGCCGCCTCCGGCGTCAAAATGCTGATTGCATCCCTCACCGGCGGCGGCCCTGATGATATCCTGCTGTTTGACGGCGAAAAATTCGGCATTGTTATTCCGCCGGGAGGCAAAACAAATCGGTATCGACTCGAACAAAAATTCAGTTACGAAACAAAGATAAAGGACGGCGCTTACGGCAACCTTACAACGGGCGATATAAACGGCGACAAACGGACCGATATCATACTGGTAGAATACAAACATAACCATATCGAAATATTGGCCCTTGACTCGGCGGGCAAACCCGTCCCGGCGATGCGATTCAAGACATTCGAAGACAAGACCTACCGAGAATCCAGGCCGCAGGCGCCGATAGTAGAGCCGCGACAAATGAAGGTCGCCGACGTGACGGGCGACGGCAAAGCCGACCTGGTAACCATTATCCACGACAGGATTATCATTTATCCCCAGGATTAAACCTGGAATCTTAGGAAAATATGGATTTTAGCCCGTTAATTGGCTGAATCAATGTGTTTTCTACGTGGCATTACAGCGCCTAACCGCTTGGTAATACTACGATTACGGAATGTTGCGTTACCCCCCCAAAAAAACGCTTCGTCCCATAATTTTCTTGACATTTAGCGGCCAAGGCAGCTAAAATCGACTGAGTAATGAGGAGTTAGTATATCCCTGATAGAAAGCAGGGATAACTCAGTAAAAGAGAAAAAGGGTGAAGAACTTAAAGAAGAAGGAGGAGTAGAGTATGAGTAGATTAATCATTTCTGTTTGTTTGGTATTGTTCCTTGTTTCAACCGGCTACGGCAATATGGTCATTCTTCCAGACCCCGGCTGGGCTGTGGGGCCGATCGGCTTTGGAACCCTCGGACAAGTGAATCTCAATCCTGCCGATTTTATGGCCAATACAAAAATAAGTGTTGATGTCACCTCATTGTCTGCCGATTGGCCAGGCGATACCGGCTTCCAGTTTGGCTTTGCCCTTAACAGCGATTTGACCGGCTGGCAAGAGAAGGCCGACTGTACGCCTTGGTGGAACTCTGCCGACGGTGACAGGACGATTATGGCCACATTTGATTACGGTGCGTTTAAGGCAGGTTCTTCCTGCACCTGGGCTCAAGCAACCTTCATCGAGAACAGCTACTCAACCGATGACCTGAATTCACAGTGCACTCTGTACCTTAGCAACCTGAGGTTAACTCCTGAGCCGGCGACAATGGCCCTGATGGGCCTTGGCGGACTGGCTTTGATTCGCAGAAAGAAATAAGTACTGTTCTTCCGTAAAGCATAAGATAGTATCAAACCGGGGCCTGCTTGAAAAAGCAGGCCCTTGTTTTTGTGGAAACAGAGACAGCGTTTCAGTATTGATACTGATATTTACCGAAACAACGCAAATCGCCCAATTTGATACGTAATGCTATATCGCATAACTTCTTGATAATACAGCAGTTACGCAACACAGCAAGGCCTATGACTTTTTTTTGCATCCCATAATAATTTCTCTTGACATACAGATAGCAAATGTGGTATTCTAACGATTGTCAAGAGTTACCGCATACGTGTGTAGAAGTGGCTCCCTCTTGGAGGAGGGTTAAGCCAATTGAAAAGTGAATAAATGAAGTGCAGAAGTTGTCGCTTTATTTAACGTTAGGCAAGCACGAGGTTATAAAAAGGTGAAAGTCAAAACGTAGTGCTTGTTGTTGTTCGAGACAAAATCAAAGTAGAGAGTGAGTTTGTCGAGGGCAACGAATATCCCGGCTTGTGGCTGGGATTAACGAACAAGAAAGTGATAACAACGAAGAAGGAGGAGTAGAATATGAGTAGAAAATTAGTAGCAATTTGTCTTGTTTTGGCTATGGCCTCTGTCAGCTTCGCTGGCGTGCTTGTTACAAGCTGGGAAGATCCCACGAATGGTGAGATATCCAGTTGGGGCGCGGCGATTGTTCCAGGACAGACCACTGGTGTTACAGATGGGACGTACAGCGATGGCATCGTATGCGCCACAGGTTGGGGATTCATTGGTCAGGTTGCAGCCATTAGTGGCAATCCAACTGGTTCTCAGCTTGATGCTGGTTTGACAACAATGGAGATGGACGTCACCGTAGTGGGCGCGGACTGGTCAGGCGATAATGGCTTCCAGTTTGGCCTTACTATTAACAGCGGTGGAACTGGCTGGCAACAGGTTGATATTGGCTCCTGGTATTGGGGCGGTGGTACAGGTGAAACGGGGCAGGATTTCACAGAGCACCTTAAATGGGATTTCAGCAGCTTAATGACGGGTCCTTCCGGCGGTTGGGCTCAGATCATCCTCTACCAGAACAGCTATTCACATGATAGCAGCATGGGCAGCGCGATTTATTACATTGACAACCTTCAGTTAACACCGGAGCCGGCGACAATGGCGTTGCTCGGACTCGGCGGTCTGGCTTTGATCCGCAGGAAGAAATAATTTCTGCCGACAAGGCATAAGTTTACAAAGTAGTATTAAACCGGGGCCTGCTTGAAAAAGCAGGCCCCGGCTTTTTTATGTAAAGGAAAAACGCCGAACGTCCAACCCGCCTTGGTGAGGTCTCGCCTGCCAACGGTGAGGCAGACATTCAGCATCCCAATGGCAGGTTTTTTTAGGGCGGCGTTTGCCCCGCCCTAAAACGGCAACCTATGATATCGCGAGAAATAATTAGAATGTGTATTATACCCTTGCGTTGAATTACCCACGGCATTAAAGAGTATTGTAACCGCAGAGAACACTGAATAAAAAACGATTACTGTCCCATTTCCCTTTCAAGCCCTGAAGTGTATAATGATATTCACCTTTGCCTGGGGGCAAAAGGCGAAAAGTTAAATTACATCTTATGGCAAAAAAAGATTCTACCGAATTAGGGTTAGATGTTGTAAATGCAGAACATCGCAGAAACTGGATAAAGCTGCTCATATGCATTGGGCTTGCTGCAGGTACGCTTGCAGCATACGAGCCGATACGGCACAATGGCTTCGTCTACTTTGACGATGATGTATATATCACCAAAAATCCGGATATAAAAGCTGGTCTAAACTGGCAATCACTCGGCAGGGCATTCACAAAACCACAAGCTCATATGTGGCATCCCTTGACGACAATCAGTCATATGCTTGATTACGAGTTTTTCGGGCTAACACCCCTGGGACATCATTTAGTCAGCGTTGGGATTCATATAGTTAACGCTCTGCTTCTTTTTTGGATTCTAAATAACTTGACAGGAAGAATTTGGCCAAGTGCATTTGTGGCGGCGGTATTTGCACTGCACCCGATTCAGGTGGAGTCGGTCGCATGGGCAGCCGAAAGAAAAACGGTGTTAAGCGGCCTTTTCTGGTTCCTCACAATGGCTGTCTATATTTGGTACACAAAGAGACCGGGTATCAGGCGATATACATTGCTGTTTTTAATCTACGGCCTGTGTATTATGACCAAGCCGATTGTAGTGACACTGCCGTTTGTGCTGCTTTTGCTGGACTACTGGCCGCTTGAACGACTTAACCTGAAAGGCACCCCTGTCGAGAAAACCGTGCCGATGAGCCGGTTAATAATAGAAAAAATTCCCCTCTTTGTGCTGTCAGCTATTACCAGCATAATCACATTTGTTGTCCAGCAGCAAGGCGATTCCATAATAAGCCTTAAGGCCATCCCATTGCATTTCCGTGTAATAAACGCAACGAGTTCTTATTTTAACTACATTGTAAAAATACTTCTTCCAAAGAACCTGGCGTTTTTTTATCCGATTCAGGAGAAAGGTGTGATAGATTCCGCGGCTCTGGCGGTTATGGGAGTGGTGCTGCTGCTATATTTATATGGCCGGGGGCGACCGTGGCTGGTCGTGGGGCTTTTATGGTATCTGGGGACGTTAGTGCCGGTAATTGGGCTGGTGCAGTCAGGATCACAGATGATGGCTGACCGATATATGTACCTGCCTGTGATAGGCATCCTTATCATCATAGCATGGGGTGCAGAGGAAATCTTTTCAAAGATGCATTACTCAAAATCGATACTGACATCAATGGCGTCCTTGGTGTTGATTGCTATGGTAATTTTGACGCGGATTCAGGTGGGATACTGGCGTGACGCACCCACTCTGTTCAACCGAGCTCTTAATGTCACTCAAAATAACTACGTTGTCCTTGAACTTTATGGGGGTTATCTTTGCGAACAGGGGCAATATGATGAAGGAATCCGGTGCTTTCAAGAAACTCTGCGTATTTGCCCAGGAGCTCTTAATGCACGGAAGTCTTTTTGTGCTACGCTTTTGTCGCAAAACAAGTTTGACGAAGCCATTGACTGCTTTACCAAAGCATTACAGGAAAGAGCCGACTGGCCCAATATACATGAGATGTATAATCAGCTGGGGGCTGCATACGAAAAAAAAAGCAACTTTGTTAAGGCAGAGATATATTATAGAAAAGCGCTAAAAATAAAACCGGATTATGAATTAGCCCGGAGCAACCTTGCGTTGTTGCTGGCCAAACAAGGCAAGAAGTAAATGCACGTAATACGGACCATATAATCTTCTATAGCCGCCGCAAGACAGGTTTTGGGTTTTAGAATTGACGAACTTGGCTCGGTACGGGTCACAGAGCAGCTTTTTGGTAATTGACCTTCAAATCTGACCGAAACAGCACATTTATTTATGCTGGTCACGCGTTAGCTCTATTGTCTCAATTAGTTTCGTCGTGCGTATCGCGTCCTGCGCAGTGCGAACGAAACACGCAATACGTATCACGCACTCCCGAAAGGGACACCTTACGGCGGACGCAATACGCAACGTGGCGTCAATAATAATACTTGAACGTCAGGTCAACATCCCAGGCGTCGGGTACGCCCTTGTTCTTTCGCAGGGCTATCTTGGTGCACTGAAGACCCGACCAGCGCAACTGGATTGTGGACAGGAATCTGGCTGCCTTGGTTATCTCAACACCCTTCAGCGAGACGTTGGCGGACTGGCTTTTCTGGCCCTCGGATTTAGTGATTATGCCGGAAGACAACTTGTAATTGCCGGCGGGAACGGAGCAGAATTCGGCGGCCTGCTGGACGGCGGTAGCGTAATCGAACCCGCTCGCCGCGTTCTTTTCCTTTGTGAAATTCAGGCGTTCGGGGTCGGCCGCGAGCAATTCCTCAATCAGTTGCTCGGCCTTGGTGAACTGGTCCATTTCTTCACTGAGATTAGCCCGTGCGGCCGGCAGATAAACGCCCCAGATAATGGCCGGCCAAAGGGCGGCGAGGGCAGGGATAAGTATGTAATAAAACATCGGGTTTTTATATATTTCTCTTATATCTTTCATTGGCCGCCTCCGCCTTGTTTTGTGGTGGGTTCAACCGTTACACCGAAGGTGCTGCGTCCGCCGTTGGGGCTGATTCGCTGCTGGAGAATAGTTAAGCCGGCCTGCCTGAGAGCTTCAAACACTCTGAGTGTGTTTTCCGGGGGAGTGTCGCCATTTATGGTTATCATTTTGTCGGTTATGGAGACGGATTCGATATTCAGCCCCGTGGCCGCCGCGCACTTATTGAATGCCTGAAGCACAAGGGCAAGTTTCGCCGCGACTGCCTCTTCCCCGGTAAGGGAAAAGCCCTTTTGCGCCTCTTTGATGCGCCGTAGCGCTGTGCCGATTTTCCTGGCCGCCTCTTTTGATTTGTTAGGCATCTTCTCGCCGAACATAACGGCCGAGAACTCTTTGGTGAATTTCACCCGCATCTGGGCACGATACTTGTTAAGCTGAACTGCCTGCATCAGACCATATAGGCCGGCGGCGAACATAAGAATGACCGCGGCGACGGTGAAAAACTTGAGGGTCCGCTGCAGACGCATCTTCCTGCCCTGATAAGGCATAAAATCGCTGCGGAAGTTCGTGCTGTGAGGCAGGTCGAGGTACGCAATCGCGGCGCCGTAAGCGATTGCGAATTCGACTGCGTCGGGGCAGTCAGCCAGGTTCTCGGCAGACAATCTCGCTGAACCGACTATGTCGATGCGATTTGTTTGAACGGTGAGTTTTTTGGAGATATCATCGCAGACCAGCGAATCGGCAACATCGAAGATTTCAAGGCGATTAATGACCCCGGCTGTTTGAAGCAGCGCGGTGGTCATAGATACCTGTTTTACCAGCATCTCGTTTCTGTTTTGTGATGCGCTGAGCAGAAAGGTTCGCATCGAGGCGGCCGGCGTCGGAGATACGCCCTGCCAGACAGAAGAAACGGGCGCAATAAAGTAGCCGTTTCGCCGGGACAGGAACGCGAACAACGGGCGGGCATCAGGGGGCAGCGAGATATTCTGGCAGACGAACCTTGCCAGGCAATTGACGTCGGGCTCTAAGCTGACGGGGTCAATGTTGTTGCTTTGCAGGGCACCGAGCAGTTCAGCGAGCAGTTGCTTTTGCGCGGTAAAGGCGCTAATATTTGAGCCGGTCTGGTCGGTAGAATCTATTTTGAATGCGATTGCGACGTCTGTGGCGTCGGTGCCGAGGGCCTCTTCAGTATCGAAGCGGACCGTCTGGGTGATTTTTTTGACATCGGAAAACTCGCTGTGGATGCTGTGCTGCATAAACATCGCACAATCCAGGGCAACCGCCGCTTCAGTAAATTTAATCTGCTTTTCGGCGCAGGCGGCCGCGATGCGCTGGGCCAGCATCCGGTGGCCTGGTTGTTCGTCCTGCTCTATCGAAACACTGAAACAGCCAACGAAGTTTCTGTCGCGGCCCTGGACGGCCAGACAGACAACCGTGGCGTGGTCTTTGGCCAGGTATATTCCGAGAAAGTTTGTAGGTTGCACTTTCAGCAAGCTCCTAATCGACTATTCCTGATGTTTGGCGGCAAATCCATTTTCCAATCATCTCCTTTAAGTCGGCAACAGTTATCCGCACATAATGGCGACTCGTTCGATTTTGCCGCCATTTTTCAGCACAACGATGATAGCCGAGGCCTTTGCCACACCGCTTGAGGCGGTAACGTGTATCGAAAACACGCTGCTGGTCGTGGTGATGTAAGGTCTGCTTTTTTCGATAGAATCGGAAAAACTAAACAACTCTTTTTTCAGTTCATCGATACTGGCGAACGTCTTTTCGCGCCTTTCTTTTATGATTTCATCTGCTATCTTGTCGGCGTCGCCCCCGAAAGTAAAGGCGGCTTCAAGCACGTTTCTTGGCGCCGAGTTGATATTGACCTGAGTCGTCCCCCACAAACCCATATACTTGAGCGCCGATTCTTTTCTGTCTTCGCTTATAATTGTGGGTGCAGCGAGCATTTGCGTGTCGAGGAGGGAACTGTGGAAAAGTTTTGAAAAATCCTTGGTTTGTTTGACCATAAGTTCTGCCTGCGAAACGGTTGTTGTCCTATAAACGACTCTCTGGGTCCTCGCACCCCGCCTGGCTGAGTTGGGGACCTGGGTTGTAACAGGACTTCTCTGCACAACGGGTTTGAATTCGACCTTGAAGGGCTTTATTGCGCCGATTTGTTTTAGCTGTCCCTTGACGGATTCTATCTGGTCAGAATTAAATCCCATCCATTCGCAGAATGTCTCGAGGCCCGCCTGGGCCTCACGCTGGACTTTTTCATCATCGAGGATGGCCCAGCCCACCGGGTATTTTGCATTTTCATCTTCGATTTCTATTTTCACGGTTGTAGAGCCGATTTCAAATTCGACCGGCTCGGTTATGAAAGGCCAGGCCGGCCCATAAGGCCCGCGTATCTTTAACTTGTCAATGGCATTCGAGTCGGCGGCAAGGTTCCCGTTCGAGTCGTTAGCTTCCTGGATAGTTCCATTTTCGTCAACTCCTGCCGAATTCGGAGATTCCGGCTGTTCGCCGGAGTTATTATCGAGCGGCTCTGGCTGATTTTTCGCAAGCTCTGCTGCCCATTGTTCAAGCAGTTGACGGTAATCCGGTTCACTGAGATGGAAAAGGTCGGAAAAATCCGGCTCATTGGGACGGGAAACAAACTCAATGCCGTTCATGTCCTCCAGCGAGGCCAGTGCGTATTTAATCGCCGAATCGCGGGCATAACAGGCATTGGCATAATCAATGATATAATTGTCCCTGTGGCGCTGAGCCGAAACGCGGCTGGCCAGGGTGTATCCAAGAGTCACCAGGATCAGCAGCACAACCATTGTTACCAGAAGCACGATGCCGCTGGACTTCGACGAGTTCAGTCGAGCCGTACGAGCCGACGGCTCGGCTTCTGCGGCCGGCGGATTATTCTGACAACTAAACAGGTTACTACTCAAAGGGCTGCTCCTGTATTATTTTATCTTCGTAAAAATGGCATAGGACTACCCGATTCCTCAACATCGACCGGCTGATTAGCATCTGTCGGCTGATTGGCATCGGACTTCCCGTTGGCATCGGCCGACTGGTTGGCGTCAAGCGCCGGTATATTAAACGCCAGCTTGCGGGTTCTGTCGATAGCGATGGTGCGAACCAGCTTGTCCTGCTCCGGGACATCAAATGTGCCGGTTACCGTCTTATACGGCTGGGCGAACGACAATGTCACTTTAACTGCTGGCGGAAGAGCTTCGCCCGTCCACTGGTCGATGGAAGTTTCCCCTTGCGGGACCTCGATTCTGAACAAGGTAAGGCCCGTGCAAATCGGCACAAAAACCTCTTGCTGCCAGGCCTCTTTCTGCGAGTCGAGCAGTGTGTCTTCGAGCGCAATTCCGGAATGGCTGCGGTACAAGGTGAGTAATCCGCTGTCGGGGTCAATGCTGCTTTGCCAGATGATTTTTTCAAATATTTGCGATTGGTCCTTGGCATCGGTAATGTTCCGGACTATTTCAATCTTCGCGGCGGAAAACCCATCCTGAAACTTGTTTAAGATATCAATTTGAGTCCCCTGCCCTGCGCCGACAACCCGGTCAAGGTCTTCAGCGATTCGCTGAAATACTTCGCGAGGCAAACGGTCGCTTTCTATCCTGTCAATGACAGCGGCTGACCCGCTCTGCCCCCTGTTGTAGAGAGCCATGACTACAATTAGAACCATCGTGCCGACGGTCAGGGCGGCAAGCACCTCGACAAGCGTGAAGGCCCGTTCAAAAGAATATATTTTGTTTTTTATTGGTTGCATATCGACGACAAATTGCCGGCTACTGTTTCTTCATCAATTCATCTATTTTTTTCTGCAGCTCCGGGTCGAGCTCTTCCGGGGTCGCTGTTTCGGGGTTCGATGAGTTGGAACCCGGTTGCACCTGTGATTCCGGTGTCGCAGGCGACTGCGACCCAGGCGTTGTTAGTCCGTCCTGGGTTGCTTTCTTCGGCCTGGTAATCGACAGTTCAGGATACTCAGCCAATGTGTCCTGCCTGTCCTGTTCCGTCGGGTTGCCGTCGGTTTGCAGGTACAAGTCCAGCCAGGGCTCAAGATATTCGCCTGATTCCGTCATTGGCATACCGTTTTTGACCCACTGCTGGATGGTTTTGGCATCAACACCGGCGTATTCGGCGGCCAGCTCCTCGGTCTCGACAATATACTTTACAAGTAATTGTTTCTGCATCGCCGACCTTGCCGTCAACTGCGCCGACTGTGCGTCGGTCAGTCGGGTGAGCCAGTGGGTAAGCTCGACATTTTTGGTTTCGCCCCCCGAGTCGGTATATTCGGCGGAGCAGACCGCGCGAGCCCACATATGCGATGTAACCGGTTCGTAGAAGCCCTCGACGGCGGTCTGCCAGCGGATGTCCTGAAATTTTTCGCTTATGCCGTATTCGGTTCCTTCCTGTACAGAGTCGGAACCAAGGAGCTTTTCCATATTTTCGCGGGCGATCTCAAAGGCACGCATACGTTGAATCGAGTCCGCCGCGGAGGCCGTGCAGCGTTCCAGCACTAACCAGACGCTTACGCCGATGAAGGCAAGCAGCGCGACGGAGGCCATACTTTCAACCAGCGTAAAAGCCCGATGACGGATGACAGATGACGGATGACAGATGCTCGTCCCCTGTCTTCTGTCTTCTGTCCTCCGTTTTCTGTCTTCAGAAGGGCAATTCATCTTTGCTCCTCGGCCAGACGATTTGCGCTTCGCCGGGCTGCACACGAACAATGTTGCTTAGTCGGTCAACGATGATGGACCAGGGCTGCCCTTCCGAGTCGAGCAACACAATTATGCCGCCAAACTGCCATCCCGCCCGGCTCGCGCGAAACTTGGCCTTGTCTTCGTTTGTGAACTGGCCGTCGTCGAACATAACGTATGAAACCGTGCAGTTGGTGCCGAAATCCTCCTCGGCAATGATTTCTTCATCAAGAACATCGGCAAGATTGGAAGATGAAATTTCGCGGAGGAGATAGCTTTGCTGCGGGATATCTATGATGACTTCGTATCTTTTGTCGCTCTGGCTGGCGCTGGTCGAGGCAGCTTCAAGAGCGGCGACAAGCCCCTGACTTTTGGCTTTGAAGGAGTTTTTGGTAATGACGCCTTTGAGGTTTGTGGCGGCTATCAGTATCAGCAGCGAGATGATAACGACTACTACCATCGACTCCGCCAGCGTAAAAGCCCGAAGACGGAAGACGGAGGACTGAGGACGGAGAACGGCCAACCGTTTTCTGCCTTCTGCCTGCCTTACATAGCCCTTTGGGCGAAGCGGGATTCTCTGCCTTCTGTCATCTGTCATCTGTTTTCCGTCCTCTGTTACTGGGCGTCCGTGCTGTAAAGGTCTGCGTCATAACCCTCGCCGCCTTCTTCGCCGTTTGCTCCATAGCTGATAATAACGAACGGTTTGCCGCTTTCAGGGAGCAGTTGATATACAAAATCGTTTCCCCAGGCGTCTTTCGGCAAAGTTGTTGATTCGAGGTATCCTCCCGTATTCCAGCCGGTTACATCGGTGGGTTGTTCGATAAGTTCCTGCAGGCCGGCCTCTTCGGTTGGGTATCGGCCCGTGTCGAGCTTGAACTGAATGACTGCGCTGTGGAGCATTTTCAAACTGGCCTTGGTGGAGATAACCCGGGCCTTGTCGATTTTACCCACGACGCTGACAGCTACGATGCCGGCGAGAATGCCGATAATCACAATGACCGCCATAATTTCTATCATTGTGAATGCCCGGCGTTTTTCGTTTCGTAGTTCGTAGTTTGTAGTTCGTAGTTTTTTCATAATCAACTCCAGTTCCGGCTATCCGGGGCTACATAGCCATTTGTGAAATCTTCAAAATCGGCAGCATTATGGCCAGAGCAATGATGCCGACAATTACCGCAATAAAAACGATGACGACCGGCTCGACCGCGGCACTGAGCCGCTCTATGACGATGTCGGTGTTTTCTTCAAGACCGTCGCTGATGTTTTTTAGCATATTTTCGAGCTCGCCGCTTTTCTCGCCGACGGTAACCATATGGGCTATCGACGGGTCAATGACGCCGCTGTCGCGCAACGGCGTGGCGACGTCTGCGCCGGCGAGGATTCTCTCTCTGGCCTGCTCGATAGCGCGTTTCATCAGGGTATTTCCCGTAACCTCGCCGACGACGCGGAATGACTCAGCCATACTCAGGCCTGACCCCAGCAGCGTCGAAAGCGTAGAGGCAAAACGCGAGACCACACGCTGTTTGATAAGCGGGCCAAACAAAGGCAGCGAAAGCAGGAACTTGTCCCGCATAAAAGCTCCTCGCTTCGTTTTGAAGAACCGCCTTAACCCCCAGACCATCCCGATTATAGCCGCGATGACAAGCAACACCCACCAGCTTGTCATAATATAGCTTACATTCATCAACTGCTTTGTAATCCAGGGCAATTCCTGTTTTGCGGCGACAAGCTGGGCGCCGATTTTGGGTATTACGAATGTGGTGAGAATAAGGATTACAACGACGGCGAAAATCATAAGAATCGCCGGATAAACCATAGCCGTAATGATTTTAGATTCGACCTTTTGACGCTTGCCCATAAAATTGCCGATAGTGCCGAAAACGGCTCCGAGCGAGCCGGTAACCTCGCCGACGTGAACCATACTGACGTAGATTATGTCGAAATAATCGTCATAGTCCTTCATAGCGTCGGTCAGCGATTCGCCTGTAATCACACGGTCGCGGATGTCAGTAAGGGCGTTTTTGAATTTCGTATCCGGCGCCTGCATTGTCAGCACCGTCAGGGATTCGGTAAGTTTTATACCTGAGTTGAGCAGCGTGGCCATCTGCTTGGTGAAGTCGATTATCTGTTTTTTGCCGGTCCTGGTAAAAACCGAGGCAATGGCGGATTTGCCCTCTTCGGCGGCTCCAAGCTCGTTTATGGAGGTCGGGTGAATGTTGCGAATGCGCAACTGCTTGCGGGCGGCGTATGGGCTTTCGGCGGTTATAGTACCTTTGGCCTTTTTGCCGTCGGCTGCTATCGCTATATAGGTGTATCTTGGCATAACCTAAAATTCCTATATCACATCGGCCTGTGTAACTCTAAGCACCTCGGAAATAGTGGTTATTCCCGCGAGAACCTTTCGAGTGCCGTCCATTCTGAGGGTTTGCAAGCCCGCGTCAAGCGAGACCTTCTTTATCGCACCCGCGCTGGTCCTTTGATATATCAGGTTTTGAATTTCCTCGCTAATCAGCATCAGCTCATAAATACCTGTCCTTCCGCGATATCCGGTCTGGAAACACTTGTCGCAGCCCGCGCCGATGTAGAACTGGGCCTGCGAAGGCAAATCTCCAAGCCCCAGCTCTCTAAGCTCGCGAGTCGAGGGCTTATATTCTTTTTTGCAATCCGGGCAGACCCTTCGCAGCAGCCGTTGTGCCATTATGGCAATTAGTGAGGAGCTGACCAAATATGGCTCCACTCCCAGGTCAAGCAACCTGCTTATGGCTCCCGCCGAATCGTTTGTGTGCAGGGTGCTGAATACGAGGTGGCCGGTAAGAGAGGACTGTATCGCCATTCGTGCGGTTTCCGCGTCACGAACCTCGCCGACCATTATCACGTCGGGGTCCTGTCGCAAAACGTGCCGCAGCGCGTTTACGAAGGTAACGCCCTTTTTGGAGGCGACCTGCATCTGGCTGATACCTTCGAGCTGGTATTCAATTGGGTCTTCTACGGTCATCACGTTTTTTTCCGCGGAATTGATGCGGTTAAGGCAGGCGTACAGGGTGGTGCTCTTGCCGCTGCCTGTCGGGCCTGTAACGAAAATAATCCCGTGGGTGCGCTCCAGCAGCGTATCGAATCTTTTGCGGTCGTCCTCCCATAATCCGAGCTGGTCGAGCGTGAGAATGCCTGAGCTTTTGTCCAAAAGACGCAGGACGCAGCGTTCGCCGAAACTTGTTGGGACAGTGCTGACGCGAAGGTCTATTTCCCGCTGGCCGAGCCGGACGCTGCATCGGCCGTCCTGCGGCATTCGGCGCTCGGCGATGTCCATACCCGCCATAACCTTGATACGCGAGACAATCAACGGCAATACGTTCCTGTTCAAACTTAAAGTGTCATAAAGAATGCCGTCGATTCGGGTACGAATCTGTATTTTGGCTTCGTATGGATGGACGTGAATATCGCTGGCTCTCAACTGCAGGGCGCGAAAAAGGATGTCGTTGACTAACCGGATGACGGGCGGACGATTGACCACGTCGAGCAGGTCATCGGAGCCGGCGACCTCATCGGCAATCTGGTCGATGTTTTGCGAATCCAGCTCCTCCACCACCTCATCTATTACGGTCGTCCGCTGCTCGTAGGCGACGTCAATAATCGAAGTTATGGCGGCACGCGTGGCAACTCCCGCTCGAACCGACATACCCGTCATCTTCGATACATTATCGAGCGCGGCAATATCTAATGGCTTGGAAAGCACAACGGTCAGTTCGCCGTTGTTCGCTTCTGTCTTTATTCCTATCAATGAATGATGCTGGGCATAAGTCGCGGGGACGGTCTGGATGAATTCCGGGGGCACCTGCTTGGCAGGTATCTCGGAGAAAAATTCACTCCCCATAGCCGAGGCGAACAGACGCAGCACCTGCTCCTCGGTAAAATTGGGGCAGGCAAGCAGCACCTCATCGATGCGTTGGCCCGCAGAGTTCTCCTCCAAAAACTTGGCCAGCACCTCGGCATCGACAATGCCGGTCTGCTTCGCAGTTTGTATTAAAAGTTCTTTCATTTTTTATTTATTATTGATGATTGATTTGTTTAGCCGTCGCCGGAACGGCGACGGCAGCGGCCGTTCCGGCCGCTGCTAAACTATCAATAATCGATTATCAATCGTTTTAAGCTATTCGGCATCAAGCACCTTCACCGGGTCCACCGGATGGGGCTTTATCCCCGGCCAGTCCTGGTGGTTTTGGAACCGCTCTTCGTTTTTCTCAAAAGCCGCACGGCTCTTTTCTGAGATTCGCTCAAGCTCCGGCAGTCCCGATAGCGTTTCTTCAGGCCTGAGTATGTTGGCCTTTACAAATACATACAATTTTGAATCATCGGTGCTATTCGAGGTGCTTCTAAACAATCCTCCCACTAATGGAATATCCCCGAGCAGGGGAATCTTGTTGCCGTTTTTTGACTGGCCAAGTTTAAGCATCCCGCCGAGGATGATAGTTTTGCCGTCTGGAACCGTTACTGTTGTATTAATGTTGCTCGACGTTGTATCGGGGGGGGTTACTTGGTTGGCAGTCGCATTAACGAAATCCGTCCTGTCGAGATTGATGATAAGAAGCAACAGGTCGCCCTCGCTGATATTGGGCTGAATGGTAAGCGTTATACCGTCATTGTACGGCTGGTAACTGGTGCTTCCCGCGACGACAGTGCCGTTCGATACGGTGGAACCGCCGGTTATAGACACGTTCTTGGTATCGGCGGTCTTGATTACGCCGACTTGGCCGTCGTTGACTAATATTTTGGGTTTGGCCAGCACGCGTCCGTAGCTCTTTGTCTCCATTGCCGTAAGAAGCGCCTGTATATGCTTGTCGCTATAAAAACCCTGGCCGCCCGCAATAGTTCCTAAAACCGGATTGCTTGCTGCTTCGCTAACGGTGCCGCCCAGGAAGGACGGTGTAATGGGGGTCACCACACCACTAACCATCGTTGTTCCAGGTACCATTTCGGGAAACTTGCTGGCTAATTGCAGGTCGAGGTCGAAATTGTCTTTGTTGGTAACCTCGACGAGCGTGACGTCAATAAGCACCTGGGGTCTTCGTCTGTCCAAAGTTTTTATCAAATCCGCAATCCAGTCCTGATTTTTCTTGTTGGCGTAAACTATCAGCGAGAAAGTATTGGGGTCCGGAACGATAATGATGTTTTCTTCGGTCTTTTTTACGACCTTTTCAATCTTGCTATCTTTATCTTTGACGACGTCCTCGATTAACTTCTTGAGGACCTCCGCGATATGGTCCGGCGACTGATTCTGAAGCGGATAAACCTTGTATGGTATCGCTTTCTGTTCACTTTCGCTATCGACGTAGGAGATAATGGTTGCAATCAGGGCGTGCTGTTCAGGCGAGGCATTGACCATCAGGGAGTTGGTTGCCTCGATGACCACCACCTGCGGCTCTTCGGTTGGCAATTCCCCTTCCGAACCGGGGGCTGTCATTGCAGCAGGCGTCGGCGATGCGGCCGGCTGACCCGGCGCAGCAGGCGTTGCTGTTCTTGAGGTAATCCTGCCGGATGTGGTCGTGCCCGTTCGACTGGCACCTATTATGCCAAGCTCTTCCAGTTTTTTTCTCACGTCTTCGGCATCAACGTGCTGCATCTCATACACCCGAAGCGAGCGGAGGTCCTGTTGCGCGATGTCAAGGGCGTCAATGAGATTTTCCACGACAGTCAGTTCTTCCTCCTGCCCTATCATCAGGATGCGGTTGGTCCTTTCGTCAGCGTCAAGATATATCGACGGTTTTGAAGAACCGGCCGCTGGAGTCGGCTGGACCGGCATCGGCTGGCGAACCGGAACACGCCTTGGCGGCTGAGACGTCGCGGCCGTGGGAGTAGAGGAAATCGCAATCGACATATCGCCTAATTGTTCGACAAGCGTCTTAATCTTCGGGGCGAGCGTGCTGGCCATCGTGTATTTTAACTGCCGGAACCTGAATTGCTTGGGGATGCCCGGCTTGTCGATGACTTCAAGAAGCTGCTCCACCCTGTTCATACGATAAGCGTATCCGGTAACAATAAGCGTTCCCCTCGCCGCTATTTCTGTTACAGCCCCTATTTTCATACCCTCCAGCAGGGCCTTAGCGCTGGCGGTATCGATATAATTAAGCTGAAAAATGCGGGTAACTATAACGTCGCCTGCCCTAACCTGGCCGCTGTCGGACTCTATTAAGGCAGGGTCTATGTCCAGGGTATCGGCAATGGGAACTACCGTAACCAAATTACCCTTGCGAGTCATAGCAAGTCCCGTAAACCTCAGGACTGATTCAACAAGCGGGTAAAGGTCCCTTACCTTGATTGGCCCCTGAACCTTCAGATTGACCGCCATATTCTTTATTTTGCTCTCGTCGTACACATAATTGAGGTTAAGATATTTGCCGACCAGTTCGAGCAAACTGATGACGTCAAGTTTTTCGGGCAATGCAAGATCGAGTGTCTCATCGGCATTGGCGGCATATTCCGGCTCGTATGGATTGCGAACCTTTTCCTCATTTGGCTCTGTCGATGCTTCCGTTTCGAGGTCTGGCACGACGGCTTTTTTATCTTTGCCTGTTATTTTTTTCTCGTCTTTAGCCGCTTGTTTTTTGGGTTTGACCGCGACGCCCTCTGCTTTGGGCTGTTTGGTCTGTTGTTTTGCGGTATCGGTCGATTTTAGATTACTTTCGGCTTTGGATATAGAATCGAGAAGCTCGCCAAACGCCTTATCCGGGTCGGCGGGGCTTGATTCCACAACGGGCACAGAGGCAAGACCATCCTCCAAATCAGGTAAAGGGCTGGCTCGTTTTACCACATCGGCATATTCAACAAACTTGTCCATAACCGCGACCGGAGCGATAGCTACAAGCTTATCCTCGTGGATATCCACAATCGCCTTGTATCCTGTGCCGCCAGGCAGATTATAAAAAGTCCCTATGGATATTCTGCCGATTTCGGCTGCCATTGCTTCCGCGGACGGCATCTGATTTGCCTCGGAGGCGGGCAACAGGACCTTCACGGCATACTTTTCACGCGAATCAGCCAGCGTCAGCAGGGCCGCGGCCTTGAGAAGAGCATCCGGGCTGGCTGTAACCAGCAACGTATTGGAATCATTGAGCTGGGAAGCATTCGTGATGTTCACGTCGGCCAGAAATTGTTTGGCCTTCTGCGGTGAGATGTATTTAAGTAAAAAAGCCCTGTATCTGTCAGGGACGGAACTTGCTGTTTCGTTGGGCGACACAAGGTCGGCAGCCAGCCCCAATTGACAGGAGGCAAAACTGCCGAGCATTAAAAGTGCAAAGAAAGCAAACTTGACCACCCGGCAGGCGGGTCTCAGCTTTAGTGCCATAGCACGCTCCATATCTCTCATCACTCGTTCCTCAGGCCTGACTCACCCGTGAGCACACGGTGTCTCAGCAATTCTGGACAGGCACGGAGTCACCACACTAAATGAGACAAAGAAGCCATCAAAAAGTTCCCCCCTGTGGCGAGTTTGGCGACCTCGTTTTTGGGTTATTTTCAGGCCTCTGTCGACGGAGAAAGCTGTATGGCCAATAGTCCTATAAAACAATGGTTTTTATCAATAAGGAGACGAAAGATGAAAAGGTTGCCCTTCGACTGGTTCGGCTGCGCTCACCACAGGTCAGCTCAGGGCAGGCCCCTTTTTCGCTTCTACTTCGATGAGCGGTTAGGTTCTGTGACTCTGACTATGGAAACCGGCTCCCTCCAGTGGACGATTTTCTCAAAGTACTGCTTCTCATTGGCTGCGTATTCTCCGCTTTGCTCAGCGGTATGGCAATCGCTGCAGGTTGACATAGGGCCTGAGGTCTCGATTGCGCCGAGCGACCTGAGATGCTCGGAACCCGGCCCGTGGCAGTTTTCGCAGCCGACGTCTTTCAATTCGGGGGTTTTTGCCGGGGAGATGTAGCCGGTTTGGTATTGCATGCCGACAACGTGGCAGACGACACATTCGGGGTCATATTCGGAGCCGACCTTTTCGAGCGCAGCGAAGGCGTTGGCGTGCCTGTTGTCAGGCGACGCCTGCTTAGCCAGACCGGGTATAAAAACCTGTTTGCTTGTCATCCACTTTTCGTATTCATAGTCGTGGCAGAGTTTGCAGTATTTTGAGCCGATGTATTCGAGGTTGCCCGGCAAAATGAAACGCGGCTGTCTTTCGATTATGTTGGCATCTTTGACTAATCGCTGGTAGTCCTTATAAAGTTCGACAAGCGGCTGATGCTGGGGAATATCCTCGGTAACCGGCACCGAAGTAAACTTCAGCCGGGGTTTTCGCCCTGCGCCGTTAAATATCACCTGGATTTTGCCGACGTACTTGCCCAGCCGTCCCGACGAGATTACCAGGGGACTGACATTGGTATCGCTAACAAGTATCGGCTCATCCTCGGACTGCGAAGGGACAATCAGTAAATCGACGAGGTGCATTTCCGAAACGGTAGCGACTGTTTTTGCGTCGGCACGGTTAAGAATCAGAATTTTTACCGCCGAAGGCGACCCGGCGGCGGTTGACGAAAACAGGTCTGGCAGCCGGGAAATCTGGTCTTCGGTTTCGGCGGTAACAACGGCTGCTTCGAAAACAATCCCATTCAGCGTAAATTTCTTTGTGAATTTTGCAGGCAGTTTTACGTCGTCGGGGCTGCCGGCGGTTATGCAGTTGAAAAGCGAACTGAGGCCATCAAGAAGTCCCGCCTGGCGAGCGATAAGAATATCCTGTTCGGTGAGGTTGACTACGTCATAGCCAAGCTGGGCAAATGCCTGCACGATAATGCTGAATTTAATGAGGTTTTGCTCGGTTGATTCGGGAACCAGCGAGCCGGTATCAATGATGAGGCGATTTTGCGGGCCGACGGCATTCAAGACGGCATAACGTCTGTCAAGACCGCCAAGCTGCCCGCCCGAACAGCCACAGGGCTGCATTGAGCCCAACTCGTTACCTGTGAAGAAAATAGTAACAAGGTCACGCGTTTGCCCAGGCGCACCGGGGACTGCGAACACCGTTGTCGCGGTCAGCAGGAAGATAAAAGCCCTTTTTCCCGTCATTGCCGGCAAGATTCAGTTTGTGTCGCCTTTATTGTCGTTGATAGAACCCACGGCAGGCGACCTCTATTTTTTCGCCGTCTTTGGTGGTTATCGTGAGCGTATCCGTAAACATCCTCGTTGGATTTCGAGTCGCAGGAGGGACTATCGCAAGATTGAACTTGTAGCGATTACCGATTTTTTCCTGACTGACAACCTTTATGATGCCTTCCTTGGAGGTTGCTGAGGCGATTTCAAAATCTTCGTTGTAATTATTGAGCAGCCACAATTCCCGCTCGACGGACTTGTTGACTTCGGCGTTGAGCACGTTTATGGCAGGCGGGTCAACCTTAAATCTTGCCAGAACGCTGAAAGGTACGGTAATCGTAGGACACTCCGGATGACTGGTTGTAATTTCAATGCGGCCGCTGCTGTTGACGCCTGTTTTTTGTATGTCCATTTTGGTCTTAAGGACAAATTTCGCGGCCTTTTGGTTCGGGTCAAAATCCGCGGAGACGGCGTCGCCGGTGGCGTTGAACGCGGTAATCGCAAAATTCTGGTCATCGATACTGTGCAAGGTTAATTCAAGGACGCCTGCGTTTTTGCCCCTGAGCGTATAATCCAGCTTTTCCGGGTCGTAAACAATCTTCTGGGCGATAGAGGCCTTAATGGTCAACTCGACTCTCGGGTTATCCTTATCGTTTGAGAGCACATAGAGGTGTCGAGTTCTGACGCCGCTGCCCCTGTCGGCGTTGTATCCGACATCAATCGCTCCTTCCTCACCGGGAGCATATTCCTTTTTTTCGAGCGTAAAGACGGTGCAGCCACAGGTTTTGGTAACATCACTAATTTTGAGGACACCGGCGCCTTCATTTTTGAACTTGAACTTGCAGGGATTGAGGGAGCCGGGCGCAACGGGACCGAAATCGTGAATGGCCTGCTCGAAAACAATTTTCGGGGACGGCCCGTTGGGTTCAGCCGCGGGTTTGGAGGCAGGCGCCTGCGCACCAACTGCCTGACCGGCGAACCAGCACTGTAAAACCAATACAGAACTAATGATACCAGTAATTAAACTCAATCTTCCGACCTTCATTTTTGTATCTCCCAATACAATATTAATCGTGAGGCAAAACCCCGTTTTGGTTAAGTTGCTCAAAACTTACAAAATACCATAAATTCGGCTCATCCGCAAGTGGTTTTCGCGGGTTTTGAGGCGGGCCAGAACAGGTCTCCATCGCCTCCAGACATGCCGGATATTGGGTTAAAGAACCAGCTTTGCGCCATATCTGTTATTTACCAGCCAGCCAGTTATCGCACAGAACAGCCAAATCTTTTATATCTACGATTGCATCGCCCGCAGGTTCGGGGGCAATGTCCGCCAAAGGATTATTTTGATGCCAGTAGCCGGCCAAAACAGCAAAGTCGAAAAAGTCAACATCGCCGTCGGCATCGAGGTCGGCGAGGAAATTGTCGAAGATGTATGTTGAGCCGGTGGATTTGCCGTTGTTAGAGTTGTAAGGTGCACCAATGATGATATGGCGACCTGATAATGCGAGCGAGGAGCCGAATTTATCGTCTGCATTTGCATCGCCGGCCGTGAGCCGGTCGCTTTGAACCCAGGTTGTGCCCGTGCGGACAAATTCAAATACTGACCCGGTTTTATTACCGTCGGTGAAATCATAGGGGCAGCCGGCGAGTATTGTGTCATCTTTTATGGCGACTGCCCAGCCGAAGTCCTCACCGCTACACGGGTCGTTGGTGTCGAATAGTTTCTGCTGTTCGACCCAGCCGGCGTCGGTATTGGCGAAGACATAAACCGAGCCCGCACCAGAAACAATATCGGTATTGCCCTCATACGCACCGATAACGGCCCAGTTGCCATCGAGAGCAACAGAGTATCCGAAGTGATAACTGGGGCCGCCGTCGGAAGCCCGCAGAATACACTGTTCGACCCATGCTGCGCCCTGTAGCCGGTAAAGATAGGCGCAGCCGGCATCGACGTCCCCGGAATAATCGTCATAGGGCACACCGATAATGATTGTGTTGTTGTCGATTGCGACGCTGTAGCCGAAATACTCACCCGACTTGGCATCCGATGCAGTCAGTTTCTCCTGAAAGCCCCAGTTTGTGCCGGTGCGAGTGAAAACATAGGCGCTGCCGGTGTAGCCGTTGCAGCGATATGCGCCGACGACGATAGTATTATTATCGATTGAAACGGAGCAGCCAAATCTGTCATCAGGGGCGGCGTCGGGAGCGACGAGTTTTTGCTGCTGTATCCAGACATCTCCTGAACGGGTGAAGACATAAGCAGAGCCATTGCTGTCGTCATAATAACTGCCCACCACAATAGTGTCACCCTGGATGGCGACTGACTTGCCGAATTTATCGCCGGCCACACCGTCGGAAGGGACGAGCTTTTGTTTTTGAATCCACTGTGAGCCGGAGAGTTCATAAACATAAGCGGCACCACAGTCGCTACCATTTGAGTCATTCTGATATGCCCCAACTACAACGATATTTCCCTCGATTGCGACCGAAGCGCCGAAAGTGTCGCCGGTGTTGGCATCGGGAGGGAACAGTTTGGCTGTTTCAAGATGAGCGAGGGCTGCGCGGTTAAACACAATCTGAAATAAAAACGCTGACACTATGAGATACCTGGTTTGGGGTGCGGTAATCATCTTTTCCTCCATAATCGAATAATATTTTTCTCCAGGTTCAGACCTCGACTTCGCAGCCGGGCCTCAGGAAACAGAGCCATTTGCTGTCTATTTTTTGACCAAGTATTATGCTTGCGGCCTTTGCGTAAAGGTCTAATTGTCCGTGATATAATTCAGCACGTTTTGTCGCTCCATCGGCGGACACATCATCGGTTTTGAAATCTATGACCACGAGGCCTTTGGGCGTTTTGACAAGCAAATCGATTATGCCCTGAACGATAATAAAATCGTCGCTCGTGCCTCGTGACCCGTGACTCGTTTGGTACGTCGCGGATTCATCCCATTGTGAGGCGGGAACGGCAAAGGTAAAGGGCCATTCTCGCCGGACGATATTCTTCTTGTCGAGGACTGTTTGGCCAAGTTTGCTCCTGAAGAATTTCGCAATTGATTCGGCATTTATTTGCGACGCTATTTCCTGAACAAGAGCGTCATCTTTTACGAGTTTTTCAATAAGTTGATTTACTGTTTCCGTCGTTACTGGTTTAGCCATGTCAAGTTTTGACATAACAAGGTGTGTGGCTGTGCCGACCCTTCGACTAAGCTCAGGGCAGGCAGACCTGCTGTCAATTTGCTTAGTTGCGAAAACGGCTTTTGGTTTTCGGTCGAAGGCAAGCGAATAATCAATCTTGGCAAATTCGTCGTTTCGATGAGTCCACTGGGTAACGGTTCTTTTGGCGGGCAGCGATGGCGCGTTGCCGAACGGGTATTGCCAATCAAGAGAGCGTTTAAGGCCGACCAAGTTATGTTTAACGACTGGAGTTTTAAGTGTTGAATTTTGAGTTTTTAGTTTTGAGTGCTGGATAATAGCGGAAAGTTTCGCCAGCTCCGGCTGGTCGTAAAACTGGACGCTGAAGAGGTTGTCCTGCGAAGTTTGCGTCGGCAGTTCTGTTTGAAATACCTGATGCAGGAGCGGCTCGCTACCGAGCGCGGATAAAATCCAGTCGAGATGGTTTTGGCGTGCTTCCAGATGCCAGGATGGAATTGACTGGCCAGCAAATGAATGGGCCGCGGTGAGAATGTTTCGGCAGCTATCCCGGGTTTTGCAGCCGACGAGGACAAGCCGATTCATCGCCCTTGTCATAGCAACGTAGAGGATTCGCATTTCCTCGGCCAGCGACTTTCGGCGGTTCCGCTCCTCGATTACCTGGTAAGCCGGCGAGTCGAGGCGTGAGTTGCTTTCGGCGTCGATTATTTTCAGGCCGAGCGTAAGGCGTTCATCCAGAACGCAATCACGGCTGAAGTCCTTTTTGCTGAACTGGCTGTCGAGGTCGGCGACGAATACGATGGGAAATTCGAGGCCCTTGCTTTTGTGGATGCTCATAACAGCAACGGTATTGCCCGTGCCGGCTTCGGGCTGGGGCTTTGACCAGTCCTCGCCGGCGGCTATGAGCTTCTCTAAAAAAACGATGAAACGGGTAAGCGAGGGGACACCCGAATTGCCCGCGAAGCCCTCGAACTGGATGGCCCTGTCGTGGAGTTTCAGCAAATTGGCCCTGCGGGCAGGACCATCGGGCAAAGCACAGACAAATGACAGGTAGCCGGTCTGACGAAAGATATGCCAAACCAATTCCGCGAGCCGGCCTCGACGCGCGACGGTTCGCCATTCATCGAGCATAGCGAGTGATTTTGCAAGTTTGTCGGTCAGTTCGCATTCGCCTCCAGATTCACAAAACGATATTACACAATCGTAGAAGCCGAGGTTGCGATTATTTTTTTTGCCTTGCAGGCAAATCTTCGTAAGCTCCGTGTCGCTGAACCGGAAAAATGGGCAACGCAGCGTCCCGGCAAATTCGATGTCGCGTCGCGGGTTATCGAGGACCTTCAGCAGGCACAGCATATCCGTGATTTCTGTCGCCTCGAAGTAGCCGGCGGCAGCATCACAGCTTACGGGAATGCCGGCGAGTCGCAGCGCCTCGACAAAGTCGCTTTTGCCCGCCAGCGAGCGCATTAGTATAACAATGTCACGATACTCGACGGGTCGCGGTTTTTTTGTTTCTTTGTCGATGATTTGCTCATTTGAATCGACGCCGATGAGCTGCTTTATTCGCCGGGCAATCATCGCCGCCTGCAATTGCCTGTCGCTGAACGGCGACGCGTCCGAGTCGGCTTGTGCTTCGTCGAGAATGTGCAATTCAACGGCAGGAGAAATCGCGGTTTCCGCGTTTTCCTGCGAATGGGGTTTAAGATATGCCGACTCATCGTAATCAATACCAGCAAACGAGGCGGTCATTATCCGGCCAAACACCTTATTGGCAAAATCAAGGATTGGTTTGACGGAGCGGAAATTGACGTTGAGGTCAACTCGCAGACCTGCATTACTCGATTCCGGTTCTGCCGACGCAAGGCCGAGATGCTCGATAAAAATTTCGGGTCTCGCGCCGCGCCATCGATAAATGCTTTGCTTCGGGTCGCCGACGGCGAAGACGTTGCCGAATGAACCGACCATATCGATGATTGCCTGCTGAACGTCGTTGATATCTTGGTATTCATCCACAAAGACGTATTTGTATTTTTTACGCAGTTTCAATGCGGTTTGCGACGGTTCATCAGAAAAAGGGACCTGACCCCTTTTTTGCAAAAGGCGCAGGGCGTAGTGTTCGAGGTCGGCGAAATCCAGACAGTTGATTGCCTTTTTGGCCTGGCAATATGAATCGTCGAAATGCCTGACCAATTCAACAAGGACTCTTGTCTGTGTGCCGATTGCGCCGGCGAATTTGTTAAGATATTCAGGATTTAAAATCGCCAGGTTTTTAAGTTCCCTGACGGAATCAAGCGCGTCGCCGACAATTCCGCCGATAAAGTCCGCCTGCGGGACATCCGTTGGTTTGTAAACTTTAGGTCTTTCAAATTTCCACCAGCCGGCTTTGAATTGCTCGATACATTGCTGAACAGGTTTTATGTATTCGTTTCTGCATTTCGCGGCCCACTTGCCCGACGGATTCTGGTCGTTATAAATTTTCAGCGCGAATTCGAGCCGGTCAAGGGCCTCCTGAAGTTTATCCGTTACGATTTGCTTTTGGGCCTGCGCGATATCGGTAGCGAACGGGTCAACTGCCTCAGCTAAAACTTTCGCCCGCTCAAGCCAGTTATCGCGTGATACGACGCCGTCGAGGAAATCGCTTATCTCTATTATGGTCGCGGGAAAACCTTCCGTCATTCGCAAATCTCTGCGAGTCATAAGCTGCCGCAGCGCCTCGGCTATATTGTTTTGTTTCCAGGCCCAGTCGATTGTTTTTTCGAGTATCTCGGTCTTTAGCAGTTTTGCCTCGTCGGCGTCGATTATGCCGAAGGTCGGGTCAAGCCCTATTTCGTAAAAATGTTCGGTGATAATGCGTTTGCAGAATGAGTGAATTGTGCTTATGTCCGCAGCGCCGAGCAGAATCAACTGCCTGCGGAGATGCCTGCGAAGGGTGGCGTCCGCGGTCGTTTCCATCTCAGAGCTTAACTGCTTTGCAATTCGGGAACGCATTTCCTCAGCGGCCATTTCGGTAAAAGTAACAACAAGTACGCTCCAGACGTCGGGGCAGGCGGATGGGTTGGTCACGACGTTGACGCAACTGCCCGAAAGCACAGCGGTCTTGCCTGTCCCCGCCGAGGCGGAGACAAAGACGTTCCTGCCGTGCTCAACAATGGCCCGGCTTTGCTGCGTTGTCCACTTTATCCGCCGAGGAGGATTAACCTTACTTTGACTCATCTGTTTTAATCCGCTCAAGGACCTGCTCCTTATTGACGCGGGTAAGCAGGTTGTAATTATTTATCTGCCAGTCGAATCGGCAGACGGGTTTATATTCACATTGTTTGCAGGGCGAATCTGTGCCGAGGCGATAGGGCAAAGCGGTGATTTTGCCGGATGTGATTTGCCCGGCAATGTCGGTTATCTTTCGCGAGCCGAAATTCATAAACGCCTCGAAATCCGCCGGTCTAAGAGAGCCGAGATAATTATATTTTCCGTAAGGGTCGCCTTCCTTTGTAACGAAGAAATTATAATAATGACTGTCCTTCGCGGCTGTGCCGTCGAGTGAAGAAGCGTAATTACCATTGAATATCCCTCTTGCCTTGTGGGCAAATTTGGGATTATTGTCGATGGATTTGCCAAGCTCGACATTTTCCGTGCCGACCTCGATTGGCATATAAAACGCGCCGGCAATATCATCCGCAAATTTCCCAGCAGCGTTGCGAACAGCGAGCATATAAACCGCGAGCTGAATATCGAGGCCATAATAAAATTCCGCCCAGCTAAAGGAATCTTTGGAACGTTTTTTATAATCGAAGACAATAGCGACCTTTCGCCCGTCAATCTTCGCGATATCCAGCCGGTCGATTCGGCCATTAAGGGTGAGTCGTCTGCCATCGGGAAGCGTCAACGTAAATTCGCCGATTGAATCGCCGACAGATTTGGATTTGCCGAACGAAATCTCGGACATCGCGGGACGAAAACCACCCGCGCGAATCATCTGCGACACAGCTATTACGCAATCCCGCAGATATTCCCTCGCGGAACTAATCACAAAAGCGTTGTGCGGGCTGTGGGCGGCAAATTTGGAGATAAACGAATCCTCCCGGCAAAGTCGTTCGGTCTCTTCATCGAGTATTTTAATCAAGGCATCATCGGTGATTGTCTGGAAATTTATTTTGTCGGCGACAGCCCTTTTGGTAAACCTGTCGAGGACACGGTGATAAAATTCGCCCAGGTCGGGCGGCTCAAGTTTGAACTCCTCGCGTTTATTCAGGCCGAGTATGTATCTTGAGAAGTGCCTGTAAGGACATTCGGCGAAGGTGCTCAGCCGGGACGCGGAACTGGATAACTGCTTGTCGAAAAGCTCCCCGACAACTGAACTATCCAGCGTCGCTTCGTTCTTATAGCCGACTGCCCCCGCTGCTCTCGAACCAATAGCCGCGAGTTGGTCATCGCGGAGGATATCATCCAAAAGCCCAACCAATTGCGGAGGACGGCAAAGAACATCCTCAAGCTCGTATGTTGTGCAGACCTCTTCAATGGCCAGCGGCGAGGAATCAACCGATTCCTCTTTGAGGTCGTCAAACAGCCGGAAAAGGTTATCGACGAAAGGCGAACGGGCAACCGCGTTTGATTTCTGGTCAGCAGCAGGATAAGTAACGCAGAGAAATTCCGAAGGTCTGGTAAACGCGATATAGGCAAGATATGGTCTGTTGGCAAGCTCCTGTCGGACGCCGGGCGGAAGGTCAACGCCTGATGACTGTGCGGCGAGACGGTCTTCTTCGCTTAGTATGCTGTCAAAAACGACAGGCGATGGGAATTGCCTTTCGGTTGTGCCAATCAGGAAAACCGCCTTCAAATCGGGATGTCGGCTGCGCTCAATCGAGCCGACTAAAACCTGGTCAAGATTGGGAGGAATAAACGCCAGCGTTATCTGCGAAAACGCGCTTCGAAGAATCGCAAGATAATCCTCACAGCCAAGTGGTAAGTCATCAAAGACTTCAACTAATTCGTCAAAGATATCCATTAGCCAGTGGTACAACTGATGATGCTCATCCGCGGCTGTGTAATTTTTCTTATTAATTGCCTGTTCGTCCCAAACCGCCAAGCGTTTGCTTATTTCAGTATCTTCAAGGAAATTGAAAATTATTTTTATAAACTGTTTCGCGGTCAGCAATTTCTGTGGCATAGCGGCGTCATCAAGTTTCCTTTTTAATTCACGCAGGGGCAATATAACTTTTATACGGATTTGGTTTACCTGCTCTTGGGCAAACTGTTCTGCCCTGTCCGCGGCGTATTTCCAGGGCTTGTCACTTTGCCAGTCGCTGGCGGTGATGCCAAAGGCGAGACAATAATTTTCCAGCAGGTCAATTTCATCTCGCTCGATATTCAACAGGTCGGTCTTGAGATACGCAAAGATTTCGCCTGCGGGAAAATCATTTGTTACCGCGTTCATCGCCGAACAAATCATCTCGATTACCGGATGCTGATTGAGAGGTCTTCGCTTATCTATAAAAACGGGGATAGCATAATCTTCAAAACAGGTCTTGATGTAGTTTTCATAAGAATCGAGGTCGGATGCGATGACGGCGATGTCGCGGTACCTGAAGCCGGCGTGCCTGACTAAGTTTGTTATCTGCCGGGCGACAAACTGCACCTCGGCGCGAGTATTCGGCACTGATACGACACGGATTTTGCCGCCGGCGGATGTTACTGCGGAATCCTGATTGAATACGCTTTGCTCAATATGCGTAAGTGCCGGGCTGTTCGAAAAGCGAATCGGCTTATTTAAAATCAACGGCGGGGAAAGTTTGAGTTTGCACTTTTTTATCCGCTCGACAAGCTCGGCGTACGTCTCGGCGGTGTGGCCGAATAAATCCGTCGGGTCGATTTTGTTTTTGTCCGGGTTGGCTATATCGGTCGTCGCGGGGTCGAGGCAAAGGGCAATCTGGGCGTCTTCGACTACTTTGAGCAGTTCGGTAAGCAGGGCAAGCTCGGCCGTGGTGAAGCCCGCGAAGCCATCGACCCATAGTTTCGCCCCGCGCACCAAATCCGCATTCGCGACCGCCTTGCAAGCCGAAGTCAGTTGGATATCCGGGTCAAGAAACTTACCTTCGATAAACTTCAGGTATTCCTCGAAAACGATTCCCAAATCGGCAAACTTCGCCGATGCCAGGGTATCGCCCTGTTGTTTTCGCATATTTTGCACGAGATTTTTTATATCGTCCGGCGTGTTCGCGTATTGCTGCAACTGGGCAATCGTCCCGGCTAAACGCTGGCCCAGACCGGGCATCCTTGCGGAATCGGCGAATACGTTTAGTTTGCCCGCGCATTCGCGGAGGATTCTTTGAATGACCATTGCCCGGCCAAGGCGAGAAATAGCGGGCCTGGCGATATTTTTGCCGAGGACAAGATAAACTAAGCGGTCAAAAGACAGGACGTGCAGCCGATTATACCCGGTTATACGCGTATCACTGAGTATTGCCTCGCTCGCCTGATAGGTCGCCTGCTCAGGAACAAGAAGCACCAACGGCTGGTTGTTTGCCCCCTCGACTACGCTCGGGGCGGGCTGCGACAATGCCTCCACTATTGCCTTTACGCAATGGTGTGTCTTGCCCGTGCCGCTCCTGCCAAGTATAAACCTAACCGCCATACCAGATTCCTGAGAAAAATATGAATCGCCCGGCTACGGCGCGGCATTCCAGATTTTTGCCAGCGGAGCTATAAACCTTCGCCGCGACGAGAGGCAATGAATCTTTTACCACAGTGACGGTTTTTTGCAAGCCCCTGTGTAAAACGGGTTAAGCGTATATTTATTTGGGATTGCTTATGATATAATAACGGCGTTAAAAAAGTGGCAGGGTATGATAATGAAAAAACTAAAAACTGTAGTTACTTTGACATCGGCAATGATAATCCTGTTTGCCGGCGTTTGTTTTGCGGACACATTCACCAATCGTCAGACCAATGAGAAACTCCACGGATACATTACGGGCCGACTGCCCGGCTCCGCCCAAAGCGCCCGCCAGGACGGCAGTTCGCCGAAATCCGCCGAAGCTGAAGATGGCCCGACGAGCGTCTTTACACAGGAAAAAGGTCTGCTCAAACTGAATCCCAAAGAATGGGAAATCAAACGGGACAATCTCGGCAGAAACAACAAGGTCATCGTCGTGCCCCTGGATGATGCGATAATGTATGAGATAGAAACTGACGCCTTCGAGAAAGCGATAGCCGAAAGTTCGCAAGAAGGTCCTTTGTTCATACTTGTTGAAATTGATACACCCGGCGGGCGGGTTGACCTGGCCCAGCGGATGTGTACGGCCATTATAAAAAACGCCGACTGCAACGTAATCGCGTTCGTCAAAGGCGGCAAATACGGCGGCGCGATATCCGCCGGCGCAGCGGTAGCGCTATCCTGCAGCAAAATCTATATGACGGAAAACACAATCATCGGTGCCGCGACATTGATTAATAAGCCCAAAGAGGTCAATGAATTCAAAGACAGGAAATACGAGGACGTAATCAATGAAAAGTTCAGCTCCGCCTGGCGGGCATATCTCGCTTCACTGGCGCAGCAAAACGACCGCCCCGGATTGCTCGCAAGGGCGATGGTTGACAGCAGTATTGAGGTAGTTGAGGTAGACCAGGGGGCAAAAAGATTATTCATCGACCCGGTAAACAAAAAGCCGGGCCAGCAGGTCGCACGGACCTGGAATAAATCGGGGTCGCTTTTGACGCTAACCGCCAAAGAAGCCGTCGAATGTACGATGGCCGACGGGCTTGTCGATTCACGGGAACAACTGCTTGGGCAGCTTAATGCCGGCGACGCAAATGTCGTTACAGACAAGAAAATAGCGTTCGCCAGAAAAGAGCTGCAAATAGCGAAACGCCGTATGGACGAGATAGCAAAATCGCTTGACCTGAAGATAAAACAGTCGAAATACCCGCAGCCGGCGCCCAAATTCCTGAGTATTCTGCAGGGTGCCAGAAGCGATTTTGAAAACCTCAAAACCCTTGCGAAAAAGTATCCTGACCTGGACATGGACGTTAAGGATATCGAGAAGGTCTTGAATTCCATTCAGGCCGATTACGAAAACACATCGAGGGAAACAAAGAGGCGCAATTAGTCCTGTTTTAAGCAGCAGATTATGAAAGTTCTCGGAATATCAGCAAGCCCGCGAGACAACAGTAACAGCGATATGCTTTTGCGCCAGGTGTTGTCCGGCGCCAGTTCCGCCGGCGCAGAGGCGGAATACCTGCGTCTGTGCAAATTCAATATCTCGCCCTGTTCTGCGTGCGGGGCCTGTTATGGAACAGGTGAGTGTCCGATTCAGGACGATTTTCAGGTGGTGCTTCCGAAAATCCTCGCCGCCGACCGCCTGATTTTTGCGACGCCGATATTTTTTATGAGCGTCTGCGCCCAGGCGAAAATACTCATCGACCGCTGCCAGTGCCTTTGGGCAAGCAAATATATTCTCAATCGCCCGGTTGTGAAGCCGAGACAAACACAACGGCTCGCTATGGTCATCGCCGTCGGAGGCAAAAAGGGCGGCAAAGGATTCGATTGTATCCGGCTGATGATGAAATACTACTTAGACACGGTCGATATGGGTTATTTCGCCAATCTGTTTGTCAGTAACGCCGACGAAGCGGGCAAAATCGCTGAAAATACTAATGCGATGCAGGAAGCGGTTCGACTCGGAAAAGAACTTGCCCTTGCCGCGGGGCCTGTGCCGGAAAAACCCATTGACGTGGAGCTTATAGGGTAAAACAACTCGGTATGCCGATGGATGACTCGGTAAAATAAAATTGTTGTCAGCGTTTCCCATAGCCCCCGCTGCCTGCCTTCGCGTCGTATTTCCCGAAGCGGGAAATGTTGCGGAGGTTTTTTGAGTTTTGCGGAGCAAAACTCTTGCGGGGCGAAGCGTCGCTGCACCGAGACCACAAAGTCGGGAGTAAAGCCGATTTTGAAAAAAGTGAACAAAGGATGTGAGGATCATTGTATTCAATTTAAAATGCTTTGCCTGAATTTTGCTTGGCAATATCCTTGTCCCGTCTGTCCAATTCCTCATCAATACCGGCTTGGGTCATACTAAGTGCCAATTCGTCGATATTGTTAGAGGGGTTCATTAACAACATATGTCCATCTGGTGTCTCCCACACAAGAATAATTGAGGGAAATGTGGCCCCCATTGCATTTTGGGTCGTCCCCCTTTCAATTGCGTCTGGTTCACCATATCGTGCAATTAGATAATCACGAAATTGGTCAAATACATTTGATTTGGCGGCTACCAAAAATCCAACAAGTTTGTCATCGAGATAATTCCACCACAAATATTTAATGGGAATATCACCTAACCGATCTTCCACAGAGTTGTCTTTAAACCTTTCCAATCCATTTAGCTTTTTAATCTGAGGTTTAACACTGATTTGCTTTGCCATCTTGTTTTTTGGGTCGCCTATATGTGCTCCCCGAAAACTGAATCGCACATTGGGGTCGATGTTATTTTTGCGACAGAGAGCTTGGAGCCGTTCAACTTCCCTGTCCTTGTCCGCCAACTGTTGCTTGAGTTGTTCGTTCGCCTGCTTTATTTGCTGATTTTCTTGCGTGAGAGTTTCTATCTGTTTTTGAAGAGACCTAACTATATACGGCCCAGTTTGATTGACTTCGGTATAGCGCGTTGAGGCCATCTTGTTTTTTGGGTCGCCTATATCTGCTCCTCGAAAACTGGATTGCTCATTGGGGTCGATGTTATTTTTGCGACAGAGGTGTTTAAGCCATTCGATTTCCCTGTCCTTGTCAGCTAACTGTCTCTTTAGCGTTTCGTTCTCTCGTTTTATTTGGCTGTTTTCGTTTGTGAGAGACGATACCTGATTTTGGAGAGTTTTGACTATATATGGGCCAGTTTGATTGACTTCGGCATAGCACGTTGAGGCCAAGAATAGAAAAACCCATAGATACTGTTTCATAATTTTTCCCTCACCAACGAAAGTATCACCGCTAACTCTGGACATTGTTTATTCTCCTACCGAGAGTTATTATAACGCGGAAACAAGCCAAGTAAACCCGAAAAACCTCAAAATCGGGTGCAAAATGGTGCTTGAAAAGAATAGCGTATGATTGCTAAAATACTACAGTAGTGGAATAAGCGGAAATTCTATGGAAGGAGAACTTATGGAATCTCGCAGATTTTGGGTTTCTATCACAATAGTAGCAATTTTCTTGAGTGCCTTTGGCTCGGTTCTGCTGGGTGCAGAAGATGCGAACCAGGGAAGCGGACTTCAAACTCTACAGGCGAAGATTGATACGCTGGAGAAGACGATAAGAACACAGCAAGAGCAGATTACCCGCACTGAAAAAGCACTCAGCGACGTGAAGAAACAGTTAGATGAACAGATTAAAGAAAACAAGCGATTGCGGTTACTTTGCGAGAAGGCAGGGATTGACACTACAAAAGAATCTGGCTCGGCTTCCAAACCTATCGGGCGTATCATTTATCGAGGCAAAGAAAGAGACGAGGACTGGTTCAATAGAATGTATAAGCGGTTCTCCGACAAAATAGTTTTGTTTGATGGTAAGTTTGTTGCACTCAGTTTTAGATTTATTCTCTCTACGCATATGAAGGAAACACCCCTACCAGTTGGCACAATAACCTGGACACCTCCAGAATGCAAAGTGCTCTCTGTCATCGGGGATGACGGAGTTCTACTTGTCGGAGACACGTCGGATTCCATATTTCACGTGACGGGATATGACGGCCCGTTACTCTCTGACGGAAAAATCTTCCCCTTCAGCATACTTATTTGCGTTGGAACATACGAATACACTGCGATTAACGGTGCCAAAAAGACAGTTCAGAGTTTCAAGATGTGGGAACCAGAGCCGCTTACAAGAGAGCAATTTGCAGAGGCAATCAGTAGCGGCGTTGAGTTGGTCAACTACGTTGTTGAGCGTGGAGGAAAGATAATTGAAAAGCCGATTCGTTAGCTCAAACCGACCCGAAAAGGACAGGTGAACGATGAGCAAATCGAAACGACAATTGCAAGCCAAAGCTGAGTCCGATGTGAGCGAAACCGTTAAAAATGCAGACGGTGAGCCGGAGAATCCATATAATCGGGTATTGCAGGACATCGCGGAGATTTTTCCTTTCTATCCATTTCGTCAGGGTCAAACGGATGCACGCTACGAAATAACAGTCCATCGCAGGGACAAGGACGAATATAAACGTCTTTTTCTAAAATTTCTAAAAAATCCTCTAACCAAAAAGGAACACAAGGCGCTGAAACAACTTGACTACGAGTTGTATTGGAGAAAAAACCGATTGACCATAGAGGAACTTCGACTCATAGGGCAGACCGTTGGGTCTTATGATATGGATACAATTCGAGATTTTTTATTAAGGCACTGCTATGTCCCCCAATCGGAACTTAATGACCTCAGTTGGGAAGACATTCTGAAGCGCCTGAAAGTGCTGCAATTTTCGCTGCGGCGGGGGAAAGAACTACAAGCCGACCCTGCCAGCACAAAGCAAAACGGCAAGAAAACAAAATCAAAAGGGCGTGGCCGTCCCAAGAAATATAATGAGAAAATTCTGCGAAGAGTATATGCCACTTTTGAGCAAAAGTACCAAGGGACAAGACATAAACAGCAAGCTTGGCAGGAAACTGCCGAGGAACACAACCTGAAAAGCGGTAAAGCAGCTGAAATAGCTTGTCGCCGCTATCTAAAAAAACAGAACAAAAAACAAAATTGATTTTGTTGTTTTTGCTATGTATGCGTAGTCAAAAAAATCTTTTCACGTAACTTCAGCATCATCCGTTACTTACCGAGAGTCAATAAAAAATCTTCACAGAACAAAATTCCGCATTTTTGTTCAGTTGTAGTATGTCCCCAGCATTGCCAAATAAATCGGTTTTAAGTTTTTGGTTAAGGATATACTTATATGACAAAACTGCGAAATGTTTTCGACAATCGTTGTCTTCGGCAAAGACCGCCGCATGCAGCGAGAGCGCCACCACAAATGATTTTTACATGGAGGGAGGAAGTAAAAAGTTGTCAGCCATTCTTCGCTCTTTGAAGCAAACTACGAATGCCGCATCTTAAATCTGTGTTTTATACCAGCCGGTAAACACTAACAGCGTGGGCGACATCGTCGCCCGGCAGACGAGTAGCAGGCATTCACAGATACTCGTATCGAGAAATGACTGTTGCGAGTATGCCACCCCGGCTGACATAAACCGTGTTAATCCTGTGTTAATCAGTGTCAAAAAAAAAGCGTAACTTTGCGTAAATCAGCGTCTAAAAAATCTGTGTTCACCCCGTGAGATGCCGTTTCGCTATCTCACGGGGTTAATCTGGGTAACTTGCATACCCCTCGTAGCGCAGCATTCCTCATCCTCATTATTTTTTCAACTTTCGACTATCGACTGCTCAAATTTCTCGCGTAGCGCCTCCCATACACAAAACCGAGGGGCAAGTAGGGGCAAGTATCGTTTTCAGTGTAATAATGAGGTTTTTTTCTCTAAACCGAAGGGCAAGTTGCGTTTTTAGCGTCTAAATGAGGGGCAAGTACCGTTTTCAGCGTAAAAATGAGGGTTTAATCTAACTTTACCGATCTTCTCATCTGTTTAATTTCACTTCGTCGGCGTTTGCGGAGCAGGCGTTTCCGCTTTTCACCGTGCGGAACACCGGTTTCTTTTCTTACGGGTATATCTCTCAAGGCAAATTTGAGCAATTCGACGAGACGGTTTTGTGCTGATTTGCGATTTGCGCTTTGGGTCCTGTGCCTCTGTGAGACAACCGTCAAAAATCCGTCGTCTGAAATCCGCGACGAAAGCCGGTCAAACAGAAGCTCTTTTTGTTCAGCCGTTAAACCTCGACTGTGGTTAATATCAAAAAGAAGCGTAACGCGGGTATTGACCTTGTTGACGTTCTGCCCGCCGGGGCCGGCGCTGCGGGAAAATCGATAAACGATATCACCCTCGCTGATGACCGTGTCATCGGTTATCCGAATCATAACTTGTTTCCCGCAACTGCCTACGCCAGTTTGGCTGCCGCGTCCGCGATGAGTTTGCCTATCTGCATACGGTTCGGGCAGACGTGTTCCGCGACGCTGTAATCGACGCTCAGCAAACGCTGTTTTACGTCAGCCGGAATCTCCGCGAACACCGCTTTCGCCTGTGCAATATCGCCGTAGCTGTCGTGATACATCAATGCCCGCATAATATCGCCGACCGGCACGCCCAAAGCCGCCGGCTCGCAAATATGCGCGCAGCCCGCGCAATACCCGCTGCACGTCGCCTGTGCGTATTGCCTGAGCACATCCATATCCTCGGCGGCAAGTTTGGTTTTGTCGAGGGCCGCAGCAATATTGGTCATCAGCATTGTAGTGCTGGTCATCGAAGAGCAAACCGTGCTGATACGCTGGTCGTCCATTACGGCCTTTATTTTCGCCTGCCCTTCGGTGAAGCCCTTTTCGAGAAAATGAGCAAGCATTTTTTTGTCGGCTTCGGCATTAGGGTCAGTCGAGGCGTTGCGTTGTCGCATTGCCTGCGTCTTCATTGCGATAAGCCCGATACCCGCTTTGTGGCAGGCATCGATTGCGTCCTGCATCTGCTTATCCTGCATTAGCCGGAAGTCATACTTCATCATTATGGCGTCAATCCAATCGAGCTTTGAGGCGGCCATAAGACACTGAGGCATATTCTCGTGGGTGGTGAAGCCGAAGTGTTTTATCACGCCTTGCTTCTTGGCGTTTTGGGCCCAGTTTTTTACGTCGTCGGTCAGCCGGACCATATCATTTACCATATAAACGCCGAAATACAGGTCGATGTAATTCGTATTGAGCTGCTTCAGTGATGTTTGCAGGCATTTTCCCAAATCGTCGGGCGTTTTCGATTTATTTTCCTTTGTAACGAGGAATATATCTTTCCGGCGGTCGGGATTTTTTGCGATAAAATCGCCGATGCTTTGTTCGCTCGCCCCGTTTGCCGCCGCCAGCGACGTATCCCAGTGATTTACGCCCCAGTCGAGAGACTGCCTCAAAACCGCCTGTTCGCCGGGCCTGCCAAAGCCAAGCGATAGTATTGGGACTTCGACTCCCGTTTTGCCGAGTTTTCGTTTCGGCACTTTTTGAATTGGGGGCTGTGCCGCCGGCACATTCTGCCCATTGGCATCAGCCGCGTTGACTTTTGCCGCCGTGATTACGCTGCCCACGCCTATCAATCCCGCTGTCTTCAGAAAATCCCTGCGACCGATTCCTTTGTCATCTCGCCTCGACATATCCTTATACCTCCAATCGATAACGGTGATATTGTCTGGCTACGCGGTTATTGCCGCGTAATCCGGTCATCCTGGTTTAAGTTAATATATTCGGGCGGTATTGTCAAATCGGGCGGTCTTTGAGCAAGCATCGTCAGGTAGATTGCCTGCTGCCTTTCGCTGTTTGCGCCGGCGAAAATGAAAAGGCCAATCAGCACAAGCCACGGGTTGTAGAAAAACCCGAGGACGACAAAAAGAACGGCTATTACTTTGCCGACTGTTACCGCCCACAACGTAGCTCGCAGAAAACCAAATTTCAACGCAAGAATGCTTCTAAAAACCCTGCCGCCGTCCATAGGCAGCGCCGGTATGAGATTGAACACTGCCAGCACTATGTTGGCCACAATAAGATTTACGATGAATAATTGAGACGTGGTCGGATTGACGCTCTTATTGAGAGCAGCAGCTATTGACGAGCCGCCAAATAAGACAAGCAGAATCGCTATCGCGATATTTGTGGCCGGGCCGACGATCGATATCACTATTTCCTGCGACGGCTTGGTCGGCATCATATCGATTGCGGCGACGCCCCCTATGGGCAGCAGTGTGATGCTCTTTGGCTCCCTGCCGAAATGGCGGGCGACCAAACTGTGCGAAAGCTCGTGAATTACAACGCAGGCGAATATCGCGCACACGAACAGCACCGACAACCCGGCCTGCCCAAAGCCCTCCTTTATATCCGAGAAGAACACATACAGCAGCAGCAAAAAGAACGTAACGTGAATGCGGAATTGTATGCCGAACAGCCGGCCTGCGTTTATCGACCATTTCATAAAGTTATTGTTTCTGTATAAACAAAATTTTACGGGTTATACGAAGGTTGCCGCGGCAGGTGCTAAACTTTGTAGCTCACATCGGTTAATCCGCCAGCCGAATGCCCAGTTCGTACGCCTCATTCAGCCGGTCCGGCTTTTTGAGAACATCGCCCTTCTCGCCCACCCCGCCCACAACTACGCTGCCGACTAATCGCATCTCAAGGTAGTCGAACGACTTTTCAAAAAGCTCAACGAGAGGTCTTGCGGTGTCGAGGTCGTCGTCTTCGAAAGGTATTATTGTAGCCGTGTTTTTGCCTTTGATTTTCACCCTGTTTTCAGGGCAGTTGAAATACACGAACCGGTCTATAAACGCCTTCATTATCGCCGTAGGCCCAAACCAGTAAACAGGTGTGCCGAACACAATCGCGTCGCTTTCGCTTATTTTCTGATACAGCCCGAGCATATCGTCGCGTTTGCAGCAGGGTTTGCCTTTCCAGCAGACATGACAGCCGTCGCACTCACGGATATTCAAGCCCGCCAGCCAAATCGTATCGACCTGCGCACCTTTCGACACCGCCCCTTCGACCAATTTGCGGACAAGCAAATCAGTATTGCCGCCCTTGCGAGGACTGCCGATGACTGCAAGAATCTTCTTCATCTTTTAGTCCTATACCGAACCGTCGCCTTCACGGGTGATTTTTGCGCCGACGGGATTAAGCCGCTCCTCGATTTTTTCGTAGCCGCGGTCGATGTGATAAACCCTGTTGATTACGGTTGTGCCTTCTGCAGCCAGTGCCGCTATTACAAGAGCCGCTGATGCGCGCAGGTCCGACGCCATAACCGGTGCCGCGACAAGTTTCTTTACCCCCGATACAATTACAGCCGCTCCTTCTTTTCTCAGGTCGGCTGCCATTCGCGCAAGCTCCGCGACGTGCATAAACCTGTCCGGGAAAATCTTTTCGATTATAATGCTGTTTCCCTCCGCCAGGGCCAGCAACGCCATAAATTGCGCCTGAAGGTCGGTGGGAAAACCTGGATAGGGCTGGGTTGTGATATCTGTCGGCCTGACGTGCCCTGAGCAGGCGACTATACACCCGGAATTTTCGGCCTCTACGGTAACACCGATATTGCGGAGCTTGTCAACGACCGCCATCAGGTCTCCGAGCCGGCAGTTTTGTATATGCAGGCAACCTTTTGTAATTGCGGCTGCTGCCATAAATGTCCCTGCCTCAATGCGGTCAGGTATAACTTCGTATTCGAAAGGTTTTAGCTGCTTGACGCCCTCGATTGTCAGACGAGGCGAGCCGATGCCGGTTATTTTTGCGCCCATTTTGTTGAGGCAGTTCGCCAAATCTGTAACTTCCGGCTCACAGGCCGCGGATTCGATTACCGTTTTGCCTTTGGCTAATGTCGCCGCCATCATCACATTTGCCGTGCCAAGAACAGTTGAGCCGAAAGGCCCGCCCAAAAATATCTCGCTGCCCCGCAAGCCCTTTGTCGCGTCCGCGACGATGTAGCCGTTTTCGAGGTCAATATGAACCCCAAGCTCGCGCAGGCCGCGAAGGTGGATATCGACCGGGCGATAACCAATTGCGCAGCCGCCGGGCATCGAGACCTGGGCCTTGCCGCACCGCGCCAGAAGCGGGCCGAGAATACAAATTCCCGCCCGCATCTTGCGGACGATGTCATATTCGCCCACGGGTTTGCCTATTGTGGTCGAGTCAATGCTGATATCGCCGTTGGGTTCTCTCGCCACCTTGCAGCCGATGTCCACGAGCAACTGTCCAAAAACCGAAATATCCGAAAGCCGGGGAGCGCCCCTCAGGATTGATTTGCCCGGCGCCAGTATCGCCGCTGCCATAATCGGCAGTGACGCGTTCTTCGACCCGTTGACGGATACCGTACCCGAAAGCCGAACCGGTCCTTCGATTCGAAATGTGTCCATATCTATTTTCCTTGAAAAGCGAAATCGACTTCGTGTATGGTAATACAAACGATTGTTTTTATCAAGAGAGACAGCGGCAATTGTGGATATCGCAAAGATAGCAAGTATTCTCGAAGAGCTTGGCGGCCAGACCACCATAGCGGACCTCATTGTCTGCCTGGGCGGCACATTGGTGCTGTCTGTCTGGGCAATCAGGACATCTCTGGGCACAAAGGCGCTCGACAACGCACCGCCCCGGGAAAATAATATGCCGCCCCTATTGGCTCTTGTACCGTTTTTTTTGTGGTTCGGGACGGTATCAGTGTTGCTTTTCATCAAGGAAAAATTGTTGGCGGCCCTGCCCGACTGGCAAAATGCAATCGCGGAAAATCTGGTGCTTTGCGTCGGCGTAATCCCCGCACTCGTGACGAGCGTAATAATAGCAAAAATAGCTTTTGTCCGCGGCCTCAAGGGTCTTGGGCTTAATCCGAGAACCATTCCACGTGATTTTGTCGCCGCTTTGCTCAATTTGTTAGCCGTTATGCCGGCCGTCCTCGGCGCGATTATCCTGACAACCATAATCGGCAAATTAATCTTAGGCGACAAATTTCAAATGCCCCAGCACGAGGAATTAAAGGAAATCATCGCCTATTCCCAGTGGCAGGTTCGCGTCCTGATTGTTTTCACCGCTGTTGTGGTCGTGCCGTTTGTCGAGGAGCTTATTTTCCGCGGGATGCTCCAAACTCTTTTTCGGTCATATATCGTCAGACCCTGGCCCGCGATTTTTCTGGCATCGTTTGTCTTCGTTGTTTTTCACGCCAACGCCCCGCACTGGCCCGCCTTGTTCGCCCTGTCGATTTGCCTCGGCTATACTTATGAAAAAAGCGGGTCGCTTTTCCGTTCCATCTTTGTCCACGCGCTTTTTAACGCAATGAGCGTAATCGCCGCATTAAGTCAGTGATTTGGGACTCTTTTAGGTTTGGCGGTCCTGACCATTCCGATAAATCTCTGCGGGTCAATTATCTTTGCGCCGTTTTGTCCCTTTGCGGCCGAATTGAAAAGTATCTCTTTCATTTGCTCCGGTCCAAGACCCGGATTTACCTGCCAGCCCATAGCAAGAACGCCCGCGACGTATGGTATAGTCCAGCTCAGGCCACCCCGGCCATTATACTGATAAGTGAATCGGTTTTCTTGATACTGTTCGGCCGTTGTTCGAGGACCACTTGGGGCGTAAACTCTATCATCCATTGGATCTACTTTGTCACCGGGATGCATGCCTATCAAACATTGCGAAGGGTCTTCGCGATTCCCCGCATCAAAAAAACATCGCCCAATGATACCATGGTGCCTGGTGCAATCAAGGACAAGGAGGCCTGCGGCCTCGGCACGAGCGCAGGCCTGGTCCCACATCTGCTGATTTTTTTCAAAGGGCGAACCCTCCCCGGATGGGGCCGCAGAAACTGAGACAACGCGAATCTTCTGGCCGGCAGGAAGTTTTGAATTTTGTTCGATTATCCAGTCAATTGCCTTGGCGTAATAGGAGGAATCCTTCAGCCAGGACGGCGCCGCTGCATAATATAACTTCGCGTCAGGCGCAGTCCCGCAGTTGGCCCCTACGAGTAAACTGGCGACAGCAGGACCGTGCATACTGCTTTCGGAATTGCATCCGGAGTCATAATAAGCGACTATCTTGCCTGCAAATTCCGGATGGTCCTGATAAAGCCCCTGGTCGATAATCGCAACGTTGACACCCTTGCCTGTTATCCCCTGACGGTGAAGCGCTCTTACGCCCAGGCCGGGATTCATTGCTTCTTCAAGCAGCTTCTCCGGGCGTTTTCCGGGAGGCAGATTCTGGTCGGGCCAAACGGTGTCTTTATTGAAATCGAGCGTAGAAATGACAGCGACAACCGCCGCCGGCCGTAGTTTGCTCAGGTCCCTGTCACGAACATCATCGAATTCCTTGACGGAATCGACGGGTTCGATGGCCCGGAAAGCCCCTTGGGGTCCATGCGTAGCAGTTTGCTCTTTGCCCGACGGTTGTGTTTTATCGGAAACTTTTTTGAGAACATAATACCATGGTTTCTGACCACGAATTGCGACATCGCCGCTTAACCAAGGCATAAAAAGATACATCGAGTTGTCCATCTGCCTGATGTAATACTGTGCTTTGGTTTTGCCGTCCTCGTGCAGCAGCCAGTCATTTTCCCACCGAAAAGCAAGAGAAGTTCTGCCGCCATCGAGGAATTCAATTTCTTTAAGGAAAAGCTCGCCCTGCCAGCTTTTTTTATCCGGTTTGAAGCTCTCTATATTTTCGACATAATCAACACTTTGCCAGCTCCCGACCGGACTCTGCGCAGCTTCTTCTGATTTGGCCGGGCCTGCCACTAATAGCAAACTTGCCAATACTGCCGTTAAGAAAACAAAAGCTCTCATTGGGGACCTCCTTCATCCTTACCGAGACAAATATTTTATCATCCAAACTATCCTTAATTATAGAATGCTTGATTTAATATACCAGTCGTTTTTTGAGTCGTTTGACTGCGAAAAAGCCGACGACGATGATAAAGGCGATGATGTAAAGCATATCGAGCAGAAGATACCAGTGGTATTGGCCTGCACAGACGGCGCGGGTGAGACGGACGGAATGCGTCAATGGAATAATCTCGGCGAAGGGGCGAACATAAGCGGGCAGATTTGAAATCGGAAAGACCACGCCCGAAAAGAAAAACATCGGCGAGATAAAACCTGAAAAATAAAAATTGAAATGATTAATCGTCCTGACAAATGACGTTACCAATAACGCCATAACGGAAAACATCATTCCCGTAAAAAACCCTATAAACGGCGCGAGCAAACCGCGCGGCAAAGATATTATGCCGAAACAGGTCAGCACGCACAGCACTGCAAACGAGAAGAAAAATCCCTTTGTCCCCGCCCAGATGATTTCCCCGATAATCAGGTTGTTGGCGGTAATCGGCGCAGCCAGCATCCCATCATAAACCTTCTCGAATTCCATCCTGATAAATGTGCCGAATGTACATTCGAACGACGCGGTAAACATCGCCGCTGTCATAAGAAGTCCTGTCCCGAGAAACTCGATATAGGTAAGCCCTTCCATCGACTGGGTTATGTATTTGCCCAGACCTAAGCCGACGCCCGCCAAAAAAATCAGCGGCTCAAGAAACGGAGGCAACCCGTTGCTGAAGATATTTTTCGTATAGACCCGCATATGCCGGAACCAGACGCTGAACAATCGGCTGGCAAGCGGCGGATAAAGATATGGCCTATTGTCTTTCATTTAGCGCCCTGCCTGTTGCCTTTAAGAACACATCTTCAAGATTCGCCTGTCTCAAAAAGTAATGTGCGCCCTCTAATCGACCGGCCAATTGCCGCAGAAGCTGGTCATCATCACAATACACCCGCGTTGTCTCCTGCGTGCGGTCGATTCGAAGCTTTTGCAGTATCGTGCCGTCTGCTATCGCTTCAAGCGAATGACTGCCCGTAATTTCAAGAACGTGCTTCTCGACATTTTTCGCCAGCAGTTCAGCCGGCGACCCGCGAAGCATTCCGGCCCCTTTATCCATAATCAAAATCGTATCGCAAAGCGCAAACGCCTCTTCCATATAGTGCGTCGTCAAAAGAATCGTTGTGCCGTGCCTTTTGAGCTGTCGCAGCTTGTCCCATATCAAGTGTCGCACCTGCGGGTCAAGGCCCGTGGTGGGTTCATCGAGGATTAAAAGTTTCGGATTATTCATCAGCGCACGCGCGATAATCAATCGCCGCTGCATACCGCCCGAAAGCTCCCTGATTCTGGCGGTGCGTTTGTCCGACAATTCCATAAACCCAAGAAGGTAATCAATCCTGCTCGTGGCGGCCTTGCGCGGCAGTGCATAAAACCGCGAATAAACCATCAGGTTGCTTATTACGTCAAGCTCCTCGTCAAGATTGTTTTCCTGCGGGACGACGCCCGATAGATATTTGATTGCAAGCTCGTCTTTAACGGGGTTATAGCCGAACACGTCGATAGATGCGCCGTCTGCGTTCTCGATTGTGCATTTGCCGTAGAGCATCTTCATCATCGTTGTCTTGCCTGCGCCGTTTGGACCCAGGAAACCATAGCAGGTATCGGCCTCGACCTCGAAACTCAGGTCGCGGACGGCATTCACCTTGCCGAAACTTTTACTTGTATTTTTGACTGTAATCGCAACTGGGGCCATATTAGTCGAAGAACCCCGCCGAAATAATCTAAAATCGACTTAGTGCCTCCCGGTCCCGGAAGGGATGCCTTTCGGCAAAGGGATGGCCAAGCCATTAGTGGCAAATAATTTCTAAAACAGCAGAAGCCATATCCCGAATACAGCCGCTATCGGGCTTATAATCTTGAATATCTTGCCGTATTTTTCGTGCCAGGCCTGCGCCTCGCCGGGGTTGACAAACTTATCAAGCTGAATCTTGTTAAACGCAACCAGCGAACCCAATACACCCGCGATTATCGCTATCAACGCAAATACCGTATTCATTATCTTTCTTCCTTTCTTGTGCCTGATACCAGATTTCTTAAAAGCATCCCCGCTGTATCATTTCAATCCCAACACGTCGGCCATTGAGTACAAGCCGGGTTTTTTATTTACGAGCCAGCCGGCTGCGCGAAGAGCGCCGCGAACAAAAGTGTCCCTGCTGTGAGCGGTGTGATTCAGCGTTACCGTCTCGCCTAAGGTCGAGAAAATCACCGAATGGATCCCGACGATATCGCCCGCGCGAACCGCGTGCATACCGATTGTGCCTTTATCTCGCAAAGCGTCTTTACCGTTCCTGCCGTGGGTCAGGCAATCAGGGAATTTTTTGCTCGTCGTCTTCACGATATTTTCTGCAAGCGTCAGGGCCGAGCCGCTTGGCGCGTCTTTTTTGAAACGATGGTGCTGCTCGACAATTTCAATATCGTAATCAGGCCCTAACATCGATGCCACCTTGCCAACAATGGCAAACAGGGTATTCATCCCCACGCTCATATTGGTTGCGCAGACAATCGGGATTTTCGAGGATGCGGTCTCTATTTTCTTCCGCTGGCTGTCGCTGAGGCCCGTTGTTCCCAGAACCAAACCTGTTTTATTGCCCAAACAATAGTCAATCGACTTGTCCGCCGCCTCAGGCAGCGAAAAATCAATTACCACGTCTGCCTTACTCGGAAAATTATCCGCCACCTTAACATTCAGTTGGACAACGCCCGCCAGAACACCTGCGTCCCTGCCTAAGTCGGGATGGCCTGTTTTTTCAACCGCTCCCGCAATTTCAAACACGCCTTCTTCCGCCGCCAAGGCCACAATACGCCTGCCCATTCGACCCGCAGCGCCGCAAATTATCAGTTTTGGTTTCATTTCGCTAACCTCTTATTATTCCCTAATATGCTGGCTGTTAATGATAGCTGTTTTCAACGCCATTGGCAAGAGTTACGACTGACAAAACGATGCCTGGCCCTATCGATTGAAGCGTTTTCTCATTTCTGGCCGATATAGAACACTGCCTGTATTTAAATCGTATAGACGCAGGCAGATGCTTTTAAGGTTTTATGGAGTGTAAAAAAATGACAAAACACGTAGTTTCGGTACTGGTTACGGTAACATATCTGGTTGTTTTGGTATTCGGCATCGGCTGTGACAGCGATGCCAAGACCGGCGCGGTTGCCGGCGGAGGGATAGGCGCAGGCGCAGGAGCGATAATAGGACATCAGTCCGGCAAGACCGGGCAGGGCGCGTTAATCGGCGGCGCAATCGGCGCCGGCACTGGTTTGCTCCTCGGCAACGCACAAGACAAAAAGAAACAGGAAGCGGCGACGCCCGCTAAATCCGAAAAACAGGATGCCGCCAATATAGTTACCGTCAACATCACAAACAGCAACGGCTCGTTTACGCCTGTTAAGTTGACTAAGCAGGGCGAAAATAATTACGTCGGCCCCAAAGGCGAAGTTTACGACCACCTGCCCACGGAAGCCGAATTGAAACCCGTTTACGGGTTCTAACAATGTTTAGCTGTCATTCCTGCGACACGGAGCGCAGCGAAGAGCCTGCTTCGGAAAGCAGCAATCCAGACATTCATCGGGGCGCTATTACCGTAGCGCCTTTTTTTGCGCACATATAACCAGCTTTACTTAGGCGCATCCTGCGGATTATTTGGTAAATAATGCGGCGGTAAGGCCGAGACGGAAAAATTTGCCCTTTTCAAAAGTCGGCCCCGTGGATACACTGTTTGCCGGCCCCCGCTGCTTAGCTTGCGATAAGCAAGTTGCGGGGGCTTTCAAAATGGCCGACCAGAACCAAAAACAAGTGATTTTTATAAGCGCTGCCGAACCCAGCGCCGACAGACATTGCGCCGCCCTGATACGTGCCCTGCGACAGACAAAACGCGACCTGGAGTTTGTTGGCATAGGCGGCCCCAAAATGGCCCAAGCCGGCTGCACACTAATCGAAAACCCCGTCGGACGGGCCGCGATGACCTATAACGCCTTTGCGCACGTCTCTCGCTATTACCGGCTGATAAAACAGGTAGCGAAGTTCCTGGCAGCCAACAAACCTAATCTCGTCATTGTTTGCGACTCACCCGCCTTCAACTTTCATATCGCAAAGGCCGCTAAAAAATCGGGCATCAAAACGCTTTTTTACGTCGCGCCGCAGCTCTGGGCCTGGGCGCCCTGGCGAATCCGCAAGCTGCGAAAATGCTGCGACAAGCTCTGCTGCATTTTGCCCTTCGAGCAGGACTGGTTTGCAAGTCGGGGTGTCCCCGCTGAATTCGTTGGCAACCCCCTGCTTGATGGACTTACGCAATCGGATTTGACAAGGGCCAGGCGAGATTACCGCGGCTTTAATCCCGCCAACGTCAAAATCGCGATTGTCCCCGGCTCAAGACCCGCCGAGGTTGGGACACTTTGGCGGCCTATGCAGCAAATCGCGATTGCCCTGCATAAAAAATACCCCAATGCCGCGTTTACTACTGTGGCCGTCGATGAAGCGACCAGGGGTGCGCTTGACTCGACCCGCCTTATGGGATTTCGAACCGATTACTCGATTGACTCCGTATATCAGACAACAAGAAGTTGCGATTTCGCCCTCGTTGCAAGCGGCAGCGCAACTTTACAGGTGGCCTCCGCGGGCTGCCCGATGGTGATTATGTATCAAACCAATCCGATATTGTGGCATCTCGTCGGCCGATGGTTAGTAACAACAAAATACCTGTCGCTGGTCAACATCCTCGCGGAAAGAAACCAGAAGACAGAAGACAGGGGGCAGAAGACAGAAAGCTCGTCCTCTCTTATCAGTCCTTCGTCGTCAGTTCCCCGTCATCCGTCTTCTGTCATCCGTCTTCCGGTCGTGCCGGAGTTTATGCCATATTTCCGCTCGACCGCGCCGATTATCGAAACGGTTCAAAACCTTCTCGAAGATAAAGCCCGGCTGGCGCAAATCAACTCCGACCTGTTGGCGCTCGTTCAGCCCTTATCAACCAAAAAAGCAGGCAGCCAAGTTGCCCAGATAGCCGCATCAATGCTGCCCTGAATCGACAGTATCAACCAAAAACATCTTTGGGTTTGGTCTTATAAAACCGGCTGCTGACAACATATTCGCGTATCCCATCTTAACAACCTTTGGCTCTGGCAGGGTCATTTCCAATACTTTAATAAGGATAATTTTCAATCCTGATGGGGGTTTTCCGCTTGAAACGGGTGAAAAACCGCATCTGCGGCGGAAAAATCACTAAAAATGGATAAGACGATAACAAAACGGTAACGCTGCGCGTTATAATAATATAGAGCAAGACGGATGGGATACGGCCAAGGCAGAGGAGGCCCCCGGGACAATAGTTTTTATCACGAGAGGAGCAGTTGTGAAGAAACGTAAAAAGTGGATTATTATCACCGTAGTGGCGGTTTTGGTGCTGCTGGTGATTGGCGGGCTGGCGTACAAAAGACAAAAAGGCAAAGCAAAAGAGGAAGTGGTGCGTATTGAGGAGGTCAAACGGGGGGATTTGACCGAGCGAGTAAGCGCAACGGGTGAGATTGAGCCGAAGGAAGTAGTACAGATAAGCGCGAGAGTGTCTGCCCGGATAATTGATATGCCCGACGAGGGCAACGTTGTTACCTGCGGCGACCCGAACGCGAACCCGCCGATACCTGCGTCGCTGCTGGTCAAGCTTGACGCCAAGGATTTGGAAAGTCAGTTGAAATTAGCTGAGGCCAGCAAGGCGGCACAGGAGGCGGGGTTAGAGGTTGAGAAATCAAGGATTGAGGCAAGCAAGTCAAACTTAGTGGCGCTTGCGGCGACACTGGAACAGTCCCAGAATGACCTCGAAAGGAAAAAAGGATTGTATGAGTCGAGGGACATAAGCAAATCGGATTTTGACCTGGTAAAATACAAGGTGGATGAGCTTGCGGGACAATACCAGTCGGCCAAGTATAACCTGGAGGCATCTGAAAAGAATTTAACGGTATTGAAGTACAATTTAGAAGCGGCCGAAGCGCATATAGAAGAAGCAAAGGAAACGCTCAGCTACACAACAATAACATCCCCAATCAACGGTGTTATAACGCGGGTTAATACCAAGGTTGGCGAAACGGTGACGGGGACGATTAATTACCCCGGGACTGTGATAATGGAGGTGTCGGACCTCTCGAAGATGCTGGTGGTGGCGCAGGTTGATGAGGCGGATATCGGGGCTCTTGAGATTGGGCAGAAAGCTGTTGTAAGCGTACAGGCGTTTCCAAATGTTAAGTTCACCGGCGTAGTCGATGAGATTGCCCTAAAGCACCGGTTCAGCAGCAACGGAACAAGGTATTACCGCACCGAAATCCTGCTTGATAACGACTCGAATGTTTCGAAGCTTTATACCGGATTAACGGCGGACGTTGATATCGAGACGAGGAAACACCCCGACGTTATCACAGTGCTGAGCCAGGCGATACTGGCAAGAGAGGTTGACAGTTTGCCCCTGGATATTCGCGATAAAAGCACTGAGCTTGATAAAGGCAAGAAATTCGCGACGGTCGTTTACAGGTTTATTGACGGCAAAGCCGTTGTTACTCCGGTAAAGGCGGGGCAGAGCGATTTGACGCATACGATAGTTCTGGCGGGGCTTAAGGAAGGTGATAAAGTTGTAGTCGGGCCTTATAAGGTTCTGGACAATCTCAAGCATGACCAGAAATTGAAAGACGAGCGGGAAGCAGCAAAGGGAAACTCCAAAAACAAAAACGGCAAGAGCGACAGCAATGGAACACCAGACAAGTAATCCAGACGGGAAAGTTGTAATCCGGCTGCGGGAGTTGAAACGATTCTATCGAGTCGGTGTAGAGGAGATACGCGCGCTGGACGGCGTGGATTTGGAAGTGAGGGAGAACGAATATATCGCGGTTATGGGGCATTCGGGGTCGGGCAAAAGTACGCTGATGAATGTTCTTGGGTGCTTAGACAGGCCAAGCCAGGGGGTGTATGAGCTTGACGGGGACAACGTTACAGAGCTTGCGGATTCGGAACTGGCAAGGATACGCAATGAGCGGATTGGTTTTGTGTTTCAGTCATTTGAGCTTTTGCCCCAGATGAACGCCTTGAAGAACGTCGAGATGCCCCTGCTGTATGCGCAGGGCGGATGGTTTGGCAGGGCGGCCAGGGCAAAAAAGGCGCTTGAGCGGGTTGGCCTGGGCGACAGGGTTAAACACAAGCCGAATCAGCTTTCGGGCGGTGAAAAGCAGCGGGTGGCGATTGCAAGGGCGCTGGTGTGTAATCCGAGCATACTGCTGGCCGACGAGCCGACGGGGAATCTGGATACCAAAACAAGCAACAGCATATTAGACCTTTTCGACGAGCTTCACAGGCAGGGGCAGACGATAGTTATGGTAACGCACGAATATGATGTCGCGCAGCGCACAAAGAGAATAATCAGAATGCAGGATGGTTTGATTCGCAGCGACAGGACAACGGCAGAGGACAACATACACGAACAGAAGCCGAACGAAAAAGCGGAGGAGGCAGGATGAGGAGATTGCTTGCTATGCCGCTTATGTTCATCCGGCTTGTTTATCAGAGCGTGTATCTTGCTCTTGGGCAGATATGGGCCAACAAGACAAGGTCAGTCCTTACGACGATTGGAATAGTTATTGGCGTCGCGTCTGTGACGGCCGTAATCGCGGCATTAACGGGCCTGAAGGCGAAAATCCTCAGCCAGGTCGAAACATTCGGCACCAACACGATAATAATCCAGCCCCAACTGCCGGATAAGGGGCTTAAACGCACCCTGACGTGGTGGGACATAAGGTTAAAGCCGAAGGAATTTGAAGGGCTTTTGGAGCATTGCCCATCGCTGGAACGATACTCGCGGATAAATGAAGTGGGGCAATACACAGTCAAATACGGCGAGAAGTCGGTGCAGAACGCTAACATATATGGTGTGGAACCGGCGTGGCACCACATTGAACACAGGCCGATGGTAATAGGTCGGGAATTATCGGAGATAGATGCTGGGCGAATGGTATGCCTGATAGAGCCGGAACTTCGCGACAAACTTGGACTGGACCAGGACTGCATAGGCGAAACGATTCGAGGAGGATCCAGAAATTTCCGGATTGTCGGGGTTATTGAGAAGCGTACCGACCTTGGGATAGGCGGCGGCGGGCAGGAACGATTCGAAATAATAATTCCGTTTGATACAGCATATAAATTCCAGCGTGAATTCTGGATATGGGCGTTTGCCGAGGCCAAGTCAGCAGATGTCCTCGAAGAAGGGGTGGGAGAGTTGAAATTCTTCTTCCGTCGCGAGAGACACCTCAGCCCTGACGAACCGGATACCTTCAGAGTTGAGTCCCTAAAAAGCGCGATACAGACGTTCAATGATATATCGCTTGTAGTAACGCTGGTTGCCGGCGGAATAGTCGGTATTTCGCTCTTAGTCGGCGGAGTCGGCATTATGAATATAATGCTCGTCTCGATATCGGAGCGGACAAAGGAAATCGGTCTGCGCAAAGCCGTCGGCGCAAAAAAGTCCGCCATACTGACTCAATTTTTAATTGAAGCGATAATATTGTGCTTCGTGGGCGGACTTGTCGGAGTAGGTGTGGGATGGGGGCTGACTTTTGTGATAGCACATTCAAATGCGCTGCTGGCAAAGACATATATACCGGCCTGGGCGATAGCTCTGTCGTTTGGTTTTGCGGGGACAGTGGGAATAGTATTCGGAATGTTCCCGGCGATAAAGGCGGCGAGATTGGACCCGATAGAGGCGTTGAGACATGAATAAGTATAAGAGCACAAGAGCACAGGTACACAAGAGCATAAGACCGCAAGTGATTTTAACTTGTGCACTTTTGGCTTGTGCACTTGTGCTCCTGAGTGGCTGTGAAGAATTTGCGAAGGAGGATGATTTTCTCGATGTAAAGGTAAAGCCGGAGCAAACCAGAGCCGTCGATACGCTGAAGCTCACCGCCAAAGCGGATACAAACGATGGAATAGACATAAATAAGCCGGCGGAAAAAGAGATAACGCTGAGCATCGAGCAGTGCCGGGCGATGACGCTGAAGAACAATCTGGATTTGAAAGTGCAATTGATAGAGCCGACGATAGCGGCTAAGCAGGTAAGCGAGGAAGAGGCGAAATTTGAGTCGTCATTTTTCTCGAATTTAACTTACGGTAATATAAACCAGCCGTCGGTTATAGTTGACCAAGCACAGAAATATAAAAGCCAAACGGCCGACCTTGGGGTTCAGGTCCCGTTGCAGACAGGCGGGACGGTGAAATTTGACCTTGCGGATAATCGCACCAACATTACCGGGAATATTTTTGACCAGAACGGCAAATCCGTTGGGAACTATAGCGAGGTAATTTACACGCCGACGACCACGTTTTCGATAAGTCAGCCATTGCTGCGTGGGGCGGGCAAACGTGTGAACACATATTCGATACGAGTTCTCGAATACCAGCGGCATATAACCGATGCGATGACAAAGTTAGAGGTGATACGCGTTTTGGCCAACGCCGACCGCGGGTATTGGCGTTTGTATGCTGCAAGAAAAGAGCTTGAAGTCAGGCAACAGGAATATGAATTGGCACAGGCGCAGTTAGAACAGACGCGGAGAATGGTGTTGCTTGGTGAAAAAGCGGCAGTGGAGGAGACGCGGTCGGAAGCCGGTGTGGCGGAACGATTGGATGGAATAATCAAGGCCAAAAAAGAGTTGGGGGACAGGCAGAGAGAACTCAAACAGATAATGAATGAAGCGGGCCTGGGTATTGACTCGCCTACTGTTGTCGTGCCGATGACTGAGCCGGACCCCGTGCGATATGAGATAGATAAAGAACGATTGACGAAATCCGCGGTGGAGAACCGGATGGAGATGCTGGAAGTGGAATTGCAGCTTGCGCAGGATTCGAGCACAGTGGATTATTATAAAAATCAGATGCTGCCTTTGGTTGCGATGGATTACACATACAATATGAACGGCATTGGAGCAGCGAGAAGCAATGCTTATGATATGATGTTTGACAGAACTTCTGAAAGTTACACGGTTGGGATGAACCTGATTATGCCCCTTGGTAATGAGGCGGCGAAGAACCGGCTTCTTGAGGCGCAATATCGCAAAAGGCAGCGATTATTCACTAAGGAGAATCGGCGGATACAGATTGAGACGGAGGTGCTTGGCGCTATTGAGCAGTTGGAGGCGAATTGGCAAAGTATCCTGGCGGGCAGACAGAATTCAATTTTAGCGGGTCGGCTATATGAGGCGGAAAAAAGGCAGTTTGTGGTTGGGCTTCGAACGGCTACAGACGTGCTTGACGCGCAGGCAAAATTCGCGAATGCCCAGAGCACCGAGATTAGCGCGTTGACGGAATACCAGATAGCACAGGTTGACCTGGCATACGCGACTGGGACGCTTTTGGGGGCGGCAAAGGTTCGCTGGGAGCCAATTGTGCCAAATGTCAACGGAACGGATGCCAGGTAGATATTAGCTATGGGCTTTTTTTTAGTTAATTAAAGGGGCCCAAAACGTAACATCTTGTTAAATAACGGGTTAAAAGTACCGAAAACTTTTAAAAAAAGCGTAAAAAGGGCTTGCACAAAACGAGGAATAAAGTGTATAATGGATGACGAAGTCAAAAGTGAATAGTTCTTTTCTTCCAAATAGGGTCTTGGTTTCTGTAGGGCAGCGGAAATCTAAATAACTGTGTAATATTTTACCACTGTCTTACAATGGCCGGAGTGAATAACTCCGGCCTTTTTATTGGGCTTTTTAGCAGGGGCCGCTTGCGCTTATGTGGGCGGCCAGAAGGATGTGTCTGAGTCGGTCAACGTTGAGCTGATTGAGATAATCTTCGGTGAAGTCCAGCTTGAAACGGCCGTGAAAGTTCTTGATGCGCCTTTTAAGCTCGTCCCTGTCAAGGGCCGCGATTGAGGTTGCGGTCTGTTCAAAAAATTCCTTCGAAGCCATTGCATCACCTCTTATTTCTACGACGCATTTGCGAAACCGGGCCAACAATTCCGCCATAGGCGGACAAGTTTCGTATCGACGGGGTGATGGCGTCACTTTTGTGGGAATTGGCTCTTTGCGTCGAAACCGTTGAAATCCGCCTGCGATTGCGAAAAAAAATAGTATGCGATTTGAGTATGGTCTGATAAGTTTCTTGTATGAAGACCGAAGAACTGGATTATTACCTGCCGGAAGAGTTGATTGCCCAGCAGCCGGCGAAAAACCGCAGCCAGTCCCGACTGCTGGTTTTGGAGCGGCAAAACGGGTCGTTAACCGACACCAGGTTTGACGAAATCGGGGAATTTCTGCGCAAGGGCGATTGCCTTGTCTTAAACGATACAAAGGTATTGGCTGCGCGTTTCTTCGCGAAACGTCAGACGGGGGGCAAGCTCGAAGGACTGTTTTTGAATCAACAGGATAAAGGCGTCTGGGAGGTAATGCTAAAAGGCCTCGGCAAAGTCAAACCGGGGGAATGCATCTGGCTCAAGGATACCAAAGGCGACGATTTTTGTCGCGCGGAAGTAATCGAGAAAAAAAACGACGGCAAGTGCCTTCTGAAAATAGAAGTCGAATTGCCGGCAGAAAAAACGCTTCAAAAAATCGGGTTCCCCCCCCTGCCGCCATATATCAGGCGCGACACAGATTTGCGCCAGGCCGCCAGAGACAGACAAAGATACCAGACGGTTTACGCCCGCAATTTGGGGGCAGTGGCCGCACCGACGGCCGGATTGCATTTCACCAAAAAGTTGATTGAGACGCTCAAAACGCGGGGCGTTGAATTCGCTTATGTCACGCTGGCCGTGGGCGAAGGGACGTTCAAGCCCGTAACCGCCGAAACGCTCGAAGAACATCGGATACACGAGGAACGATTCAGCATCGACGAAAGAAACGCAAGCGTAATAAACAAAACCAGGAAAAAAGGCGGCAGAATAATCGCCGTCGGGACAACCTCGGTCCGCGTTCTGGAAACCGCTGCCGCACAGGGACAACTGTCGGCGATGACTGATTCAACTCGCCTGTTTATCAGGCCGGGATACAAATTCAGAATGGTTGACGGTATGGTAACAAATTTTCACCTTCCCAAATCGACGCTGCTCGCCCTTGTCGGCGCTTTCACCGGGCTTGATACGATACTCGCCGCCTACACGCACGCCATCGACATGCAATACCGTTTTTACTCCTACGGCGACGCGATGCTAATAATTTGACATTCGATATCAATGGGGTTATATATTTCGGGCAAGGGAATATCGAATAATGGATTATCGTATAAGCAGGAGTTTGAAAATGAAAAAGAAAATTCTGGTTGGCGTGGTCTTGACGGCAGTTGTGGTTTATGTGAGCAGTTGCTGCCAAATGAAATGCTGTGCTAAAAAATGTAAGGAGCCGGGAAAAATGAGCGTTAAAACGGAACCATTCGGGAAAACCGCTGACGGACAGCAGGTTGATATTGTGACACTGACGAACGGTAAAGGGCTTACTGCTAAGATAATGACCTACGGCGGAATCATCGTTTCGTTGGAGGCCCCCGACAGAAACGGAAAACCCGGAGATATTGTCCTGGGATTCGATAATTTAGACGGCTACCTCAAGGGGAGCCCGTATTTCGGTGCGATAATCGGGCGTTATGGAAACCGTATCGGTGGAGCGAAGTTTACCTTAGACGGCAAGGAATATAAACTCGCGAAAAACGAGGGAGAGAACATTTTGCACGGCGGAGCCAGAGGGTTCGACAAAGTTGTCTGGAAAATTGAGAAGGCCGAGGCAAAAGGCAATAAAGCCGAATTGAAACTCAGCTATACCAGCAAGGACGGCGAGGAGGGTTTCCCGGGAAATCTCAAGTGTATCGTTACTTACACGCTTACTGCGGATAATAAATTGGAAATAAAATATGAGGCGACAACGGATAAACCTACCGTCGTGAATATGACGAATCACGCATATTGGAACCTCGCGGGGCAGGGTAGCGGCGACGTCCTTGGCCACGAACTTATGATAAACGCCGACAAATACACGCCCGTAGATAAGGGGCTGATACCTACAGGAGAGCTTAAGGACGTTAAGGACACGCCTATGGATTTCACAAAGCCAATGACAATTGGCTCGAGAATGAAGCAAATTGATATCGGCGGCTACGACTATAACTACGTCCTCAATGGCAAGGCGGGAAAAATGAAGCTCGCCGCGAAAGTATATGAGCCGACCAGCGGGCGAGTGATGGAAATACAGACGACCGAGCCGGGCATTCAATTTTACAACAGTATCGGGCTTGATGGTTCGCTCAAGGGCAAGAACGGCAAGGTCTATAATAAATTCGGCGCGTTCTGCTTAGAGACGCAGCATTATCCTGATTCGCCTAACAAGCCGACCTTCCCATCGACCGTTTTGCGGCCGGGCGAAAAATACGAGACGATTACGATACACACGTTCTCGACAAAATAAACCGTTGGTCGGCGTTTACGCAGGACAGGGCCTTGTTGATCGCGGCGGTATTGAGCGTCTTTGCGTCACCCACTGCGCCATAGTCGGTTATTACAAAAGCACCGGACGTGTTTTTGGCGCAGGCACATATTCCTTCACGCAAGATAGATTTTATCCCCGGGTTTTATTGCAGGTATCTTGTCGCGTTTTTTAATGACGTCTTCTCTTGTCAGGGAAAAGCCCGGCGCAATCTCGACAACGCAATCGGGCGAACCGTCCGGTTTTCTGGGAATCTTAACGCCCGCCGATTCGAGCCAGGTAGCCGCACGGTCAATCATCATTTGCCTTGTTGTTTCGGCGCTGTCAACACCCGTGGCGTTTTTGGTCGGGGCAAATTCTTCGCTGCGGAGGGTTTGCAGGATAATCGACTTTTTGCAAAGCGGCAGTGCATCGAAGACAAAGCTTTCGAGTTTAACGCCGTTCGGCTCTTTTGGTTCAACACGCTGCCCCTTATCATTTATATGGGAAATTTTCTTTACCGCCCTGTGCATCGGCAGGACAAATCCGTGATTATTGAGCCGGTCAACAAAATCGACGCTTATAATGTGGATAGCGATACTGCCAAGCTCAAAAACCAGCGAGCCGTCCGGATTTTTCTTTTCGGCAAGCTCGTCCGGCAAATCGATGTACTCGATGACGGTAACTTTCCCGTCGGCTAAACAGAAGTTGCCGAGTTTCTCAAACGGGCCTGTTTTAATGAGCGCCTTCGATGACATCTCCGCGCCGTCGAGAGCGTGCAGGCCTATGAACAGCGGGTCAAAGATATTGATGAGAGGATTATCTACCTGCCAATAGCTTATGAACTCGACGCCGCGCTTTTTCATATCAGCCAGCGCGCCCGAGTTGTACAGCGCGCGCAAGCTGCCCCCGTGACCGTCGGGCGAGGTGGCAATAGTGTCAATGTCGGCCAGAAGTATTTTGCCGTCTAAAGAAAAATTGGGCAGTGTTCCCTGCTGAAATATGAATACGTCTTTTTTGTTCAATCCATAATAATTGTTGGCGGAAAAAATATCCAGCGTCTGCTGATGATTCAGGGGGCTGGTCATAATATACCAGGGACAGCTTGTATGGTATTTTTTACAGGCGGCCAAAATGCCCTCCGCGAAAATCTGGAACAGCGTCTTATTTTTAACCGGGCTTATGGGAAAGTTCCCTTTCGGCCCGTCGAAACCCAGCCGGGTACCCTGCCCGCCGGCAACTACGAAAGCCGCGACCTTGCCCTGCGAAATCAGCTTATCACCTAATTGTCGCGCCTGGTCGTATTTGCCTCGCTGGCTGGCATCGCTCGGCTGATGGGCGTAAAACGGGGCAGGCGCAAGCTTGTCAGGCAGCTTGAAAGGAGCGGTGTTCATAACAAACTCTGCCCGCCAGCGGTCTAACTGGGCAAAGTCCAGTTGCCCAATCTGGGCGACAAGCCGGTCCTGTCTGGCCGGGTCGAGCCGGTCCAAGAAGGCCAAAAGGCGGGTCTGTCCATATTTTTTTAGGACTTTCTGAAAATTTTGAAGCTCACTTTGGTCAGTCATAGGCCTTTTCTCACGTCAAAAACGCCCTTTATAAGGTATCAGACCGAAATTTTCAAGGAATATAGCATTTTTTGCCGAAAACCCTCTTGACAATAGTATGGGACGGCGCTATACTAAGAACTGAGTAAGGTAGGCAGGCAAGTAAAGTTAATATCATAATGTTAGCCGTAATTATAAATTGGTCCCTACCAAATATCGTATCCTGCCTATGAGAAGTGGTTTTGCCTTGCTTAATCTGAATTGGCGGCATTTCAAGTTAAGGTTAAGGCAACCAACAAGTCCTATAAAAAAATCTGGTCTAAAAAAGTTTTTTGCCGGCTGATTCCGAGCGAAATAGTGTAACAGTGAGATTCGCGGGGAATTACGGAAAGTATTGTGCGGTAGAGAGCAGGTTGCATTAATCCGTCTGAAATCATGTTCGATTGTGCTTAGGACGGCCGGATAGCGAATCTCAAAATGTATAAAGGAGAAGACAAATGAGAAAGAAAGGTTTTACGTTGGTTGAGCTGCTGGTCGTCATAGCGATCATAGCTCTGCTGATGGGTATCCTGATGCCGGCTCTGGCAAGGGTCAGGATGATTGCCAACCGTATGGTCTGCGGGTCAAACCTGTCGGGCATAGGCAAGGCGCTGCTGCTGTATGCAGGCGACTCTCAGGAGGCATACCCAATGCCAGGTTGTTCCTCACTCCCTGTAATTTACGACACGGGAGGCAGCATTAATAGTACTTTTTGGGACGGCACCGGCACTGTGTGCCAGGCCTTCGAGATATCGTCGGGGACATCGTCCACTTATGGTGGCAAAGCAACCATAGGTTCACTGTTCTATATGCTCATAAAATATGAGGACGTCTCGCCAAAACAGTTTAACTGCAAGGGCGACTCCGGCGCTGAGATTTTCAAGCTCACAACCTATACCGGCACGACACAGACGGACCTGACCAAGGTCTATGATTTCGGCACGGTGCCAGGCAAGCATAACAGCTATTCCTACCATTTTCCCTTTGCCAGAACTTCAAGTACCAGCTCGCCGGCTGCGGGTATGCCGATATCCGTTAATAGCCAGCCGGGTTGTCCGCTTGCGGCAGATAGAAACCCGGGGCTGGACAAGAATGCGGCTACTTATATATTGGGCGGATCGACCCCAGGCGGGACACTGCCTGCCGGCACGACAGCTGATTTGCCTGGCGATTCTACGGTGTGGGCCAACAACAACAATGAATACAAGGACAAGGATTTGGTGTATAACGCGTATCCACATCAGCGAGAAGGGCAAAACGTGTTGTACAACGACGGCCACGTGAAATTTGAGACGACGGCCAATGTGGGCATAAATAACGACAACATCTACCAAAGATGGGCAGCTGGAACCCCGGGGTGGGTAGCACCGACCGGTATGTCAACATCGCCGTTAAAGCAAGGCCTGGAAGCGGCCGGGGTATTCCCGGGGCCAGTGACGGCAGCGATAAGCTACAGCTGCTTCGTACCGGGGGATGTCACAGATGCGCTTTTGGTTAATGAGATTAAGCCGTAATTAACAGCAACCGGTTGTTTTTAGCTTTAATAAGCGGCCTTATACTTCAAGTATAAGGCCGCTTTTATTTTCACCAGGCAATAATAACCCCGCATTCGGCTTCAATCGCGACCCCCTTCCGCCGACACGCCGGGGGCAGAATACCGATTTGACGTAGCACTCGACCCAGTCCCAGTGCAAAACTAAATGCACCAGCATCAGCGCAACCAAAACTGTCCCAAGCCAGAGGTGAATATCACCCCATTCTCCCCTGCCAATCACTAAAGGCCCCTTCGCCTCATTTGGCCCATGCTCGTGCGGCAACGCGATTATTATCCCCGACGCCGACAATCCCGGCAAAACCACAAAACTCATCAGGTTCACAATAAAATTCACCGTCACTCGTCTCATTAATCGCCTCTCCTTAATAAAAAAATCGCAGGGCGGGGCTTGCCTGCCTTGAGCATTGCCCGCGGTGAGCATCGTCGAACCGTCGAAAAGCCCCGCCACTTCCACTAAATCTGCAATCCGCAATACCCTATCCAGCCGTGCGGTAAAGCAAAACCTTGCTCTACAACGCCCGATAACATTGCAAACTCGTTGCTCTCTTGTCGTGGCCATATAAATCTCGAAAATATAAAAAACAACAAACCCCGCCGCGTTGTCCATTTATTGTGTCCGCCCTTTTCCGCCTTATTTATTGACGAGCCGGCTAAAAACCGTTATTATCGGCTCAACAAGCGGATGTGGCGGAACTGGCAGACGCGCAGGCTTCAGGAGCCTGTGGGTTCAACCCCGTGGAGGTTCGACTCCTCTCATCCGCATTACCTCGCCATTATTCTTGCGGGCTTTCCGCGTCAACTCAGGACTTAACGAAGGGGCCTTGTCAGGCCGATAAATACCTGGGATAAACTTGCATTCTCAGGACGCCTTTTTCGAGACGCTAAAAACTTATGACGAACTTGTTATGGACATTTCAAAACCGCGTAACGCATTTGCAGCCCTCGCTGCTTTTGACGCTCGCGGCCGTTACTATCGCGGCGGGCCTGTTTGTCTGGCTCGGTGGACTCGGCTTCAAAAAAATTGCGTTTGTCGTGATAGGCGTCTTTTTCGGCGCATTCTGCACATTATTCTCTTCCGGCACAAATCTGTTTCTCGCCGCTGCCATTATTGGCATCTGCGCAATGCTGGCGCTTACATTACAGGAAACGTTTCTTGTGCTGATTGCCTCGGCCTTAGCCGCCTTAATCGGCTATTCCATCTTGGTTCGGCCTTACTTCCGTCCGTCCGGCAACATTTTGGCGGTAATCAGACAGTTGACCATCGGCGTCCCATACTACAACTGGCCCATACTGCTGGCATTAACTGCCTTGCCATTTGCTATTATATCCTGGCCGAGTGCCTCAGCCCTTTTTAGTTCAGCCGCGGGAGCAACACTTATCCTGGCGGGAACAACCATGGCTCTATTGAATTTCGGCTATCCGGCCGTCAGCTATATGACCACCAGGCAGGATATTTACATCGCGATAATCGCCTTGGCAACAATCCTCGGCACTATCGCCCAATTGTGGCTGTTGCCGAAGATTAGCACACTATTTGTCGCCGCCAAGGCCAAAGTTGAAAAAGTCAAGGCCAAGAAAGGCGATACCGGGGCAACAGCAAAAACCATAACCTGGCGCACTGCTTAAACCCCCGACTTGTCGGGCTTGAATGTTGAAAAAGGAGAAGAGTAAATGAGTTTTTCGTTGCTTTTGGCGAAAACATCGCATCATTTTGTTGACAACGCTACCGTTGAGTACGGCACTAAATATGTCCTCCGTGCCCTCGATTTCATCTGGCAACAGACCACCATCCTCACCTGGCTACAGGCCGTTATCGGTATATCATTCGGCATTATCGTCCTGATGTACGGCTGGCGAATTTACAAGGCACTCACCGTAATTGGCTTTGGCATCCTCGGCCTCTATCTCGGCCTGTGGATTGGCAATCAATTCCAAAAACCCCTTCCCGGCGCAATCGTCGGCTGCGTTCTTCTGGTCATTCTGGCTATCCCACTTATGCGCTGGGCCGTCGCGATCCTCGGCGCAGTCGCGGGCGGTATTCTCGCTGGCGGTATATGGCACTCCTGTAATCTTCCCCAGGAATATGTCTGGGCGGGCGCGCTAACCGGCTTCGTCGCGGGCGGGATGATTTCATTCGTCGTCTTCAAACTCGCCGTGATGCTCTTCACAAGCTTAAGCGGAACATCACTTATCGTCATCGGCGCCTTCGCCCTCATCTATCGCTACGAAACCTTTGCCAGCAACCCGCCAACAATGCACCTCAACCAGCTCTATTACGGTAATCCCTGGTTCTTGCCTTTATTGCTCACTGCCGGCACGCTACTCGGCATCATACTCCAATTCGGGTTTTTCAAGGGCTCAAAGGAATAGTCCGTCTAACCAAATTCCGGGCGATTCTTTAATTTCTTGCAAATAAAATTGCCTAATTTAACATCAAAGGTCTTATAATATGGCACCACGGTATTCCTTTTGCCGGAAAACCAAAATTTTTTAAGTAAAACCAGCAAATTGCCTAAATACTCTAATCTACCCAATTTAACACTGCCGATAGGATATGTATCGAAGTTAAATTACTCTAATATGGAGATTAGATTATGAGCGAAGCGACAACAGTAGCTGAACAAAGAAAAACCACAAGAACACCGGTTGCCTGGCCGGTAAGCGTCTGGCTGCCGGAAGCAAACAGGTTCTTCAACGGCAGAAGCTCCAATATAAGCAGTGGCGGCGTGCTTGTGCGCATTCCGGCGACTACGCCTTTGCGGACCGGGCACGTTGTCGAGCTGAATTTCCCGCGCACAATGGCGCTGGCCAAGAGAAAAGGCAGCTTTGCGCGGATTAAGAGCGGAAGAGTAGTGCGAATCGAACGAGGCGAATTGATTGACGATGCCACAATAGGCATCGGCATCGTCTTTGAAGGTATCGAGTCGTAACCACGGATTGACACGGATTTACACGGATTAACACTGTAAAAAAACAATTCTCTGTGTTTTCTGTGTAATCTGTGGTTAAAAAGTTAATTTGAAATAAGAAATGCCAACGGGCATTTTCTGACAGCACACCCTCGATAACGACTGTCGAGGGCAAGCAGGGGAATGAAGAAACTATTGGCCGGCGATTAGTTGGAGACCGCCGGCCAGTTTTTTTGCGCTTGGTTAGCCCCGAAGTTTACCTCGCAGTAGGCGGGCCTGCTTCGGGGTGTCTTATTTGGCGTTAACTTTCTTTCATCCGGCCGAGTTTAAAACCCAAATAGCCGACCAGACAGATGCCAATAATATGAACGACAAACCATCCCCCGTGAAGAAACTGGAAGGACTCGGGCAGGGCCACTAACAGCAGATTCGTATGCGCGACCATTGTTCTACTCCTTAACCTAATTCAGGATTAGTTTCGAACGCTTGTTTCACAGACATGATGCCGGCTGATATTGTCTCAAAGCCGACATAATACCACAACTCTTTTCTGGTCATTTTGTGCAGCTTCTGCCTTTTTTACTAGCCACAGATTGCACAGATTACACAGGTTTACGCTGTTGAAAAAAAACGGGGGGTTGGGGGTGATTAGTTTTTATATTATCAGGTCAGACCAGTCGGACCAATCATTGCGAAGGCATTTGTCCCAATCATAGACCGGATTCTGATTTATTCGCCAGATACGGTTGACCTGAATCGCAATACCGCCAAAAAGTCTTCTGCCTTTTTTGTTATGCTCCTTGATATAGGCCTGCAACCTTTCGGCTTTGGCTTTGGTAAAAGAGCTGCCGTCTTGATCCCGTTGGTCTTTTGTTTCAAAGATGCCTATTCTACCATCAGCAAACTGAACTAAATAATCGGGGTAGAAAGTATGAATTATGCCTTTGGGGAACTCATACTTTATGCCGAAGTAATCGTTTTTGCTCTCGCCGTTCTTCCACCACCACATTATGTTTTTGCTGTTTGCCTTGTCTTCTAAAAACTGCTCAAAACCGCTCTCGGGATTGGTACGGGCCATGCTTAAATAACAAGGATCATAGACATATTTCTTCGCCCGGACTAATTCGTCGGTATGCTGATTATAGAAAGCAGTTGAGGGTATATCTAAATCATAGAACTGTTCGCTTGCCTCACTGCGTTTTTCGATTTCTTTTTCGCGGAGAGGTCTATATTCCTCGATAGCTTTAGACAAAATTCGCTCAAAGACAAGTCTATTGCCATTGTGGACGAAGATTTTTTGGACCATCATTGCTTCTTCGGGCCAGTCCTTTGAGCCGAGATATTTTTGAAACCATACGTAAATGGTAGTTTTTACCTTAGGCACAGACCTTTTGACATTTCTGAAAGAACCAAGATTGTTTTTGATTATTTGTTCAAATAATGCCTGAAGGTCATTCCCGGCAATAGTAAGGCGGGCTTTTTGTTCGGAGTTGATTAGGCCTTCTAATTCATCAAAGGATTTAGCATCAACCTTTGCGTCCTGGATGATCTCCTGTTGGTATTTCTTAAGGTCAAGAACGACACCTTTTTTCTCGATGATCTTTTTGTTCTGCTCAAAGAACTCTGTATTTGTTACGCCAAAGTAGTCGCAGGCGACTTGTTCAAAGACAGGGTCGAAGCTCGACGTAATGTCGCCGTAATCAACTCTTGATCTGTAATACGAGGGCAGTTTGATGTCTCGATAGCATTCCTTGCGAGTAGCTCGAAGATGCTTAATTATGTTCGGGTTGTATTCTTCTTTTTTGACAATGATGCTTTGAACGTTTGTATAGATATATCCGGTATTCAATGCTTCTTCTGGATAATGTTTTAACTCGGGCATTCGCAATATTCTGCCAACGGTCTGTATCTCAAAGGTCTCGCTATGCGATTCTCTGAACTTAACGAGTATATGGGCACGTGGGCAATCCCAGCCGGTATCGATTGCCTGTTTGAAAATCAGAAACTCAATTTCATTGTCCGGCTCTGCGATCCAGTCAAGCGTTTCCGATTTTTGCTCTGCAAGCCAAATAGCAAGTTTCCTGTTCTGCTCGGTAATGCTTTTACGGGCCATAAATGCCTTAACGGCCTCAATTTTGTCTTTCCCAGCCTCTGCGGTGGGAATCTGAATAAGGACAAGTGGATTGATATTTGAGCCTTGTTTTCCAAAAAGCTTCTTAAGCTCCAAGCGTTTCTGGTATGCCGACTCCAAGACAACTTCCTGCGAATCGCTTTCGCCTTTGGCTATCTTGTCAATCTTTTCATTGATAATTAGTTCTTTCTTGATAACACCAGCATCGATAACATCCTTCGGCTCAACAAGAACAAACTTCGCCGTACCTCTTGTAACATCCACCAAGTTCGGCTCTATCTTTGGAGTTGCGCTCATTTCTAAAATTACATCGGCATCAATTTCGTCTCGGAGTTCATTTGTCCGTTCGGCGGTCGCTCCGATATGACTTTCGTCAATAATAAGAATGACTTTTCTCTGTTCGCGCGTTCTCGTCAAAACATCCCTGAAGTTTATCTTTTCGCCATCTTTCATCAGGATATTCTTCCAATCACCTGATGCCCGGTCTTTGGTACGCAGTTTTTCCCAATTAACAACGACGATTTCATTTCTGACGATACGCTCACGACCACCTGTGAATTCTTGCTCGACCAGCGATACTCTAGGGGCACCGGTATATATTTTTTCGAGGGCGTGCTTGCTTTGCAAATGCAGGTTACCTTTCCCTATAGTAACCCAAACAAAGCAGAGGTCTTCATCCGGCAATTCTTTTATGATTTCCTCGATAAATTTCGCGGTCATCAAGGTTTTCCCACTTCCCGTAGGCGCCTGAAAGACGCACACCTTCTGCGTCCCATCCTTACTCAAAAGCGCCTTTACGGCATCGACTAATTGGTCAACGGCTGTTTGCTGATAATCTTTTAAGTTAATATTCATAGATGCTCTCGTACACATCGAGTATTTTCTGTGGGATGGGTTCTAAAGATACACCCTGCCAGTCCTGAAAGTCGGTTTTATCCAGCCCCAGCGGATCAAGGGTGAAACAATAGAGGATTTTATTGCCCTTCATTTTGTCGAGGTCCTTCTTGAGAACCTTAAGTTGTGCGCGTTGAAGCGAATAATAAACGGCCATTATTCGGCCATTTTGATCAAAGATGCGATAGTCGGCCGTCTTCTTTTTTTCGTCAAAGATGCCCTCGCGAAGACAAAGCATTTCGGTACATTCCTGGGTAATGCGAATCTTCAAAGTATCTTTGCTGATAGTTCGCTTTACGAAAGAAGTCTTGTAGTATTTCAGATTAGATTTAATTCCTGTAATATCGGGGTAATCCTTATGCCCTTGAATAACCTTTTTAATTCTCGGATGGCAAACTTTTTGCGCAATCTCGTTTTCGTTATTCGTACAAAGGATAAATTTTCGGTGTCCTTCTTGTCCGTCTTCCTTGTTAAGAATCATGACAGCATGAGCGGTCGTGCCGGAACCTGCAAAAAAATCCAGAATTGTCGCATTCTTTTTTTGATATAAAATAGGAGCTATACAATCATACGTATTCCAAACGGATTTAGGAAAGTCAAAATTGGTTTCCGGAACAAGCGCACGGACGATTTTGGTTCCGTACTCGTTTGCATCATACCTCCTGTCTTGCCAAACAGTTTTAACTGTGCCGAAATCCTTACCTATCTCAATTTCGTACCCACCATTCCTTTTTTGCGTCCTCAGATAATCTTTAACCTCTTCAACGCTTTGTCTTGCGTATCTCCATTTTCGCTCAATTCCTTTTACATCAATGGGGTAAACATAATGTTTACTTCCTTTTGCGATGGTTTGTTTTTCCGGATGAAAGTCATCTTCGGGTACATCACCAAAGCCAATAATATTGTCCTTTTCAACTATAATCGGATAAAAGCAATTTTTTGCATCGGTTCTTAAAGATTCGCCACCCCAGTTTCTTAAATTGCTCCAATAAATGTCGTCCTCTTTGATTTTTCTTGGACCAACTATTTTCAATCCTTTTTGAAATACAAAGTATGCGTATTCGTGTGTGTATGAAAAATTGTTCCCCTGCACACCCCTTGGATTGTGAACTATCGTAATACAATGAATTTCACAGTTTCCGAAAAGATCCTCAAGTAATAAACCTATACGGTTAAGTTCGTTTTCGTCTATCGCACAAATCAATACCCCGTCATCTTTTAACAGATTCTTTGCCAACCTTAATCTTTTTGACATCATAGAAAGCCATTTGCTATGTCTATAGGTGTCATTTATATCCACATAATCATTACTGTATTTCCAGTCTTTAGCCCCTGTGTTGTACGGCGGATCAATGTAGATAACATCTATCTTGCCTTGGTGGGTATAATTCAGCACTGAAAGGGCATGGTAATTATCGCCTTCGATGAGAATATTAATTGGTTTATCCGGGTCAGTGATGATTTCTCTGCCTTTGACTTCCTTGAGAACGGGCAGAGCGTTTTCAGATTCTTTCTCGAATTGCTCTTTAGTTCGCTCCTCATCCCAGACAAGGCCATATTTCTTGCGGGATTCAAGTTTTTGTATAACCTTCAGAAGGTCATTTTTTGACAGTTCTGAGTAACCATTAGGCATAGTCGATATATCTCCAAAGTTTGGAACGAGATAGATAATACGAGAAAAACGGATTTGGTCAAGGTATTTGGTTCGTGGTTCGCCCGCCTACGGCGGGCAAATGCGGAATGACAGACCCCGAAGCAGGCTTCGGGGCTAACCAATATGAAGAAAAACCCTGCCACTCGCCGGGGGCGGAGATGGCAGGGCTGCTATGAGGT
>PMZJ01000026.1 GCA_003170415.1 Phycisphaerales bacterium | reverse complement strand
CCAGTGCGTATAGCTTTATCCTCCGATGCTTTTTGACCGTTCCCTGGCTCACAACGCCGGATTCCTTCTTACTGCTGAGTTCGCAGATTTTATTTTACATTTTTCTCTGCGGTAATAACAGTCAATCAACCACGTCCACAAGCGACTGCCCCGGCATCATCAGGTTATATACCAGTATCGCGTCGCCGTTGTGCAGCCGAATACATCCCTGAGAACCAGGTGTCCCGATTTGCTCAGGGTTCTTCGTGCCGTGAATCGCAAAACCCATCTTGCCCACTGCCGCTCCCTCAAGACCCTCAAGGCCTATCCACCGCGAACCCAGCGGATAATCCGGGTCTTCGGGATGATACGTCTTTCCACTCACAGGGTCCGTCCAAATCGGCTGTACCAGTTTGCCGCCCTCTTTCACACGCCATCGCCCTATCGGCGTTTCCATCCCCGACTTGCCCAGCCCCACCAGAAAACTCTTCACGTAAGTGTTCTGCAGATACAAATCCATCGTAAACGTTGAGCGATAGACCCTCGCGTGGAAAGGCCCGTTGATTACCTTTATCACCAAGCCCGCCTGAAGCGCCTCCGGCTTTGCGATATCATTTATCTGCATCAAAATCTCATACGGCACGTTGTGCTGTTTGCCAACCGTCGAGAGCATATCGCCCGGCTTGACCTTGTAACTTGCGCACAGTTTGTCCTCGGGGTACACAAGTTTGCTGAACAGCCACTTGTCCGCAAGGGACGCAAGCTGCCCCTTGATAAACACAAGCTCCTGTCCCTGCGCCAGGGGCAAAAGCTCATTAAGCCGGTCCCTCGCCTCGATAACTTTAGAGGGCTGCTGATTCAGCAGCTCCATCGCCTGGGCAATCTGCGCCGATATAGCCGAACCGTTGACATCCATCGTAACCGGCGCTGCGACTTCTGGTTTTGCAACGCCCGGTTCTGTTTGCGCAACAGGCGATACCGGCTGACCATCCACCTGCGCAGGCGCAACCTCCTGTGAACCGCCTCGATTACGCAAAAGAATATATCCCGCTATCACGATAACGCCCACCACAATTACAACTATCGAAATATACAAAACTCTGCGAATTTGAGCCGAACGATGCTCATTGTAACCACCCGGATAAACAGCCATTTCAATCTCCTTTTATTTGTCCTGCCTGTTCACTCTTGCCTTTTTGGCCTTGACGCCGGATACCTGCTTGTCCTTGCCAAAATACAGCACTTCCTCATCGGTAACCAGCATACCAACCGGCACGTCGTGCTCCGTCACCGGCACCGTTTCTACAACCTGCTCCGAAAATGCAAAACCGCATTTCGGCGCCTTCAATTCCTTGTTGGTGAAAAACCTGTCGTAATACGACCCCCCGCGCCCGAGCCGATTCCCCTTGCGGTCAAACCCAAGACCGGGCGCCACCACCATATCAATATCCTCAAATGGAACCGGCGCTCCTATTGTCGGATTTCGCAAACCCGGGACCTCCTCCGAAAAACCCGTCTCCAATGAGTTTATCTGCACGGGTATCATATGCCTCTGCTGCCAGGAAACCTTCGGCACAACCACCGTCTTGCCTAACTGCCAGGCACAAAGTATCGCCTCCGACGTATCAAGCTCGTGCGGAAGCGACATATACATCATTATTGTAGAGGCATTTTGAAACTCAGGCGTCGCTATCAGATTTCGACACGCCCTTCGGCTTTTCTCTTTCCGCTGCTCAGCCGATATACCTGCCAGACACTTTTGCAACTCCAGCCGCAACTGCGCCTTGTCCATACTACGCTACTCCATTAACCCGTTACCCTGCTCCATTCGGCCGTTCAATCCCTTTGGCCTTACTATCTTTTATCAGTATTTCGAGCTTTTGTAAATAACCCCGTATATTTTTTTCATATCCACGCTCGCTGGGCTTGTAGTATTTCTTCTTTATATCACCGGGCAGGTAATCCTGCACTACAAAACCGCCCTCAAAACTGTGCGGATATTTATATTCTGCCCCGAAGCCCATCTTTTTCGCCGCCGAATAATGACTGTCCTTCAAATGCTTGGGAACCGCCACGGTTTTCTCATTTTGAACGTCGCCAACCGCCGTCCAAATCGCAGATGATGAGGCGTTCGATTTCGGTGCGCACGCCACATATATCGCCGCTTGTGCCAATGCTAATTGCGCCTCAGGAAGCCCAACAAATTCGCTTATCTGCACCGCCGACGCCGCCAAAACCGTCGCTATCGGGTCCGCGTTGCCCACGTCCTCCGCCGCACAAACCGCGATTCTTCTGGCGATAAACCGCACGTCCTCCCCGCCCGCTATCATTCTGGCGAGCCAGTAAACCGTCGCGTCGGGGTCGCTGCCACGCATACTCTTTTGAAACGCGCTCGCCAAATCGTAATGTGTATCGCCGGTCCCGTCATAATCGATTGTCTTGCCCTGAATCGAGTCCTTGGCCGTCTGTAAATCGAATTTTACTTTTTTAACTGTCTTCTGCGACAAAACCCCCACTTCCAGCGCATTCAACGCCTTTCTCGCATCGCCATCGCATACAGTCGCGAGATATTTCAACGCCTTGTCTTCCGCCTCAATCTCATATTTGCCAAGCCCTCGCTCCTTGTCGGCTATCGCCCGCTTCAACACCCCGACAATATCATCTTCGCTCAATGGCTCGAAATGAAACACCGTGCTTCTGCTTATCAATGGCGAATTAACCGCGAAAAATGGGTTTTCCGTCGTCGCCCCGATGAATATCACTATCCCCGATTCCACGTCATCCAAAAGCACGTCCTGCTGTGCCCGATTGAAACGGTGTATTTCATCGATAAACAAGACGGTTCGCTTACTCGACGACGCTAACCGGTCTTTCGCCTCCGCTATCACGTCCCGGATATCCTTTACGCTCGCCGCCGGTGCGCTGATATATCGAAATTCCGCCTTCGTCTGGTTGGCAATCACCATTGCCAGCGACGTCTTTCCCACCCCAGGCGGCCCGTAAAATATCAAGCTCGATAGCGCGTCGGCTTCCAGTATCCTCCGCAACAGCTTCCCCTCACCGATAAAATGCCCCTGACCCGCGAACTCATCCAGAGTCCTCGGCCTCATCCGAACCGCCAACGGCGCAGCAGCAGACATCCTTGCCTGCTCGGACTTCCCAAACAACGTCTTTTCATCTTTGCTCAAAACCATTGCAGCCATTATACGCTTGCTGCCTATCGCTGTCTAACTGTGCCTAAGTTTGTCCAAGTATGTTTAAGTAGCATTTTTAAGCTAAAAATACAGAAGAACACAGATGGACAAGGTTTTTGCGAGAGGACCCAATTAGAAAAGCATCGGCCTTTAAGACGCAGCCGAAATGAGGAACTGACCTGGATTTGTGCAATCCGGATTAGTCATCTGTTTCAATGCCATTGCTTAATTTTCCTGCCACAGCCAGTATTTGGCAAACTCAGCAAGAACGAGCATCGTGATTTGGTCATCGTGGGACAGGGCGCAGTTTTTGTTCCAGTTGTCGGCTCTATGCTGAACGTACGGTGTTTCCTGTTCCCAGAAGTATTTGCTCAAGGCATGATTACAGTGTATTATATATCCAGATTTGTTCGTTGCCTAATCCAATCCGCCATTAGTTTTAGTGCCGACGGAGAAATCGTTTCTTCAATTTCCCCATATTCCGCCGGCAGGCCGGTTTTACAGGTTTGAAAAAGATGATTGAGGCCCGGTAGCTCAACGGTTTGGAAATCGTGATTGCCGCCGGCCTTCAATGCAGCGGCGATACCAGCAAGGTTTTCCTTGGAGGATACTTGCAGGTCTTTTTCACCATTTATGGCAAGAACGGGACAACGCACTTTCACGAGCGTAGAATTTGGAGCGTAGCCCAGCATATTGCGAAACCACGGGGTCAACATCAATTTGATTAGACCGGTGTTCTCCGCATCAGTCAGACCTAATTGTTTTCGTTCCTCAACGGTAAATTTTTTAATGGCCTCATCTAATAGTTCTCGCAACATATTTTCTGCGAGCTGGTCGTCAGGTTGGCTTTTAAGAATATCGAAAGCCCGGGATTGAAACCGGCGAAAGAGAGAAACTGATTCTTCGTTCAAGCCGTTGGCGCGAGCAATTTCCGCCGCCTGCGTTTGCAATAGCTCATCCATCGGCACGCCCGGCCCGGCCATAAGCACAATGAATGCAATTTCCGGCGTGCGCACCGCCGCCAGCGGCGCGATGATCCCCCCTTCACTGTGACCGATCAAGCCAATGTGCCTTGTGTCAATATCACTCCTCTGTTTTAGCCAAGCGACTGCGGTGAGAATATCTTCGGTCAAATCCTCATCGGACGAAGTCATCAGGTTGCCGGTCGAACCACCGACACCCCGGTCATCGAGACGTAGAACGGCAATGCCTTGACGTGTTAGAAAATCTGCAAGCACGAGAAAAGGTTTGTGTCCCATCAGTGATTCGTCACGGTCTTGCGCGCCCGATCCGGTGATAAGCACAACTGCCGGGAAGTGGTCCCCTTCCTTGGGCAACGTCAGTGTGCCAGCAAGTTTCACTCCCGCTTTGCTGTTCGTGAAGGTAATGAGTTCCTCACGGTACGGATAAGGCATCTTCGGTTCTTGCGGGCGATTTAACTTCAGAGGTTTTTCCACTCGCCGGAACGCGAGCGGGAATGACTGCCCGCCTTGATTCCACTGGCCAGACATCTCTAGGCCGTCATCCGCGAGGACGCCGTTGAATCTGGCGGCAATGGTTTTTATCTCCAGCACCACTGCCGGTTTCTGAAACTGGATGCTGGAAATCGGGATGCCGTTTGCGCCCTGGTCTATGCTGTCCATCGTGCCGACAAACCCGGCGTTCGTGCGTGTAATCTTGAGTGCGAGCCGGAGTTTGATTGCACCGACATTTATCGCTCCCGACCAGTTGCCGGAAAGGTCAAGGGTTGGAGAATTATCTGCCGCAGAGCAATTCAGAGACAGGATTAACAACAGGATTAGTGTGGGAGTAAAGTTTTTCATTTCTCGGTATCTTCAAAAATTTCTTCAATAGGTTTCTTAAACAGACGCGCCACCTTAAAAGCCAGCGGCAGACTCGGATCATATTTCTCCGTCTCGATAGCATTTATGGTTTGCCGCGAGACGCCGAGTTGGTCGGCCAAATCCGATTGCGACCATTCCCGGGCCGCACGCAATTCGCGTAATTTATTTTTCATTTGTAGCGGCGGTTCAAGATTGAATGGCCGAGAAAGTAAAACAACCAGAGCAACACAATGGTCAGCACAAACTGGTTGATATCCAAATGCGCCAATTGGCGGAAATCCCAATGCTCAAGAGGCGGAGAGGGCGGCTGGAAAACGGCTTCGAGAACGCCCGCCTTATCCAGGCGATGCCAAACTGTAACGGCAAGGAGAGTCCCGATGACTGCAAAGAGACATGCTTCAAGCGTTATACGGCGATGCAATTCGTCCATGCCGCGAATCCATCTCGCGACACTCCGCACCCAAAGCAGACTCATGAGCACAGGAACCAGTTCGATAATCACCCGTATCACGATCGGCCAGTCTTCGGCATGAGGATGCAACAATCCGAACACAACTGGCCAATCTTGCTCGTGAAGGTGAAACAACCTGGGGGCATTGCTGTGCAACAGCATATCGCTCACGAAGGCTGCCAGTATTGCCGCTGTCATCCAGCCGTTCACTTTCATGTCAGCCCAGAAAGAATAATTTTTCCCGGGTATCAGTTTTTCAGGAATATTTGGTTTGTTATTCATAGTGCTGGCATTGTAAAGCATGCTTGTCTTTTTGTCAAGCATCATTTACACATAAATTTTCTCGCGGTTTGAGCGTTCGATGCTAAGTATTTGAGAAAGCTAATCTTACAAGCAGTATATTTTATTGACATTGGTCGACTTTTATTTGGTTCTGCGCTACAATTCCAGTCAGCCCTCCCACTAAGTTTATCTTAATAGTATGTCTTAAGCTATTATGCGTCATTTCTCCCGTGAAGGGACGCCTTACGGCAGGAGGACAGGTCAGCGTCTAAAAACCTTCTTGTCTTTGTGGCTCAAAGCCCCAAAAAACGTGAATAAATTTCCTTGACAGATACGCCCTAATGTTTTAGCAATAAAGGCCTTATAAGTTGGTTAAATACAATCGCAATTCGACTTGGAGAAAAAAAATGGACATTAAGATTCATCTGAAAGAAAAAGACATACCCCGCAAATGGTACAACCTCGCCGCTGACCTGCCCACCCCGCTGTTGCCGCCGTTGGGCCCCGATGGAAAGCCCATCGGCCCCGAAATGCTGGCCCCGGTCTTCCCGATGAACCTCATTGAGCAGGAAGTCAGCACTAAACGCTGGATTGATATCCCCGAGGAAGTCCTCGATATCCTCTACAGATGGCGGCCCGCACCGCTGCGAAGGGCCGTTTACCTCGAAAAATTCCTCAAAACCCCGGCCCGTATATATTACAAAGACGAAAGCACCAGCCCCCCGGGCAGCCACAAGCCAAATACTGCCGTCCCGCAGGCCTGGTACAACAAACAGTTCGGCATCAAACGACTCATCACCGAAACAGGCGCAGGACAATGGGGCAGCGCCCTTGCCTTTGCCTGCCAGATCATAGGCCTCGAATGCAAGGTCTTTATGGTCCGTATCAGCTTCGACCAGAAACCCTTCAGAAAACTTATGATGCAGGTCTGGGGCGCTAATTGCGTCGCAAGCCCAAGCAACGAAACAAACGCCGGCAGAAAAATCCTCGCCGAAATGCCAAACACCCCAGGCAGCTTAGGTATCGCCATCAGCGAGGCAATCGAGCAAACCGTCACAGACCCCGCCGGTAAAACACGCTATGCGCTTGGAAGCGTCTTAAACCACGTTATGCTCCATCAGACAATCATCGGCCTCGAAGCCAAAAAGCAGCTCAAACTCGCAGGCGAAAAGAACGTCGATATCGTCATCGGCTGCGCGGGCGGCGGTTCCAACTTCGCGGGGCTTTCCTTCCCCTTCGTCACCGACAAAATCAACGGCGCAAATATCAAGATTATGCCCATCGAGCCGACCTCCTGCCCCACAATGACACGTGGCCCATTCTCCTACGACTTCGGCGACACCGCCTGCACAACACCACTGTTGGCAATGTACACGCTCGGACATTCCTTTATCCCGGCACCCATTCACGCAGGCGGACTACGCTACCACGGTATGGCTCCGCTTGTCTGCCAGGCCATCGTCGAAGGGCTTCTTGAGCCAAAGGCCTATCCACAAACCAAATGTTATCAGGCGGCCTTGACCTGGGCAAAAACAGAAGGGTTTATCTGCGCCCCGGAAACCAGCCACGCCATTGCCGCGACCATCGACGAGGCCATAAAAGCCAGAGAAGAAGGCAAAGAAAAGGTCATCCTGTTCAGCTACAGCGGACACGGCCTTATGGACCTCTCCGGCTACGACGCCTTTATGTCTGGAAAACTTACCGACTACGAACTGCCTGAAGAAGACCTCAAAAAATTCACTGCTCCCTTGAAAAGCTTCCCCAAGGCAGAAGCAAAAAAAACAGGAAAATGGTAATTTCCTTGACAACGTAAATAACTAAAGTAAAAATATTAAAGGCATAGACCTATAAAACAGCCGTTTGTAGCGTCCCATGGATAAAAATAGGGTTTTTCTTATGAGGCACGCAAAAAAAATAAAAAAATACTTGCCCACCTTATCAGTGTTGATATACTGCTCTATTGCCCTCGGTGCGTTGCCGATGGAACGGACGATAAGTATAGTAAAATATATGAAGGTACTTTTTTTAAGGAGTTGAAAGAAATGAAAAAAATGGTTTTGTTAATTGCTGTGGTTCTGTTTGGCATGGTTGCCCCTGTTCTCGCCCAGGAAGGCGACCTCCACGGCGACATCGGCTACAAATATGACACTATGCATGTCTGGCGCGGATTCGAAACTTGGGGACACCACAGTGGTAGCAATCCCTTTATCGACCTCGACCTGTTTGGTTCCGGCTTTGGTCTAAGTGTCGAAGGGCATTGGGCCAATGGAACCGGACACAACCCCGACATGCTGGGTTACAGCAACGAACAAAGATGGGATTACACGCTGTTCTATCAAAACAAGCTTTCTGCTGGGGATGCCTTAGAAACCGATTACAAAGTTAGCTACGTCTATTACAACTATCCCAGTATGAGCGCAACCAACTCCGAATCTTCTATCGACCTTCAGGAACTCAACGCCCTGCTGGCTTGGCCGAACATCACGGGCGTAAAAGGGCTGGTCCCCGCTTACTGCATCATCAAGATGTGGCCCTCGAATGACAATACGATAGTTGGCGACAGAAACGCGAACGGCGGCACGGCCTCCGGCTGGGCCCACGTCTTTATGCTCAATTATGCCCTGCCGCTTGAGAATATCACTCCTGAAATTCCCAAGCAGAATCTCGACTTCCATACAGAGTTGGTGTGGAACGACGGCATTGACCCCAGACCAAATGGTAACTATACCAGCAGTGACTGGACTGATTTCGTTTTTGGTGTCTCGACCGACTTCGACCTCGGCAGCAACTTCATCTTTACGCCGGGCGTATATCACCAGATTACTATGGAAGATAGCGCGACGGGCGTTGCTCCGAACCATGACATTACATGGGCAGACCTGACCATAAAGTACAAATTCTAAAAACAGCTTCTCTGTGTTCAAAAACAAAAAGGCCGGCTTAAACAAGCCGGCCTTTTTCATTTCACATCATTAGACCTATCAGGCCGTCCGCCCAACGATAAATCTCGCTGTATCAACAAGCAACTTACTGCCCCTGTTATCCCCAACCCCAGCTATCGCCGCAATCGCCTGCCCGACAAACTCCTCCGCTCGCTTCCTCGAGTATTCGATACTCTTGCGGGAATTCAACTTTTCCAGCAGTTCCATCCTCTCGGCGTCCCCGGTTTTATACAACAAAATCTGCTTTACCTTTTGCTTATTTGCTTCGCCCGCGGTTTTTAGAAAATGTATCAGCGAAAGCGTCAGCTTGCTGTGTTCGAGATCGCTGCCGACCGGCTTGCCTGTCTTGTCCTGCTCCCCGACCAAATCAAGCAAATCATCGGTAATCTGAAATGCGATACCCGTATTGCGCCCGTAAGCCGCCAGCGCCTGCACCGTCGATTCGCCGGCTCCCGCAAGCACCGCCCCCGTCGCACAAGCCCCCTCGAACAACGCTGCCGTCTTTCCGGCTATTATCTCGATATATTCCGGCTCGCTAAGCGACCAGTTACCCCTTTGTGATATCTGTCTAAGCTCCCCTTCGCAGGTCCGCATCGACGCCACGGCTATTATTTCCGACACCCGGTCTCCCAGCCCCACGCACATCCTGATGACCTTGCCGAGCAGAAAATCTCCCAATAAAACAGCCGATTCGTTACCATAAAGAGCGTTGGGCGTCGGCACCCCTCGCCTGCTTTGCCCATCGTCAATAACATCGTCGTGCAGCAGCGTCGCGTTATGTATCATCTCGTAAATCGCCGCCGCTCGTATATGTTTTTCAGTAATTGCCCCGCACAGCCGTCCCGAAAGCAAAACCAGCCCGGGCCTTATCATCTTGCCCTGCCCGGCATTCACACAGGCAGCCATACCACTAACCAGCTCACTGCAATCAGACAAATCCCCCTCAATAAGCGCCTTCACCCGCGTAAGTTCTTCTTCGATAATGGAAAAACAATGAAGTGAACGACCACCTGTTTGTGTCGATGATTGCATTGCGCCGACCCGCAGTCCCCGTTGCTGTCTTGCGACAACAAGACGCGGGGGCTACTTCTCCTTTCCGTGTGCGTACCGGAAGAACTTGTCCCTTAACTGTTTCGTGACCGGACCCGGCTTACCGTCGCCGATTACTCGGCCGTCTATCTCCACGATGCCGATGACCTCCGCCGCGGTACCCGTCAAAAACACCTCGTCGCTGATATACAAATCAAACCTCGTCAGGTTCTTCTCGATTACCTCTATACCTTCTTTCTTCGCCAGACGAATCACAACCTCACGCGTTATCCCCTCGAGCCCCCCGGCCTCGGCGGGTGGCGTATAAACAACGCCCTTCCTCACCGTAAACACGTTGTCGCCCGTCGCCTCAGCGACGTATCCCTCGTGGTTATACATTACCGCCTCGGGGACGTCGTTATCCAGCGCCTCAATCTTGGCCAGAATATTATTCAGGTAATTCAAGCTCTTTATCTGCGGCGGTATCGCCAGCGGATGATTGCGCACCGTCGTCGCGCTGATTATTTTCATCCCCGTCTCGTAAAGCTCCTGCGGGTACAGCTGGATATTGTCCGCGATAATGAAAACCATCGGCATCTCACAGGTAAATGGATTAATCCCCAGCGACCCCACCCCGCGGGTAACAACCAGTCGAATATATCCGTCGATGACCCCGTTGGCCTCAACGGTCTTTTGTGTCGCCTCGATAAGCTTTCCCCGACTCATCGGTATTTCCAGACGAATCCCTTTCGCCGAGTTGTAAAGACGCGTGATATGCGCTTCAAACTCGAATATCCTCTTGTTATAAATCCGTATCCCCTCGAATACACCGTCTCCGTAAAGCATCCCGTGGTCGAAGACGGATATCCTCGCGTCCTGCTCATCAACAAGTTTATCGCCAAGCCAAATCTTCAACGCCATAACTTCACCGTCGCCCCTTTTATCTTTTACTTGTGACTTATGCTCTTGCCTGCCCCTGCAAGTCGTTGGCAGGGGTGCACTTACTAACTATTTTACTTTGCCGTCCGCCAGCGTTATTGTCCGCCCGGCCCGCTTCGCAACCCTTTCATCGTGCGTTACCATAACTATCGTCTGACCCGCACGATTCAACCTTTCCAGCAGCTCCAGAATACCATTTCCCGTCGCAGAGTCAAGATTACCTGTCGGCTCGTCCGCCAAAAGCAACCTCGGCTCATTGACCAGCGCCCTCGCTATCGCCGCCCGCTGCCGCTCCCCGCCCGATAACTGATACGGCTTGTGCGTCGCCCTTTCTTCAAGGCCAACCGCTTTCAGCAGCTCCAGCCCTCGCTTTTTCACGCCTGCCCGCTTCGACAGCCATCCAATTATCCCCGCAGGCACCATCGCGGGCAAAATAACGTTTTCCAGCACATTTAATTCGTCCAATAAATGATAAAACTGAAAGACAAACCCAATCATTTTATTGCGATATTCGTTCAACTCACCTCCGCTCATCTCGCTCAGGTCCCGCCCCTCAAACCGCACCACCCCTTTATCAGGCCTGTCAAGGGCTCCGAGTATATGCAGCAGCGTGCTCTTGCCGCTGCCCGACGCCCCGACTATCGCCACAAACTCACCCCTCTTGACCGCGATATCGGCCCCCTTCAAAACCTGCACCTGCGCCGCGCCCATCCGGTACGTTTTATGAATACCCTGTGCCTCTATTATAAATCCATCTTTACTCATAACTGGCTCACCTGTAAAACATCCGCCGGCCTGGCCCTCGCCGCGCTCACGCTCGGCAATGCCGCGCCCGCCAAACACGCCAAAATAGCGCAACCCGTAACCACCGCCAACATCGTCAAATCTAATCGATGCGGTATCTCGCCTATCGCGTAAATCGTCCGGTCCCACAACTGAAAACCGAACCGTTCAAACAACCAGCCCTCTATCCTGTTTATATTTCGCAAAAACAGTATCCCGCCTGCGACACCGACTGCCGAACCAGCAATACCGAGTCCCGCCGCGAAACCCAAAAACAAAACAATCACGTCGCCGCACGATGCCCCTATGCTCTTGAGTATGCCAATGTCCTTGGTCTTGTGACTGATAATCATATAGAAGACCACGTAAACAATAAACACCGTCGTCAGCCCCACCAGCCCGAACATCATCATCAGCATCGCCTGTTCCTTCTCCATCCCCGCGATGCTTTCTCGCCTGTGCTCCTTCCAGCTCCGCACGCTCACCTGCGAAAGCAACTCCGCATTATCCTTCCCTTTATGCTCATCGTAAAACTTCTCCCACATCTGGCGAACCCGCCGGCATCCTTCTTCGATGTTTGTCCCCTGCTTGAACTTGATATGAATCCACGATGCCCTCGCCACCGGCTCAGTCATCCCGCAAAGCGCCTGCGCCTCTGTAAAAGGCAGATAAATAATCGACCCATCCACCCTCGCCAGCCCGCTTTGCGAACAATCGCTGAAATAAAACGTCTTCGTATTCACCACGTCCGTCCCCGCCTTGGCCAGTGCGCCTTTCGCCGTCAGCGGAAAGCAAGTTGCAGACAACGCCGTCGCATCAGGGTTTGGGGCATGATAATACTCGCCTTTTTCATCTCGCATACTCCACAGGTCCGCACCGATTACAAAACCGGGAAGATTCGCGTCGCTTTTTATATTAAACGCCTTCGATGCGTCGCCTTTATGATAATACAGCGTCCGCCCGAAACCCGTTACCCTGCTGTAGCTCGCCGCCTCAACACCCATCAATTCCACACCGATATTCCGCCCCGAACCCTCCAAGCCAACAAGGGCATAACTCTTAATCACAGGCGTCACCGCCTCAACGTAATTTGCTTTCTCCGCAATCCTCGCAAAGTCCTCGTAATACGTAAACCCGACAAGCGATTCAGTCCCCACAACGCAGTCGCCCGTGAAATTATGGTTCTTCTCCTTGAAATCCCCAACCAGCCCGTCCATCACGGTCATAACTACCACAACGATGAACACGCATAGCGCAACTGCCGCAAGCGCAAGATAACTAATTCGCCTGCGATAAAGATAACGAAATGCCAATATCAGTTTATACAATTCCAAATTCCTATTCGTACCTGAGAACTTTGACCGGCCGCGTCAGCGCCGCCGACAACGCAGGTATAACCGCGCCAATCGCCGCTCCCAATATCGCCGACAAAACTATCCACCATACCGCCTGCCAATAGACCTCACTCGGTATCCTGCTGAACATATAAACGCTTGCCTTCCACAGCTTCAAACCGAACGCGACCCTTATCCAGCCCTCAACCTCGTTGATGTTCTTTGTAACTATGTACCCGGCCGCGGTCCCTAACAGCGTCCCAAGTATGCCCACAAACGCGCCAAATCCGACAAATATCAATGCGATAGACCCGCTGTCGGCCCCGCAGCTTTTCATTATCGCGATATCCTTCCGGCGTGTCTCCACAATCATATAAAATATGCAGAATATCAATAGCACCGCGCTCAAGCTCACCACCCCGAATATCAAAAGCAAAACCCCCATCTGCTTGCGAATCTCCGCCACAAACCGGCTCTGCATCTGCCTCGACGTCTCTATCGCCGCTGTTCTAATATCATAATCCTCCCAGCCGAGTTTCTCCGACGCGAAAACCTTCCACACGCCGCGAATCTCCGCTATCGCAACCTCCGCGTCAGCGCCCTTGCGAAGTTTAATCTGAATACGTCCCGCGACCGGCTCCTGTGAACCCGGATAAATCGTCCTGCTCAACTGCTCTATTGGCAAATACACTAATCGGCTGTCAAAATAATAAATCCCCGTAAATACAGCGTCCGCCATCGTAAACTGTATGGTCTTCCTCTTGAACTGTTGCCCTTCGTTCTTTTCTTCAGTCGTCGAACCACCTGTGGTGAGCGAAGTCGAGCCAGTCGTAATTACGAACTGTTGTCCAATCATTCTTTCCGCACCGTTGACGTCATACTCATCGGTCTGTTCATTCGGTTCCGCCAATACCCCTATTCCCACATAACCCTCAATTTGGTGGTCTTGTGTCTGGGGTCTTGTATCTGGGGTCTTTTTTCCCCTCAGCAGCGACTTATCAAACGCCGTCACCTTCCCGAATTTTGCCGGCTCAATACCCCAAATCTCAACCGCCCGAACGTTGCCCCTGCCTAAATGCAAAAGCCCCTGCGCAGACAACGTCGCCGTCGCCGCCTCTACCGATTTAATCCCCTCTAATCGCTTCTCAAGCTCCGCGTACCCCGCAAAATTCTTCCCAGGCGACAAAACAATATCGCCCATACCGTCAACCGCACTCTGCTCGAATGCGTTTATAAACCCGTTGAATAAGCTGGCTACTACTATCAGCAGCGCCGTCGAAAGCGCAACCGCCGCGATACTCAGCAACACCATCCTCCTCTTCCTAAGGTATCGCAGCCACAAAAATATCTTCAGCATCCCTTGCCCATTCGATTTATCTTCGCCACATAGCTTTTTTTGCCACCCTGCTTCGTCCCTAATGGACTACGCGGGGCAGGCCGGGAACAAACAACCTCTTTATTTTAGCCGCTGATGGCTCATAGAGCACAGAGAATTTTAACCATAATTTTCCGCCGCTAAGACGCTACCGTCCTATAGCTTGCCGGGGTTTGTGGCCAAATCCCGCCGAAATGGGCTTGGCCATCCCTTTCGGGAGGCGTCCCTTGCGGGAATGGTTAAAACAAAAAATCTTCCTCCTCTTAGGCTTACAAATTGGTTTGAAATTAGCGTCGCTCGGCGTTATACTACCAAACTCAAAACTAAGAACTAAAAATTAAAAACTAAGGAGATTTTTATGCCATTGGTAACAACGAAAAAGATGTTTGAGATGGCCTATAAGCACGGCTACGCGGTTGGGGCGTTCAACGTCAACAATATGGAAATCACGCAGGGTATCATAGAGGCGGTAGCCGAGGAGAAGGCCCCGCTGATTCTGCAGGTCTCTAAGGGCGCCCGCGAATACGCGAGCAACAGCTATTTGACCGCAATAATGAACGTGGCGGTGAAGGAAAACCCGGATATTCCAATCGCGACGCACCTTGACCACGGCGATAACTTCGAGTGCTGCAAGCAGTTCGTCGATGACGGGTTTACGTCGGTGATGATAGACGCCTCGAAGTTCCCTTTTGAAGAGAACATCAGGATGACAAAGGAAGTAGTAGAATACGCACACAAACACGGGGTCGTGGTTGAGGCGGAACTTGGGCAACTTGGCGGCATCGAGGAGCACGTCGGCGGCGTTGACGATGTCGAAAAGCACCTGACAGACCCCAGGCAGGTGGTGGAATTCGTCGGAAAGACCGGCGTTGATTCATTAGCGGTCGCGGTAGGAACCAGCCACGGGGCATACAAGTTTAAGACCGTGCCGAAGCTGGCGATTGACCGTATAAAAGAGATTCAGAAATTGCTGCCGGGTTTCCCGTTAGTTATGCACGGGTCGAGCACGGTTTTGAAGGAATTCGTTGACCTGATTAACAAATACGGCGGCAAGATGCCGAACGCAATGGGCGTCCCCGAAGCCGCGATAACCGAGGCCTCCAAACTCGCGGTCTGTAAAGTTAATATAGATACGGATTTGCGAATGGCGATGACGGCCAAGATTCGGCAGGTATTCGCGGAGAAGCCGAGCGAGTTTGACCCACGGAAGTATTTAGGACCGGCCAGAGACGCAATAAAGGCGATGGTAAAGCACAAGCTGCACGTGCTGGGATGCGCGGGCAAGGCGGGCGAGTGTCTGTAAGGCATTTTTCAATTTATGATGGTTCGACTCCTTCGACCCCCGATAACGACATTCGAGGGCAGGCAAGCTTAGGATGAACAAGCTCACCATAAATTTATGATTGATTATTAAGATGGGCATCTGTTGATTCATCGGCAGAAGTCAGGACGCCCATTTTAACTACTGAAAGAGTGAAGAATGCAGAGTAATCGCGGGTTTTGGATGAGGTCGCGGGCTTTATGGCCCGCGATGATAATAATTGGATTTTGCGCGGCGGCGATATGTTTGTGGGCTGCGCCGTATGGCCTGGAGATTAATCGGGCGGCGGAAGTTGGGGAGCCGTGCGATATTGCGTCCACGGCGACTGACTTCAACAGCGAACGTGGTGTTGTTGATCTGGCCTGTGGGCTGATTGATAAGGGCAAGTTTGACGAGGCGGGCAAGGTAATAGAGGCGTCGGGCGGCGTTCAAAGGGGGTGGAAGCCGGTCGAAGAGTTGAATGATATAGTGGCTCAGTGGCAGCAGATGCAGAAGAGCCGGCAGGCGCAGCGAGAGGTTGCATACAATGAGGAAATGGCGAAGTTTGAACGGCTGATTTCGCCCCGCGGGGTCGGGAGAAAAGGCACGGACAGCAACGACGCCAACGACTCAAATGAGCCGAACGGGCCTACTGCGATATTAGCTGCGGTAGTTCGGACGATGGAATTCGCGGATGAGCAGCAGAAGCAGAAGTTATTGAATGAGCCGTGTTTGCTGGACGCGATTGTAAGGGCCAAGGCGGACGCGGCGGCGTATGAACTGAAGGGCAAGTGGCTTGACGCGTATATGGTGTGTTACAGCTGGCTTGCCGCTCTTGAGCCGAACAACAAGACGTACTCAGATTACGCGGAGCAGCTGATAACCAAGGCGGAGATAGCGGGTTCGTTTCAGGATAGTCCCTGCGAGACGGGCAAGCAGCGGATGGAGAGCGTAAAGAGGCGGATATTTGTTCGGGCGGTTGACGAGCTGAGTTTTCGTTACATAAGCAAGATTGACTACCGCGAAATGGCGTCGAAGGGGATTCAGCGATGCAGATTGCTTGCGGACGTGGTAGGGACGCTGACGTCGGTGCGGGACGCGAATGTCGGCGGGACAGCATCGGCTGCCCCGTCCGGAACGCTAATACCCAGCCCTGAAGGCGGTACTGATATTATTGAAGAGGCACTTGGCGCACTCTGCGGCTATTATCATGTGTGCCTGCCCGGCACTGAAAGCGACACCAACGTTATTGAAGAGGGCAAAACCGAACCGAATAGCCGGGTGGCGATGCTGGGGGAAAGTTTCAAGGATTTCAAGCCGGATGCCAACGCGATAGCGGCGTTTGGTTTGGCGATGGCTTCGCTGGAAGATGAAGTAAATAACTGGCCCGAGGGTGGGAGCAAAGACAGCTTTATATCGGCATTCGAGAAAGTTTTGGAGTTAAACCTGACAACCGCCAGGATGCCTGAGGGGGTTGTAATCGCTCAGTTTTCAGAGGCATCGTTTTTGACGCTTGACCCTTATACGATTCTGGTCTGGCCGAGAGATGTTTCGGAATTTGAACAGCAGATGACAAATGAGTTTACGGGGATAGGCATAGAAATATCGAGGCAAAGCGGACAGCTTACGGTTGGGAGCTTACTGCCTGATACCCCAGCGTACAACTCGGACATTGACGTTGGAGACGTGATAGAAAAAGTTGATGGTATGCCTACGAAAGATGTGCCGCTTTCGTGCGCGGTAAGCCGTATAAAAGGTCCGGCGGGGACGAAGGTTACGCTGACAATTCGCAGCAACGGCAAAAAACAGACGCATGACATAACGCTGACTCGCGCCAAGATTGTGGTTCCTACGCTTAGGGGATTGCAGAGGACGGGCGAAGGCAAATGGCTGCGGATGGTTGATGAGCAGGACAAGATAGGGTACATTCAGCTGACGAGTTTTGCGGAGACGACTGCGGCGGATACAGAGGCGGCGTTGAAGTCGCTGGAGGCATCTGGGATGCGCGGCTTGATTCTGGATTTGCGGTTTAATCCCGGCGGTTTCTTCGACAGCGCGGTTGACGTGACGGACGAATTTTTAGATGACGGGCTGATAGTTATAACGCGGTCGCGGTTCGGGATACCATCATACGCGACGGCGCACAGGAGGGGGACACATCCGAACTACCCGATGGTTGTGCTGATTAACGCCGGCTCGGCAAGCGCATCGGAGATAGTCGCGGGCGCCCTTAATGACCCGTCGCACAAGCGGGCGACATTAGTAGGGGAGCGGACACACGGCAAAGGTGTTGTGCAGGGGATATCGACGTATCCGGGCGAGGGTTCGCAGTTGAAATACACGATGGCAAACTGGTATCTGCCTTCGGGTCAGAAGATAAAGAGCCAGGACGAAGCGAAGAAAGAAAACAAAAATGACTGGGGCATTGGGCCGGACGTTGCGGTGTCGCTGCGAAGTGATGAGTTTCGCAAGATGTTCGAGCTGCAGCGAGACAACGACGTTCTTGTGAACGCCGGGCACGACGACGCCAATTCGCCTTTGAAGAAACACACGATTGCCCAGACCGTCGAGGTTGACCCGCAGTTAGAGACGGGGATATTAGTGATAAAGAGCAAGCTGATAAGAGAACAGGCGGATATAAGCAAAAAGTAAAAAGGTAAAAGTAAAAAACAGAAGACAGAGGACAGATGACAGAAGACGGAAAACAGAATAACAAACAACGAACGCATTCCGGCGGACATGCATTTATTGAACAGGCCCGCGAGGGGAAGTTGAATGCCATAAAAGAAATGGGTATAGACCCATACGGCGGGCGGTATGAGGGGGCAGAGCCGGCGGCAGAGATAAAGACGCGATACAGAGACCAGAAGACAGAAGACGGAGGACAGAAGACAGAGGACGAACAACAAAGAGCAAAATGCGCGGGGAGGATAATTTTACTGCGAGATATCGGCAAGCTGATATTTATTACATTGAGAGACAGTTCAGGGACGATACAGGTTGGCTTGAGCAAGAGCTTGCTGGAATCGAAGTGGAGTTTTGTGAAGCTGCTTGAGCTTGGGGATATAATCGGGGCATCGGGCGGCTTGGGTAAGACGAAGACGGGCGAGATAACGATATGGGCGGACGAGGTTGTTCTTTTGAGCAAATCGCTGATGCAGCCGCCGGAGAAATGGCACGGGCTTGCGGATATAGATTTGCGATACAGGCAGCGATACGTTGACCTTTGGGCGAACCCGGAAGTGATGGAATTATTCAGGAAGCGAAGCGCGATTCTGCGGACGGTGCGGGAGTATTTGACGGGCCGCGGGTTTATGGAAGTTGAGACGCCGATGATGCAGACGATAGCAGGCGGGGCAGCGGCGAAGCCATTTATCACGCATCATAATTCGCTTGATATGGATTTATTTTTGAGGATTGCGCCGGAGCTGTTTTTGAAGCGATTGCTTGTGGGCGGTATGGAGAAGGTTTTCGAGATAAACCGCAACTTCCGCAACGAGGGGCTGAGCACGCGGCATAACCCGGAATTTACGATGCTGGAATTGTACCAGGCGTATGCCGACTACAATGTTATGATGGATTTGACGGAAGAGTTGATTTGTCTTCTGGTGGAGAAATACTGCAAGGACAGCAAAACGCATTTCGGCGAAAAGAGCGTTGATTTTGCACGGCCCTGGAGGCGGGCGAAATACGCGGAGCTTTTGAAAGAATACGCAGGGTGCGAGATAACGGATATAGGGAGTATTCGCAAAAAAGCGGAGTCGCTGAAGATTGAGCATAAGAATATGGACGACGCGGTGGTAATTAACGAGGTTTTTGAACAGACGGTTGAGGAGCATTTGAATAATCCGACGTTTGTAATTGATTATCCGGCGGCGTTGTGTCCCTTAACGAAGCGAAAGAAGGGACAGCCGGAGATTGCGGAACGATTCGAGATGTATATCGCCGGGATGGAACTGGCAAACGCCTATACAGAATTGAATGACCCGGCGGTGCAGGAGGAGAACTTCCGTCAGCAGCTTCGGGGACAAAAAGAGACGATGGCGACGATGGACCATGATTTTGTGACGGCGTTGAAGTACGGGATGCCGCCAGCGGGGGGACTTGGGATAGGAATAGACCGGCTTGTAATGATATTGACGGGCGCGACGAGCATCAGAGACGTAGTGCTGTTCCCATTGTTGAAACCGATAGTTTAGCCAGTAACAGTCACCAAGACATAAAAATGCATACCGTTTTTGCGGGTAATTACATAATTGAGTTCTTGCACTCCTATCGAAATATTATTATCCTTGCTCTTGTGATTAAGAAAACATATTTATAATCCAACATCAGCGGGATTGAGCATAGTGAAATCGAGGGAAACAATGGCTGATTATCGAAAGATTTTAAAAAGAGCTGGATGGGTTCTTGTTATAGTTGGGCTTGCCGACATAGGGTACATGATTTACTGTATTGCAAACTCAAGAAGCTATCAATCAAGCTTTAATATTTTCGCCGTGGTGGCGGGAATCTTCCTCTTAAAGGGGAGTCTCAAGGCTGCGAGAATTATCTCCATGCTTACAGCTTTTATGATTGCCTGCTTTTTGGGAATCATGCTGCTAATACCTTTGTTGTTTCCTTTCGACTTGCTTCTTGCATATTTAAAACTTAAACCTGTGAGTATTGGTTTGGAATTACTTATATATATCGCGATTATATTGTTTCTCATCTGGCTTTACCGTTCGCTAACATCTGCATCTGTCAGAGCCGCAATGGACGAGTCACAAATAAACTACAGCTCATTTTGGCAAGGCCAAAGATGGAATTTTGGATTGGTGGCAGTGGCGTTATTTTGCTTTTTGTTTTCTTGTTTCTTCTTATGGGAGGAGAAACCGCAGATAAAGCCAAAGAGAAGGCAGCCGCTCAGACTGGTCCAGGATATAAGTTCTATGTCAACAATCTGAATATTTCATCAAATTCTAGTGGAAAGCAAGTTCATGCTGTTGTCACTGCATACAATAATGACGAGATAAAAGAATTAGTGATTGAATGGTCTGAATAGCAAACTATAAATAAGTAACCCCCGCCATCCGTCCCGCCTGCGGCGGGTAAACATCGAACGTTCAACATCCAGCAGTTTAGTCCCAAAAACAACGCGATTCCGCAAGAAACGCCCTGCAAAAGATACAATCGTCCCGGCAGGCAACGCCATAAAACTGATAGGACGTTAGTTATGGGGCTGATAGCGGACAAAAGCAGGCACCTAAAGCCGAGGCCGGTAAAGGTCGATTTTAACAGCGTGAGAAGGGACACCAACCATTACTTTATGACTATATGACGCGAGGACGCGGTGAACGACGAAAGACGAAATAAACGGCTGCGACTGCTGATTACCCGGCTAAACAAAGAACGCAAAAAGCAGGCGAAGCAACTCGATATTCTGTGCAACGACTTTATTGCAGCCCAGAAGGACTTTATAAAATCACTGAATACAATCGGCTTTGCCGCGGACTTCTACGAAGCAATAGCGGGTCTTACCGAGCTAAATGAATTGCTCTGCACCGCGGGCAACCTCATCAAAGACCGAATCCCGGACGCAAACGTCGCATTTTTCCTGCTCGCCCTGAGCACAGTCGAAGGGCTTGCCCCAAGCAGCACCGAGGGGCCGCAACACGGCAATTTTGAACTGCACATATTCGAGAGCGACTTAGCCATCGACCTCGAGAACAGGCGCATCGAAAACTTTTTCACAGCAGAATTAGTCGGCAACATCGCCAAATCCAACCGAATCTGCACCATCGAAGATATGCTGGCGATGGGGCTTGCGGGTTCTCCCGCCTGCTTAGAAAAAATTTCGACGGCGGCAATCCCGCTATCAACCCCAGCCAGTTCATTGGGGTTTGTCCTCATTTACCGTTCTTCGCGTAATCAATTAACCTCAGACGAACTCAAGGCCGTCGCACAGATTATGCCGGGACTGGGGCGTTCAATCGCATCCTGCCGGGCATTAGTCAACAGTATTTAATTGCTCCTGCAACGCCAAAGGTTTGCTCAAAACAGTTGCATAAAACCAGTCATCCTGCGCATAATATGAGCGTAAAACAACCTGACTCCGGAGAGTTTAAACTATGGCCGGCAAAAACGAAACGAGCGAAGAAACCTTTGAGACGGTCGAACCGGTAGGCAAACGCGTGCTTATCCGCAAAGATGAGGACAAGAAACAGACAAAGGGCGGCATTCAACTGCCCGACAACATCGAGATCCCGACCATAACCGGCAGAATCGTGGCGATATCAACTGAGATTGAAAACACGCCGGAGATACCTCTGCAAAAATACGACAAGGTCCTGTTCAATCCGAAGGGGGCCATACCGGTTGACTTCGAAGGGGACAACCGGCTATTCGTCGTCGAGGTCGAAAACGTCGTCGCCGTATTCAGAAAGACATAGCCGGCACACCGCAGCAACTATTGAAACACAAGCAAAAAAATATGCCAGAAGGTGTTTGAGGCCTTCTGGCATTTTAGGGTTGCCGGACCGAAATCGGCAAACAGGGGGATAAACTTTGATTATTACGTTTTCTCTGTTGTGTTCGCGCCATTGCGTCGGCTTTTTGCCAACATAAGGGACCCGGCAAAGAACAATACTACTGTCACCGGCTCAGGGACCGGGACGGGAACATCATTGTCGGGAGGAGTCGTCGGCGGCGGGTTATATTTCGGCGTTCCCGGGCCGCCTCCGACATTTTCAAGAGGCGTGTTGGACATCTCTCCACTTCGTATCAGCCCGCCGCTGCCTTCGCCACCACCCATACCATCTTCCAGTCCGACCGTCTCAAATTGATCCCGCTCAAAGACAGCGATGACCATTTTCGGAGAATTAAGAAATACCATGGTGGTACCGGTCGTGGCGTCAGTCACGTTACCCATCCAGTAAACAAACTGATAGCCGGGTTTAGGTGTGGCTATCAGAGTGACCTCGGAAAACCTGTCGTAAGAATAAACGCCGGGCGCAATGTTCAGAGAGCCACCTTCGGGCGGACTCACCTCCAACATTAAAGATGTCCCGTCTTCCTGACCTGACGCCTGCACGGAAAAACAAAAAAGAAACGTCGCGCAACAGATAAAGGCCGCGCAACCCAATGATTTTGAATTACCTTTTTTCATCCTATTCATCACCCAAATAACTAACCAACCGCTAAGCCAGGCGTGTCCTCCAACTCTACTCCGCCTGGCGTTTTTTCCCCCGCTTCGCTGCGAACATCGCCGAAGCAATACCAAGTAAAGCAAGTATGCCTGGTTCCGGGACTTCACTGGCTCCATTGGGAACGCCCGGGTCGCTTTCTTCGGGCGCTTTAACCGTGAAGCTGCCCGCGGTCGGCGCATAGGCACTGCCAAAAATCAGGTAGGCCGAATACTCTCCCGCCGTTATGAACCCGACTCCTGGCATCCATTCCCACTCCCCCTGCAAAGCGCTGGGATTTGGGTCAGGCATTACCCCCTGTCCATTAGCCACTGCCTGCGTATCGTGCATCAAGGTTTGCGCTATGGGATTGCCTCCTATGTCCAGCACACTGAAAGAGCCAATGTTACTTGTAGAAGTAGTGTTGCTGAACAACTGGTAGGCATAAACATACTGGTCACCGGCAGAGAAATCCACACTTCCGGCCCAGGGGTTTGCCGCAATATTGTAAACTGCCCATTCTAACACTACATCGTAACCGTCCTGCGTGTAAGATTTGTAACCCTGCCAACTTTTGCCATTTCCGTCAACGTATGAACTGGCAGGCAGAGCCGCCGCATCCTGCACCGACATAGCCGCGATAATCAATAAGCTCAAAACACCAACTGCCTTCGTCACCTTCATTGATTCTCCTCTGCCAATATCCTTTATTGACTTCACCTGGTTATGCATAAAACATCCATTTAGGTTGATTTCAAACTTTTCGTCTACGCCTAATCGCCATCAGCACCCCGCCGATTAACAGTCCAAACGTGGCCGGCTCGGGAACAGGCGACGGCAAATCCATAACCGCACCGCCTGCAAAACCGGCGGAGACGACTCCTTCGGCCATTCCAGGGGCGATATTGCTGGTGAATAACAGTGTGCAAGAATGTTCATTTGCGCTGATACTGTCGGATTGAAACAGGTATAGTGCCTGTTGCGGCATCAAAATCGATAAGCTCGGTATGTTGCCACCCGCGACCGCATAGTCCGCAGCCGAATCATACATGACAGTAGACACCGATACGCCGGACTTCAAACCTACCGAGAAATAATCAATCGATACCGTCGAGCTTTGGCTGAAGACCTGATACGCATAAACATAGAGGTTATTGAAAGATATGGTGCCGTCATACGTGCCGGGAGCGTAAACCGCATAATCAACATAACCGTTCAGCGCCCCGCCCGTAGTAGTAAATGAGGACTGACCATACTTCATTGCCGCCGGGTCGTTATTAAGTGACGCAAATCCGCTTTGCCCCATTACCAGGATAACAGCCAAGATAGCACATATCTGCACATAACGTTTTGTTTTCATACGCCACTACCTCCTTACTGACTATTCGCTTCTTTACATCAAAGCACAACGGCAAACCGTGTGCATAAACATCTCGACCTGCGCACCGCCCGCTTTCTGCGCGCGGAATCGGCGCACAATTCTTCTCAATTCTCTTCTCGTGGAAATTCCCCTGCCCTGCCACCGATAGCAAGACCCCTTGCCCGACTATCGGCTCAAACGGCTGTAAGTTGCCAAAAATAAAGCCCTTACAACGCTTTCACTATGTGAGTTTCCTCTTCCCCCGCTTCTCAAACGGTACTGCTGTAACACATAATGAGAAAACACCCACTGTCAAAGAGCACCACCACTGTCTCTTGCACTGTGAGTTTTCTCGTCAGCCCCCAAGCTGATAATTGCATTAGAACATATTGCCTAAATGAAGTCAAGTGTTTTTTTGGAATTTTTTAAAAATTTTTTCAGCCCCAAAATGCCGTCAAAGTCCTAATAAATTACGAAGGCCCCAAAATAACCGCAGATTGTAGAGTTAGTTTGCCTATTATACTAAAAGATGATTGCAGCAATCAGGCCCAAATATGTCAACGCACGGCTTTAAAGCCAACCGCTCTTAATTGAGGACGGGGCATTTTGGCGGCAGTAGTTGATAACTGACAAACGCGACGCGCTTGCTGTCCGGCGACCAGGACGGGACGTTCATTGTCCCCTGTCCACCGAATAAATCGGTCAGAATTTTCGGTTTTCCGCCGCTAAGCGGCAAATATCTCAGGAGAACGTCCTGGTTCGCGGGATGTCCACTGACACTTTTATCGTAGGATACGAACACAAGCCCTTTGCCGTCTGGTGAAGGATGGGCGAACCAGTCGGCGTAATCCTTGTCGGAAGTAACCTGCTGCTGGTCGCTGCCATCGGCGTTCATACGCCAGATTTTCATCAGCCCTGTTCGCTCGGAATTGAAGAAGATATATTTGCCGTCAGGCGAATATTCGGGACCATCATCGAGTCCGGGGGTGGTAGTCAATCTTGTTTCTTCGCCGCCATTAACGGGGATTATGCAAATGTCAAAATCATTGTTTCGTCCTGCGCAATACGCGAGTGTCTTTCCATCCGGAGACCAGCCGTGCCAGTAGGAAGGCGCATTCGGGGTTACGAGGCGAGCTTGTCCGCCCGTGATTGGAAGGACGTAAATTCGGGATTTACTGTCGGAATTATGCTGGCTGCTGACGGCGAGAAATTTGCCGTCGGGCGAGATGCCGTGGTCATTGTTGCATTTTTTGGCTTCGCCGGTATCGAGCAGTTGAGGAAGGCCCCCTTCGACGGAAATCGTATAGATAAGCCCATTGCCGTTAAACACAAGCGTTTTGCCGTCCGGGGTCCAGTTGGGCGCCTCAAAATGCCGGCGGGCACGATAAACGGTTTTTCTTTCGCCTGTTCCTATCGCGATTGTCTCAAGCGTGCTTTCGAGAACGCGTTCTTTCATATTTACTACTCCCTGTTTTTCAAGTTTAACATTAGAGAATACAGCCGTTTCGGCAGTGCTGACGTCGTGAGAGCAAACCACCAAACCCGCATAAACCGGGTCGGTCAGTTTCATTGTTACCGAGCCGACAATCTGGAATGTTTTGCCGTCGGGAGCGACAGAAAGCGTATAGTTATCGGCGTGGCGTTCGAGCTTTATTGTCGCAGGTTCTTTTACAGTTCGGAGTATTTCAAGGTCGTCGCTCATTTCGCCGCCTTTGACTGGTCGCCACTGCAAAGCGATGAGGCCGTCGCCGTGGACTATTGCGCCGATAAAGGGGGAATCCTTGTCAAGCGTCTGGCGGACAATCCAGCCGGCCTTGCGGTGGGGGACTTTGCCTTTTCCGACAAAGTTAATATCCGCAACCATAGTCAGGTCGCCTTCGAGGCGATTATAGAGGAAATAAAAAGCGTCCCTGTTAAACCACATATTGTAGCCGCTGCCGGTAATTCTGTATTCGTTTTTAGCCGCGTCAAACGATGCCGAGCCGGGTATGCCGATATCGCAGGCATCGCCGACGTCGCCCTGTCCTTCGAATTGACCTACAGCCGCTGTTGATATGTTGCTAAAAAGAGCTAAAAAACAAATCGCAGCACAACACAACATCAAACGCACCATTTTTGCACCTCACTTTTTATTGTTTTTACTGCTTAGTTTTTCTTACCGGCTTTTCGCGGACAAACCGACTTATATTGCGGACTGCCTGGCGCAATCGCTGCTCATTTTCAACCAGCGCAATCCTGACGTATCCTTCGCCGTTTTCGCCGAATGCCCCGCCAGCGGCAACAGCAACCTCCGCGTATTCCACGAGATCCATAGAATAATCTATTGTGTTTTTGCCTTTGAGATGCTCCTGCGGGATTTTGGCCCAGACGAACATACCTGCCCGCGGCTTCGGGGCATCCCAGCCGATACGGGTCAGCCCATCGCAGAGAACATCCCGTCGCGACTGATATTTTTTGTTCTGCTCGATAATATCCTGTGAGCAGTGTCTCATCGCGATGATGCCGGCAATCTGCACCGCCTGGAAAATGCCGTAATCGTAATAGCCCTTTATGGTGGCCAAGTAATCAATCATATCCTTGTTGCCCGCGGCGAAGCCGACCCGAAAGCCGGCCATACTGTAGGGCTTGCTCAAGGTCGTAAATTCGACGCCCACGTCTTTTGCACCTTTAGCGGAGAGGAAGCTCGGGGCTTTATAGCCATCGAAGCAGGTTTCGCCATAAGCAAAATCGTGGATGACTGCTATGCCGAATCGTTTGGCGATATCGATTATTGGCTCAAAAAAGCCCTCATCCACCGTCATTGCGGTTGGGTTATGCGGATAGTTCAAAATCAACAGCTTGGGCTTGGGATACAGATGCTCACAGACCATAATGATATTATCTATGAACTTCTGGTCGCAGCCCAGCGGAAGGGATATTACATTTGCGCCGGCGAGGGCGACAGCGTAATTATGAATCGGAAACGCCGGGTCGGGCACAATAGCCGTATCGCCGGGTCCCAGCATTGCCAGGCACATATGGCTGAACCCTTCCTTTGACCCAATGCAGGCAAGCACCTCTTTTTCGGGGTCAAGCTCCACGTTCCAGTTGCGGGCATACTTTTTCGCCATTTCGGTTCGCAGCCCCTTGATGCCGCGGGATGCGCTGTAACGGTGATTTCGGGGGTCTCTGGCGGCCTCGCAAAGCTTGTCGATAACAATCTGGGGTGCCCCGTCAACGGGGTTGCCCATTCCAAGGTCAATAATATCCGCGCCCGCCTGGCGTTTGGCGTGCTTCAGGGCGTTCAGCCGGGCAAACAAATATGGCGGTAATCTTGTTATTCTTTGCGATGGCTCAATTTTAAATTCGTCCATATAATCTTCTCACAAATTAAAAAAGAGGTATTCAAATATAATCGACAAGCATACCGCAAAGGGGTTAATTTTCAAAGGATTTTGTTACCCTGGAGAACATAGGGGATTTACTTGAGGCCGAACTGTTCGGGATAGCGATATTTTACCAGATAAAGCGCGAGTACCGCCTGAACTGTAGCATGCTGGTCGCTGGGCGTTTCGTCGATATCAAAAACAAGCTGTCTTCGGGGCGTGGTAAAACATAACCATCTGTCATTCCAGCCGCCGTCTGACTGCTGCTCGGCAATTATTCTCTCAATCCACCGTCGGCGAACCTTCTGCGGAAATCCGGCTCGTAATACGAATGCTGCCCTCTGAATATAGATATCAACAACCGGCAGGCAGAAAGTCATATCGGTTTTCGACCGCTCACAAAGCTCCACAATCAACTTATCGAGCCGATCATTCGACCCCTGCCTGTTTCGAAACATCGTCAACGCTAAAAGTTGATGGGTTAGCTGGCGCCTATGCCATCGCTCAGGGTCAAACAGACCTAATTCCTCGGGGCTGACTTTTGCCTTATCCGGCGCGACGGAATACAGTATCCACTTGTAATCCAAAATTTCCCTGCTTATGGTCAAATTAAGTTCGGATTCAATGATTGGCCAGTTCGGGTCAACCTCTCGCTTCATACATCTGGAGGGATGTGTCGTCGGCCTGTTGAGAAAAGACGTTACAATACCGCCAAACGCCTGGTTGGCCTTGATATCGTTACATTCCCGCAGCATCATTATAAGCGGGGCGTTTCTTACCTCAAGGATATCCGACCTGTGTTTTTCAACCCACCCCTCGGCATTTTTTATAGCCGAATCCAGCCGGAGCGAAAAGGCCTCGTCACTCCATAAGGCAATATTGTTATACGCAATTGCCGTAATAAAAGACACGGCTATAAAACCAAATAAACCGAGAACCGCTAATGCAATCTTTCGCAAAAAGGAGCGTTTATTTGTGGCTTTTATTTCACTTTCCTCATGCTTTTTCATTTGTTCCATAGTATCCTCTTCGGCCCTTAATGATACCAGAATCGAATCCTATGGTCAAATGGTTCTGTCAGAACAGTTCGCCGAACAGGGTAAGCGGGGTTGTTCGGGTGATTTTGACGTTTGCGAACCGGCCTGCAAGCCGAGGGGTCTCGCCCGCCGAGGCGGGCGGACCATTGAAGACGGCAATCCAGTCGCCTGCGGTCCTGCCGATAAGTTGAGGCAGGTTGCCGGCCTGATGCGATTTTTTGCTTGGTCCTTCGACGAGGACTTTGACGGTTTGGCCGGTGAACTCAGCGGCAAGAGCCCTGCTGATTTCTTCCTGCACCTTTAGAAGCTCGTGGTTTCGTCTTTCCTTGATTTCCTGCGCGACGTTATCTTCCAGCCGTTTGTCTGCGATAGTGCCGGGCCGAGGTGAGTATTTGAAAATGAAGGAGTTTTTGTATCGTGCCTTTTTGACAAGGTCAACGGTTTGGGCGAAGTCCTCATCGGTTTCGCCGGGGAAGCCAACGATGAAGTCGCCAGCAATGGCGATATCAGGCACGATTTGCCGGGCAGTATCGAGGAGTTCGAGATATTCCGCCGAAGTATAGCCGCGGTTCATCGCCTTGAGGATTTGGTCTGAGCCGCTTTGTGCGGGGATGTGCAGGTATCGGCAAACTTTTGGCAATTCGGCCATCGCCTGCACAATCTCTTTGAAATACTTTTGAGACGGGTAACTTGTAACGAACTTGAGCCACTCGACGCCGTCTATTTTGCTTATCATCCCAAGCAGGTCCGCAAGGCAATATGTTTTATCACCGGCTTTGTATTCGTAAGCGTTTATCCTCTGGCCAAGCAGGGTAATCTGTTTTACGCCATTTTGAGCAAGGCGTTTGGTCTGCTCGATTATCGCTTCCGGCGGGCGGGAGGTTTCAGGCCCGCGGACATAAGGCACAACGCAGTAAGAGCAGAATTTGTCGCAGCCATGCATCGCCCGCACATACGCCTGGGCCGGTATATCTGTATCATCGCCGCTGTATTCGATTTCAAACCGTTCGAGCAACTGAGCATCGGGAGACACCTGGCGAATCTTCTCTGTAACCGCAACCGCCTTTTTCTTTTCCTGCATCGCTTCGGTTATCAGCCGGGGTATCTCTGCTATTTGTGCGGGGCCGCAAACAATGTCCACAGCCGATTGCTTAAATAACTCATCGCCTAATCGTTGGGCCATACAGCCGATTACCGCGACAACCAAATCGGATTTGGTTTCCTTGATATGTTTTAGATTCCCCAGATGCGACATAACCCGTTGTTCTGCGTGGTCACGCACCGAGCAGGTATTGAGCAGGACGACATCCGCATTTTTGGCGTTATCGACAAACTGATAGCCAGCATCACGAAGCGAGGATTCAATAATCGCTGAATCCAGCTTATTCATCTGACACCCAAAGGTTTGAAGGAATACCTTCATAGTATTCCTTCAAACCTAAACTTGGGTGCCCCCACGATTAGTTTTGCCTTAACAAAATTGTGAGGGCCTATTTCAGACCGCGATTTCGTGGTTATTTTCAGCATAAACCCTAATGAGATTTAACTTTTGCTCACGTGTCAATTTTTTAATACGCCTTTCGGCGCTTAACGCATTTTTGTAATAGCGATACTCTTTAGTATATATCAACTTAACAGGCAATCGGCCTCTTAAGTATTTTGCTCCTTTGCCGCTATTATGCAATAATATGCGTTCTTCAAGATTTTGTGTGTAGCCAGTATAAAACGTTCCGTCTCTGCACTGAACTATATAAACAAAAAAATCACCTTCCCTGCTTTTCATAACATATATTCCAGAACCTTGGGTATGTTCACCTATCTTTTTATATCGACCAAGCCAAGGATATATGTTTCCGATTCTTCGGCCTGGCGCAATCTTACGTGTTGTAATTCTGGACGTTTAATTAACTTCTCAATTGCCGACTTTAAACTATCTTCTGTGTATAAACCGAAAATAACTTCTCTTACCGACTCTGGATTTAGCCGCAAAAACCAAGTTTTCTTACCGTTGAAATCCTTAAGACATGCTAAACCGCCTTTCTCAAAGTCCCTTAAATCGGCATCATCAAATATATTACGAAATTCGCTCTCGTAATCCCATCCAGATGATTTCGTAATTAAGGTTTTAAAATATTTCTCTTTAAATTCGTTGCTGTAATAATCATCCCAAATATTCAGCTTTGGCCGTTGTGTAGAATAATCGACACGCTCCATATTAATGCGAAACCCCGGAAATATATTATCAAAATCAATTCCAATTACTCCTCCCTTGTGTTTATCTGCATAATGTGCCCACATTACTGCACTTCTCGCCTCTTGCGAAACAGACAACAAACAGCTTTTTTGTTTCATATCATCTATACATTTAGTAAGCTCTTGTCGGAGTTTTGAAACTTCACCTTTTTGGCTTTTTTCCTGTAGTATTTGCCTCCAATTAGATGATGGAACTTTACCTTGGCGTTTGAATCTTCGTATACATTGCTCTTCCATTGCGGTTGTACCACCTTGTTCATCAAAAAAAGGCTTACATTCGAGCGGGTCGTTGACCTGCGAAATATATGGCAATTTTAGTTCCAACGACCCTAAAATTTTCACGGCACCTAACTGGTCGCAATATTTGTATAAAACATTCATATTCGTTGTCCTTCCCGAATATTTATCCTTGCGTTTAGCTTTGTTAAGGCAAAACTGCGGGGGCATCCGAAGGTTTGGAGGAACGCTTTCATATATCTTATCTTTTACATTTTCGCGGCGAAGCGTGCGCCCATCTCAAAGGCCTTTTGGCAATCCTGAGGGAATATTTCTTTTCGTCTTTTTAATTTCTGCACAGGGTCAAACCGCGGCGCTACTACTTTTGAATAATCCTCGAACTGTAAGGTGTCAAAGCTTAAAAGCGTGTCGCCTGCCCCGAAGATTATTTCCAGAAAGCGTTCGATATTTGCAAATCGTGGTTTGTAACCGAACTCGTTCATCGCTTCCTCGGTGACGCCCATCGTGCAAATAAAACCGGCAGGAATTTTCTTCGGAAAAAGAGACGCCGGCGGATCGGTATAAGTCAAATACGGGAAAATCAATCGCTCCAAAAATGACTGCATTTCACCGGTAACAGTTCCCAGATAAACAGGCGAACCAAAAATAACGGCATCGGCCGTTTCCAGCTTTTCAAAAATCGGTTTCAGGGCGTCTTTTACCGCGCATTTGCCGTAGCTAACGCCGCCTTTCTTCTTGCAGGCGAAACAACTAATGCAACCCTTATAGCTCAAATCGTACAAGTGTATAAGCTCTGTTTGGGCCCCCTGCGACGCTGCTCCTTCGAGGGCTTTTTTAAGCAGTATTGCCGTATTCCACTCTTTTCTCGGGCTGCCGTTAAACGCTATGATTTTCATTAGAATATACCTCCGATCGTTAGTTTCAAAGATTTCTTTAAAGCCATTGTTACCGCAACTTCTTAATCATATAGATCGACATATCAGCATTCCTTTATTTTTTGCGAATCCGGCATTGCCAATTATTTGCAATTATACCACATAATATTAATTTGCGATTCAAACAATTCGTTATCCTTTGACAGATGACAGAGCCGGCACTATAAGTACAACTTTTATGACTAATCAAAATAAACATCGTGATTCCAGAGACGCTTTAAGGGTCTCCGATATTCGTCTTTTTATCGGCTCCGTGGGATTTTTTACGCTTGCCAGCCGCGCCCTCGCCGTAATCATAGGTTTCCAGATATATAACATCACTCACAGTGCGTTGTCACTTGGCTGGCTGGGGCTTGCCGAGGCAATCCCGGCAATTTCGATTGCGCCTTTCGGGGGATACGTAGCAGATCATTTTAACAGACGCAAGATTATTTTAGTTACCCGCGCGACCTCGTGTATATGTACGCTGGCCTTGGCGATAATATCGTGGCAAGCTCACACAAATCCCTTTTTAGGCCTTTATGCCATGATTTTTGCTGCCGGAATAGCTCGCGGATTCGCGGACCCCGCCAATACGGCATTCGAAGCACAGATTGTTCCAAAACACCTTACCGTAAATGCCTCCTCGTGGATAAGCAGCACCTGGATTAGCTGTTCCGTTATAGGCCCCGCCGCAATTGGTTTTATATTTGACGCCCTGGGCGCCCGTGGAGCATACCTTATCATCACCGGCAGTTTTGTCCTTTCCTGGATTTTTACTGCGGCAATACCGCCAAAGGCGCTAATCACGCCTCAGAAAAAAGAATCTTTACTCAAAAGCATCGGGACAGGATGGCGTTTTTTATTTAAAACTCAGCCGCTCTGGACAGCTATGGCTCTGGATTTATTCTCTGTTTTCTTCGGCGGAGCCATTGTTTTATTGCCCGTTTACGCAAATGATATTCTACACGTCGGCGCCAAAGGACTGGGGTTGTTAAACGCGGCCCCATCCTTAGGGGCATTGATAATGACCTTAATAGCGACACGTCATCCGCCGATTGAGCGAGCAGGCCGTAATTTACTGCTGACGATTGCCGGATTCGGCATAAGCATAATTATCTTTGCCTTCTCGAAAAATTTCCTGCTATCCATAGCAGCATTGTTTTTCAGCGGGGTCTTCGACGGGGTGAGTATGGTCATCAGGCGTTCAATGACACGGCTTCTTTCGCCGGATGAATTGCGCGGACGGATTGCTTCGGCTAACTGGATATTTGTCTGCGCTTCAAACGAATTGGGGGCCTTTGAAAGCGGGATGGTGGCCGCCTGGATAGGGACAATTCCCTGTGTGGCCGCGGGTGGAGTAATTACTCTTGGAATAGTGGCTTTAACAGCAGGTATCGCAAAACAACTACGTAATTTACATTTCGATATTCACACACTCGAACAGAAAACCCCCCCGGCGCCGCCTTTTCCGTATTAAGCTCTTAAACCGTAATAATAGCCGTCTTTTCTCTTTATCCCTACGGAAGTCCCGAAAAGCATACTGATATTTTTGTCGCTCAGAATATCCTCTTTAGGCCCGTCTTTAAATAACTTCCCGTCTTTCATAAGAATTACTCTTCCTATTTCCGGAATAATATCATGAAGATTCTGGGTAACAAGGATTACGCTTACTCCTGAACGGGCTATTTTACGCAGAATATCACTGAACTTATAAAGAGCGTGCAGGTCAAGAGAGTTGGTCGGCTCATCGAGGATAAGCGCCTTGGGGTTATGTATCAATGCCCTCGCGATAAGAAAACGCCTTGCTTCGCCCGATGACATCTCGGTCATAAACCTGTCCCTGAGGTCATAAATCTCAAGGAATTCGAGTATCTCTTCTGCCCTGTTCCTCATCTTGCGAGTAACACGATGGCCATATAGACCGATGCTGCTGAAGAACCCCGACAGAACAACCTCCATACCGGACATCTCACGTGCGAAGTCATTCTGCAAATCGCTCGATACAATGCCTAACAGGAACCGCAAATCGAAGACGTCCCATCTGTCTTTACCCCATATTTTGAACGAATAATCCTTTTTCTGCGGCAGCGGGTAATACTCCCTTGTGATGGTCTTGATAAAAGACGATTTGCCTGCCCCGTTAGGGCCGAGTATCGCGACGTTTTCGCCGGCGCGAATTGTCAGCGACAGGGAATCGAGGATTTTTTTGCGTCCCCTGACGACGGTAACGTTTTTGAACTCCAGCAATGTTGGCCGTTTAATCATTTCTCGAAGTTTTAACGGAACCTTTATTCAAACAAGTTCAGACCGGCTCCGGCCGGAGAAAATCTTGACCACTTCAAACCAAATCACACTCAGCACGCCTGCCGCCAGCGAAATAAGAATATCCACGCCGTGCAGTCGCTCGAAATGGAACAATCTCTGGAAAATCGGGACATAGATAGCCAGCCCGAGGAACAAAGTCGCGCCCGCCACCACCCGGACAAGCCACTTATTATGAACCGTCAGCGAACTGAGGATGCTTCTTGACCAGGAACGGTTTGTGAGAATAAGACACAGGTTGGATATTACAAGTGTGGCGAATGCCAGCGTTCTCGCACCTGCCTCACTCTGGCCAAGCCCCAGCGCAATCCTGAAAACGACCGTTACAACAAGAAGCGAGAACAATCCCTGCAATAAGCTAAGAATCACCAGCCGACGGGAAAACATAGATGTTTTGGGCGGCCTGGGCGGACGGCGCATAATGTTCGATTCCTCCGTCTCCGCTTCAAAAACAATAGAGCACGCAGGGTCAATTATAAGCTCGAGAAAAACGATATGAACGGGATATAGAATTATCGGCCAGCCCAGCAGGACCGGAATCAGCGAGGAGCCGGCTATTGGGACGTGGACGCTGATGATATAGGCGGTCGCCTTCCTGAGATTATCGAAAATACGCCTGCCCATTCTGACCGCATCGACTATGGATGTAAAATCATCATTTAAAAGCACAAGGTCGGACGACTCTCTTGCGACATCGGTCCCGCGTTCGCCCATAGCAACGCCTATATTGGCCGACTTCAACGCGGGCGCATCATTTACGCCATCGCCTGTCATAGCCACCACTTCGCCATTGGCCTTGAAGGCATCGACAATAAGCAGTTTTTGTTCGGGAACGACTCTCGAGAAAATGTTTACCGTCCGGATTCGTTCAGCGAGTTTCCCCGGGCTTAATTTTTCAAGCTCAGGGCCTGTAATGACGTTATCGGGATTTTTAAGCCCTATCTGTTTTGCGATGGTGCACGCGGTAGCCGGGTAATCGCCGGTAATCATCACCACCCTGATGCCGGCGTTGTAACACTCCTTGATTGCGCCTGGCACGGTTTCGCGAACGGGGTCTGCCATTCCTATTAAACCTACAAGATAAAAATCAAAATCATGCTGCGACGTAGGAAGTTTCTGTCTATCAAAATACGCCTTGGCCACGCCCAAAACTCGAAGCCCCTCACCTGCCATTAAATTTATTGTCCTGACGAGCGATTCTCTTTCTTCCGCGTTCAAATGACAAAGGTCCGCAATGGCCTCCGGAGCGCCCTTGGCAGATACCATATAACCCTCGCCATCGGGGGTTTCCCATGCGTTGGACAGTGCCCTTATTTCTCTGGAAAGGGGGTATTCTTCTATCAAAGGCCAGTTGTGAAGATGCTCGGTGTTATAAAGCGTCTTGTGGCCCAGCTCGTTGAGGGCCTTATCCATCGGGTCAAAGGGGTCTTTTTTGCTGGCGAGAATCCCGTATTCCACAACTTCGTGGAAATCCTCGGGCAGAGTGAAACTGCCGTCGGTCTTCACTTCGCAGAACTTGCCGCGGGCGAAGAGCTTCTTTATGGACATCCTGTTTTGCGTAAGCGTCCCGGTTTTATCGACGCATAAAACAGTCGCGGCCCCCAGGATTTCGATCGCGGCCACTCTTCTCGTCAATACCCCTTTGCGGGAGATGCGCCAAGCGCCCAGCGCAAGGAATATAGTGAGAACGACGGGGAATTCTTCGGGCAAAATCGCCATCGCCAGGGTGATGCCCGCCAAAATACCTTCGAGCCATTTGCCTCTGGTTAAGCCGTAAACCGCGACAATGATAAGACAAAGAACTATCGCTATGAAGAAGATAATTTTGACCACCTTGGCGGTCTCTTTTTGCAGAAGGGTTTGTTCGTCTTCTATTGTGGTGAGGACCTTGCCTATCTTGCCGATTTCGGTTTCGGCTCCCGTGGCGATTACGCGGGCAATCCCCTGGCCCTGAACCACAAGACAGCCGGAATAAAGGAAAGGCAAATCATCCCCGCCCGGCCTACGAGATTCTATATTGACCGTATCCGTCGGGGTTTTGCGCACTGCCAGTGATTCGCCTGTCAGAAGGGATTCATCAGCCGTTAAATGCAAGCTCCAAAGCAAAACAGCGTCAGCAGGTATTCTGTCGCCCTCCCTGAGAACAATTATGTCGTCCTTAACTACTTCTCTGCCGGCGATTCTCGTTTGAATACCATCGCGAATCACAAGTGCCCGGGGGCTTGATAAATCCCTCAACGCCTCAATCGCCCTTTCGGTCTTGCCCTCCTGGTATATCGTGATACCCATCACGACAAAAACGAACCCCAGCAGCATCGCCGCTTCGCCCACGTCGCCCAGAATCAGGTAAATGGTGCCGCAGGCAACCAGCAGCAGGAACATCGGCTCACGGAACACCTCGATTATGATTTTGAAGATGCTTCTCTTCTGGGACGAAGGCAGTTCGTTATAGCCATCTCTTTTGAGACGTTCCTGAACCTGGGCCGATGAAAGCCCTTTTAGATTTTGCAGTTCCAATTCGGATAACATCGAATACCTCTTTTACTCGAACCAGTGAGTATATTGGATATGCTCTGCAAAAGCAACGCAGGCAAACGACTACCTCCGAAGGTTGTTTATTTTACGCCGACGGGCGATTATATTGTTAGGAACAAAAACCATACGCAATTAAGGGGTCAGAAATGACACAGTGGTGGCAAATCGGCATCGAGCAGGTATCCAAAAATCTTGGGACGGATTTATCAGGCGGGCTGACCTCTCAGGAAGCAGTCGCCAGATTAATTAAATACGGCCCCAACCAGTTGCAGGAGAAGAAAGGCATTTCACCCTGGAGTATTCTCTTCGGCCAATTCGAGGATTTTATCATCTGGGTGCTTATCGGGGCGGCGATTGTATCGGGTTTCCTGCAGGAATGGGTTGACGCATTAGCGATTATCGCAATCGTAGTTCTCAACGCGATACTGGGCTTTATACAGGAATACCGCGCAGAGAAATCGCTTGCGGCTTTGAAGAACCTCTCAAGCCCGTCTTCCAAAGTAATCCGTGACGGCCGGTACGCCGTCATATCGTCTTTCGAGCTTGTGCCGGGCGACCTGATTGAGCTTGAGGCGGGTGACAACATACCCGCCGACAGCCGAGTGGTCTGGCTGACCGCCAATTTCGCCGTGCAGGAAGCGAGCTTGACAGGGGAATCGACACCGGTAGCAAAAACGACCGAGGCGCTGGAAGAAAAAGACGTCCAATTGGCTGACAGGGCAAATATGGTCTATATGGGAACGTCCGTCGCAGGCGGCAAAGCGAGAGCTATTGTCGCTGAAACCGGGATGCAGACCGAGCTGGGCAAAATCGCAGGTATGATTCAGGAAATCAAACGGGATTCCACGCCCCTGCAGAAAAAGCTCGAACAGTTCGGCAAATGGATAGTTTACGCGTGTTTTGTGCTTGTGGCGATGGTTTTTGTTCTTGGCGTTATGCGGGGCGGCAAATGGCTGGATATGTTTCTTACCTCGGTGAGCTTGGCGGTCGCCGCTATCCCGGAGGGAATGCCCGCGGTGGTAACAATAGCACTTGCGCTTGGGGTTCAGAGAATGGTCGCCCGCCACGCCCTTATCCGCAAACTGCCTTCAGTTGAGACACTTGGCTGCGCGACCGTTATATGCTCAGATAAAACAGGGACGCTTACCAGGAACGAGATGACCGTCCAGGCGGTTTACGCGGACGGCAAACAATTCAAAGTAACCGGCGTCGGCTACGAACCGAAGGGAGATTTCCTTTTGGACGGCAAATTAATAAAACCAGCCGATTACCCGACGCTAAACAAGGCATTACTTTGCGGGACGCTTTGCAACGGCGCGCAACTGATTCGTGAGAGCAACAAATTCAAAATTTTCGGCGACCCGACAGAGGCAGCCATCCTAACCGTCTCAGCTAAAGCGGATATATGGAAGGAAAAGGCAGAAACCGACTGGCAATTCGTAACGGAGATACCTTTCGATTCAGAACGAAAAAAAATGACCATAATCCGCGAAAATTCCGGCAGGCGAATCGCCTTTGTAAAAGGAGCGCCGGATATCCTGCTCGGCGACTGCACTAAAATCGAATTGGACGGGGCAACCAGAAACCTGCTCCCAAAGGACACGGAATATATTTTGAACGCCAACAATCGAATGGCAAACGACGCGATGAGAGTACTTGGTCTCGCATACAAGGAACTGGACAGCACCGACACAAACTACCAGGCCGATACAATTGAAAAGAACCTGATTTTTGCGGGGCTTGTGGCGATGATTGACCCGCCGAGAGAAGAGGTCAAAAAAGCCATACGGGATTGCATGACCGCCTCGATAAGAACCGTGATGATTACGGGCGACCACAAAAATACCGCGGTCGCCATAGCCAAAGAACTGGGATTTTTCCAGGCCGATTCAGTTGCGCTTACCGGCGAAGAATTAGACAAGATAACAGATGAACGGCTCGCACAGCAGGTGCAAAAGGGAAGCGTTTACGCCCGCGTATCACCTGAGCATAAACTGCGTATTGTTCGGGCGCTGCGGCATCAAAACGAGGTGGTCGCGATGACGGGCGACGGCGTCAACGACGCGCCTGCGCTCAAGGAGGCCGATATCGGCGTCGCGATGGGCATCACGGGAACCGACGTAACCAAAGAGGTCTCGGATATGATTGTTACCGACGACAATTTCGCGTCGATAGTCGCCGCTGTCGAGGAAGGCAGGGGCATTTACGACAATATCAAAAAATTCATTCATTACCTGCTATCCTGCAACACGGGCGAAATCCTGGTTATGTTCGTTTCATCACTCATCGGCTGGCCCATGCCGCTATTACCTATTCAAATCCTGTGGGTAAATTTAGTAACCGACGGGCTGCCTGCCCTTGCGCTGGGCGTTGACCCAATCGACCCCAACGTTATGAAACGCCGGCCCCGCCCGCCAAAAGAGCCGGTCGTCACCAGACAAGGGGCATTCCTGATGCTCGCGCAGGGCATATTTATCGCTTTTTGCAGTTTGGCCGCGTTTTACTTTGTGATGTTTATCGAAAACGAAGGTCTGCCGCGGGCCAGGACCGCCGCGTTCGTGGTGCTCTCGTGCAGCCAGTTGTTTCACGCCTTTAACTGCCGAAGCCAGACCGAATCGCTTTTCAAACTCGGCGTATTCACAAACACAAAACTGCTATGGGCGGCGGGGATATCATTCCTGCTGCAAATGATGGTTGTTTACATACCATTCTTCCAGACGATTTTCAAAACGGAACCGCTGATGGCGTTTGACTGGTGTATGATAATCGCGATTTCATCGCTGCCTCTCTGGGCGATGGAAATCATCAAGGCGATTAGAAAACAAACGGGCGTTATGCAGCCGGCATAATTATTCGCTCAACCATATTTTCGATTCAGTCGCCAAAACAGGTGCCGACCGCGTTTGTGCCGGGGCAGTCCCCGCCGCCTGAAAGTATCGCAATCGACTTTGTTCTTTTCATATATTCCTCGCAAATCCGCTTATTTTTGCAAAAAGTATAGCACCACTACTTCACAATATAAACAACTTTGGGAAAATCAGCTTATCGAGAACCGATACTGCGATTTAACTGTCGCTGGAGGTCTTTGAGACGGTTTGTCTCGTCGAAGCCGAGCAGGATAACGGGAAAAGCCGTCTTGTTGTGCATTAAGGGTTCATCCATATCGACCCATTTCCTGCATAGTTCGCCATCGGGCGTTCCCGGTATCGGCGAAAAATCGGCGAGCATCCCTCGTATGCCCAAGCGATTCACAAAACGCATCGATTCTTCCAAATCAGCAACGTTGGTTTTAGGATGTCCCAAAATCTGGTAAGCAGTGATATTATTCGGCTCTGTGCCTGCTGATTTCAGGTTCGCAACCGCCTCCGCCAGTTCTTCCGAGAAAACCTTTGAGCCGGTTTGCTGTTGCCAATCTCTCGAGGCACTTTCAAAGCCAAGATAAAAACACTTGAAACCCGCCCGCACCATTAACTGAGCAATTTCCTTTGTCACGAATCTCGCGTTAATTGCGTTGGGGCTGTGAAAATTTACTTTTATATTTCGCCGGATGACCTCATTGAAAAACGGAACCAGAACATTCTTCGCGTCGAATAACAAAGCATCATCATAAAATGCGACGTTTCTCGCCCCAAGTTTTATAAGGAGCTCCAGTTCCGCCAGCGACCGTTCCAAAGACCGAGGCCGAAACTTGCCATATACTTTTGGCACAAGACAATACGTGCATTCAAAAGGACAGCCGTCGGTGAGTTTTAATACTCCGACGCTTAATTTATCGTATGCCTCCCAAAACCCCGGTTGGCTCAAATCAGGTTTAAGCCCAACGAAATCCCAAACCGGCCCAAGGTCATTACCTTCGACAAGCAAATCCGCTCCGAGCTTTTCAGCGTAGCTATGACACAGCGTTACATAGTTTCCGCCGATTATGATTTTAACGGCAGGCATTGCCCGATGAATGTCCTCTACCACCTCCCGCACACCCGGATACCAGTAGGTCATTACCGTGCCGACAAATACAAAGTCGTAACCCGTGTGTGTGGCGAGAAAATCCTGAAAGATCGACCTCGGCAGGCCAAACCGCCTGAACGAACGCGGTATGTCCCTCAAACACTCAGGATTGGGAATCTTCTCGGAATAGAACCTGCCGCTGCCCCACTGGTCGTTCTTGATTTCTTTGTGAGTCGCGTAAAACAGATGCAGCCGGTCGAGGTAATCGAAGAGGGTAAATTCCGCCCTGCCGCGAAGGTATCCCGCTACGCTTAACAGGCCATAGGGCTTAAGCCAGAAGTCATACGCGGCGAAATCGTATATCGGCGGATTTACAAGTAATATCTTTGGCGTTGCTGACATAGTTCGATTGCCTTAAAAACAATATCAAAATAATCGACCAGCATCGGCAATCGGCGTTTTTTGTCAACAGTTTTCTGATGAGGCGGGAACAACTTAATGGTTATGAGAATCCGCGGTTTTTTGGGGGCGGTCAGGCCAGCCAAGAACATCGAAAAGAAAATAACTCGACCGCTTTATCATTTCAACCGGAGTGCAGGGCGTCATTTCGAGCGAAGCGATAACATCGTTATTATATTTCTTCAGCGACTCCAGCAGATAATCGAAATCATTATGATTCGCCCCGCCTGAACAACCAAGGGGCCTGTGGTCATCGCAACTTCCGTTGTGGTCGGTAAGATGCAAATGAGCGGTCCTTTTCGCAAGCGTATCAACATACTCATTGAAACTGTGCCCGGCATCGCACCTCGCGTAGCCGGTATCCAGGCAATACCATATCGACTTGAAACGACGGCCGATATCCCTGAGCATATCCAGCGGCCCCGTTTCTATACAAAGTTTTACGCCCTCATCTTTTGCCATCCCGACGACTTCGGCGATAAAATCACCATCGTCGGCGTTTTTGCCCTGCATTCGCAAACTCTGCAAATCGGCGACGATATTTGCCTTGAGCAGTTTCGCGCAGCCGATTTGCTCCGCCCACTGTTCAATGCTCGGATTGTCATTGCGGGAGCGCATCGAAACCAGCATACCCTCGGTAGCCGACGCAAGCCGAGGCCAGTCACGTTTGTCATACCGGCACTCGTCCAGCCCGCCAAGATTAGGCCAAAGCTCCACGCCCAAACCGAGCGTCCGCAGCAGGTCACATTCCTGCTCCAGAGACAATCGGCTCTGCTTACCCCAGAATGCCATTGTTGAGACAACGTACCTGATTTTCATCCGGGCACCCCTGTATAAAGTTAAGTTCCTACTCCTATATAAAGTGTGGGTATTACACATATCGATTGAAAATCGACCAACCTTCAGCTATTTCGCAAAACTACGCCTTAGTCTGGTAATATCGCAAATGCCAATACGCCCAGCCAATCTCTGTTTTTTACCCTAAAAACCAAACTATTAATACAAAATAGTGTCTCACAACCCTTAAACTTGTCTAAAAATCCTATTGATTTATACGCTGAGTACGTTAAAATGGTGCTTTTGATTGTTCAGGAGTTTATTATGAAGAAAGACATACATCCTAAATACGACAAGGTCGTGGTTCGCTGCGGCTGCGGAAATACCTTTGAGACCCGCAGCACCGCAGGCGAAATCCACGCGGAAATTTGCTCCGCCTGCCACCCGTTCTACACAGGCAAACAAAAATACGTTGACACCGCGGGCCGAGTCGAACGTTTCCAGAAAAAATACGGCACCGACTACTTCAAAAAAACGAAAAAGTAGTTACTCACGCCGAATCACTATCAGGGCTCTTTTTTTGGTCGTTTGAGCAAGAATGGAGCCCTGATTGTTTATTGCCTTTCCAAAAGTAAATTACCGGGACAAAAATATGCCTGAAGCAAATACGCCTTTAATTACGAAACTGACCGAGATTGAGGCCCGCTTCGACGAATTGCAGAAGCAGATGGAAAATCCTGACATCGCGTGCGATTCCACCAAGCTGATTGCGCTTGCGAAGGAGCAGGGCAAACTCAAGGGACTGGTTGCAAAATATCGTGACTACAAGAAAGCCGCCGCGGAGGCGGTACATTCAGAACAACTGATAAACAGCAGCTCAACTGAGCCAGAGCTTAAGGAAATGGCAAAGGAGGAGCTTCAGCAGCTCAACGCTAAAAAGACAACACTGCTCGCGGAACTTCAGGACAAGCTGCTTACCGCCGACGATTATTCTATCGGCTCGGTCATAATGGAAATCCGGGCGGGCACGGGTGGCGAAGAGGCGGCGCTATTCGCACGCGACCTCTACACGATGTACACAAAATACGCGACCGACCGCGGGTGGAAAGTCGAAGACCTCGATTTCAGCACCACGGACAGGGGCGGGTTCCGTGAAGTAATATTCGGCATCAAGGGCGAAGGAGTGTGGGCAGAACTGGGTTACGAGGGCGGAGGCCATCGCGTCCAAAGAGTGCCGGAAACCGAAGCACAGGGCAGAATTCACACGTCCGCGGCAACAGTCGCCGTGATGCCCGAGCCGGAGGAAGTTGACATCCAGATAAACCCGGACGACGTCGTTGAGCAGGTCTGCAGGTCAAGCGGGCCCGGCGGGCAAAAGGTCAACAAGACAAGTAGCGCGATACGCCTTGAACATATCCCAACCGGAATCACCGTCCGTATGCAGGAGGAAAAAAGCCAGCATAAAAACCGCGCAAAGGCCTGGCGAATACTGCGAGGCCGGCTTTATGAATTTTACGAGAGCAAGAGAGTGGCCGAGCGCGAAGCGAAACGTAAAATAATGATTGGCTCGGGCGACCGCAGCGAAAAAATCAGAACCTACAATTTCCCGCAAAACCGCGTTACCGACCACAGGATAAATCTGTCGCTCTACACCTTAGACAAAATAATAGCCGGCGAGGCAGGCGAATTGTTCAAAGCGCTGAAAGAACACGATATTCAGGAACGGCTCAAAAACCTCTAAGAGACCCAAGACGCTTTATGGTAATAGTTGTAACAGGATTGGTGGGCTTAGATAAAAAAAGCTACCTTAAGAAGGCGTGCGATTACGCGGGCCTTCAGGATAAAGAGGTTTTGCTATGCAACGTCGGCGATATGATGTATGCCGAGGCGCCGGACATCGCGCCGGGAAAAATCCTGGACATACCATTAAAGCGGCTGCACTCGCTTCGCCGAAGCGTTTTCAAAGACGTCATCGCAAAAGCGAAAAAAGTCCCCAATCTTATCGTCAACACACACGCCACATTCCGCTGGCGACACGGACTGTTCCCGGCCGTCGATTTCGACCAGATGCGCCAACTCGACGCAGGTATGTACATCTGCCTGATTGACGGCGTCGCCGCCCTGCACGGTCGGCTGCTCAGTGAACACGCAAGCGAACACACGCTCAAAGACCTCATCGTCTGGCGGGAAGAGGAAATCATCGGCACCGAGATGCTCTGCAAGGGTATCAACGAACAGACGCCTTTTTACTGCCTTGCCCGGGGCGGGACCGAAGCGACAATCGAGGCGTTTTACCGGCTGCTTTTTGAGCCGAAAATAAAACGCGCGTATCTTAGCTTCCCGATGACCGTCGTGGCCGACCTCGAAGACGTCAAAAAAGAAATCAGCGAGTTTCGCCAATCAATGAAAAAACACTTCACCTGCTTCGACCCCGGCGACTTGGAAGAGGCGTTCCTGCCGCGTCTGGCCCTTGAAGCCGCCGAGAACGGCAAAGATTCCCTCGAAATATCGGCAGGAGGCAAAACCGTCCGGCTGAATCTCGACCAGATTCGCCAAATCGAACGAGACATTTACAGCCAGACCTACGCACGCGATTTTCTGCTTATCGACCAGGCCGAAATGATTATCAGTTTCATCCCAACTCTGCCCGATGGTCGCGCCGCTATCTCCAGCGGCGTCGAACGCGAACTCCAGCACGCTCACGAGGCGGCAAAAGACGTTTACGTTATCTGGCCCGCGAAACAATCGCCTTCGGTATTCGTAACACAAACCGCGACAAAGCTTTTTGACAACACCAAAAACGCTCTGGAATTTTTCAATAAGAAAAAACTAATCAGGCCCTGATACACGCAATGAATTTAGAAAACGCATTAATGTCGTCGCTCGCGTTAACAAATCTTGTCGGCGGCCTGATTTTAGGCGGTTTTCTTGCTATCGGATTCTCACGGTTGACTCGAAAGCAAAATCGCTTCTTTAAATATCTCGTGGTATCGCTGGGCCTTTATTTTCTCGAATGTGCCGCGTTTGCCTGGGGAATGGGCACGCAAATACTTTCAATCATATTATCAATAGAATGGGGAATCTTGTTTGGCTTGTGGTTAAAAGGCCTTGCTACACAAAAGCGAATTATCAGGCAGATGCTTTTTGTCTCGCTTTACGGCTGCCTGCCGGCGGTCTCATTCGCCGCTATACTACTCATTGTGTGGGTAATTTCAGGCAACGGGCTTTTTAATATCGAGCAGGCACGTCAGTTCGGCATACCCGATTTCGTCCCCTGGCCTCTTAATACGATCCTCGGCTTTTGCGTTGCCCTTGCCGCCGGAACAATTATACTCAAGACATTCATAACAACAGGTATCGTTGCCTTAATTGTTCGTGATAAAGAAAACCCCATCGCAGGACAGCTAAAATGAATATCGCCATACGCACGATTATCATTAAAAACAAATCGGCTTACGTCCAGACGGGCGGCGGCATCGTCGCCGATTCCGACCCAATGGTCGAATGGAACGAAACTTTAGTAAAAGCACGGGTGCTATTAGCCGGAATCGAAGCCGTGAATCGAGCTTGGAAATGAACTGGAAAAATGACGGCATTTGGCTTTTACTATTGATACCTATAATAGGATTACCGTTCGCACTGAAAACAAATATGAGCCGTGACATCATTTTGCTGCTGATGCTTGCGACAATAGTCATCTTGTTTATTATTCGCAGGAAAATGAAGCATACTCACCGGGAATAAAATGACAGATAAAATTTTCCTAAACGATAAACTTGTTAATACCGAAGAAGGCCAAATATCGGTCGGCGACAGCGGATTTTTATATGGGGCCGGGCTGTTTGAAACAATGCGTGCATATAACGGCATTGTCTTTCGGCTTGATGACCACTTAGACAGATTATTAACAAGCGCAAAGACCTTGTTCATTGAACATTCTTATAACAAAGAATACCTCACAAAGGCCGTCAATAAAGTTCTCGAAGTCAACAATCTTACAGATGCCCGGATTCGGCTGACGCTTTCAGCAGGGACATTTTCTCAGGCACAAACAAAACCAAATCCAACATTGCTCATAACCGCGACAAAACTGCAACCATATCCGGCTGAATATTACAAAAAAGGCGTACTCGTGGTGTTGTGCCCGACAAGACAAAACATCACAGACCCGGCCTGCGGACACAAGACGACAAGTTACTTATCGCGTATGCTGGCACTGAAACAGGCACACGAAAAAAAGGCCGCGGAAGCCCTTTGGTTCACAATCGATGGTCGATTAGCTGAGGGCTGCATCAGTAACGTGTTTTTAGTGAAGGACTCGAAATTATTCACCCCGACGACCAATACGCCCGTCCTGCCCGGCATCGCCAGAAAAACCGTTTGCGAGCGGGCAATCGCCAACAAAATTGAGCTTATTGAAAAAGACCTTACAATCGACGACCTGCTTGCTGCAAACGAGGTATTCATCACAAACGTCATTATGCAGGTAATGCCCGTCGTCGGCATCGAAAAGCACAACGTCGGCGAAGGCAAGCCGGGAGTTATAACAAAAAAGATACAGGATTATTACGACGAGTTTGCGAAAAACAATTGCAGGGGTAAAAAATGAAGGTTAAAGATATCGCGGCACAAATAGAAAAAATCATCCCGCTGGGTCTTGCGCAAAGATGGGACAACGTCGGCCTGCTCCTCGGAAGCGCGGATAAAAACGTTAAACGCGTCCTGCTCACAATCGATATCACCGCTGACGTTCTCGCAGAAGCCAAACGGCTAAAAACCGACCTTATCGTTGCCTATCACCCCATCATCTGGGACGGCCTGAAAAAAATAAACACGCAAGGCCCGACAAGCGTCGTTTACGAGCTGATTCGCGCGAGTATCCCCGTGTTCTGCATCCACACCGCGCTGGATGCCGTCGAAGGAGGCGTAAATGACGGGCTTGCAGAAATAGTCGGAATACAAAACGGCCACCCGCTCGGCGATTACGTCTCCGCACCCGTCGGCAACAACTACAAACTCGCGGTCTTTGTCCCCGTCGAGTCCGCGGCAAAAGTCGCCAACGCCGTATTCGCAGCAGGCGCAGGTCACATCGGTAATTACAGCCATTGCAGCTTCTCATCACAGGGACAGGGAAGCTTTCTGCCACTCGAAGGAGCGAGGCCTGCCATCGGCAAAAGAGGCGTCCTCGAAAAAATCCCCGAACTGAAATTCGAGGCGATTGTCCCCGCGGAAAAACTCGCCGGCGTCGTAACCGCGATGCTGAATGCGCATCCCTACGAAGTGCCCGCTTACGACATTTTCAAACTTGTCGATGAGCAGGCAAAATTCGGATTGGGCAGAATGGGCAAGCTCGCAAAGCCGACGCCGATATCGGAAATCATTAAAAAACTCAAGAAACACACCGGTGCAAAGGCCGTCGGCGTCATAGGTCCCGAAAAACGCACCGTCAAGACCGCCGCCGTATGTGCCGGCTCCTGCGGCAAACTCATCAACCTCGTTATCTCTGAGAATACCGACCTCTACGTTACAGGCGAGCTAAAGCACCACCAGGCCCTTGCGGCTCAGGAAGCGGGGCTTACCTGCCTGTGCCTGTCGCATACGGTTTCTGAACGATTTATCCTCAAAAAATTAGCCAAACAGTTGCAAAAGCCGCTCAAAAGCGTCACAATAAAGGTAAGCACTAAGGACGCAGACCCATTTAGATGGATGAAACTATGACAGAAGAAAATTTGGCAGCATCGACAGGCGAATCCGCACCCGAAACCGGCGCCGCCGATGAGCAGAACGGTATAATCGAACAAATGAACAACTCGGAATCGACAACTGAACCGGCGGATGAACAGCCGGCACAGGATGTTGAGGCACAAGCCGAAACCGAAACGTCGGGCGACCAGCAGTCGCAGCCGACTGACCTGCCGCCCGGATTTGAGCCAACGGTTGAATCGGTTGTGGAAGCGGTGCTTTTCGCAAGCGATGAGTCGCTTACGCCCGCTCGGCTTTCCGAGATTGTCGGCACAAACGTCCGTCAGCTCCGCAAACATATCGATGACCTCAACGAGAAATATAAGGCGAACAACAACGCCTTTCGAATCGAGCAAATCGCGGGCGGCTACCAGATGCTGACGCTCAGCGAATACAACCACTGGCTCAAAAAACTCGTTCGCGCACGCGACGACGGCAAACTCAGCCAGCCGGCTCTCGAAACACTGGCAATCATCGCCTACAAGCAACCCATCATCCGCGCCGATATTGAAGCGATAAGAGGCGTCGCGGCTGGCGAGATGATTCGAAACCTGATGTATAAAGGCCTGGTGAAAATCACGGGCAGGGCCGAGATTGTGGGCAGGCCAATGCTTTACGGCACAACAAAAAAATTCCTCGAGGTCTTCGGCCTCAACACCATCAAAGACCTCCCCAAAGCCGAAGAACTCAAAAAACCCGAGTAAGTAAATATCCTGTGCAAAACAGTTGTTCTACTTCCAGACATGGCCGCAGTCCATGTATTTACTTAGACCGGAAAACTAACAGACAGCCACAGCCCCCAAATAGCAGGTAATCCCCCAAAAAAACAGTAAAAAGTGGAACAATTCAGGCCGCCGAATGTCGAAATAACGTAGAAACTCTATGATTAAGACATTGCGAATAACGAGTATCATAGCGGCGATAGCGGCCACGATATTGCTTGTTTTGCCGGCGGTTTACGGGGTGCGCAGCGACCCTAAAATAGAAGAGTTCATCAAGTCGCCCGGCACCGTTGACAAGTTCACCGCAGCAAAGGGGCAGAACTCCGCCCAAAAAAACACCGAATCACCCCTTGTAAAAGAGGCGACCGTTTACAGCGTTATCATCAATCCACCCCCGCCCCCGCCGCCTAAAGTCGCGCCGGGCGCCGCCCCACAGGGGCCTGCTGTGCCGGCCCCGCCTGTCATCGCGCCAAAATTCGACCTGATAGCAACCAGCTATTACGCTTCGCATCCCGAACAGTCGTTTGTCCTGATAGATGAGCCAGGAAAGGGCCTTCACTGGGTCAAACAGGGTTCTGCCGTCGGCCATTTGACTATCGAGACGGTAAAAGACGGTGCTATCATTGTGCGGGATGGCCAAAGAACATCTGAAATGACCGTCAAGGTACAGGAGCCGTGGAGGAAACTGCTCAAAAACCCGCCACCCTTAACCAGCCCATCCACATCGTCGGCTGAACCTGCCAGCCCCACCGCACAAGTCCCGACCGGTCGTCCGGGGCTTGAAAACCCAATTCAACCTCCGCCGGTTACCGCGGCCGGACCAGGTGCCGCTCCACTCCCTGCTCGGCGGAGTCCCAGACAAGGCGCAACACCATCCGCAGCCGAACGAATTACCCCTGCGGCTCAACCTGCCCCGGCAGGTATGCAGCCCCCGCAGGAAACACCGGTGCCTGAAGATTCGCCGGCCATAAAAGAAAAGAACGCCGAGATAGACAAACTCGTGTCCCAAATGGGAACATCGGAAGAAATAACCCCGGAAGAGCAAAAGAAGCTGGATGAGCTGATTAAACAGGTAGAGGAGCTTGGCAAGACGAGGGAAGCGGGAAGCGCAAATAACGTTAACACAAAAGACGTCAATAAGTAATTCGCCTCAAAATTAACTTCGCCGAGGATTTCTGCGGGCAAAACTTACTTTTTCCTCTCACAATTCGATAGTTTCTCTTTCAGTTGACCAATTTCAGTCAAAAGAGGTGCAACCATTTCTTCAGTTAACTCCCCGGATCGTTTTTTAATACCTTCTTCTGTATTGTCCAGCGCGGCTTGTCTTTCCTGCACACATTCCGCAAGTTGCTTTGAGAGGTTATCCACATCGGCGTTTAGTTTTTCCTTTTCGGTCTGGAACTGTGCTTTGAGGTTCTTAATCTCGTCGTCCCGTTTTTTCGCTTCTGTTTGCATCTGAGAGTTGAGATTTTTTATCTCCTCGTTCCGTTTTTTCGCTTCTTGCTGAAGCTGCCGATTAAGGTCTCCGTTTTCCGCCGCTATAAGACGAGATTGTTTTACATCCGATGATACCTGCTCTTCCTGGCAACCCCCTGTCCAAACGACTGCCATACAAACTGCCAAAATCGCCGCAAATACTCTTGTCATATCTATCGCTCCTTGCATTATCGGGACACCGGCAAAACGCTACCCGCAATCGGCGCCCCTAATGGTTTTTGTTTGAATCCGCAATGGCATTCGGCTCTTCGACTTTCCTGAAGGTAAGCGGCTGAGGATTATTAACATCATTTTCATCCTGCGGGAACCGCGGGCCATAATCAAACACAGTCGTCTGCTCGGCGTTCCACGTCTTGCCATCCTCGGAGACAGGCCCCCTGAAGATATCCAAGCTGTTGCCGGTGAGAGAATCTCCGGGAAGAGACATGTAAATCTCTTTCTGCTCTATACTCACAAAAAGCTCTCTTTCGACGGGTTTATATTCAGCGATACACTCGCCGGCCGTGATATGGCTGAATTTCCCGTCTTTCATTTCAAATTTGGTGGTTTCGTTTGGCCTGACCTCGGCCTCGCCCATAGGCACTAAGGCGGATTTAACCTTGCCGTCCTTTGAGAGGACTATCTTCCAGACGCTGCCCTCCGCCTGCCACGTCCCCGCGACATTCGGCGGGAAGGCATTTGACGATGCCGGCCCGTTACAGCCGGTTAATAACACAAGAGCCGACAACGAGCATACAAGGATACTTATCACATTCCTCATATTCCAAAACCCCGATAAACAACTTTAGCCACTGATTCCACAGATAAACACAGATTCAAAACAACAGTGAAATCTGTGGCTTAGATTTTAGCCGCACAAACCGTTTTCTTCAATAAAAAAAGGCGGGTCAAACCCGCCCTTCTGAAAACTTCTTTGATATACGACCGCTTATTTGCGGCGACGAAGGAACAGGCCGCCAAGACCCAGCAGACAAAGCGTCATCGGCTCAGGAACCATATTAAAAACCTGGGTATCCATTAACTGAAGCGGACCGTCGGCCGAGGTCTCATCAAACCATAATTCCAACTCTATCTGTCCCGTGCCATTAGAGCTAAGAGTGATGTAATCGACTAATGTGCCCCCTGGCAAATAAGGCGGGTTCCCTGTATCCGCATCTTTCAGGTCAAAGCCCACTGTGAATGGTCCCGAACCCACAACATAAATCAACTCCTCCGACACATAATGGCTCGCGCCGGCAATGTCAGCCGCAGCAGGCCCGCTCACGACTAAGTACCCCACTCCATCGGCAAACAACCCGCCGTCGCTATAGATGCCGATGTACGCTGTCTGGCCTGGCGCCAAAACAATGAATGGGTCCGGCGGATTTGGCTGTCCACCTACGGAAATTACCAAACCTGCGTTAGCCACAGCGGCCAGCGACAAAACCATCGCCACTGCCAACCACCTCTTCATCTCATTCTCCTTTCAAGTCCCAACTATATTATTTAAATGGTCTTCGGCCCCCGGCCAAGCCGGCGAACCACTGAAAACACATTCCCCTGAACCGATTTATATGATATTGGACTATAAATAGCGTTGTCAAACAAAAAAAAAGAGGTAAGCCGCAGAGAATTATTTTTAGCCACTGATTTCACAGATGAACACAGATTAAATAAAAAATACAAATCAGTGTAATCTGTGGCTATAATAATGGTCATGAGTATATATAAGCATGAGGGAATAACAGGGCAGATAATTAATGCCGCACATACCGTCCATAACAAGCTTGGTTACGGCTTTTTGGAAAAGGTATATCATAATTCGCTGGTGATAGAGTTGAGAAAAAGAGGCGTTTTAGCTGAACAGGAAAAGTATATAGAAGTAAAATATGACAATCAACTTGTTGGTGAATACTTTGCTGATATTGTTGTCGATAACAAAGTAGTGGTAGAGGTAAAATCGGCGGAAAAACACAATCCTGCGTTTGAGGCGCAACTGCTGAATTACCTGAAAGCGACGGGTCTGGAGGTAGGCCTTATTATCAACTTTGGCTCGTCCGTCCAGGTCAAACGAATGGTTTTGTAGTTAGCCGCAGATTGAAATAAATCAGTGAAATCAGTGTAATCTGTGGCTAATTACATTTTTACTCTGTGGCTTAAACAAAAAAAAGAGGCAAGCCAAACCGGCTTGCCTCTCTGTAAAGCTAAAAACTGTTCTGTCGTTATCGCTTATTTGCTGCGACGACGAAGGAACAGACCACCAAGACCGAGCAGACACATTGTCATCGGCTCAGGTATCTGGTTAATAACCACGGTGTCAAACAGCGTACTCGTATCGGCACCTACCAGAGTCAGTGTAACAGCGCCAACACCAACAACTGAATCGTAGGTCAGAACCAACTGGTCAATGACTGTGCCGGCTGGAAGATTCGGGATTGGATATGCAGGAATCGACATATCCATAAACACACCATTCATCGGATCGCCCATAGCGTAAACAACTGTGTCGCCATTGATATTCGAGTTCACAGCGTTTGTTGCGCTCGAGAGATCAATCGCAGCAGCGCCTTGCGGGCTATCGTCCATCAGCAGGAAAGTGTCGGCTGTCGATGTCAGACCATCGCTAACGACACTTAGAATTACTATGTCGCTGGGACCCATCGTCGCCGGAGCGCCACTAATTACCAAACCTGCGTTGGCCAATGTCGCCATCGACAGGACCATTAAAACTACTAACAACTTTTTCATACATCCTCCTTTAGGATTCAATAAAGTTTTTTCAGTTTTCAAAAAACATTCATACATTTTAGTTAAACTCACTTTACCTCGGGCAGTTGCCCGGTAACTTGTTAGTTGCAGTTACTGACGACGAGTTCAGCTTCTTGTAGTTAGCTGCCAGAATCGACAAATCACCGGCGTAAACACGGTAACCGTTCGCATTCGCTTTGTGGTCGAAGTCGGCACAAGCCGCATGAATCTTCAGTTTACCTTGCAGTGTAACGTTCGGGTCCATCGTCAACTGCGATGCCGTCTTCTTGTAGTTCGCCGACAGCATACTCAAATCGGCGGCGTAAACGCGATAGCCATTTGCGTTAACTGTGCCATCCGCGTCGCCGTCGCACTGATACCCGCTGCCGTTTGGTTCCTGAGCGGTGCTTGCCTTGCACCAGCAATCAGGTCTGCCGACTAACAGCCACTGTGCCCAGTTCGGGTCACTCGTAACGCCGCCCTTATAGCATGTGCTCAGGTAGGCGTTGCAATCATACGTCCCGGTCATATACAAGCTGGTGCTGTTTGCATTCTTAGCCAGGACCCTGTAACGATAGTGCGGGCCTGCTGTGACGGCATCCCCCTTGTACGTGGCGGTTCCCGTATAGATTGTGCTCGTGAAGGTGCTTCCGCTGTCTGCGGATCTCTCAAGCTGATATGCGGTTGCCCCTGCTACTGGCGACCAGTAAATCGGTACGCAGCAGTCGGAGTCCCACTTCGGGTAAATAATCTCCGATGGAGCCGGGAATTTGCCCAGCGAATACACATAGTTCACATCTGAATGCAACGGAACAACCGTTCCGGCGGCCGGAACCTGACTAATAACTATAGTCACAGCACAAACGTCGCTGTACACACCCGTTGTGGTCATAACATTGAGAGTGGCGCCTGTAATTGCATTATTCGCAGCCGTCTGTGTCATACCAACAACATTCGGAACAGTCGCTCCGGGTGCTGTAAAGGTAATATCGGTACCCACAAAAGTTGCGGCTATCGAATTACCATCGGTATTAACCACACCGCCGCGAAGAGCATCCGCAGCTATAGTAAGGTGGAATGTCCCATATACGCCCCAGTTGTTGACATCGAACGTGAACAATGTGCCCGACGTAGCCGGCTTGTTTGCATCGCCAAGATACAACGTGCCCATTTCGACGATCATTTGTGGAAAGCCCATGCCCCACGTGCCGCTGGTTGTACCTGGCTCATTCCAAGCCGTGGTCGGGTTGTAATTCGGGTCAATCCAGTTCGGACTGGTAACAACAATGAACTGCCGGAATCTGCTCGGGAATATCCCATAGCCCGGACTTGCGGCATTGGATTCTCCGGTTTTGAAACCCCGGATTCCCTGGAAATTCGGACTGCCATTGCTGCTATCGATGTTAATATCAAGAGCAAACGCCCTTACATCAACCGTGCTGCTATAGGTAATACTGATCGGCTGTACAAGGTTGTTGTCGGACGCTGTAAACTGCGTCCCCTTGACGGCTGTGATTGTAGTGGTTGCCATTACCGGAGTTGCCAATAACAGCATCGCAACAATCAATAAAGCTTTCCTCATAAATACCTTCCTTTCTTTTCTTCCCTGCAAAGCCACACGCCTTGCAGTGTCCTGGTTTCACCCGCTGAATAAAAAACTTCGCATAACTACGCCCGCTCATTAATTTCAATTCTGATGAACCTACTTTATCTGAGCTTAGCGATTCGGCCAGCAGGAACAGCCGAAAGAAGGAAATCAATGCTACTTAATTCACTCCTCCGTTGTCTCCTTTCTGCCATAAAAGGCGTAATTGTGCGAATCCAATTACTATGCACAAGGTTACTATTGGTGAAAGTCAAGTGTATAGTAACACAACCTTCCGCCACAAGTCAAGCGATTTTTTCGCAAAAAACTAAAAAAAATTTGGTTAAACGCCCTATAACCACGGAACACCCCATAAAAACCCCTTTGGTAACGCTAACCGCAGTTTTGACAAGAACTTAGGTAATTGGCAACATAGAAAAAGCCGGCTATATGGGCATTTTTTCTGACAAGGGGTTTCTGTGCTGACAGGTTGAATTTGGCGAATTTGCGTATTTTAGGGTTTTACCACTTGCCCCCCCGCCATCTGTCCTCTGTTCTCCGTCTTCTGTCTTCTAAACTTCTCCCTTCTGCCTTCTAACTTTTACCTTTTTACTTTTTCATTTGTTTGTTATCCTTCTGCTATGCTTGGTTTACTCAAAGGCCGGCTGGTTCCTGTAAGGGTTGTGCTTCTGACGGCGACGTTATTGCTTGCCCTCATAGGTATCGCGACCATTTACGCAGTCGGGCATCCGGCGCAGACGGATTCAGCCGACCAATCCGTCCAGCAACCGGCGGATGAGTCCGGGGAGCTTGCGGATTTGTGGAAAAAACAAGTCGCCTTCGCGGGCTTAGGGTTAGGAGCGTTAATCCTCGTCAATCTTGTCAACTGCCGTCGGCTCGGTGAGGCCGGCTACTGGATATACGCGGCGGTTCTGCTGCTGCTTGTGGTCCTGCTGATTTCAAGGTTCGTCGTGGAGTTGCCCTTCGCCCCGGAAACCAAAGGCGCATTTCGATGGATAAAAATATCCATAGCCGGCTTCGACCTGCCGAGTATTCAGCCCTCGGAAATATGCAAACCCGCCTATATCATCGCCCTGGCGTGGTATCTGCGATACCGAAGCAATTACCGAAAGTTCGGCGCTCTAATCGGGCCTTTCATCCTAACGCTTTTGCCGATGACGCTGATTCTGCTTGAGCCGGACCTGGGGACGGTGCTTCTTATGATGCCCGTATTTCTCGCTATGCTGTTTGTCGCGGGGGCAAAGGTCAAGCATCTTGCGTTGATATTGCTTATCGCTTTGCTTATCAGCCCTGTCCTTTGGTATAAGATGCAGCCCTATCAGCGGCTGCGGATAAGCAGCGTGCTGCTGCAAAGCGAGTGGCTTCGCCAGAAAGCCGAGCAGCATCCCTCGCTCGGCAGATTGCTCGTGGGGGGCAGCTTCTCATCCAAAAAATGGAAGGAAAACTGGGGCTATCACCTCATCCGGTCAAAGTACGCAATCGCCTCGGGCGGGGCGACCGGCTATGGCTTTCGTCACGGCCCGTTCGTCAAATATAACTTCCTGCCCGAAAGGCACAACGATTTTGTGTTCTCAATAATCGCCAATCAGTGGGGCTTCGTCGGGTGCCTCGCGGTTCTTTTGCTTTATGTGATATTGCTCGTGTGCGGTCTTGAAATCGCCGGCGCGACCACCGACCCGTTTGGCCGGCTATTAGCCGCTGGGATAGTAACGATGTTCGCAATTCAGGTCATAGCAAACGTGGCGATGACTCTGGGGCTTACGCCTATAACGGGGATTACCCTGCCCTTTATCAGCTACGGCGGGTCGAGTTTGGCATTCAGTATGCTTTGCGTGGGGCTTCTCAACAACGTCGGCCGATGGCGACCTTTCTCCGTCGCGCCGAGACGATAACTATTCTTTTATTCTGCTTCCTCTACATTCATTGCGGTCTCTGCGGTGGAAAGCCCGCCGCGAAACTCCTTGATTTCTGGAGCGCCGAGCATCCAGACCGTGCCCACAAAAACAATCGCCCCTGCCGGCACGCACGTCAAAACTACTATCCAGTTTCGCGTATCCTTCATAAGCCACAGCAGCAGATAAATGACCGCCGACATAACAGCCGTGGCGATGACGCTGCGAATGACGCTCGCGAGAATCTTCCTGCCGCCGAATAATCCGAGACGCTTGCGCAACAGGTAACCAAGAACAACAGCGTTAATCACGAAAGTGATAGTGGTAGATAAGCCGAATGCGCCCGCCCCAAGCCAGGGTATCCAGACCATCGTTACCAGCATCAGCAGGTTAACCACCACAAGGGCACAGGAAACTCTTAATGGCGTTGTGGTATCCTTCATTGAATAGAATGCGCGGGTGAGAATCTGGTAGCCGCAATAGGCCCACATACCGAGGACATACATCTGCAAAACGAACGCCGCCTGGGCCGCGTCGGCGGGGCTGAAGTTACGCCGCGCGTAAATGACCTTCACAATCGGCTCAGCTAAAATATAAAGTCCCACCCCTGTTGCTATTCCCTCCATCAGCGCAAGCCGCAACGCCCGGTTGATGCTGTCACGCAGATTTACAATGTCGTTGCGGGCGGCGTAGCGGGTCAGCAGCGGAAAAACCGCCACCCCCAGTGAAATCGCCAAAACCCCCATCGGAAACTGATATAACGCGCGAGCGGCATTGACACGAGTAATAACCCCCGGCGTCAGCGGCTTGTGCAGCACCCAGCCGAATATGCTGATATTCTGCGCCAGGTCCGTAGCAGTCAGGTTCCAGGAAATTATCGTCTGGAGGAGTTCCGAAATCTGCAGAAAGCCCAGCCCCAGAACTATCGGCATAAGCAGCTTTAGTATTTGTTTGATACCCGGCTCAATCGGCGTCAGGCGCACGCGAATCGAAAAACCGCTCTTGCGTAAAAGCCACAAAACCGCGATTAACTGAATAAGCCCCGCCGTTATTACGCTGAAGGCAACAATCACAAGCTGACTCGACAGATTGCCCTTCAGTATCGGGGCAATCCACCACGCCGCTATGATTCCGACTATATTAAATATGATTGGCGCCGCGGCGGGAAAGGCAAAATGCCCGCGACAGTTGAGCGCTGCCGAACCAAGCGCAAGCAGGCACACAGTAACCATATACGGAAACATAATCGTCGCAAGCATCATCAGAAACTGCCTGTCGGCTGGCCCGGGCAGCAAAGCGACAACGACGAAGCCAATCTCCACCAAAAGCATAACGGCCGTCAGAAATACCGCCAGAAGCGCCATCGCGTTGGCTAACAGTTTCGATGCCTTCTCAAAACCATCCTTTTCCGCGGTATCGGTGAAAACAGGCACAAATGCCGATGCCAACGCGCCTTCCCCGAACAACCGGCGGAATAAATTAGGTATCTGAAACGCCAGACCGTATGCGTCCGTTAAACGGTTCGCGCCCAGCGACGTTATGCCCATATCGCGGAAAAGACCAAAAACGCGGGAAATCAGCGTTATGCCAGCCACCACTTTGGCAGCGCTGAAAAAATGTTCCCGCTCGTGGTGAGCCTGTCGAAGCCGCTCGCGGTTATCTTGTCGAGTCCGCTCCTGATGTTCATGGCGGGTTTTGTCGTTCATAGGGACGAATTACACTTAAAACCATCAATAGTTTCCAAAAGGTCTTAAACTCAACATCGGCAAACTGCCGCATCAAAGCCCTATAAATAATCGAATAATAAACCTGATGACCCGCACCTGCCCGCGTCAAAAACGTATATGCTGCGTTGTTCGGTATATAACGGCGAAAAACCGATTTTAAGGCGAGGCATAACATCTAAAGCGATACGCTTAATTACCCGAAGTACTTGTTAATCAGCGATATGTTTAAGTACGGGCTATAGATGCGAACGCTTGTCATAAGATTTGCGGCAGTTTTGACGGTGGTTTTGGCATTGTCCGGCCTTGTGGTGAGCCAGTCGAACCAACTGGCATCAGCCCAGGAGCCGAACATGCCCGACTCTAATGCGCCGGCTTCCAGAACGCCCCGACCAACGGGCACAAATCTGTTCACCATACCCCCTGCAAAACTATTCTCGCCTTCGGTCAGCGAGTTATTTTATGAAATGGCCTACGAAATATCACACCGTGAAAACCTCACCGACGCCCAGGCAGAACAGGCAATTGTGATGTTGAACGCCGCGATGGAACTTGACACCAGCAACGGTTTCATCACAGCCGATATGCTACAAATCGCATCACGACCCGGATCTGAACGCCATTTACAGATACTGTACGACACGCTCATAAAATACATCGATAAAGACGCTGATTTGCTGGTCGCTTCAAACGCCGCTCGATACCTGCTTAATCAGCTTGATTCCCGCCATCAGCGAGAGATACTGCTTCGGCGACTGATACACGATATAGGCGAATCCAACTTTTCCGTCAGTTCCGAGTTCGCCACTGTGCTTGGGCTTTTGTACGCCGAGAAGGCCGACAACACAAACGCCATCAGGGTACTGGCAATGGCCTATAGCTGGAACAGATATAACCAGCTTGCCTTCGAAAAACTCGCTGAGTTGGCGCCGGACCAAATCAGCCCGATATTGAATCTCGAATACCTTCGGCTGAAACTCCGGAAAAACCCGCTCGACCTCGGTGCCGCCCTTGCCCTTGCGCAATACGCCCAGAAAACACAGCTTTATGAATTAGCTGTCGGAAGCTTTCAGTACTGCGCCGATTTATTTCAATTCCTGTACCCGGACCAGGATGTCCCCGTCGCCATTTACATTGACTGGATGACAAGCTGCTACAACGCCCCGCAAGGCCAGCCAAAATGTCTGCAACTTGCCGAACAGTTCCGCGGCTCATCCGAGCTCACCAACGTCAAACAGGGCCGGTTCGACCTGCAAATGGAAGTTCTCGCTGCCAAAACCGCTGCCAAAATGGGCGACACCGAAACAGCCGACCGCATCCTTGATGCGGCTGAACAAAAAGCGATTCAGTCCGCCGGCCGGTCAACTGACTACACAACGCTGGCCTGGTTCTACTGCTTCGTTCGAAAAAATTCCGAAAAAGCCATTGACTGGGCCAACAAGGCCTATGCCGCCGAGCCGAATTCACCGATTACCGCCGGCCTTCTTGCCTGCGCCTTAGTCGATAATAACCAGTTAGACGCCGCCAAACCACTTCTCGAAAACTTCCCCCAGACACAGTTTGCCGATTTCGCCAAGGCAAAACTTCTGCTCGCAAAAGGACAGAACCAACCAGCGGTCGAGTCACTACGTGCCGCCATCGACAAGTACCCCGGCTCAATCGTAGCCGAACAGGCCCTTGTGCTGCTGGCCGAACAAAAAACAGAATACATCCCCATATACGATACCAACGTAATCATGGCGACCGTAAAGCGAACTGTTGGCGAGCAAATTATACCGCAATTCGCCAGGCCCGACCAGATACTGTCTTTCCAGCTCAATATCCGCGGCAACAGGTTTGCCTACGGCAGCGACTTCACGGGCGCAATTTCCATCACAAACAACTGGTATGAGCCGCTGGTTATAGCCGAAAACGGACTTTGCAAAGGCCGCATATTAATAAACGCCGATGTCACCGGCGACATCAACCAGCGATTTGAAAAACTTGTATCGACCACAACAAGACCGGCGCTACCCATCGAGCCGGGGCACAGCGTCATTGTCCCCGTCCGACTGTACAGCGACCCGCTCAAACAATTACTGCTCAGCCACCCGCAGGCCTCACTGAACATCCGGTTCACCGCCTACCTGGACCCGGTCGCCACAGCCGATGGCAATATGGTAAGCGCAATACCCGGCATAATGCCCGCGACGGTCGAAATCGAATACATGCGGGTCGAAATCACTCAGAGTTATCTGCAAAACCGCTTCAACTCACTGACGCAGGGCAAACAAGGCCCGAAAATAAGAGCCGCCCAGCTCTTCGCCGGATTGCTGATGGAGAGCCGGGAAACAGCAAATCACGAGCAGTCATATAAATTCGCCTCCACAGGCCAAATGAACTCAATGCTCGAATCGGCCCTGGTCCAGAGTTTAACCGACAGCGACTGGGTGGTCAGGACACACAACATAGCCGCGATTGCCGAGCTGCCGTTAGATTATGAATTGACCAGCGCCGTCGCGCAGGGGCTAAACGACCAGCACTGGCCCGCACGTATGATGGCCGTCTGGCTGCTGGCGCAAAAACAGGGCTATAACTTCACAAAGGTCCTCGACCACACGGCCCAGTATGACAAAAGCGAATTCGTCCGCAATATGGCCGTCGCCCTTGGCGCCACAATACCCCCGCAAAATCAAAAACTCGAACAACCATTCCTCGACCTGCTAAAGCAGGACCCTGCCTCCGACAGCAACGGCCTTCCCGCCTTCCTGCCAAAGCAATAACGGCTGATTGGCCTGTCGCCTCCTGAAATTCCGCGAAAATTTCAAAAAAATTTGCTTTGTATTGTGATTGTGATTATGTAACATTTCGTCCGTCGTGCCCGGCCATAGTTCTTTCGGCAACCTTGTCCGCCGGACAGATGGCGGATAAATCCGCTGGAACTTTGGTCAGGGTAAATACGTAGTTATTTTTTGTTGGTTGTATTTAGGTCTTTTTTTGAAAGGGTTGTGTGATGCCAGCACAAGTTGACAAGGGAAAATGCACTGGTTGCGAATCCTGCGTCGAGGAATGCCCCAGCGAGGCCATCTCGATGGATGAAGGAAAAGCAAAGGTCAATCCGGAGGCCTGCATCGATTGCGGCGTGTGCGTCGACGCCTGCCCGGCACAGGCAATCAGTATGCAGTAAGGAATACTTGGTTGGCCCCATCGTCTAGGCCGGTCCAGGACACCGGGTTTTCAACCCGGCGACAGGGGTTCGAATCCCCTTGGGGCTATTTGATTAACAGCCAAAACCGCTACTTTTAGTGTGTTTTGGCTGTTTTTCTGTCTATGCCTGTCTATGCAAATCTCTTGTTTTATGCGGTTACTGTCCAAGCTGGTGTCCAAGACAAAACTCCCAAAATTCGGCAGAAAACTTATCGCCTTTTGCTCTGCTTTTTCAAACGTTCTCGCATAGGTGTTGAACGTCAAGCGCGGGTCAGAATGTCTCGCAAGGGTCTGGACAACCTTAGCGGGTGTCGCGCTGTTGGCAAGAAACGAGATATACGAATTTCGCAAGCTGTGAAAGCATATCTCGTTCCCGTCTTTGTCTGTGAGCTTAATTTCTGCTGCCCTTAAATCGTCTTGAATAAGCCCTGCTGTGTTAATCCACCGCCCGAAGGACACAAACACCCTGTCAGCGTCGTTTGGCCTTGTATGGGCTTTCAGGGCTTGTAGAATCGCAATCATAGCAGGGGGTATCGGCTGCAATGCCTCTTTGCCGTTCTTGGCAATCGACGCCTTAACCCTCACAAAAGCATTATCGCCGGACAGATTTATGCAGTCCCAGGTCAAACTCAATAGCTCGTTTCGTCTGAGTCCTGTTGTTCCCGCAAGCATATACAAAACGGCTCTCTCTTGGCCTGTTGTATTGCCGACAAGGACATTCTTTTCAAAGGTGTGCTTGATTAGGTGAATAAACTGCTCAGGTGTTAGGACACCTTTTTTCGCAGAGTTCCTTGCCGGTTTCTCCAGCGTTGCCAGCGGATTAGTGTTAATCCTTTGGTCGAGCTGCGCCCAGTTCAGGAATGTTTTAAGGCAATCGAGATAATGTCCCCTGCTGGTGTCGCTGTATTTGTCCACTGTTTTCAGCTTGCCTGAATATATCTCAACCGCTGATTTTGTTATGTCCCTGAAAAAGTAAAACCTGCAATCCTTGACAATCTTTTTGAGCCGGTTTTTGGTTCGGACAACGTGGTCCTTTGAAAAACCTTTTGCGCCAAGCACCTTCGCATAATCGTCTATATGCTCCGTCAGGGGCTTTGTTATCTCTGCCCGCTGCCCGGTCATTAAGCCCCACGATACAAGTTTCTTTAACAAGCTATCCGGCAGAGTTTCAATCCACTGGTTTAATTTGCTGTCCGGCTCAAGCCCTGCAATCCGGCAATTGACAAGGGATTCGATATTCCGTCCCAAACACTCAGACAACCGCCTATCAGCAAAAGCCGGTATCTTGTGCCTCAACCTGTTATGGTCTGTAAAATCAATATACAGCTTTTCGGCTTTGCGTTTTGTTCCGTTTCGGTCTTTGTATCTCGCACAAAACACTTTCATTTTTTCACCTGCCCTTAATCTGTCTTAGTGCCTTGTTTTGTGGCTTTGCTGTTCCTTCGCTTATGACCCAATCCTGCCAATCCTTTTTATCTTTGGAATAAAATTGCCAATTTATAAGCTCCGCCTGTATCCCTGAACCCTCTGGGTCGTAACGATTTTCAAGAATTGTAGCTTTGACCCGAATTACTGCAAACCGAAGGCCGGCATCTGCGTTTTTATTTATTTTTTCTACCAGGCCTTGTGATATTTCCCTTCTTACATACAAATCCATGCTTTCGCCTGTTACGGTTAGATTTGGTCTTATTTCATCAAGCGACAAGGAAATGTGAGTCTCCTTTGCGTATTCATATTTGTAATTGTAGTAATCCTGCACCTTTACGCAGCCAATGACGATAAAGGTTTTGCCGATAAACTTTTTTGGATATGCCTTCACCATTGTAAGTGGCGTTTCCTCTCCCGTGAAAGGTAATGTAACATTTGGCTCCTCAGTTTGCTCTTGCGGCTTTGCATTTTTCCCCTTCAACTCAGCCACTTCGGCCTGAAACCGTTCAATTTCTTTTTTTGCATCCGCAATCGCAGCGGTGAGCTGGTCAACGTCTTTTTTTGCACCTACAAGCTCATCGGTGAGTTTTTCTATTTTTTGCCGTTGGGCTTTTACGATTTGCTTTAATTCCTTGTTTTCTTGTATATAGTTTTCAAGTATATATGAATTTGGGTCAACACTATTGACATCTGCCGCTCTTGCAACTTGGCAGACGGAAAGAATTGCCAGAGTAACAAAAAACCTTTTCATTTTTCACCTCGCTTTCGCTTTTTAGATACCAGTTCAAGGCCAAAATACTTTAGCAGAATATCAGCCGTTTCAATTGCGCAGGTCTTGCCCTGCATAATCCGACAAAGAGCGGCCTCCTCAATACCCGTGTCCTGGCTGATTCGGTATCTGCTTTTCCCGCACGTTCGTATCTGCTTTCGTATCAGTTCGATTAACATATTGTGCAATTTACACTCCTACTTGCAATCTGTCAAGCACTAAATAAAAATCTTTTCGCTTTTTTTTGAAAACTCTATCGCCGCCTTGCCCTTGCCCGCTCAAAGGGCGGGCTGCGGCGGCTGGCCAGTCAACAAAACTCTGTTTTTCTTTCATTCTCATTTTCGCCATTGCTCATAATCTTAAACTGCGCTGCGCTCAAGAAGGTGGCTTATTATAAAATACTTTAGTTTCTAAAGCGGAGAAGCCGTCCTACGCCTTTAGTTTCTAAAGTTGTCAGGGTGGTTTGTTCTTGTTTTGGGCTTGAACAGCTTTAGTTTCTGAAGTTATACCTGCTTTAGTTCCTGAAGTTGTTTCTAAATTCCGCCGCTTCTTAAAGCCGCCGTTTATTGGCTTGTTTGCCTTACCTTCTCCAGGTATAAAAATGTCAGTCCTGTCGTAGTCCTGCCAGTTTTTTATCAAGGCAATTTTATGCGACTGCCGCTTAACTCCGTTGCCAAGCTCTACGATAGACCAGAATCCTTTTGCAGTAAGCTGGTCAATAGCTTTGCTTATGGTGGCTGTCGAATACCCGAACATATCGTGCAACGATTTATAACTGATTTTTAACTCCCCATTATTCCCAGCAAAAAATCTCTGGCCTCTCTTTGGATGTTTTGTGCCGTCTGAATTAACTTTTAGCCGCATATACGATTCGAGAAGTATTTGCTTTGCCGCTCCGGTCAGCTTTATGAACGGCTTAGAACGAATCAGCCGCTTGCTAATATAAAAAATATCATTCGTCGCAAGGGTCGTTTCGTCAATCCAGTTTTTACGTTCTTCACCCATACCCTACCTTGATACGCCCTGCGCGGAGTTCGTCGATTGTAGGCCGCTAAAACCTTCTCCAGACCACGCATAGAATCGGCGTAGAAGCCGGTCGAATCGCTGCCAGCCGTCTTTGCCCTGTCGGTTAGTGAGCAGACAGAGTAAAAGATAACCGATTTTCTCCTTCAAACGGCTTGACGGGTTATCCCCCTTGTGGTATGCTGTTTGTTGTGTTTGGTTTACTCTGGCCGCTGTTAGCGCAGCGGCTTTTTTTATTCCTGTTTTCATAATTGTATCTCCTTCTTTTGTGCCTGCCAAAATTTTCTGTGCGGACAACCTGCCCGCAAAAACGCTTCAAGCTCTGAGCGGGAATACAAAACTTTTTTGCAAGTCCCCAGCTTTATGGGCAACAGTCCAAAAGCACCCGTAGCATTGATTTTGTAAAAGGTAGCTCGTGCGATATTCAAGTATGAGCAGACCTGTGGAATCGTAAGAAGGGCAGGGGAAATAAGCGGCTCTGAGGTCTTTGTCTTGACCGCGTTTTCAGTTATACTTTGTTGTTTATCATTGCTTACCATTACCCACGATTAAAACTATGGACATAACTTTAGCGTATGATTACCAGCAAAAACTTTAGGGAGTAACAAAAAACCCTTTTGAAAACAGCACTTATGAGATGATTTTTTTAGAAAAATAAAGCTGCGGACAAAGTGGACATAATTGATTTGTCCATTATGCTCATTTACCTTAATGTTTTCATCCGTCTGGTTACTGTTCTGCGAGCTGCTTCTCTGTTTGAAAACTCATATCTCTTTGCGGTTTCACTCCAAGCAGCTTTATCGTCTTTTGACTTGGCGTATTCGTCGTCGTGTAACGCCATTGCGAGTTTTATAACATTGTCTGAATACTTCTGCCTGCGCCCTGTGCTTTGGGGTTTGTTGGCTCTTGTGGTGTTTGTCCCCTTATCTTTCTGCCCACTGGCACGCGCGGAGCAAAATTTCCCCAGTTGGATTAGGTCATAAAAGGGGTAGTTGGTTTTGGCGGGCAGTTCATTAACAGACGCGCCAAGCTCTATCGCTTTTTTGCGATACTTTTCCCAATGTGCTATTGCGCAATTGGGGTCGAAGGGGTCACCAATTTCGTAAAGGTGCGCACGGTCGTATCGTCCTCTCGCACAACCAAGCTCAAATTTTGTCGGCTCAATTCCTTTGTATTTATAGAGCTGCTCATAAGGGCTGGTTACTACTGCGATTCGCTCCGCTAATTCCGCAAAAGTATCGAGTTCATCCATTTTTCACCTGTCCTTTTCGGGTCGGTTTGAGCAGCGGCAGGTTAGACAGGTGAACCAAAACCTTACTGCTGCTCAGACCGCTTGACCGGTAGCTGGCCGGCCTTCCCGATTTTAACCTGAATATAATGCCATATTAGCGGAAAATGGCTTAAAAGGCAAAGTTTTGCTCTTTTTGTCCTTGCCTGTCCGGCTGTAAAGCGTATAATAATAATCGCCTTTGGCTGGGGGCAAAAGGCAAAGAAGAAGTAAGGAGAAGGGTATGAGAAGTGAAAAACGTCTAAAGTCAATTTCGTTTTGCGCGGTGATAGTGCTTTTCTATTCGGCTTATGCAATGGCCGGCACTTGGACTACCCTCGATATGCCGGAGGGAAGAGGGTCAACAAGGATAGAAGGCATCGACGGCAGCAATCTGGTTGGTATGTACGAGGATGGCTCTTATAGTTACCATGGCGTTCTCTATGACGGGGCAAACTGGACTACCCTCGACAAGCCGGGGGCAAGTAGGACAGATATATCTGGCATCGACGGCAGCAATCTGGTTGGTATGTACCAAGATGTCTCTGGTTTCCACAGCTTTCTCTATGACAGGACAACCTGGACTACCCTTGGTTTTCCGGGGGCGATAGGTGGAACATATGTATCTGGCATCAGCGGTAGCAATATTGTTGGTACGCACAACGAGGCCTATGGTAGGAGCCACGGCTTTCTCTATGATGGGACAACTTGGACTAACCTCGACTTTCCGGGGGCAAGTAACACAGCATTAAATGGCATCGACGGTGGCAATCTTGTTGGCTCGTACAGTGACGCATTAGGTGACCACGGCGTTCTCTATGACGGGATAACCTGGACTACCCTCGATATGCCGGGGGCGATTAGGACTTATATAAATGGTATCGACGGCAGCAATCTGGTTGGCTATTATCAGGACGCCCAATCACCTTATCATTACCACGGCTTTCTCTACAACGGGACAAACTGGACTACCCTCGACTTTCCAGGAGCGACGGCAACTTATATATCTGGCATCGACGGCGGCAATCTGGTTGGTATGTACCAGAATGGCTCTGGTAGCCACGGCTTTATTTACACCATTCCCGAACCGGCCACGCTCTTACTTCTCGGCTTTGGTTTGGCGATAGCAGCAAAAAGACGGTAAAGCTCCGCTTTTGCGGTATCGTCAGCCCTTTTTTATAGGAGTCCGCAAATTCCGGAAATTCAATCTTTCCGCCCGCTGAGCGATTTGCTCAAACGGTCAAAAAACGGCCTACTTTTGGTTTTATGCTGAGGAAACTCAAAGCTTAGAAGAGTTTTGAGGTTTTTCGGGTTTACTTATTTGCGGTGGAGCGAACGAAAACCTAATAACCTTTGACTCGTCCTCGTGTTGTAGTTCAAGGGTAATTTTCTCTGTCTTGCCCACTGTCCGGTCGAGCAGTTCTCGTACCGCTGCAAGGTCTCCGCCCCGCGCCATTTTTATCAGCTTGCGAACGACAAATTCTATGTCGCTCACGGAAACCGCACTGATAAGAGCATTGTAAAATTGCTGCACTCGCCGCGCATTCGGGTTTCTGTGCCCCGCCGCTGCCGTGTTGCTTTTTGCAAACCTGCCGTTGCTGTTGTGTCCATCACTTGCCATATTACCCGCCCTCACAACCCGCCGTATGACCGTTTGCTTTCGGCTGTATTTCGACCAGTGCTTTGACGGCTTGTTTGATAGTGTCCGGCAGGTCTGGCCAGCGTTCGACGACAAGGGCTAAATCAGGGTGTTTTTGCAGGATTTTGTCCAAGCTGGTGTCCAAGACAGGATTTTTGTTTTCCGTAAGTGCTTTGTTTTCAGCACTTTGTGGTTTTTCGTTTAGGGGTTCGAATCCCCTTGGGGCTATTTTTCCGACTATAGTCGGAAAAATAGAGCATTTGAGCAGGTGAACATGTGAGCAGTTGAAAAAGCATAATCGCTCAAATGCGTTCAACTGTTCTCCGTAAGGAGTCCTAAGGACTACTGTTCAACTTTCAAAAGAAGAGCAAAAAATAAAGCAGGTGAGCATTTGAACTGTGGAACAGGTGAAAATGCTCAACTGCGGTCAACTGCTCAACTTTCACCTCTCAAAATCGGTTTTTGATAATTGTTGCCAACGGCTTGATTAAAGATTTGACTATGAACAAGATTGTTTTAATTGATGAAAATCTTTGCATTGCCTGTGAAAAGTGCGTGAAGCTTTGCCCGAAGAAGATTTTGTTCATTGATAAGACAACCGGCAAATGCAAAGTAATAGATGAAACACAATGCGATAAACGAAAGGGCTGCGAACGCCTCTGCCCAACCGGCGCCATCAAAATTCATTGACTGCTATACATTCTATTTCAGATTACGGATTTCCGAATCTCAAATCGAAAATCATAAATCTAAAATCGTAAATTCTTCCGGCTCACCTGCCATTTCCCCACGGCAAAGCGTTTACCGCGTTACAGGTTTTGAACGCAAACAATATATATGTAATGAAATGAACAATGCCCGACGCGGATAGAAAGGCCAGGAGCACCCAGAAGGCAGCCGGATAGCCGATAAACGCCCTGCTTATGAGTCCAACGAACGCAAATATACCCATCATAGGAGTCGTCAGGACTATTGCGGATAGTATGAACGCAAAGGCGTAAATCAGAAATAAGGCAAGCGATAAATCTTTGGCCTTTATTGCTCGCCGAAGTATAAACGAGTTGTAATCTTCCGCGAATCCCGTGACCATTAACAACGCCCAGTAAATATTGAATACCGGAATGAATAAAAACCCGACTGCTTTGGCAGGCGAAATAGACGTCTTGTCATCCTGAATGGCCGCCCACATCTTGTAAAACAGCAACATCTCAATTGCCACACTGCATATTAAGAAAACATCCGCAGCCGCGAAAGTCGCAATCAAAGTCGAATGAGCCCCTTTTCTTATCGCCAGCATCAAACCCAACGCACCTAAAATTCCCGCGATAATCCGCACGCCTGTCCAGCAATACACAAACACCGCTTTTGACAAAGCTGTTTTCGATACCGCTTTTGACTCAGGTTTTTCTCCCTTTGCCGGCTCAGCACTTATTGCTGGAGGCGCTATGGGTGCCGGGCTTTTTATCTGGGGTGTTATCGGTACAGGGCTTTTTACCTCAGGTGCTATTGGCGCAGGACTTTTTACAGGCGGGGCTATGGGCACCGGCGGTTCTACCGGCTCAGCAATTTTTGCTGGAGGGGCTACGGGTTCGGGACTTTTTGCAGGAGGTGCCATTGGCTCCGGACTTTTTGAGGGCGCTGCTACAGCCGCAGGCGTCTCTATGAATGGTTCGATAGTAAAGGGCTTGGCACACTTGGGGCATTTCGCCTGTTTGCCGACGTTTGTTTCATTCACATTGAATTTTGATTTACAATTCGGACATTGTGTTTTCATAGGATAAACCCTTTATTTCCTGCCTTGCCGGTCATTCCTTCCCTGATTTGATTGAATGACTGCAAACCATTCTATCATATTTCAAGCCGACTCGCAGGGGTTTTACCTGATTTTTCTTTGGCCGGCACCGACAAAAAGGTATAATCAAAATTGCCTTAGTGACGTGCAAAGACATGAAGGAGAGGTGTATGAGAAACCAAACATATCTGAAGTTCTCCCTGATTACTGCGGCGATAATGTTACTTCTAAGCCAAACAGCTGGTGCTGATTATAATTACGGCGAGGCGATGCAGAAGTCGATTTACTTCTACATGCAGCAGCGCTGCGGCCCCCTGCCGGCTGATAACCCGGTGATATGGCGTGCCGACTCGTGCCTGAATGATGGGGCTGACGTCGGGCAGGATTTTACCGGCGGCTATCTGGATGCCGGCGACAACGTGAAATTCGGCCTGCCTATGGCCTCAGCGGTAGCTACGCTGAGCTGGGGGGTTTACGAATATCGAAGCGCCTTCATCAACGCAGGCCAGTTGGATAAGGTTCTCGACGACATCAGGTGGGGCACCGATTACTTCATAAAATGCCACACTACTACAAATGAATTCTATTATCAGGTCGGTGCCGGAAGCGCTGACCACGCCTGGTGGGGGCCGGTTGAGGTAATTGAAGAGGTAATGACCCGGCCATCCTACAAGGTTACAGCCACATCGCCCGGTTCGTGCGTTGTCGGCGCCACAGCTGCGGCCCTCGCGTCGGCCTCAATCGTCTTCAAGCCGACCGACCCAAACTATGCTTCTATATGTCTGACCCACGCCCAGCAGCTATTCGACTTCGCCTACGCCACCCAAAGTGACTCTGGTTACACGGCTGCCAACGGATTTTATACTTCCTACAGCGGATACTGGGATGAGCTGTCGGCCGCTGCCGCCTGGCTTTACCTGGCCACCAACGACGCAAACTATCTGGATAAGGCCGAACTCTGCGCGAACAACTGGGGCAAGGAAGATTCAACAAGCTATTGGGGCTACAAGTGGACCCACTCCTGGGACGATATGCATTATATGGCGCAAATCCTGCTGGCACGGGCCACAGGGAAGCAAATCTACATCGACTCTATAGAACGCAATCTGGATTACTGGATGCCCGGCGGAGGCATCACTTACACCCCCGGTGGACTGGCCTGGCTGGACTCGTGGGCTTCGCTGCGTTATGCTGCCAATGCGTCGCTCATAGCGTTTGTCTGGGCTGACGATAGCCATGGTAACGCGTCAAAAAAAACCGGCTACAGAAACTTCGCGGAAAGACAGATTAAATACATTCTCGGAGACAACCCGCGCGCCGGCAGTTACATTATCGGCTTCGGCGCCAACTATCCTCAGAACCCGCACCACAGGACCGCACACGGCTCATGGGCCAATAGCATAGACACACCGAGCCAAACCAGGCACGTGCTTCAAGGCGCTATGGTCGGCGGCCCCGACAGCAGCGACAACTATCAGGACGTCAGAAGCAACTATACAGAGAACGAGGTGGCCTGCGATTATGACGCTGCCTTGGTGGGTGCACTGGCCAAAATGTACTCACTATACGGCGGGACTCCCATCTCAGGTTTTCCCAGAACGAGCGACTTCGCAAAAGACCAGGACCCGTTCACTGAGTATTTTGCCAACGCCAAAATAAATTCTTCGGGTCCTGTTTATACGGAGTGGAGTGTTGACCTCACCAACCACTCCGCCTGGCCTGCACGCGCTACAGACAAGCTGTCCTATCGTTACTTTTTTGACCTGACGGAAGCATTCAATGCGGGCTACACTATAAATAATGTAACGGTAACGAAGAATTATTCAGAGGTGCCGGTAACGGTTTCTGGTCCTACGCATTTGAGAGATAACATTTACTATGTTACGGTAGATTACACGGGAAGCACAATCTTTCCCGGAGGACAATCAGAATCCGCCAGAGAAACACAGGTCCGCATAGCCCTTCCGAATAACGCTCCCGCTGCCGCATGGGACCCGAACAACGACTGGTCATATCAGGGATTAACCACCACGGCCGCCGAGACCCCGTACATTCCGGTCTATGACAATGGCGTGCTGATACACGGACAAGTGCCGGGGCCGATCCTGCCGCCGGTTTCTATCGCCGGCCACATTAAAAACGAATGCAACGTGCCGATAGAAGGCGTGCTGGTTGTCGCCAATAACGGCGGCGGGCAGTACACGACCGACATAAACGGCTTCTACACATTCTCGGTAGATAGCAACTGGTCAGGAACGATAACGCCGAGCAAAAAGCATTACACATTCGAGCCCAACTGGATGAGTTATGTTAATGTGTCAGCCAACGAGCAGGACCAGAACTACACTGCCGACGACATTTACGACCTCGACTGCGACGGGGCAATTGGTCTGGGCGATTTCGCCGTGATGGCCGACTACTGGCTCGCGACTGGCCTCGGAATACCAGCCGACCTGTTTGCCGACCAAATAGTGAACTTCCTCGATTTCGCAAAACTCGCATCCGCCTCGACAAACAATCCGCCGACCGTTTTTATAATTTCGCCGGCCGACGGCGCCGAGTTTAACGCCCCCGCGACTGTAACCATCAATGCCACAGCATCTGATAGCGACGGCACCGTGAGCAAGGTCGATTTTTATCAGGGTTCAACATTACTGGGGACAGATACAAATACGCCCTATTCCTTCACCTGGAATAATGTGACCGATGGCAACTATGTTCTGACTGCCAAGGCAACCGATGACGAAGGAGCCGCAACCACCTCTTCAGCGGTCAGTATCACAGTGAACGTAACAACCGGCTGCACCTGCATAGCCGGCTGCGACACAAGAACCGTTATTACTGCGCCTTTCACCCAAGACGGTGCAGGCGAGTTCTGCTGGGAATCAACAAATCTTGGCACTTACATAAACAACTGGAATCTGGACAAATTAACCGTGAACGGGACTGACTATACGAGTCAGTACGTCTTCACTTCTGCCATTCCTAAAATCAACGGCAAATATTACATTTACTACAAAGGGTCCCACGACTGGAGCCACTTTGAGGCCAAGAATTAAACCTGGCCTGCCTGCCCTGAGTAAATCAAAGGGTCAAACCCGGCAAGCCGACTCGCAGGGATTTTGACTCGATTTTTATTTGGCAGTCATCGGCAAACGGGTATAATCGGAGCCGCCTTTGGCTGGGGGCAAAAGGCGAAACGGCTTTTTAATGCCGAGTGTTTGATATGAGGACGACCAGTGAAACAAAATCTATCTACGCGGAAATGACCAGAGTTTTGGCCGACGAGGACGGTTAAGATGCTCGATAGCAGCGGGATTTTTGTCCCGCCGTAATATACGATTCGAAACCTTATGGGAAAGGAAGGTACTTATGGTAAAACAATTAGCGAAAGTTGTCGAAGTTTTAATTGTGGCATTAGCCCTTTGCGTTTCAGTGGTCGCCAAGGCAGCCGATGCGCAGGCAATCAGGGTCGGAGCCATTTTCGCGGTGACCGGCGGCGCGGCAAATCTCGGAGGGCCTGAGGCGAAGACCGCTGAAATGTTAGTTGAAAAGATAAACAAGGAAGGCGGCATTAACGGCCAAAAGATTGAGCTAATCGTTAAGGACTCGGGCGGCAAAAAGGAAAACGCGGTTTCGCTCGCAAAGCAGCTCATCGAGGAGGATAAAGTTCTCGCGATAATCGGGCCGTCAACGAGCGGCGAAACAATGGCCATCAAGAATATCTGCCAGGAAAACAAGACCATTCTTCTTTCCTGTGCAGCCGCCGAAGACATTGTCAACCCGGTTGCGAGTTACGTGTTCAAGACCCCCCAGAAAGACAGCGATGCCGTGAGACGCATATTCCAGGTTATGAAGGCAAAAGGCATCAAAAGAATAGGCGTGATAACAAGTAACGATGGTTTTGGAATGGCCGGCGGCAAACAACTCGCCAATCTCGCCAATCTCGCCGGCATCACCATTGCCATCTCCGAGGCCTACGACACACAGGACACCGACCTGACTGGAGTGCTCACCAAGGTAAAAGGCCAGGACGTTAACGCGGTAGTTAACTGGTCAATCGTTCCGGCACAGAGTATGGTTGCCAAGAATATGAAACAAATTGGTCTGGATGTCCCCCTGTTCCAGAGCCACGGTTATGGCAATATCAAATACGTCCAGGCGGGCGGCGAAGCGGCAAACGGGACTATATTCCCCTGTGGACGCCTGCTGATTGCCGAACAACTACCCGATAATAATCCCCAGAAGAAACTCCTCGTAGAATACAAGAAGGATTATGAGAGCCGGTACAAAGAAGACGTGAGCACCTTCGGCGGTCACGCTTACGACGCGTTGCTGATTCTCGTCGAGGGAATCAAAAAGGCCAGGAGTACCGACAAGGAAAAGGTCCGCGAAGCTATCGAGAACATCAAAGGTCTCGTCGGAACAGCCGGTATCTTTAACTTCACGCCCCAGGATCACAACGGGCTGGGTATGGATGCCTTTGAGATGCTCACGGTGAAGGATGGAAAATTTGTGATATATAAAAACTGACATCGACCTCCTGTGTCGAGCTAAAGAGCGGAAACAGAATGAATCTCCCTCAGGTCGTCCAGTATTGTTTTGCGGGAATTACCGTCGGCAGCATTTATGCGATTGTTGCCATCGGTTTCAACATTATTTACAACGCGACCGGGATCATTAATTTTGCTCAAGGGGAATTCCTTATCGTCGGCGCGATGCTGGCCATCAGTTTCAATCATTTTGTCCCGCTGCCGGTCGCTATTTTTCTGGCGGTTGTGTTAACAACGATAATTGGGGGCTTAGTTGAGATTGTTTTCATCAGGCAGGTCCGCAACCCCTCGGTGCTTCGTCTTATCGTAATCACAATCGGTATCTCGATACTTATGCGGGAGGCGATGCTGCACATCTGGGATGAGAAGGTCAGGTCTTTGCCTTACTTTACCGGGACCGGCGTCTCGACTGTCACCATTCTTGGCGCTCATATCTCACCGCAGGTTTTATGGGTATTGGGCGTCAGCGCCGTTATCGTAATGGGGCTGACGCCTTTTTTTCGTTTTACGCTGACGGGCCGGGCTATGAGGGCCTGCGCCGACGACAGGATGGCGGCTCGTCTTTGCGGCATTAATGACCGCTGGATGGTCACTCTGTCTTTTATGCTTAGCGCCGGCATTGGTGCGCTGGCCGGCTGCGTTATCTCACCCATCACGCAGACACAATACGATATGGGCGCGTCATTGGCAATCAAGGGTTTCACCGTAGCTATCCTCGGCGGGCTGGGCAACAGTATGGCCGCCGTCGCCGCGGGCCTGATGCTGGGGCTTGTGGAGGCCTTTGTGATGAGCCAGTTCGACGTTGCTTACAAAGAGGCCGTATCTATTGTCATCCTGCTGCTGGTTCTGGTTTTCAGGCCCAGCGGCCTCTTCGGCAAACGTGAGATTGCGGCGATGAGGACGCTATGACGCATTTTCGCAGGTATATCCCCGTCATAGCCGTTGCCATTGGGGTAATCATTTTGCAGGTTGTGCTTTCAGGCACCCACTCGACCTACTATATGACGCAAATCACAATGTCGGCTTATTATGCCCTCGTGGTTATCGGCTTGTGTCTGCTTATGGGTTACGCGGGGCAGATATCGCTGGGACACGCGGGTTTCTTTGCCATCGGCGGGTACACGACCGCGGTCTTGACCACCTTTAATCTTATGGCATATCGCGATACGCCGTTGGTTTCCTTGTGCCGGTCGCTTGGGGTAGTTATGCAGAGGCAGGATATTTATGGCGCAGACATATTGGCTTTTTCCCCCTGGCCTGCCTTTGTCGTTGCGATACTGCTGACCGTTATAATCGCTTTTATGATTGGCCTGCCCGTCATTCGCCTCAAGGGACATTATATGGCGATGGCCTCGCTCGGTTTCGGGCTGATTATCTACCGCATAGTCCTCGGCGGGCGTATCTTCGGCCAGGCGGATGGTATCTCTAATGTACCTCCCTTTAAAATTATCGCCGGCCTCGAGGTAAACGGCCGGGCGGCGTTTCGGGTTGAAAGTTACTATATCGCGTGGTTCGTGGTTTTAATGGCAATGGTGCTGGCAATCAACCTCGTTCATTCGCGAGTCGGCAGGGCGCTTCGCTCTATTCACGAAAACGAAGAAGCGGCGCATTCGCTGGGAGTCAACACCTATCGTTACAAGCTGCTCGTTTTTGTTTTGAGCGCTCTGTTCGCCGCGGTGGGAGGCGTTTTGCTGACCCACTACAACGGGAGCATTGGTCCTTCCGAGGTTACGGTTACCAAATCCGTCCGCTACCTTGTCATCGTGGCAGTGGGCGGAATGGCCAACCTCTGGGGCGCTTTGTTTATGGGTGTGCTGCTCAATTTCCTTTCTCTGCGGGGTGTCTTCGGCAGTTATGACGACGCTGTCTTCGCGATTATACTGATTGCTATTATGCTTTTAGCACCTCAGGGCCTGCTTCGTTTGCCTCGGCTGCGCACGGTGACATCATTACTATCGAGGAGGGCAAATGGGTAACACGCTGCTCGAGACAAAGGGCCTGCATCGGTTTTTCGGCGGTCTTCACGCCGTTAACGATGTCAGTATAGCTGTCTCGCAGGGCGCGATTAAAGGCGTCATCGGCCCAAACGGCGCGGGCAAAACGACACTGTTTAACCTGATAGCCGGAACGATACAGCCGCATAATGGCGAGGTGATTTTCCGGGGCAAAAAAATCACCGCCTTAAAACCCCACGCCGTCGCCTGCAGAGGCATCGCGAGAACCTTCCAGACCACAAAGCTGTTTAGCAATATGACCGTTCTCGAAAATGTTATGATGGGCAGGCATTGCAGGACGCGATGCGGCTTCATTTCGGGAATGTTAAACCTGCCCTGCACCTGGCGGGAAGATAAACAAACCAAAGAAAAAGCCCTGTCGATACTTAAAGACCTTGGTCTGGCGGAGTACGCCTTTGAGACGGCATCGAACCTGCCGTTTGGCAGACAGCGGCTCGTTGAATTTGCCCGTGCCCTTGCTATGGAGCCGCAACTGCTGCTGCTCGATGAACCTGCCGCCGGGCTTAACATTTACGAAACCAAGGAGCTCGCCAGATTGATTTTGTGGATTCGCGACCGCGGCGTTACCTGCCTTGTTGTCGAACACGATATGTCACTGGTTATGGCGATTTGCGATGACGTGGTTGTTCTTGACCAGGGGCGTAAAATAGCCGAAGGCCCGCCGAGGGCTGTTCAGCGAAATCCTGAAGTGATTCGCATCTATCTCGGGGATAGTGATGCTTAAGATACTGAATCTTGAAGCCGGTTACGGCCAATTGCGAGTCCTCAAGGGCATATCGCTCCACGTTCTGCCCGGCGAGGCCGTCGCGATTATCGGCGCAAACGGCGCGGGCAAGACAACCCTGCTCAAAACAATCGCCGGCGTCCTGCGTCCCCGTTCCGGCAAAATTATGTTCAATAAGCAGGATATATCGAATGAGCCGCTCGAAAGAATCGTCGAGGCGGGCTGCTGCCTTGTCCCCGAGGGCAGGCATATCTTCAGCACGATGACCGTCAAAGAGAATCTTCTCCTCGGCGCATATCACCGCCAGCGTAACGGCGCCTCGGCGGATATCGCTTCGAGTTTGAAACAGGTCTATAAACTTTTCGGCATTCTCGAAGAACGTGCCAATCAGCTTGCGGGCACTCTCTCAGGCGGCCAACAGCAGATGCTCGCAATAGGCCGTGCCCTGATGTCGGGGCCCAAACTGCTGATGATGGATGAACCATCGCTTGGCGTCGCGCCGCTGTTAGTCAAAAATATTTACGAAACCATCGCCAATCTCAAACGCGATGGCCTGACGATACTCCTTGTCGAGCAGAACGCGCGGGCCGCGATTGCTCTTGCCGACAGGGGATATGTTTTCGAAACAGGACAGATTGTTCTTGAGGGGACAAGCCGGGAGCTTGGCGATAATCCGGAGGTTCAGCGGGCGTATCTCGGCAAGGAATACCGAAGAATTGATGAGTGAGGAATATATGGGCGAGACAATTTATTACAATCCGAAATGTGAAACAATGCCGCGTGAGGATATCGAGCAGCTCCAGATTGAACGGCTGCAATCCACGCTCAACAGGGTCTATCGCAACGTCGCTTTCTACCAGAAGGCCTTCGACGCCAACCGCGTCAATCTCGAAAACATCAAGGACGTGGATACATTGCGCGAACTGCCTTTCACGACAAAAGAAGACCTGCAAAAAAGCTATCCCTACGATATGTTCGCTGTCCCCTTGCGCAATATCGTGCGCATACATTCGACCTCCGGCACAACGGCCAAACCCATCGTCGTCGGCTTCACGCGCGATGACCTTCGCAACTGGACCGAATGCACCGCCCGGCTTCTCGCCGCCGCGGGCCTCACCGAACACGACGTCGTCCAGATTGCCCTCGATTATAACCTTTTCACAAGTGGCTTCGGCTTCCAGCAAGGCGCGGAGCAAATCGGCGCATCGGTTATCCCCGCGTCTTTTACCGCCAGCGTCGAAAAACAGATTGTGATAATGCGTGACTTCAAGACAACGGCTCTTGTTACCACGCCGAGCCACGCGGTAAATATCGCCGCCGGCCTGGAGGAGTTTGGTGTTCACACCGAATCGCTGCATTTACGCCACGGGCTTTTCGGCGGCGAACGCTGGTCCGACCAGTTGCGTCAGCAATTGCAAAACCGGCTGCACATCATCTCGACCGATACTTACGGCCTGACCGAGATAATGAACCCCGGCGTCGCTGGCGAATGTCACCTCCGCGATGGACTCCATATCAACGAAGACCATTTTCTAATCGAAATCATCAACCCCAGGACGCTCGAACCCGTCGGCATAGGCCCGGAAGGTGAACTGGTTCTTACGACAATCACAAAAGAGGGCTTCCCTCTCATCCGCTATCGCACGGGCGATATTACGTCTTTGAATCCTGAGCCGTGCGCCTGCGGCAGGACCTTCCTCCGTATGGCCAGAGTCCTGAGCCGGACCGATGACCTGATTAGCTTCAGAGGCGTGGAATTTTTCCCGTCGCAAATCGAGCAGATTCTGCGCGATATCGAAGGCGTCAGCTCTAATTACCAGCTCATCCTTGGCCGACAGGATGGCGTTGATACCCTCGAAATCAAAGTCGAAATCTCGGATACGGTTCCCTTCCTCGATGGCTTGAAATCGGTCGAAAATATGCTCGCTCAACTGTCCAAACGTATCAAGACAATCCTCGACGTCGATGCCAAAATTACGCTGGTCGAGCCGAAATCCCTTCGCCATATTGACGACAAAAGCCGAGTGGTTGATAAAAGACCCGGTTAGCCGCTAAGACGCTCCCTCGACTACGCTCGGGACAGGTAAGGCACGACGCGGCCGCGAGAAAATACCATGGCCAATTCGTGACATTAAATTTTCCTTAGCCTCCTTTAACCACAGAGGGAACTTTTCTTTACCGAAGCAACTACGCATAACAGGCGGATTGCATAGGTTTTTAGGTGTAAACTCGCTGTTTTTAGGCTAATAATGAGGATTATGGCCAAATGATAAAAAAATCTCAAAAAAAGTATTGACAGGACCGGCTGAAATACCGATAATGCCAACAAATGCGTTGGCAACAGTATTGTTGGCAACAAATACGTTGGTGTATTAAGGAGATTTAACAAATGGCTGAAAAACTTAAACAAAGTCAGGGGAATGTGGTTACCGGAGACCGGTTCTGGGACAGAGAAAAGGAGATCGAGCTCTTTATTGAGAAGATAGACGAGGGCGCACATATACTGCTCGTTGCCCAAAGACGAATGGGCAAGACGAGTTTAATGGCTGAGGCAGCGGAGCGGCTTGGCGAGAAATACGTTTGCCTTTTTGTTGACCTGCAAAGTTCGAGAAACGGACCCGACGCGATAAAAGAAATTACTGTTAAAGTGCGGGAGTATATGAATCTTTGGCAGAGGACGAAAGATTTATTTGGGAACGTCCTGGTGGATTATGTTGAGGAAGTCAATGCCGGGGAATTAGGCGTAAAGATAAGAGCGGGCTTGAGTGAAGCGAACTGGGCCGGAAAGGGTGATGAGCTTTTCAGGATTCTATCGCGTTCAGAAAAACCTGTTGTAATTTTTATGGACGAGGTGCCGATTCTTGTGAATTATTTGATTAAAGGGGAGGAAGGAAAAGTAACAGGCGAGGGCAAGCGGCGAGCAGACCAGTTTATGTCATGGATCCGAAAGAACAGCATCGAACATCAGGGGAAGGTCCGGATTGTCATTTCAGGAAGTATAGGATTAGAGCCGGTGCTTCGGCAAGCAGGGTTAAGCGCAACCGTGAATAACTTCGTATCGTTTGAGTTGAAGGCATGGGATGAGGGCACTGCAAAGGATTGTTTAACAGCATTAGCTAATGAATATGGCGTAAAGTTTGAGGATGGAGCGACCGGCAAGATAGCTGAGAAGTTAGGATTGTGCATTCCTCACCACGTTCAAATGTTTTTCGGCCACATATATGACAAATGCAAGGGACGAAAAAATATGGTTTGCACAGTGAAGGACGTTGAGGAGGTTTATAACAGCGACATGCTTGGGGTGCGAGGGCACGTTGAACTAACGCACTATGAGGAGAGATTAGAGAAGGTTCTGGGAATGGAACTGTCGCCGTTTGCCCTTGATATGCTGACCGAAGCAGCCGTTGTGGGAGTATTGAGCATAGAAGCGATTGCCGCATTTGCCAAGGAATATTCAAAATCCGTAACGGGTGTAACCGAAGCGCAGAAAGAGATATTGCAGGTGCTGCAACATGACGGCTACTTGAAAAAGACCGCTGCCGGATTTGTTTTTGAATCAAAATTACTAAAGGACTGGTGGAAGAACAGGCACGAGGCATTCTTTACGTCGGTTCTGAAAAGGAGGGCTTAACAATGGCTCAGACCATAATGAAATACAACCCTGCTTTTTTGAAACCGGAGGAATTAGTGGCTTCATTTGTAGTCCGCCACGGCGAACTCGATACGATTATACAAATAATAAAAGACAATGTGACAAAATCAAACCAGCACGTTCTTGTGGTGGGCTCAAGGGGGAGCGGAAAGACGACATTGCTGCTGCGCGCGGCGGAAGAGGTCCGAAGAACAAAGGATTTGAACGATAAATGGTTTCCACTGGTATTTTCCGAGGAAAGTTACAGCGTCAGTACATGCGGAGAATTCTGGTTAGAGGCACTACTTCATCTGGCGCACCAAACGAAAGATGATAAGTGGAAAAAGACATACGATGAATTGCGTGAAGAAAAGGACGAGAAACGTTTGAGGGAGCGTGCACTTGCGCAACTGATGGATTTCGCGGATAAGCAAGGCAAGCGAATAATCTTAGTAGTTGAAAATATGAATATGCTTCTTGGTGACCAGATGAGTGATGATGAGGCATGGGCTCTACGGCATACCCTTCTTAACGAACCACGGGTAATGCTATTGGCAAGCGCGACGATTCGATTTGAACAGGTGAACGTTGAAGGCAAGCCGATGTTCGAGCTATTTCGATTTCTGGAATTAAAACCATTAACCGGGGCCGAGTGCAGAGAATTATGGGCTTTGGTTACGGGAAATAAGCCGGATGATGCACGTGTGCGGCCTTTGGAGATTTTGACAGGCGGAAATCCGCGACTGATGGCAATTGTTTCAAATTTTGCCGCGAAGATATCACTAAAGAACCTGATGAATGACCTTATACAGCTTGTAGATGAACACACGGAGTATTTCAAGAGTCACTTGGACAATCTGCCACCGGTCGAACGCAAGGCGTATCTTGCACTTGCGGAAATTTGGGACCCCGCAACAGCAAGACAGGTAGGGGAATCGGCCCGGCTTGAAGTCAGCAAGACAAGCGCATTACTTGCCCGGCTTATGGAACGGGGAGCGGTTGTTGAAGCAAACGGAAGAGGCAAGACCAAACTGTATCAGGTATCGGAACGGATGTATAATATCTATTACTTGATGCGTAAAAGAGGAGGGGCGTCGCAACGAGTACGAGCTGTAGTGAACTTCATGACAAGCTTCTATGGAACCGAAGAATTGGTCGGCGCTATTAAAAATATTGCAGAGGAGGCCTGCCAGCTTGCTCCTGAAGATAGAAGCGACCATTACATGGCTTATGAAGGAATAATTTCAAAGAAAAGCAACGAAAAGATAATATTAAAAATCATAGGTAGTACGCCAAGGAGTTTCTTTGAAGGCCCTACTACTCCTACTTCTTTGAAAAAGCTTTTCGAAAATTTCCAAGAAGAAGAATTATTAAGTCATATCAATGATTTGGTAGAAAGAGTCAAATTAATAATAAATGATCCGATAGCGTTGAAAAAAGAAGAAAAACATTTACGTGCTTTTGTACAAAGCCACCCCAATAAATATGACGGATTGGTTGCATTAGGATTGTTTCTTAGTTTGCTACCAAATCGGCTTGAAGAGGCAGAAAAGATATATCATGAATCAATTAAGATAGATTCAAAACGGGCTTTTGCTTGGGGATTGCTTGGGGAACTATTCGTGTATCAAGGTCGATATCAGGAAGCAGAACAAGCATATTTGAATATCATTTCAATATCACCAGTGAACGGCTGGAAACTTCTTGGTGATTTATACGCCAATCACTTAGATCGTTTTGAAGAAGCAGAGAAGGCATACAGAAAAGTTCTGGAAGTAGAATCTATAGATTCGAACACTTGGAGAACATTGGGGATTCTATTGGGTTATCATCTCAAACGATATAAAGACGCAGAAAGTGCTTTGCGAAAAGCAATAAAAATTGATTCTAACGATGAAATAGCTTGGCATGGCCTCGGTTTAGCTTTGGAATGTCAGGAAAAGTATAAAAAAGCAGAAAAAGCGTACCAAAAGGCAATCGCTTTAAGTAAAAAGCCGGCTGATGTTTGGGAAACGTATGGTTTGTATTTCCTAAAACGTGGTCAGGCCAATGAAAGCGAAAAATGCTTTAAGAAGGCGGTTGAATTAGATAATAAAAAATATTTATCTGCATTAACTCTTGTATTTCTTCTAACAATGAATAGCTCTCGCCTTGAAGAATGGAAAAAACTTTTAAAAGAGCTTGCAAAGGATGCCGAAGCAATCAAGGAGAATATTGAGATTGCAACAGATTGGTTTGTTGTAATTGTGGCGAGGGGATATGGACGCGAGTTGCTTGCGATTTTAAGAGAATCTGCTTGGGCGGAGGCGCTGGAGCCGGTGGTTGTGGCATTGCGTTTGATGCAGGGTGAAGATGTTAAGGCAGCGGCGGAGATAATGGAGGTTGCCAAGGACGTTGTAAAGCGAATAGAGGAAGCAAAGAAACAACTTGAGAGCGCAAAAAAAAGCGAAGAAAAGAAGTAACGAAGTACATAAATTTTTAATTTGGGCTAAACTGGACCCTCCGTTTGCAGATTCAAGAAAGCTCACCCCGAGGGCACAAAAGAAAAAGGCCCCGTCCGTTATGGACGAGGCCTTTATTCCGGTTTAATATTCGGTGTATTACTGAGGGACGACGTTGACCGCACAGGGGCCTTTTTTGCCCTGTCCGATATCGAACGTCACTGCCTGACCTTCCTGGAGGTCGGCGTAGCCACCCATCTTAATCTCCGAATGATGAACGAACAGTTCTTCGCCGCCATCATCGGGGACAATGAATCCGAAACCTTTTTTGCCGTTAAACCACTTTACTTTACCTGCACTCACTGTAACTCCTCTGGCCCTTGCGGACCACAAACCAAAATCTTGCCCCTCAATTTTTCTAATAGTAGGATACTCCTGAGGGACGTTGGAATACCCTTCCTGAATGCGGCATTATACCAGAAACATCCCTAAAGAAAACAAGAAAAATAAAAAAAACGCCTGCGTGGCCGCCCAAAACCCTTAAGATTCCCCCGTGTTTTGCCTGCCCCCCTTCGCAATAACCGTTTGTGGCATTATTGTCATTGCGAGGTTTACCCGCCCGCCATTAGGCGTCCCTTTCGGGAGAGGCGGGCCGAAGGCCGGGGCAATCTCAATCGGGGTTTCAACCTTTTAACAGCCCGGCATAGCCCTTATTTATAGGACTAACCCGATTTTCCAGCCCTATTCAATAATCAGGGGAGGCAGTTCCTTCGACGATGGCCAGATGGGTGCCGGCTGTTTATGGTCCAGGAAGCCCTCGAGTTTGCGAGCCCGGACGGGATGCTGGAGTTTTCTTATGGCCTTGGCCTCGACCTGCCGGACGCGTTCGCGGGTAACTTTGAAGATTCTGCCGACTTCTTCGAGCGTATATGTGTAGCCGTCGCCGATGCCGTAGCGGAGTTTGATGATTTCGCGTTCGCGATACGACAGCGTTTTGAGGACCAGCTCGATTCTTTCCTTCAGCATTGACTGGGTTGCGGTCGAGACGGGGGAATCGACGGCGTGGTCTTCGATGAAATCGCCGAAGTTGCTGTCTTCGCTGTCGCCGATGGGCCTGTCTAAGGAGATTGGGTGGCGGGAAATTTTCAGCACCCTTCGTGCCTCGTCTATGCTCATCACCGCTTCTTTGGCGATTTCTTCGATGGTGGGTTCTCTGCCGAGTCGCTGCGTGAGGACTTTGCCCGCGGTTCGCAGCCGGCTCATAGTTTCAATCATATGCACCGGTATTCGAATGGTCCTGGCGTGGTCCGCTATCGCGCGGGTAATCGCCTGCCGAATCCACCACGTCGCGTAGGTGCTGAATTTGTAACCCCTTTTATATTCGTATTTGTCAACGGCTCGCATCAGGCCGGTATTCCCCTCCTGGATCAAGTCAAGAAAGCTGAGGCCGCGGTTGCGGTATTTTTTGGCGATTGAAACGACGAGGCGTAAATTTGCGCTCGACAGCATTCGCTTTGTTTTTTCGTATTGCGAGAAGATACATTCGATAACGTAGAGGCGCCTGTCAAGCTGGGCGGGAGTTTCGCAAATGAGGTCCTGAAGACCGGTAAGCTCCTGCTTCATAGCGTCGAGATCTTCAACAACGTACTCTTTGGTCGGCCCGGCGGTGATGATGGCCTGTAACTGTCGCATCTTCACGGCCATGCCGTGGAGCTTGTCCTTCATCGGGGCTATCCTGCTGGTGCGTAAACTCAGCTCTTCGAGAAGAGTGGCGATACGCCGGCGGTTTCTGGTAAGGCGGCGCAGGATGGGGGCGGCCTTGGGGGAGTCGCCTGCCTGGATATATTCCTTTAAGAGGGTCTGGTTCATCGCGAGCAGGGCGTTGATGGTATTAAGGTTCTGCGGGAGGCGTTTTTTTATGACGCTCCTGATGAGGTTTTCGGCGGTGCTGATTTTCATTGTTCTGTCGAAGGACAGCCCCCCCTGCTGGACCTGCTGGAGGATTTCGACGGAGTTTTTGGCGCAATAGTCGTTTTCGAGCATTTTGCGTCTGAACGCCATGCGCGAAACCTCGATTTTGCGGGCGAGGGATATTTCGTTTTCCCTGTTAAGCAGGGGAATCTCGCCCATTTGCGTGAGGTACGTCCTGACGGGGTCATCGATTCTGCGGCTCTGTTCGGCGGTGACAAGCTCTTTTTCGATGAGCTTGTCTTCTTCGATGATGACAGGTTCTTCTTCGGCGACCGGCTCTACGGGTATATCGGCCTCAACGGGTTCAAAGTCCTCTTCGGCAATTTCCGCGGGAGCGCCGTGCTTATCGACGTCGGCCTCGTCAATCAAGCTGATGCCCATTTCATCCAGCAACACCAATAGTGTGTCGAGGCGGGCGGGACTGACAAGGTCTTCGGGCAAATCGGCGTTCATTTCCTCGTAGGTGAGGTATCCTTTCTTCTTGCCCTTTTCTATCATCACCTTTATTTTGCCTTCGGCATCGAGGGGCGCCTGCGGTTTTGCCTGCTGGGTTTCCTCGGCTCGACTTTTCTCGCCTGGGGCGGCTTTGTGTTTTGATTTCCGGGCCTCAGCCGATGATTTTTTCTTTCCCACAATAAGCTTCCTTAAAAAAACTGGCTATCGTCAAAATTACAAAATCAAATCATTCCCATATTGCGACGGTCCTGTTTGACGGCGTCGCGAATTAAATCGTGTTTGCTGCCCGCAGTTTTGTTTTTTTGCTGTTCAACGTGTTCCAGCGCGGCCAATGCGTCTGCCAGCCGTTTGGTGAAATTGCCTTTTTCCGCGCCTTCGTGTTCGAGCGTGGTCATCAGGCCCGCAAGCTGCGGGTCTTCGACTGCGGCGCAGATGGTCTGTATCGACGCCCGTGTTTTTTCGGAGAGCGTCCCGAAGACGGCCTGCGCGACCCGTTGGAGCGCGGGGACATCGAAATTTTGGGGCGAGATTTTATCTTTTATGTCATCGAACAGCGAGGGGTGCGCCAGGAGCACTTCGAGGATTTCACGCTGGGCGTTGGCGGAAAGCCCTTCGCCTAAATCGAGAGGCGTATGCGAATCGTCGGCTGCGCTCGTATAAGATGACGCTGTTTTCACTCGATGAACCCTGCGAGAAAGCTCAGCGTTAATTTCTTTTGCATCAAGCTTAATTAGAGTTGAGAGACGATTGATAACAATGAGTCCTGCTTCTACAACTGAGAGATTGCCTGAAGATATAGCGGTAGCGATGTTATCCATATACTCGTCAAATGCCTGCTTTTTGCCCGCGATTGTTGGCTGCGAGCCGAGATTGGCATTAAGGCGAGCCCATTTGAATGTGAAGACGTCGGTCGCGTTGTCGATGAGTTTCGCGAAGGGTTCTTTACCCTGGGCGAGGAGGAAATCGCAGGGGTCTTTGCCCTGCGGGACCGACGCAATAGCGATATCGATATGTGAGCCGAGCGCGACCCCAAGGGCGCGATTGGCGGCTTCGAGGCCCGCGGTGTCGCTGTCGAACAGCAGCACCACTTTTTTGGCGTATCTGCGCAGGATTCGAGCGTGGCCCGCGGTGAAACTTGTGCCGAGAGTGGCGACAACATTTGAAACGCCGAACTGATGCGCCATAATGCAATCGGTGTACCCCTCGACGACGACGGCGGTATCGGATGAAACCATTTGGTGACGGGCGTGGTCGAGGCCGAAGAGCGAGTTGCTTTTGTCGAAGATGGCGGTCGTCGGCGAGTTGATATATTTTGCTCCTTCGCCTGAGAGTGTTCTGCCGCCGAAGGCGATGATTTTGCCCGTAGCGTCGGCGATAGTGAACATCAGGCGATTGATGAATTTATCGGATAGCGATGAGCCGGCTCCGACAACAAGCCCCGCCGCCAAAAGCAGTTTATCCGGGATTTTCTTTTGTCTGGCCGCTGACAGCAAATCGTTATCAGCCCCGAGCGCAAGACCAATTTGCCAGTTCTTAACGCTTTCATCCGAGAGTTGTCTTTCGGCCACATATTTTCTCGCGTCTTTTCCTTTTTCGGGATGCGCGAGATTGGCCGCGAAGTATTTGGCGGCCCAGGCGTTGGCGCGTGCAATGTCGTTGGGGTCTGCATCGTCGCTCGTGGCCCGTGACTCGTTGCTCGTGCGCGGTCTGAAGGGTTCTACTTTTATTCCCGCGCGGTCTGCTAATCGCTGGAGCGCCTGCGGGAAGGTGAGGTTTTCGCGCATCTGGATGAATTTGATGACGTCGCCGCCCGCGCCGCAGGCGAAGCATTTGAAGATTTGCTTTGTCGGGTTAACATTGAAGCTTGGGCGGTGGTCTTCGTGGAAGGGACACAGGCCTAACATTTCGCGGCCTTTGCGTTTGAGCGCAAGGTGCTCGCCGATGACATCGACGATGTCATTGGCCTGCTGAATGCGCGAAATTAAACCCGTGTCGAAAGTTGGCATATACCCCAATAAAATTAAGCCACTGATTACACTGATTCCACTGTTTCATTTTATTATCAGTGTTCATCTGTGGAATCTGTGGCCAGGTGTAATTTCGTAAAACAACAAAACCCCCCAATAAATTAGAGGGCTAAATTATCAGAAAAGGGTTACCGAGCCATTATATTATAGGAGGCAATCGGCAAAAGTCAAGTTTTGACCAAAAATGGCGTTTTTAATACTGAAAAACACGGTTGATTAACAATTGGACAGTTGGGTATATGAGACAGGCCATAGCGGATTTTTTTTACCGCGGAGGCCGCTGAGAACGCAGAGAACAAATAAAAAGCTGCGAGTTCCGAGGTAATCGAAACTCGCAGCTTAAGTTTTTTTTCAGTGTAATCTGTGCAATCTGTGGTTATCGTTTTCGCAGAAACAGGCCGCCGATGGTGAGAAGGAATACCGTAGCGGGTTCGGGAGTGAGCAGAAATGCGTGTTGGTAACCATCTGGGTTAATACCGGTACCGACAATCCAACCGTTGTTGTTGATACCGTATGTATCATTGAGTGTCCAACCGAGACTAGAGTCAATCAAATGGTTAAGATCGAACATTTGCCCATCTATATATACAAAGCCATGATATTCATCTGAATCGCTAATCGTTGACCAGCCAACTATTTCTCCTTTATTATTGATTCCCCAAGCTTGACTTTGAATCCCACCCAGATGACCTAAACTGATCATAGTGCTGGGTGTTTCCCATAAAACAGCGTGTCCGCCATTTTCTGAAACGCTTCTCGCTACCCCTACCACCTGTCCTATGTCATTGATCGCATAGGCATAACTACAACTGTCAAGTGCAGCGAGACTTTTCATACCATGTGAACTGTCCCAAATGAAAGCATGGTCATAACCTATTGGAGAATAACCCACTACCTGACCAAGATTATTAATTCCATAAGCGGAACTGTAACCTCCCCCCAGATCTCCAAGATCAACCATTCCAGTTCTGCTTTCCCATAAAAAGGCACGGCCATTTGACATGCCCACAACTTGTCCACTGTTGTTTATGCCATAAGCATAACTCTGTCCTCCAAATGGATATCCACCACTAAAAGCACCTAAATCGACCATGCCGCCAGCATTGCTCCAAACAAAGGCGTGAACATTTGACTTGCTTGTATACGCATACCCTACCACTTGTCCACTATTATTAATAGACCGAGCTACGCTCTGACTTCCGCCGAGTGTACCCAAATCAATCATCCCATCACGGCTATTCCAAATGAAGGCATGTCCTACACCGCCAGCGGTATAAGAACTACCTACCACTTCCCCAGTATTATTTATACCATAGGCGCAACTAGCATTACCGCCCGGAAGAACGCCAAGGTCAATTATATTGTACTGAACCTCAGCATTTGCCAAGCCGGTGAAGGATAAAGCCATGAATATAACCCATAATCTTGAATTCGAAATCCTCATCTTTCCATCCTCCAATACTAAAACAGGTTAATAGTTCTATTTCTCAGTTATGCTTTGATATACTCGATACTCAGGTCCTTCTCTCAAATTGATTCTTTTTCATTTTCTTCTCCTCTTCAAAAAATCATAATGGTTATAGTGCACCTTGTGCGCACGGATGTTTATGTAAGCGGATTGCTCCCAAAAGATGTGCTTATTCTCTCATACCCTTCTCCAAGTTGCCTTTTGCCCCCAGACAAAAAGCACAGGATAATAGTATAAGGGGGGAAAGGACAGTTTGTCAAGAAAAAAGTGTTTTTTTAGCCACTGATTACGCAGATGACACAGAGAGTTTATGTTTAGCCCGGCAACTTTACTTGTCCGCCGTAGCTCTTGGCGAAGGAGGATTGCCGGGTAATAAAACTTGGCGGATTTAATTGCGAAGCACAGGGCTGGCAAAAATGGGAGGATGGGCTATTTTTTCTAGTAGATGTCCCTTAGACTATTGTTTATTAACCTGTTTCTTGCATATTTCCGTCCAAGCATTCAAATCTAGAAAATCAGCTTTTTCCTCTGATATTCCAGAAAGAATTCCGCAGAAAATTGCACAAGCAGACAAAGAATCCGATTCAAATACTTTTATCGCCGCCTTGAAAATCTCTTCTTTTGGCTTTTTTGAAATATATCCCATAATTATTTGCTTATCATCATCGGAATTAAAATATGAAATTAAATCATTGGCTAATGAGTCGGTGGGGTCGTCTCCTATATATTCACGGTTATTCATATCGGTTACATTTCTATATACATCATGTCGAGCCATAGGTGGTTGATGGTGTACAAAACGATATTTCAGCAAACCCCTTATGATTTCTTTAAGATTGTCATTTGCTATGGCATTTTCTTCGATATTTTTGCTATCTACGTATTTCTTTAAATCCAAATAAGCACTTTTTGAATCGTTTTTCGCGCGGCTTGCCAGATAAGAGATGTAATACAAGTTATTAAGTTTTTGAATCTGTGCATTAGCATCACGTATTTGGGCGTCCATCTCTGATAATTTTTCATCAGCTTTTGTAATTTTTAGAGCCATGTCCCCTTTAAATTTGATAACCTCTGGATTGATCTGTTCAGACATAAGGGCTGAAGCCCTATTCTTTGCGGTATTCTCAACGATTTCCTTAATTCTCGGTTCCTCAAATTGTTGAGCTACAAGATTTTCGACTTTCTTTTGGACGTGGTTATATATTTCCCAAAGACTTACACCTGCTATAGGGCCAAGTAAGGAAAGAACAATGAACACCCATTTCGAGATTTGTTTTCGGACAACTTGGCCGATTTCGCGTTTTTTCTCTTCCGTTAGCGTTTTATTTTTTGCTGCCATATCTGATTCTCTCTATCTTGTTTGCGAATGACCGGGGATAGTTACCTTTCCGCATTTTTAGTTTTTAATTGTTTTTGATTCTACCGACAAAACCTGCCCGAATACAATCATTTTTACCACGAAGTCCACCGAGAACCACGAAGGAAAATACAAATAAACAACTTCGTGCCCCTTCTTTTCTTCGTGGTGAAAAAACAATATAACTGCTTTATCCATAATCGCTTATATGTAATTAGGTGACATTTTTAGTGCGTTTTTTGCGTGGTTTTTTGGTCATTTTTTGGCCCCATTCGACAGGCTCATGGCAGGCTGTTTTCTGATGTAAGCCCTTGCAATACAATGGCTTAAATTCTGGACACAAACTGTCGTATAAAACACTTGTATGAAACGTTTGTATGATACATTTGTTCGCCAAAAGCGCGCAAGTGTTTTTCGGCCAATCTCGGAATTTTTGAAATTTTTTTTACTCCTTTTCCCGCAAGGACTTAAGTGCATTTCGGCCTATCCCCAAAACACGATTTTTCGCCGATTTCGCGCAAGTTCGCGCCATATACAGAGGAAGCGTTTTCCTCTGTAGTTATGAGTTTTGAGTTTTTAGTGTTTAGTTGTTTGTGGATCCCCGATTGCGGTTCCTAACGAAGCTTGAGTCGAGGACAAGGGAGAGGATTATGAAGATCAACTTAACAATTAATGTTCCGAACTGGCTCGACAAAATTTTGGCCTGGCCTTTGTTGATTTATCGTCAATACAAATTCGGCTACACTTTCCGCAGGATTTATGTGAGCGAAGGCAAATACGCAATTGTTGACCAGAAGGATTTCTACTGGCTCAATACTTTTGAGTGGCTCGTAAAACAAAATAATGGGATTTCCTATGCTGTTAGATTCGACAATCACTGCGATAATGGGCCAAAATTACTCTCGTTGCATAGAGAAATTATGAACGCCCCTCCCGGTCTTCTTGTTGACCATAGAAACAACATTTCTCTCGATAATCGCAGGGACAATTTACGACTGGCTACTCGCTCGCAGAATAACTGTAATAAGCCAAAAAGAAAAAACGCCGCGTCTCGATTTATCGGTGTTATTTTCTTAAAGAACAGAAACAAATGGGCCGCACAAATCAAATATCATGGGAAAAAAATATGGCTCGGCTGCTTCGTCAACGAAATCGACGCCGCAAAAGCATACGATGCTGCTGCCAGGAAGTACCACGGTGAGTTTGCCCGACTTAATTTCACCCCGTGAGATAACAGGCGATAATCTAATATGAAGTTTACGCACCTGGGACAAGATAACATTATTTCAAGTTGAGTAAATTATTTATCTCACGGGGTAAACGGGAAGATTACATTAATGAATCATCTGCGTCGAATCCTAAATGAAATACTTAGATAAAGCAGATTAAAAATTTATCTACCATCTTATTCGGAGGCCCAGTATGATAAGGTGACGAGATAAAATATGGGAAAATATTATTACATTTATGTTCTGCGGTCTGAAAAGGACGGGAAATTTTACGTAGGGTACACCAACAACGTGCGGAAGAGATTAGAATTGCACAATAGCGGGCAGGTGGAATCAACGAAGAGACGAGTGCCTTTGGAATTAATCTACTGGGAGGGCTGCATCAATCAACAGGATGCCACAAAAAGGGAGAAATATCTAAAAAGCTCGTGGGGGAAGAGATATATCAAAAATCGTCTGGAACAATATTTAGGCGTGGTTCACCCCGTGAGATAACAGGCGATAATCTAATATGAAGTTTACGCACCTGGGACAAGATAACATTATTTCAAGTTGAGTAAATTGTTTATCTCACGGGGTAAATCTTCTTGAACAGTTCCATCGGCATACCCATTACGTTTGTCATAGAGCCATCGATGTGGTCAACAAAGGGGTCGTTGTCGCGGATGGAATAGGCGCCGGCTTTATCTCGCCAGATGCCGCTTTTGATATGCCCGGCAATCTGGGCATCGGTCAATTTTCTTGGATAAACAATCGTCGTCTCGGCTTCGACGATTTTCAGATTGCGCGATTTACAAATAAGGGCGAGGCCTGTGATTACCTTGTGGGGTTTGCTGAAGAGCATTCGCGTAATTTCTTCGGCGTGGCGGGCATCGCGTGGTTTGCCGATGATTTGGCCCTCGAAATCAACGACGGTATCAGCGCCTATGACAATCGAATCGGGATACCTGGCGGCGACGTCGTTTGCCTTGGCGAAAGCAAGTTGTCTGGCATATTCGACGGGGGCGATATTTTCAGTTGGGAAAACGGATTCATCGATTTGTGAAACGACGACGGTGAATTTGTAGCCGGCGTCTGTGAGGAGTTGTTTACGCCTTGGGGAGGCCGACGCGAGAATCAGGGGTAAATGTTCGATATCCAATATCCGATGCCCAATAAGGAAGTATCTATCTAAACTGTACGTAGTAAGTTATTTTTCGGCAAAAGGCGAGGTATTTTTTTTCGATTTTATCGAACGAGGTGCCCTCCGGGTCTGATTCTTTTTTTTTCACAGTCGATTCCGGACCGATAATATAATGCTCGAACAACATTTTGCCGACGGCGCTGTTCCAGCCGACGGTGATGGGTATATTTCTGTCGGCGGCGATTCTGATATCCTGTCCGGCCAGGGGCCACTGGCCGTTGAGGCCGTCGAACAGCAGCTTTTGATATTCGGGAAAATGTTTGCCGTAATCGTCTTCGCGGAGGAAGCGGACGAGGGCGTATGCCTGGCTGTAGAAGGCCCCGACGGCGTCATCGCCTTCAGTTACGACTTCACCGGGGTTGAGTGTTATGAGGGCCTTGAGAGGGATAACGTTATTTTTGAGTAATGTTTTCTTGAGCGGGCCGAGACGGTAGATGTTGCGGTCGGGCGTAAAGGTAAAGAAACCCCCGTTGTATTCGGCTACTTCGAACTGCATAGCGATGCCTTCGTCGAGCCAGCTCGGCAGGCGGTATTTGAAGAGTCGCGAGTTGAACTGGTGCCAGCCCTCGTGGCCCAAACTTGAGAAGGTTCGTTCGAGGCCGATGTTATATGTAACGCACGCGCCGTTTAGATAATATGCGCCGGTTCTGATTTTGAGATACATAGGCGCCTGCGGGCCGGTGAAACCTATCGTGAATGCCTCCCACTGCTGACGGTTGGCGAAGAGATAAACGGTGAATGGGGTTGAGGTCTCGATTGGATTGGGGAGCTGGTTTTGATAGCCGCGATAGGCGGACTCAACGAAGCCGGGGACCTCTGAGAGCATAAGGGGTTCGAGGAAGGTTGTGTAGATTTCGTAGTGGGCGGTGGTGAGTTTGAGGCCCGTGCCGAACCGGTTTTCCCATAAGTCGATTGCTTTGAGGGCGGGGAGTTTTTGTCTTTTCAGGTAGGCGGTCATACCAGCCGGGGTATTGATGTCGGCGGCGGATGATACGCCAACAAAAGAAAAGCAACTACAGATTAAGAAGACGGAAGACAGAAGACGGAGGACAGAAGACAGCAGAAAGAGATTGCCCGCCTTCGTTGATACTGCGGTGGGTAAACTTCGCTCGCCTCGCTTCGCGAAATTGTTTTGACGGAATATTTTCATATATCTTTGAAGGGTGAGCCGAAGACCTCGGCGGAAAACAGGAATACTTCGGTTTTCGGGTCTTTCCATGCATCTTCGGGCAGGCCCGCCTTGTGGGAGCAGCAATAGGACAGAAACTCCTCTTTACTCCAGCCCGTTTCCGTGGCGACCTGGGGAAGAAAACAGCCGGAGAGGTAACCCTTTTTTATGTATATGCCATCGACACCGAGGCGAAGGGAAAGCGGGTCGGCGGTTTTTTTCAATGGGGACAGGACGGAGATTTCGATATCGAGGTTTGGGAGGTCGCCGGGGGTTATCTGATTGCCGAAAAATCTTGCGTCGCCGGTAGCGGAGGCCTTTGCCATTTCGACGACCATATTTACGAGTGGTTTGTCGGCGGTGAACTGGCCTATGCAGCCGCGAAGCTCGTCGCCGGTTTTGAGGGTAACGAAGCAGCCGAGGTGAGTGGCGAGGTCAGGGTCGTTGGATTCGACTTTGGGTGGGCGTTTGCCGGTGATGACGGCCTCGACGGTATCGCGTGCGACTTTCAACAACGCATGTTTTTGTGTCTTGTTCATAACCACAGATTACACAGATTACACTGAAAACATAGATTCCCGCTTCCTTCGACAAGCTCAGGACAGGTACGCGGGAATGACAAAGAGCAACCCCCTAATAAATTAGGGGGCTAAATTTAATTTTTGGTCATCCTCTGCCGGACAAAGGCAATCGCACCCGGCATTAAGGAGATGACAATGATGGCCATAATGACAATTGTGAAATGGCTCTTCACGACGGGGATGTTGCCAAAGAAATAGCCGCCGAGAACGAATGTGCCAGTCCAGGCAATTGTCCCGCCGATGCTGTAAGTGAGGAACCGCCAGTAAGTCATTTTACCTATGCCTGCGACAAAAGGAACGAAGGTGCGGAAGATGGGCATAAAGCGGGCGATTACGACGGTCTTTCCACCGTGCTTTTCGTAGAACCGATGGGTTTGGTCAAGATGCTTTTTGCTGAGGATTCGCACGTTTTCCTTGTGGAAAATTTTAGGGCCGACCAGATACCCAATCCAGTAATTGGTGTTGTCGCCGCAGACAGCCGCCGCGAACAAAAGCGGCCACATAAAGTGTATTTCGAGAACGCTGTTGGGCAGGGCGGCAAGAGAGCCGGCTGCGAAAAGCAGGGAATCGCCCGGCAGAAAAGGTGTTACGACAAGTCCCGTTTCGCAGAAGATGACAATAAAAAGAATGAGATAAACCCATGCGTGATACTGCGAGACAACCGCCTCGAGGGTTTTATCGAGGTTCAGAAATAAATTGATTAAATCCACAGTCGCTAACATTTCCATGCTTCTAACGATATGAAAAAAGGGGGGTAAAGTCAATCCTGAAGACACGGACAGACGCGGACTCTTTTTAGACGCTGATTGCGCAGATTCCGCAGGTTTTGTCAGCCGGGGTGCATTCCACCTTCGCTTTCGCTACGGCGGATAAAACTCGCAACGGTCATTTCTCGATACTCGTATCTGTGAATGCCCGCTACTCATCCGCCGGCAACGATGTTGCCAATTGCCGAGGGCAATCGACCGGCTGACAACTTTTTCTATCGCCCTTCTATAAAGCTGACTGTTTAGACGCAGATTTCCGAAGCGGGCTCTGCGCTTCGCTGCGTGTGCGATTGCCGATTTTATTTTGAATCGCCCTGAAAAAAGGCTCCTGACCCCTTTTTCCCCTGATGAATTTAGATATGTCATTTGCCTTGGCCTCCTTTCAACAATTTCGGTATCCAGAATACGGGCCGAGGGAGTATAATGTCAATAAGCGTTGGTGAAAGAGTATGACAGAAAATGAGCAATTTACTAAAACTGGTGCCGGATTACTGGTTAGGGCGCGGGGGAAAATCGCCGCAGGAGAAACCATTGACAAATTGAGTAGGGAAGGTCGCTTGACTTACTAAATGCTTATGGAACAAAAGGAAAGCAAAACTTTATCTTCAAAGGAAAACGAACAAATATGGCGGTACATTGATTTCTCTAAATACATAGATCTACTGATAACAAGCGAATTGCATTTTGCCAGAGCCGATACATTTGAAGATCCGTTTGAATGTAGCTTCTCTCTTTTTCAGGATGATAATGTTAGAAGAACGTTCTTGAATAATGCGAATATCAAAGAGCAATACATACAATTACATAATTTCTGTCAACTTTTTGCGTATTTAAATTGCTGGCATATTAATGATGTTCAATCTGCTGCTTTGTGGAAATTGTATTCTGAAAATGAATATGAAACAATAGCAATACAATCTACTTTTGGAAAACTTAAATCCGAACTTTCTTCATCTCAGTATAGGATACATATATCTAAGATACATTATGATCCGGAAAATGCGGGAACGCCGATACCCGGTAATCCTACCGGAAAGTCGTTCACTGGTATAGACAAAATAACGTATAAGAGAAAATCTTTCGAACACGAGAAAGAATTGCGAACTTTTATCTATGATGCGGATGACGAAATAAAAGCAATAGAATCGAAATATGAAGTTGAACAATTGAAAATCCAACGCCCTAATAATATCCGCATAAAAATAAATCCGTCCAAACTTATTGAGAATGTTTATGTCGGTCCTTTTTCTAAAGATTGGTTTGTGAAGCTGGTAGAAAACGTATCATGTAAATTTGGAATCGATAAAAACAGAGTTCATAGATCAAACCTCTATGGCTTATATTAACATACCAACAGGGGAACGATGCTTGAATGAGTGAACAATTTACGAAAGTTAATAACGGCTTATTAGTCAGAGCACCCGGCAAGATTAATCTTTCCTTATTGGTAAAAGGCAAGCGGCCTGACGGGTATCACGAACTCGAAACCATAATGGCGAAAATCAACTGGTATGATGAGATACTTATCGAACAGAAGGCAGAAGACAGAAGACAGAAAACAGAAAACGGAAGACAGAAGACAGAGGACAGAAGACAGAAGACGGAAGGCAGAGGGCAGATGGCAGAAGGCAGAGGACAGAGGACAGAGGGCAGAGGACAGGTAAATATCCAATATCCAACACCCGATGACGAATGTCGAAGTGAAACAGGTATCGAGCTGATATGCAAGGGGCCATACAAAGTGCCGGAGGGAGAGGACAACCTGGTTTATAAGGCGGCGAAACTAATTTTAGATTGCGGATTGCAGATTGCGGATTTTAACAACGCGGGCAAGATGCCCGCGACACTAAGGATAACGCTGACGAAAAATATGCCGGCGGGGACAGGATTGGGGTCAGGGAGCAGCGACGCGGCGGGGACATTGATGGGCATCAACAGGTTTTTGAGGATGGGATTGGGCAGGGAAAAGCTTATGGAGCTGGCGGCCAAATTAGGCAGTGACGTGGCGTTTTTTTTAGGCGGGCCACTGGCAATGTGTACCGGTAGAGGTGAAAAAGTAAAAAAAATAGACAAATGTGAATTTGGGGTATTATTGATTGTACCCGACGTAAATGTTTCCACACAAAGGGTTTACGCAAACTATCGGCACGATTCAGCGAAATATAGACGGCTGCACAAGGAAATAAGTGGGTATATTAAGAAAAAGAGGATTGATTTTGTTTGTGAATTGTGCACAAATATGCTTCAGGAAAGTTGCTTTGAGCTGAATACGAAACTTAGAGAGTTGAAAAAGAGGATTGAGCGAGCAGGAATCAGGCCTGTTTGTCTGAGCGGGAGCGGCTCATCGATGTATTGCGTTATTAACAAAGGCAATGAGGAAAAAATCAAGGCGTACCGAAATAATTCCGCTGCGAGTAAGCTCGCGCGAGATTTTAGTTTCAGGAGCATAATCGTAAACAACAACAGTTGGTAGCTAATTTAGTGAGGCATGAGTATGCAAATCAGCGAAGTTAGAGTCAAGCTAATAGAGAACAAGGACGACAGGTTGAAGGCGTTTTGCTCGGTGACGATGGACAATGAGTTTGTGGTGCGTGATATAAAGATAATCGAGGGGACCAACGGGTACTTCGTAGCGATGCCGTCAAGGAAGATGAGCGACCATTGCGAGAAGTGCGGCGGGAAGAACCATCTTCGGGCAAAGTTCTGCAACAACTGCGGAGGCGGGCTTCCTGAAGACCGGGCAAGGAAGGATATTAAAGGCAGGATGAAGCTGCACGCCGACATAGCGCATCCGATAAACGCCGATTGCAGGAAGAAGATTCAGGACAAGGTAGTGGCTGCGTTCACGGAAGAGTTAGAGAGGTCGAAGCAGCCGGGGTATAAGCCGGTGGAAATGGATGAGCCGGATGACGAAGTCCCAGAGATAGTGACATAGTCGGGAACACGGCACAGACGGCCAGATATAATGGCCGCCAATATCAGGAATCGACAGTTCCGCTAAATTCAGGAACTGATGGAGCAGCCGGGCGCGGTGGGGTAAACCCGGCTGTTTTTTAGATTTTCAAGTCGTCGAGCACCTTTTCCAAGGCGAGGTCTAACCGTTCGGTAAGGTTGTATCTGCCTTCGGTGAGCTGTTGGCGGACATTAAGAACCTTTTGCTTTCGGACTTCAGGCATTACGGCAATCTTCTTTAGCACCTGGCCGAGCGGGGTGCTGTTCATATTGTCGAGAATCTGCTCCATAAGCAGATCATCATCTGCCATCAGGTCATCAAATGCGGATTCGACAAGTTCACCGTCGGCGGGTTCAAGGTTGAACCGCTGGTCTGCAAGCCAATTGTTACGAGTAAAATCGGACATCACTATTACCTTGTCTATCGAGCTACAGGCGAAAATTTCCGTTTTTTCGACCATAAGCTACCAACCACTATATCTTGTATGTCCCATAATCCTTTTTGGGACCCCAATCTTGTTTACAGTGTTGTTATCGACAACGGTACCTTAAAAACTTTAGCGAATGCGAGGGTAAGATGTAGTTTTGCTTAACCATTTGTAAAAGCGGGGATTACGTTCGTTTTTGGCAAAAAAAACGGGTATCAATACTGAAAATCGCATAAAAAAAGTAGAAATGGCTGGTTAAATATCATCCAAAATGAAGGGACAGCTAAGATTTTTGAGCATACTACATATAGTGGCCTGATTTGAAGCCGGGAAATACGGGTTTCAGGGGGCAACCCGGCAGATTTTTCCGGCCCCTCGTAAACGGAGGACAGAAGACGGAGGACGGACGCAGGGCAAAAGGCCGATGACAGGCGAATAAGAAACGGCAAATGACTTAAGGGTTATTAGTGGCGGTAATGGCGTCGGTCAGGGTAAGGGTGCCTTCGTAGAGGGCCCGACCGACAATGGCGCCTGCTGCGCCGAGTGAGGCCAGTTTCCTGATGTCCGGGACGGTTGTAACGCCTCCCGAGGCAACCACGGGCACCGAAACGGTGTGGATGAGGACCTTAGTTCTTTCAAAATTAGGCCCGGCAAGCATACCATCCTTGGCAACGTCGGTGTAGATTATCGCGGCTATAGGCAGCACAGCGGCCTCGCGGGCAAGTTCGAGCAGGGACTTGGGATGTTCGTCATACCAGCCGCCGGTAACGACGTGCGAACCTTTCGCGTCGAGGCCCAGGGCGACTTTGCCGGGGAAACGTTTAGTCATATCGCTGAACCACTCGAAGTCGTTGACCGCCTGAGTGCCGATGATTACCCGCTCGATTCCCAAATCGAGGAGTTTTTTAATGTCCTGCTCGGTTCGGAGTCCGCCGCCGACCTCGATTTTGAGCTTTCCCAATGCGGCTATGGCGGAGATGGTGTCGGCGTTTACGGGCCTGCCTACTTTAGCACCGTCGAGGTCAACGATGTGGACCCATTCGGCACCTTGTTCGATGAATTCCTGCGCCTGTTTAACGGGGTTGTCCTGGTAGTTAATCTGTCGATGGTAGTCGCCCTGAATGAGGCGGACGCACTTGCCGCCGCGGAGGTCGATAGCCGGTATGATATACATTGTTTCGTCCTTCAAAGAATCAAAAACAAGTCATCAGGAATTTTAGAATTATCTGATGCTCGTTGCAATATATTTCGGGCGAGGATTAGGGACTAAAGGGCATTTTCTGCCGGCCTTATTTATTGATGGTCGCCGTTTTTGATTCCTTAATATTGTGGGCCATAGGGAAGGTAAACGACGGTTGTTTATTCAGCAGGGCATATCCGAAGTTGAGCATCGTATCGTTGCCGAGTTTGGAGATTCTGATGGGGTCAATAAAGAAATTGACGATGAACCCCTTGGCTCTGCCTATGTAGCTGTTCGGTTTTGACGCCTTATTAACGGATACCACTTCGATATCCATTCTGGGCTCGCCGTCAGTTTTTTTGAACGTGAGGGTGGCAACCTTTGCGACAATCTCATTATACCTGTTCTCGTATTTATACCGCCCGTTTTCAGGTTTAACGCTATAAAGCCCAATGGTAACTGGGCTTTTGCCTTTTGTGCCGAAACGCACGTCCACCTGTGTAACGGTTACATTTGAATCGACTATTGTTCCCTTGACGTCTATTCGGCCAAAACCCTCTCCTTCCAACCTGATATAGTCGAGGATGTTCTTTACGGGGGCGTTTTTCTTTATCTCTTCGGGGAAAGCGGCTATAACCCCATTAGGGTCGAAGATATCGATGAAAAAGCCGCTTCCCTGCAACTCGAATTCACATTTCAAGGTGAAGGAATCCAGGACGACGCTTTTTTCATACGATACAAACATCGCCTGCTGGTGGTTATTGCGGCTGACTTCGGTAGAAACGAGGGGTGGTGAAATAAGGGGGATAAAATACATAAACGAGGGAGTGGGCATTTTCTGAGGTTTAAGGGTATCGTAGCTTAACATAATGGTTGGGCCGTTGGGGTCCGCCGGTGGTTCGACGCCGCGGCTACTTATGCGACCGTTGGGGTCGGCGCATATACCGAGGCCGGCCATTAAAAGCAGCGTGCAAAAAACGGTAACAATAAACAAATCTGACCATCGTCGGCATATCAAAATTGCACCTCAATTTTTCCAATAAGCGTTCACAGATTACCCCAAATAGTGAATGTATCAGCTGGTGGGATTTTAGGGCAACGCGGGCTTATTTTCAATGGTTTTCCGGGCTACGCTATTGTTCTTGCAATTTTGCGTGCGAAAATGTATCGTTTTAGTGGTTTTCGGAGAGGTGTCGGAGCGGCTGAACGAGCCGGTTTCGAAAACCGGTGTGCTCTTTATTGAGTACCGCGGGTTCGAATCCCGCCCTCTCCGTTCTACGCTGCGATTCCTCCTTCGCTCTGCGAGCTATGGAGGACAGGCCGAACGGTGGGCCGTTTTTGTGATTTCAATCCGACGCCCTTGAGTATATTTTATTGGTTAGCAAAACAAATGCGTATTGGGTTAGGGCAATTTGACGCGGTAGTTGGAGACCTTGAGGGTAACGCCGAGAGGATGCGGGAGATTTACGGGCAGGCGGTCGGAAAAAAGGTTGATTTGCTTGTGTTCCCGGAGTTGGCGGTTTGCAGCTATCCGCCGGAGGATTTGCTGCTCAAGAAACATTTTCTGGATGATAATCGGCAGGTCGTGGAGAATCTCGCGCGGAGGTGCCCGGATATAACGATAGTCGCCGGCTTCGCGGATTATTATCGCGGCAAAACTTACAATGCCGCAGGGGTGTTACGGAATGGGCGGCTGGCAAATGTTTATCGCAAAGGGCTTTTGCCAAACGAGGGCGTTTTCGATGAGCCGCGGTATTTTGAGCCGGGCAACAAACCGATGATTATTACGCTGGACGGTCTGAATATCGCGATAACCATTTGCAGGGATATATGGGATATCGAGTGGCTTGGCAAATTCCTCAAGGGCGCGGGGCAAATAGATACGCTGCTGAATATATCGGCGTCGCCATTTCATCTTGGAAAAATAAGGACAAGGGAGGACATAGTCAGCGATTGCGCGACACGGTTCAAGTGCCCTGTCGGCTACTGCAATTTAGTGGGTGGGCAGGACGAGCTTATTTTTGACGGGCGGAGCATGTTCGCCGATGCAACGGGAAAAATCGTCGCTATGGCTAAGGCGTTCGAAGATGATTTGCTAATCGCGGATATTACAAAGAAAGGCAAAGCGGTTCACATCAAGCCGCAGCCAAACAGCAGCGGAGCCGATATAGGATTGCTCGAAGAGGCATACCGCGCCCTTGTGCTTGGCACAAAAGATTACGTTAGGAAAAACGGATTCAGCAAGGTGCTTATAGGATTGAGCGGGGGAATTGACTCGGCGATAACCGCGGCCATCGCAGTCGCTGCGCTGGGCGCCGAAAACGTAACGGGAATCACGATGCCGTCGAAATTCAACAGCACTGAGACAATCAGCGACGCGGAAAGATGCGCAAAAAACCTTGGCATTCAATTTATGACCATCCCAATAGGGTCTGTCCTTGAGCAATTCAACGGTTCGCTCGAAGAAGTTGACGGCTGGGACAGCAAGGGGCTTGCGTATGAGAATTTACAGGCGAGAATCAGGGGTACAATTTTGATGTCGCTGAGCAACCAGTTCGGCGCATTGGTGCTGACCACGGGGAATAAAAGCGAAATTGCGGTCGGTTATACGACGCTTTACGGGGATACGGCAGGCGGGTTCGCGGTCATAAAAGACGTTTTCAAGACGATGGTTTACAAACTCGCGAAATATATCAGCGAAATAAACAGCCGGGAGGTAATACCAAAAAGCGTTATCGACAGGATGCCGACAGCGGAACTGCGTTCGAATCAAAAGGACAGCGATTCACTGCCTGAATATGACCTTTTGGACAAGATTCTCAAGGGGTACGTTGAGGAGGACAAATCGGCCCAGCAACTGATTGACGAGGGACTGCCCAAAGAAACCGTAAGCAAGGTCATTCGTATGGTTGACCGCAACGAATACAAGAGGAGGCAGTCGCCGCCAGGAGTGAAAATCACGCCCAAGGCGTTCGGGAGAGACAGGCGTCTGCCGATTACAAACCGTTACAATCACGGCAACGGTTTAAAGTAGGCCCGCCCGGATTACTTTATCGGCGTTTTGTCCGGTTTCGGCAGATTTGCTTTAAGCACAGTAACAATAACGCGGGCAAACTGCACAGTCGCCGACGAATCGTTTGCGGTTATGATGTTCCCATCTCGCTCAACGGCAGAGCCGGTATATTGCGCCCCGGTTTTTTTCATTTGTTCCCGCTGCTGGGGCAGACCGGTGGCCCGGATACCCCGCAGGACGCCGGCGTTAGCCAGAATCATCGGGGCAGCACTTATCGCCGCGATAACCTTGTTTCTGGCGGACGCTTCTCGCGCGATGCGGAGCACAACAGGGTTGTTGAAATAATCAGCAGCGCCTGGGCCGCCAATAAAAACCACCGCATCGAAATCCTCGACCTTCAAGTTATCGAGGGTAATCTCCGAGGCGACAATACCGCCAAATACCCCTTGTATCACCCCAATCTTTGAGCTTGCGACAACGGACGCGATACCCGCCTCAGTCAAAATTCGCTGGGTCTCAAAAAGCTCGGCATCGGCAAACTGGGCGGCAGGAACAATCAGGACGGCCTTTTTTGTGGTTTGGACGGCGGACAGTGATTGGTCCTGAGATTTTTGCTGCACAAACGGATAACCTACGCAGACAATGAACAGCGGCTCAAGCTCGGCGGGCACTTCGCAGACCCTGGCGACATTTCTTGTTTCGAAATCGCCAATGGGCATCGAGCCCAGTCCCAGCGATACGGCCTGCAACTGAATGTTCTGGGCGACGCAACCTGCTTCAAGCTGCATCAATTTCTGGGCTTTATTGCCGTATTTGACTGCGACCTTTCGGGCGGAGCCGGCGATTACGATATCGCACGCCGCATCTTCGACGGGTCCCAGTCCTGAAGCCGCGGCGGAGAGTTGCTTTCGCAAGTCGAGGGAGGAAATCTGTTTAAGGGAATGGCCTTCGGGGTTATAAACGAATAAGCCCTCCGGCATAACAAAATAAAGCTCTATAGGATACAAGTCCCCCGCCGAGGGCGCGGCGCGAAGACCCTGCTGCTTATCGGTTATGCCCTGGCCGGCCCAGGCGAGTTGTCCAATTTGAGCATAATTGAGCGGCGTGTCGGCAAACTGGCGAGTGCTGCGCCTGGTATTGATTGCCGTTTCCAAGCTTACCGGCCCGGCCCTGTTCGGCTCAGGAAGCTGAATTACTTTCAAGTCACCCGTCAGAGTCCGTCTGGGGGCTTCGCCAAACGCAGGCAACACTGCGGCGAGCAGAGCAGTCAAACAGCAACCAGCCATTAACATTCGGCATGACATTTGAGAATCTCTAAGCCATCTCATAACTTTGGCCCTCCAAATTTTAATCGAACAAGGTTTCTAACCCGGGCTGCCAGCCGGTTCATTTTCCCCATACTTGTAAATAAGATGAAGGTTTCGCACATAAATCAGGGTGTTGAGCGAAAAACCCAGCATAAAGATGGGGTTTTTAATGTGTATCGAATAAGCGAGCAAAATACAACTGCCCACAATTGATATATACCAGAATGATACTGGGACGTGAGAGCGTTTTTTATATTCGCTAACCAGCCACTGGAGAACGAACCTTGCGGCAAAGGTAAACTGGCCTATGAGGGCAATCGTAGCCCAGAAAGGGTCGCCGACTATCTGCTCCATTACCGCGGATTTAAAAAACTCTACAATCGACTGCAACATAGCATTGTTCCTTATTGATAATTGATGGTTGATAACTGATAATCGATTATTATGACCGTCGCGGACAAATTATCAATTATCAATATGCAATAAAAATTCAGAGGTGGTTGTGGGACTGACTGGCAAACATAAAATAATAATCGCAGTTGCAGTGTCTTATTTTATTACGCTGTTTGTCTCAACACATATACCGATACCCCAAGTGGTTTACCGGGCAAACGTATCTGATAAGTGGCTTCACTTTCTGGCATATATGAACCTGTTTTTTCTGCTGTGGTTCTCTTTCTTCCCCGACAAGAAAGCCAATTGGCGTAAACTGGCGGTATGGCTGATTTTTCTGGGGGCCATCATATGCGGCGGGGTCGATGAATTATCGCAGCCATATACGGGAAGAACGTGTGATTTTTGGGACTTCACGGCAGATGCAAAGGGGGTATCGGCAGGATTGATTATTGTTACTTTTCTGACATTCCGGCCGTCATTGCTGGCGGTCTGGGCAGTATCAATTTTCGGAGTGGCAACCCTTATAAAGGCCGACTTGTCAAAAGTAGCGCCGATTTTAGATACTGTTTATCACGTCCTCGCTTATGCCGGCTTCACACTAATATGGACGCAACTGATTAATCTTTACCTCTCGCCCAAGACAATAATCAATCGATTGTTGCTGATGATAAGCATGCCTCTTGGCCTGATGCTTTTTGTGAAGGCCTCGTCGATGCTTCTTGGCAGGTATTTTACAACGGCGGAAATGCTGCTTTCAGGAGGCGCAGTCATCGCTGCCGCAACAGCAACTTGCTTATTCGCGAGAAAGGGGTATCAGAAACCTTTTCTGGGAAAGGGGGTATAAAGGGGGTCGCCAATCAGCATCATTTGCCAGGAGCAAAACGGTTGTGTGCGGTAGAATGCCTCGACGAGGCATCTGCCGTCGATTAATTCGAAGAAGAACTCCTCAGGGTCCGGGAACGCGCTGAGATATGGTTCCGCCACGGGGCCAAAGGTCGCTGTAACGCCGTGAATCAGCATTGAAGGACACCATTCCGTGCTGTTTGGGTCTCGAAGGTCAATCGCCTCAAAACTGGCGATATGAGCCCCTATCGCACCATCAACGAAATCGAAGGAATCGATGTATTTTTTCAAGCTGTACCAGCCGCAGTAAATAGCCGTTTGGGGGCAACTGTGCAGCTCAAAGAGTTTATCAGTTCGTTCCTCCCTGACCTGCAAAGTCGTGCGAAAACGTAATAAAACCGCGAGGTTACGCAACTTCTGGTCGAAATTTCCGTAAGAGCCGGGGGTTTTATCGTCGGGTATTCCGCGAGAATCGATGTAAGCGAAGCCGTGGAGACCGATTTTTTCGGCATATATTGCCTTATCGACAAGGCCACGGGCAATCTGCGGAGAGGGGCCGTCGAGGCGTGAAACCATAACGGTCAGAGTTGAACCTTCTGTATACCCGCTATGCCTGTTCAACTGATTTGGCTGCCAGCGATAAAGCTCATAAGGGCTGAACAACACAAGCGACAACTCATTGTCAACGCTCGCCTCGGTTTCCCTGCCTGAAATCCAGTCAATTTCGACTTTTACCCTGCCAAGCTCCTTGTTGATTCTGGCGTTCACATCCGCCGGCTGCGAATCCCTGAGCTGTTTTTCATATTGCTCTGCGGTTGTCTCGAGCTGTTTGAGTTGTTCCTGCTTTTCCTTGAGTGGTCCTCGAGGTCCAACTTTGTACGGCACGCCGTAAGTTGTCAGGAGGCATCGGATTGGCTGTCCAGGCACCTGGTCTGCCAAGCGTTTTCTAATTGGCTCGGCGATGTCTTTGTCGTAATCATCCCTGCTTATCGAGTTGGCGAGCGTTTTGCCGAGAGGCAGGGCGAGGATATTTTTTTGGGGGACATTGCGGCGCTGACAATAGTATTGCCCCAAATCCTCCGACGCCGGGATATCCTTATTGACGATGACCAGTATTTCGTTGGGCTCCAGGGCGGCGGCAATTGCACAAAAAAGTAACCCGATTAGTATTACGAAGCCAGCTAAATATCTATTCACCAATGATACCTCTTAACTGGAAATGCCCTGATGGCACACGAGAGTATTAAATGGACTTTGGGCCATGGTCGCCGGCAATGTTTTTCAGCTCGTCGGCAGTGGGGGATATGATTTCATCCTGTTTGAACATATAAACGCCCGCCTGGTAATTTCCGATATCCGGGATAAGTTTCTGTCCTTTGCAAATGGCGATAAGTTTGGCGGGGAAATCAGCCCCGCACAAGTGAGAACAAGGATACCCGCCTCCGAAACGCGGATTAACCTCCAGTAACATTGGCCCATTTTTGCCCATTTTCACATCTGCGTCAGCCGGTCCGAACACAGGAAACGCCTGGGCTATCTTGACCCCCAAATCTACAAGCTTTTTTTCGTTGACGCTGACCGCCTTGTCGGTTTCGCCCGCCCGCATAGCCAGTTTTCGCTTACAGAAAACGCTTACGGGTTTGAAATCGCCGTCGCAAAAAATGTCGTAGCCATACTCCTCGCCCGGGATAAATTGCTGAATCACAGGCCCCGGGCAGTTTCTAAACGCCAATTGCAATTCGCCTTCATTGTGACAATTATAAACGTACATCGAGGCACTTCCCTTTCGCGGTTTTACTATTACAGGCCAGGAAAGTTTACCCGATGCGATAAGCTTAAGTGCTTCTTCTATAGTGGTAACCGTTTCAGGAACCGCTATACCGGCCTTTTGGGCATGAAGATAGGTCTGGTATTTGTCGAAAGCGATTTCAATAGTTTTGGCAGGTGAAACTACCGCCATAATGCCGTTGCTTCGGAATTTGTCATACTCAGCCGCCAGAATCTCCAACTCAGGGTCTATAAGCGGCACGACCATATCTATCTTGTTTTTCCTGCACAGAGCGAGGAGTTTATCGGCGTAGCCCGCTTCCCCTACCCTGGGCAACAGCACAACATGGTCGCAATATCGAAACGCAGGGGCATAGGAACTGCTGTCTGCACCCCATACCTCACCGGCGTCCCCCACTGCCTGCTTGAAGTACTTTACCAGGTAACCACGTCTTCCAACGCTGGAAAGCAAAACACGCATTTACGATTCGTTCCCTGTATTAATGCATAAATCTGGACTGTTAGACGCATCTGGCGGCTGTTTATTGCAATTTTCCACCCAGCAACCACCGCATACTAATCTGCCCGCAGATTATATATCAAAAGCGCATAATGTCTAAAGGTTTTTTCTTGACAAATCGGTGTAAAACCGTAGAATCCGGCTCCCGGCAATGTGCTGAAAGAGGATTTGGTGCAAAGAATATGTTAGATGACTTTCTGGGACCTACAAGACCGCTCGACTGGTCCGTTCAGTTTTGGCCTGTGTTCGTAGCGTCCTTTGCCTGTGCGATGGCCGCTACCTGGCTGTGCAAAAGTATCGCACTGCGGTTGAATATCGTTGACAAACCTGACAACCTCGTTAAGACGCATATAAAGCCGGTTGCCTACCTGGGCGGCATCGGGGTTCTGGTCGGTTTTTCCGTCGGCACATTGTGCGGCGTTTATCTGCTCCGGGGACACGACCTCCTGCCGGATGTGATGCGGCGGCTTTTTGGTATTCTCGCCGGCGCTGCTATTGCCTGTTTCGTCGGCGTTCTGGACGATATTTTTGATATCAGCCCCGCACAGAAGGTACTCGGCCAAACCATAGCTGCATCAACCATTTTGCTGGCGGGTATCTGGCCGGACTTTAGTGAAATTGTCGCGCCTTTTGGTTTTCAGATGTCTGATGGCATCGAGATGGCAATCGGTATTCCGGTCGTTATTTTTTTTGTTCTTGGGGCCACCAACTCGCTGAATCTGCTCGACGGACTCGACGGCCTGTGCGGGGGCGTTACCGCAATAATCACCGTAGGGATGTTGTTGCTTGCGATTCATCGTTCCACTTACGGCTTCAGTGAACGGGGCGATATGGTCAGGGTTATAGTTTGTCTTGCCCTGGTAGGCGGAGTTTGCGGATTTTTGCCTTTCAATCGACATCCCGCCAAGATATTCATGGGCGACGCGGGTTCTATGATGCTCGGGTTTGTCGTCGCAGCCCTTATGATGCTGCTCGCCCGTAAAGCTCCGCGATGGTGGGTTGCCTCAATAATCGTGTTCGGGCTGCCGATATTGGACACGGGTACTGCCATATTAAGACGGTTTATCAATAAAAGACCATTGTTTGTCTCGGACCGCGGCCACATTTACGACCAGATGATTGACAGAGGCATACCTCTGAAACGAACGGTTGGTATATGCTATCTGCTGGCCGGTCTGTATGTGGTAGCCGGCCTTTTAACCTCTTTGATTCCGACGCCGTATAACCTAATCTCGTTAGTGGCAATTTTTGCCGTATCGTTCCTGGTTGTCTGGAGAATGGGTTTTTTGAAAATGGAGGGTTTGCGGGGAGCAGTTCACTCAAGCAAGAAGAGTTAATTTCTCCTCGCATGTACAACCTTGATACTCCCCTCATCCATTATCGATATGCAAATGTGATTTGAGGCCGGGATATCGACGCAGCTTATTGGCAACTTTTTCTTATGTATTCCTGTTTCAGCACAGCGTTAATATTAGCTATAAAACGATTGCCCATTTTATCTGAAATTCCACCCAAAATGCTCCTGAACGGATACGCCATTTTTAACAACATCGCAAATTTACCGGAGTAAACCACGTTGAGGCGGGCGTATTCTTTTGTGAAGCCGAAGATTTCCGTCAGATAATCCTGAAAACGCGTTTTGTGGTGAATACTCCTGCTGCCATCCATAACATACAAGAATTTTTTCTCGTTCAGGTAATAATCAAGGATGCCGTCCATAAGGCCATAACTCGAATACCCCTTTAGGTAGTCAGGGTCATGCCTGATAGTAGCCAGCCAGACGGCATTATCCTGTATGTAGTTTTCCGAAAAACTTACCAATTTATCGCCCTAGAAGCAGCCCAGATATTCGAGGACTCCCGGAATTTTTTGAGACGCCTCTACTCTTTTTTCCATAATTTCGCGGGTTTCTATCTCGGCCTTGCCCCTGTATCTTGCCGTCGCAGCGAGGGCAACTTGAGGGCAAAGCTTGACCGCCTCTTCCGGAGTCAACGGTCTGACTGTAAATCCTTTTTTGCCCTGCCTTATCATCCAGCGTTTCTTTTTGTCCTTTACGTCGTCAATCGACCACAAGCCCTTCTTCAGGATATACCACCATTCGCTGTTTTGGATTTGGCCAAATTGAGTGTCCCATCTGACAAAAGGATTGCCCGACTCCGCGAGCACTTTCCTTGCGATTTCCTCCGATATAGCAGGAACACAATGAGGCAGATAGGCGGGCATCATAAAGCCGGAATAATGATACCAGTCCACGCCATCGATGTTGATTACATAGTTGCCCTGCGCGGCTAATAATTTAGCGTAATTATTCGGTTCCATTTTTTACCTGTTACTAAACATCCCGGTTTGCCAGATACCGAATTATGTTTTTTACGCTGGTCAGCTCAATCGCATCGGCGGGCGGGATTGATATCGCGAATTCCTTTTGCAGGGCGAGAATCAGGCCGACGTGGGCCATAGAATCCCAGCCAGGAACGTTATCAATAGATAAATCTTCAGTAAATTTCTCTATTTCAAATGACTGTCGAAATACGACTTCCAACCTGTCTTTTATCATACGATTTTAAGGTATAAAAATTGTGGCGATTGATAATTTTTTAACTGCTTCGAATATCGAACCTGCTTGGCATCCGCGTTTTCTTTTTCAAAGCCCATCTTGTCCCAAAAACCGGCTACAAGATTATTTTTGGCCGTGGGAATGTATTCGGCGGAAACGCTGATACACCCTGCTTTGGCCGCATCCCGGCATATTCGGTCAACCATCGCATCTTCGACCTGCCTGCCAATGACACGGCAACTCATCAAAAACGTATCTACTCGCCATTTCTTCGGCTGGATTTCCACCAGGGCCAGCCCTACCGTTCCATTGTCGCCGAATTTATCTTTCAATCCGAGGACGTAAATTCGCCAACTCGGGTTTTGCGCCATCGCGGCAATAGCCGCCTCGGTATATCGGCGGGTGGTCAGGTTGAACTGGTTGGTTCGCTGAGTCAACTGAGCGACACGTTTAATATCGTCTTTGCCCGCGGGATGAATGGAAACGACCATTTCAAGTGATTTAAGAAAATCTTCGAGCGTCGCACAGGACTGCTGGAACTGCTCTCGCTGACGCTGGGCGGCATAAATCTGCCCGCGATTTTTGTCTTCCTCTGTCAAATAGGCGCGGGTAAAACAGCCGGTCTCGCGCAGTGTTCGGGCAAACAAAGAGGGGTCAGCGGGCATCTCAAGCATTTCGACCTGTGGCAGCGATTGTCTCATCATCTGTCGCTCGGCGGGGTTGTCGTCAATAAAAACCATAGCATCCAGACCGATGTTTATCTGGTCGGCAATTTTCTGCATATTCTGCGGCTTGGGGTCCCAGTTTACCAGAATCGAGGCGAAATGCTTTTCGCGCAGGAGCATTTGAGGATGCTCATTTAGAACCTGCATAACATCATCTTTATTATTTTTGCTGTTGATGGCGAGAATCACCCCCTGCTGGTACAGTTCGAGGATGGTTTTTTGAAATTCGAGATATTCGCGGCCTGGGGAATCGTGGCCGATTTGAATGCCGTCGAGGCCGTCTTCGCCTATGATGCCGCCCCAGAGCGTGTTATCGCAGTCGAGAACAAGGCATTTTCGAGCAAGCCCCAGTGTCGCGACAATATGGGATATAATCCTGCGGGCGAGGAAATTGAGAAAAGTTTCGCTGAACGGTATTTTGGCCATACTCATCATCTGGGGGGACAGGGCGTTTTGACAGCCGGCATAGGCGACTAAGGCGTCGAGGTCGATAATCTGTATTCGAGGATGGCTTTGATAGCGTTCGATAATGCCGGCGTTAAGCTTTTCAATTAAGATACGACGCTGGTCAGGCAAAACCTGCAACGGCCAGGAGGGACACGCGGGGAAAGTATTGATAACGAGGATGCCCGTTGAATTCTTCAAAAAGGCGTCAACAAGTCCCTGAAGGCGCGATAACACGGATGATTGGGCTTGTTCATCAACGGCATCATTGGTAAGAAGCGATTCGATTTCAATCAGCAGAAACGTAAGCTGGGGAGAGGCGCGATACAGTTCGCTTTGAGGATTCAGCAATTCCTGGTTAAACTGCCCATAGGGAGCGATATAACTATTTACCGCTAAATCATTCTGAGCCGAAAACACCTGCACGTAATCGGCCAGGGGGTCAACCGTATAAGAAGATACAAACGCAATGTCGGCCTGATGCTTCAACACAAGCGTCTTTTGCCGGAGGGCGTCAGAGACAACCCCTGCGTGCCGGCGTATGACAAGCCAGCCCTCATCGCCTTTAAGTTTTTTAAATGATTCCCAATCCATCACAATAAGCCGTTAATGTTTTTCGACAAATTCAATCAGGTCGTTTCCGGCAGTAACGATGAAAGCAACACGTCTCGCCTCGATTGCCGGCGCAGCGGTCGGCTGTTTTACTATATAGGCCTGATTATTGGAAGTAATCTGGCGCAAGGCGTCTTCCAAATCATCGACCTCGAAGCACAAATGATACAGCCCGCCCCCTTTTTCGAGGAACTTGCGCACGGGGCTTTTGGGGCCGTATGGTTCGAGCAGTTCAAGACGGGAACCGTCCCGGTGAACCAGAAATAGAATCCGAACGTCCTGGTTTTCGTCAATAACGGGGGGTGATTCTATTTCATATCCCAGTAGGCGATGAAATTCATCCGCTTTTTGTTCGACATTTTTACAGACGTAAGCGACGTGATGAAGCCGCATAATGAGTTATCTACCCGCCGTATTTTTGAACTCGTTTTTAAGCAGGCCGAGACGAAGGACGTCGGTTCGTTTGCCATCGACGACTTTTTCGCTGCGCAGAGTTCCTTCAACCTGGAAGCCGATTTTTTTCATTGTAATTAAACTGGCGATATTTTCCGGGCGTGCTTGTGCCCAGATTTTTTCAAGGCCCAGAGAATTAAACGCCCATTCAATCAGGAGGCATTCGGCTTCGAGCATTACGCCTTTACCCCAGAACTCTTTTTGGCCAATAACGAGGTATATCTCCGCAGTCCGACGCGTGGAATCGATACCCGCCAAACCTATGACGCCGACGGGGATTTTCTCAGTAGTTTCGATTGCAAATTCAACACGGCTGTCGTCATGCTGTATTTTCTCAAACCAGCGGATTGTTTTATCCAGCTCAAACCGCTCACTTATTATCAGAGTTTTGCGGACATTGGGGTCGTTAAACCATCGGACTCGGTTTTCGATATCCGTTTTGTTAAGCGGACGAAGAACGATATGGTCGCCTGTAATTGTTGTTCCGAGCATAACAAGACACTTTTTCAAAATGCGTAATTTTTGAACATATCGTTCAGCGTCTGTTTAGAACGGACAAGTTTGAATGTACCGCTTTTCCTGACGATAATGGCCGGAGCAGGATTGATAAAGGGCGGCGTAAGAACAACTGTATATGCGCCAACGTTATCAATTTTTATAAAGTCGCCGACATCCGGCAACGTATCAGTTATCTCCGTGAGGATATAATCCTTTTCCATGCACGTCGAACCGACAACGCTGAAAGTGCGGCGTTTTTTGCTGCTGATTTTTCTTATTATCTGATACGGGTGATTTATCCTGTGGGACGTCGGCTGGACATTGTAGCCGCTTCCATCCACGGTCACAAACAATTCGCCTCGAACGTCCTTTACGCTTATCACCTTAGTCACAAAACTCAGGGCATTCGCAACCATCGCGATGCCCGGTTCAAGCATAAGGTGAGGTTTTTGCCGGCGCACCCATTTACTGGTTTTCAAAACTTTATATACGGCTTTCGCGTAGTCGTCGAAGGAGGGCGTCTTTGCCCATCGCATCTGAGGGGGAATATAACCGAAAATTCCTCCGCCGATATTTATGTATTCAACCGATTCAGGAAAGAATTCTTCGGCAATTTGACAAAGTGTTTCGGTAATGATTTGATAGCACCATACGTTTCTGTCAGTAGTCGACGTGTGGCCATGTAAACTATTGACCGTAACGTTACCGATATCGGCCAAACACGAAACTACTTTCTCCATATTTGAGTTGGCGGGGTCAAAACCAAACCTCCCCGTTTTCAAATGCTCCTGAATATGAGACAGGCCGCTTTTGTCAGACAGGCCGATGTTTATCCTTAATCCAATTTTGATTTCCCTGTTCGGATTTTTCCTGGCGTATTTAGCCACATGGTCAATCCCGAACCAGGAGTCCAGATTAACTATGCTTTTATTATCGAGGGCAAGTGCAATATCCTCATAGCACTTCACAGGCCCGTTGAAGACAATTTTGTCCGGCTTTTGGCCGACCTTCAACGCAAGGTCGTATTCCAGCCGGGAAACGACTTCCGCGAAGCCGCCCTTTGATTTGATTATATTGCATAAGTACGGAATGTAATTGGTCTTGTAGGAATAGGCCAATATGAACTTTTTGTATCTGCCGGCGAACGCGCTAATTATGCCATCGTAATTTTTCCGGAACGAAGTTTCGTCCAAGATATAAAACGGCGACCCGAATTTAGCTTCAATCTTTCTGATTTTTGTGTGCGAAAGCATATTGTCTTTCCGGTATTACCTCTGTGGGCGTTCGACGGTGCCGTTTGGCCTCGTGCCCATAAACTCGTCCATCGTTGCCCTGCCCTGCTGAGTTATACCCTCTCTTACTATCACCATCCAGACACTCTTGAGGATTATTTTCATATCAAGCCAGAGTGTCCAGTTGTCAACGTACCAGACATCGAGCTTGAATTTATCTTCCCACGAGATGGCATTTCGCCCGTTTATCTGCGCCCAGCCGGTGATTCCAGGTTTGGCCTCGTGTCGCCTGGCCTGCTCGGGAGAATATCGTTCCAGATATTTCATCATCAGGGGCCGGGGGCCGACAATGCTCATATCGCCTTTAAGCACATTGAGCAATTCAGGCAGTTCATCAAAACTCGTGCTTCGCAGGAAACGCCCGAACGCAGGCAGACGCTGCTCGTCCGGCAGCAAATGCCCCGATGCATCACGCTGGTCCGTCATTGTCCGAAACTTATATATGACAAATGCTTTGCCGCCCAATCCGGGGCGCTGCTGGCGAAACAGGATTGGAGAGCCAAGTTTAAGACGAACCAGCACAGCCAATACCACTAAAAGAGGGCTGATTACAATCAACCCCGCCGCGCTGGAAATTATATCGAATAACCGTTTTACGAAATGGCGCATTACGTTATATGTGCTTTTATAAGGTTTGCTGCCTGCGACACCGAACAATTAATTACGCGGCGTGCGGATAATCTTGATATCGCCTCCCTGACGCATATCGGATGTTGCAACGAATCGCCCATCCGGGGAAAAAACCATACTACTGAATACTTTTTGTCCCGCACCGGTAATATTATATTTTTTACGAGTTTTGGTGTCCCATACATATACATCGCCGAAAACAGTTGCCGCCACCAGCCCGCCGTCGCTGCTGATCGTTACCGTCTGAGCCGGCTGAGTCCTGTAAGTGCTTTTGTTTTCTTTGGTCGGCAACCAACGGTCAATTATTTCCCCTGAACTCGTTTTGACCAGCGTCAGCATACTATCGCTGCCTCTTAAATAGATAATCTCTCCATCGTTCGAGAAAACCCCTTTATACAATTTTTTCAAATCCGGCAATTCCTTTTGCCAAACAATTTTCTTTTCTTTGGTATCCGCAACAAACATCCAGCCGTGTTCTTTTTTTTCGCCTGCGGCAACAACATAACGCCCGTCATTGGATACCGAGAAATGCTCCACCCTGCCCTGTTCTGAGGGAATTGCGGTTAATGGTCTCACCTGCTTTGTATTAAACTCCACCTCAAACAGTTCATATGTCAGGTGTTCACCGCCACCCCGCTCCAACAAAAGAATTATTTTGTTCCCGTCCCGGCTGGCGCACAAACTCGCAGTGTTCGACGTCAAAGACAGAGGAATTTTCTGGCTTACGCTGTTAGCATCGAATCCAGACACAACAAGACAATCAGGATTTGTTCGCTTCACGGATACAATAGTGTCAGGTGCAACAAAAACCGCCTCGCCTGATTCCACCACACCCTCTCGTGGTTTCTTTGATAAGCCGGACCATTGCAATACATATATCTTGTTGTCGTTCGAAATTGCCGCCAGGAAATTATTATACGTTAAGAGGGTTACTATCCCGTTGTTGAGCGGAATGTTAATTGTCTGTACATTCCCACTGCGCATCCTGGCTACGAACATTAATATTACAACCGCGGCAAAAACTCCGACTATGAAGACCGCCGACGAACTATTCCTGCTATGTGATTTATCCATGGAATTCACTCGATTTCACTGTAATGTTTTTTTGTGTTATTGTCTTTTGTGCAGTAATCCGGATGCATTAAGTTTTTCGGTCCGCAAGGGGTTTGTTTATAATCTTTTTGTTACGGTCTGGGAACTTAAAAGGTATTGTTACAATTGACCATAATGAACCGAAACCGTAAGCAATATGCAACACAACAAATGACCACAGGACAAGAAATGCAGACGTATTATTCTGCCAAGCACTTCGAATTGAGAAGGAAAAAGCGGCCGTCAGATATAGCAATATATATACTGCCAATATCCATTTAACAGGCCACCATAAAAAACTTCCCGCCGTCATAATAACCAGTCCTAAAACAAAAAACATTGGAACAAAATGTCTCCAAGACAGACCGCTGCCCGTCAGCCAGACGGTATAGGGATTCCAAAGCCCGTTGTTGAACGATTGCTGCCATAATCCGCCGTAAGTAGAACGATTGTAATAGCTGAATTTTATTTCAGGTGAAATAATAATGCGGCCTCCGGCTTTTTGCAGTCGATGGTTAAGTTCGATGTCCTGGTTCCGTACTAATCTTTCGTCATACAGACCTATTTTTTCAAAGACAGTCCTTCTATACATTCCAAAAGGAACGGTATCAACTTCTCTCTCAGGCCCTTTTAATCGAAACATCGAATTTCCAACACCAAATGCGCAACTCGTTGCCGCTGTTATGGCCATACCAACGGCAGTATTTTTCCCCGGGAGAGTCGTCATATAACCGCCGACATGGTCTGCCTTTGTGCGCTCAATAACTTCGATACATTTTTTGATATAATCAGATGCATATTCAGCATGACAACCGACAATCATTATAAAATAGCCCTTTGATTGTTTGATACCAAGATTCATAGCGACAGGCGTAATCTTCGCTGCATTAACGACCAATTTGACTCTCCTGTCACGGGCCGAATATTCTCTAATTATATCAGCGGTTTTATCGGTGCTCATACCATCAACGCACAGAATTTCACAATCATCCCTATTTTCCATCTGTATAAGAAAGGAGTCCAGACATCTGCCGATAAATTTCCCTTCATTATGTATCGGTATTATTACGGAAACCAACATCGCCGCGCTTTTACCTTGTTCTTATCCGGTTCGCTTTTAATCTTTTATCAAAATAGATTCTGCGAAGGTCGCTTCAATCGCCGACAATAACTGGTCTGCAAGTTTTTCTCTGTCAAATTCACTGACAGCTAACTGCCGGGCATTCTTGCCCATTTCAGGCAGAAGTTCCCTGTGTCGATTCAGGTGCAATACCTTTTCGGCAAACTCGTCCACATCACAAAGCTTGCAGCCGAAACCGGCGTCCTTTTCTTCCAAGAGTTCCCCTTGCCAGCCGTAATAGTTTAAAAGCATCGGCTTACCTGCCGCCAAGCCGTCATAGAATTTGTTAAGCGAAGCGTGTCTTTCTATAATAGGAATATTGCCAATGATACTTATGACAACATCTGTCGCTGCCAGAATTGGCGGGAGCTGTTTTTTAGGCACAGAAGGTATAATCTGCACATTGGTCAGACCAAGCTCTTTGATCCTGTTTCCCAAGGCGTTTTTTCTGGACCCCTGACCAATTAACACAAATAAAATATCACGAGATTCCTTCAGTTTCCCGGCAGCTTCAATCACAAAATCAAGATTGTTGACTTTTCCCATTGTCCCGGCGTGCAGAAAAACAAGTTTCCCATTCCAGTCATTTTTCTTCCGAACATCTCCACCGTCTATATCTGGTCTGAATAAATTCAGGTCGGCGCCGTTTGGAACCACATAAATAGGTTTACTCTGTCCGGCGACAATTCTAATTCCCTCTGCCATACCTTCAGAAACCGCGACTATCGCCGACGCGTTTTTGTAAATGAACTTTTCGAGCCACATCAGGATACTAATCAGGAATTTATTTCGTATGACCCCTACTTCCACCACGGACTCTGGCCACTGGTCTCGCACTTCGAAAATAAATTTCTTACGCCTGAACCATCTCGCTGCAATTGCCGGTATGCCTATGGTAAGCGGGGTGCTTGTCGCGTAAACAATATCCACCTTTCTAATAAAAAGAACTACACCCGATGAGAGCAGGAGAAACGCAAGAAAAGATAAACACCGCTTGAATATACCCATTTGTTGCCTGTACGGAACGGCCATTGCCAGAACATTAATTCCATCGACTGTAAATTTCTTGAAGAACCTACCGCGGGCATATGCCAAATCTTCGCTTGTAAGATTGGCAGTGCTGGTAAGCATAGTAACTTTATGCCCCTTGGCAACCCATCGCCTGGCAAACTCGTAGGACCTCGTGCCGGTTATGCCCAAAGGCGTCGTAAAATACTGATGAATGTATAAGATATGCATTAAGTAATCTATCGAACGTTATTTAATACTGTTTCTGCCGTCGCATTCCGGAAACAATCGCTGTTTTGTCTCGTAGATTTTTTTTGAGATTAACTGCTCATATATTTTTTCAAGACGTCCCATATTAGTTTTAGTATCCGCAAGCTCAACAACTTTTTTGCGATTGTTTTGCACGGCACTGGCGGCCAACTGATAGTTGTCGCGTATTTTCAAAATACACTCCGCCAGCGAGCCGGAATCGCCGACTTTATGCAAAAAACCGTCTTCGCCGTCTTTGAGCCAATCTGAGTTTACGTCTATTTGTGAAACAATCGGAAACAAACCAACCGCCATCGCTTCCAGCAATGCGATGCTTATTCCGTCACATACGGGAGCAGAAAGAAAAATGTCATTATTTTGCAGAATGTCAACTATCTTGTCTTTTCCAACCCCTCCTAAAAACTCGATATAGTCCGCCAAGCCCTCTTGCTCAGCATGTTTTTTAAGGTCATTCTGTAAAGGCCCCCCTGCGACAAACGTCATTTTGAAATTGATTTTCTTCCGGCGCAGGATTGTCAATGCCCTGATTATCGTAGGATGATCATAGATTTTTTCCAATCGCCTTGTTGTAACCAGCCGTAATGTATTTTGAATACTGTCCCACTGTCGCGGCATATAAGCAAATTTAGCTGTATCAACGCCAAGGGTGAGAACACGTATCTTGTCCGGGCTTATGCCGAGGCTCATCACTTTTCCTTTTTGGTCTTCGGTGCAGGTGTTCACACAGTCGGCCTGTTCAAATACTATTTTTAACAGAAATTTCCAAAGATTTGACTTTATACTTTCGTTTATATCACTACCGTGCACCGTTGTTATTGTAGGATGAAAATTACACACAAGACCGGCCAAACCTCCGCTCGTGACATAGTGAGTATGCACAATATCCGGCTTTATCCTATGCACTAATCTGCGGGCCTTGAGCATACTAAACGGGTACTTCCACTTGCCCTGAGTTTTCGAATACTTCCCCCCTATTCCAACATTATAAGTGGTCACATCATAATCCACAGCAGTTGAAAGAGAAATGAAATAGACATCATGGCCGGCAGATTTGAAATAATTTAGATATGGAGCAACATGCCCGAAACCGCCGACACATATATAACAAATACGCATTTTACCAGTTTCACCAACTATATAGATGGCAGATTATTTGACTTAAGATTACTTAGCTTGTTCAATAATATAGGCACAGACGCCATAAGGGCCCATCAGGTCTTTTATCTCGCCTCCGATTATCGGAACCGACCGGCCTGTTATAAAATCCCTTGCCTGACTGGGCAGCCGTTCAATGTTTACACGGAATGTTGCTGAAGTGACTTCCGCTCTATTATTAACCGCCAATAAGAGATATTTGCCATTATCGCTCTGGCGCAAACAACCGCTTACCGTTGGGAGAACAAGTTTTTTAAGAAGAGGAGTACTGCTCTGGGAGGGTTCACACTGAAGTTTGTCGTCCAGCCATTTGCCAAGGAAAAAAGGAGTCAGTTCGTTTAGCTGTCGCGTTACCGGATAAACAACCTGTTCGGTATATGGTGATTTACAGCGGTAGCCGGCCCAGTAAATGATTCCCATTGCGCCCTGAGTAATCGGCGCAAAAGCAGAATAGCGAAATTCATTGATGGTGGGAGGGCGATAATTTCCCATTCCTGTATTTATATTAATTGCCAGCGGCGTGTAACAGAAGCCCTGTCCGCCTGCTTTGTAGGCAGCTTTCGCCGCCAATTTTGCGTCATAAATTATGTTTGCCTGTGGTCCTTCGAATTCAGTTTTGGTATTTTCAGTCGGATATTCATTAGGGAGATTAATCTCACAAAGACCGGATAGTTCTTCGTAAAATGTCCACCACCCAATACACATAAAAATATAATGTTCCTTGTCAGCGTCAATCGCACGAATCAGAGGTTTAACCCACCCGATTTTGCTGATGATAAACTTTCCCAATCCCATGGAGCTTATATGAAGAGAGTGTTTGTATTCTTCGCTGGCTGAATATACATTTTCCGGCTCGTCGAAAATATAATATCCCAGCATAGCCGGATAACTATTTAGAGTGGAAACCTTCTTTGCCACCGAATTTTGGTCCTGGGCGGCAATAAGATTGTGCATCGAAAGTATCACGGCAAAACCCGCGGCATCGGCATCATTTAAAAATTTTATGTCGGTTTGGTTGTCCGCCACATGCTGAAGCACCGTGTTCCAGCCCTGCTTGGCAAGGTCCTCAAATTTGACGAAACTATTATCGAGGTTGCGTGTTTGAGAGTATGCCCCGATAGGAAAGAATGGCTTGCCTTTAAACATGAGCGGCCGCAATTGCTGTACAGTTTGACGGGATGGCGCATTGATATCGCCGCTGGCGGCCCCGGTCTGCGTGATATAAAACAAACCCAAAAAACAGCCGGGCAAAACGGCCGCTGACAAAATGAGTAATGTTTTTTTTCTCGACATAATTTCGTTTGAGCTTCTTACATCCACTGCGGCCTTAAAGATTCAGGCAGCAGCCGCCTTACAAAACCCTTCAGCACATAAAGTCCGTCACCCTGCAGAATATACCAAAACGTTCTTTGAGCAAATACAGATAGAATAACCAGCTTCACTGGCCATCCTTTGCAGGCCTCTTTCAAATACTTTTCACTGATTTGACGATGCTCTGCCCGGCCCACGTCTATGATATTGGATGTTTTTGAAGATGATTGCCTGCGGAATTTTGCGAAGTGCATCCTGACGTGTTTGGTTTTTATATGTTCACCAATCCGGCAGAAAAACTCGTAGTCCATTGCAAAGCGCATGGACTCATCGAGATATCCAAACTGTTCCAGCAGCCGGCGTTTCCAAAACGCAGCCGGCTGGGATATTATCATTCCATAAAGAACCAGCGCCGCGAAGGTATAACGAGTATGACGGTCGTCACGTAAAATATTTTCGTTCTCATCAATGGTAAGCCGGTTCCCGAAGACAACGTCAAGCTCTTTATCCTCCATAAAAGTCCTTGCGACGGTTTTCAGCGCGCCTGGGCAGTATTCGTCATCGCTGTTGAGCCAGGCGACAATATCTCCACTGGCCCGGCGGAAACCCTTGTTTATGGCATGGGTCTGCCCATTATCTTTTTCGCTTACCCAATACGCTAACTTTCCTGCGTATTTTTTTATTATATCAACAGAGCCATCCGTGCTGCCGCCATCGATGATTATGTACTCCAGATTGGGATAGTCCTGGCTCAGGACCGATTGAATCGTGCGTTCAAGAAATACCGCCTGATTAAAAGAAGGGGTAACGATACTTATTTTTGGCCAATCATTCATGCTTGTTCGCCGCCCGGATATTCTCCTGTCTGTATTTCCTGCGAGGCCTGGTAATAAGGGTCATTTTCGTCGTAATACTGGTCAGAACCATATAGCTCAATTTCCAGGTTTTCAGCACGAATACCTTCCTGCAAGGCAATCACGGAATATATCGGAAGTATGAAAGTCGTAGCGTTGAGTACGCCTCCGAAAAAACTCGCCAATGCATACGATGTTAAAATAGCAGATGACAGATTAGCCATATCCTTCATCTCTTCGGTCTGACACTTTCGCATTAAAATCAAACCCCTTATTGGCAGCCAAAGGAAAATAAGCATCATGAATACCGCAAAAGGGATTCCGTGGTCAACCGCAAATTCCAGATACGTTGAATGATACGTATATCCCAATTGACTCGCTGATTTGATTGCCGCTGCGCCTGTCCCCCATCCAAACCACGGCTTAACCTGAATTTCTTCCCATGCATAGCGCCAGACATGGCTTCGTGTGTCTTTTGTGGAAAACAGTTTGGCTTTAACGTTTTCGAACCCCGGAAAGGAAACGACCAATTCTAATCCAATCGGCCCCAAAATGATAAAGCAGGCCAAAAATATGATAAGATTTCGTTTGAGTTTTCTGACTAAGAGAACCAGTATGCCCAACAATGTGCCTAACATAGATGTTCGGCCGCCAGTAAGGAGCAGGAGAACAAAACTCAAAAGCGCAAATAGCCCAAAAAATATAAACGAAAAGCTCCACACTTTTTGCTTGAGGACAAACCAAATCAGAATAATCACACCGGTAGTGCCAACAATCATATAGCCAACCGTTGACTGAAAGATACCGGCGAGACGACCTTGCGACGATGCCAAAAAAGGTATCTGTAAACAACTGATGATAATAGTAAAAGCGGTCATGGTGTTGATAAACACCAACCGTCCGCGGGGGTCGCCAAGAATCCTCTCGCCGCCGAAAATGAGACCTATATAGAGTAAAAGAAATAAAATACTCTGCCCCAGGGCATCCATGGGATTAGGCGCCTGGACCGAATTCAAAAACATCACAACCGGCAACGCCCCGAAGATAACCATAGTTTTTGAAAAATACACCCCGTTTTTGCGACTCAGTATCGCATATAAAACCAATATTATCACAAGCGGAAATCTGGCTATTAATACAAGTCCCGCTACGGCCTCAGAGTTGATTAGAAGCAACCCGGTCAATATAAAAGCCAATCCAAGAAAAAAACCGCTGCCGTATCTAACCAGAAGTATCGTTACAATAACCAATACCAGCAGGGTCAGTAAAAAAACAGGCAAAAAGTTGGCCCCAGCCATGCGGTTTTTGAGAATTTCAAATAATGCCTGAAATTTCATAAGTATTTTATTCCGCGTTTAAGCTTTATACAATGCTGCTTCAATACCAATATTAATACGACAAGAACAGCCTGATGGGGAGGCCATTAAGCAGCAGGGGATATTCTTTAATTTGTTATCCTCATAAATATCAGGTCGCAACTAAGCACACGCCCATCAATTGGACTTTTCAATTGGTCCCAGCATCCTTTGAAAGCAAAACCTAACTTCCTCATGGTATCAATAACTCTATCAAAGGAAGATTGTCCTTCGTATAATTGTTCGACACTCGATTCGATAATAACAACTGTCGCCATTGAAATAGTTTTTATGCCGCCGGCAAGTACCTTTTCCTCGAAGCCCTGCACATCGATTTTTATAAGCATGTTACCTTCTATATTTAATTCATTGGCAATACCATCAAGGCGCCTTACGTTGATTTTCTCTATAATCTCGCCATCAGTGTATGGAAACTCTTCTTTGTGTAACTTGGCCATCTTTAAAAGAGAAGAGCTGGGTGAGAATCGAGAACGTCGCATTTCGACATTACTGTCGTCAACATCCCCAATCGCAAAGTTAAATGCCCGCGATCCGGCTATATGTTTTAAGTTTGAAACAAGCTTGCAATAACAGTCATTTAACGGTTCAAATGAATATACTTTGGCTTCCGGCAGAATTTTATGAATTCTTTCGGCGAACTGGCCTTCATTGGCTCCTATGTCAATAATAGTTTGAATATTTTGGTTTTGCAGCCATTTATAGTTAAACTCCGGCGAACTGGTTCGTCTTATATCCAACCCAAAAATCAAACCAATCTTTTTACCAAATTTCATCAGAATAGTTTTTAACATAATGCTCCTTTCTCATTTTTTAGCTTCTAACATATGGGGCACAGGATAGTCCTATCGCTGTTTTCAACTAACGCCTAACGAGATTTTATTGCCACAAGATTCTGTGCTTTTACGAAATATAGAGGGCGTTCTGTCTGTCCGGAAATATTCCCTTTGTTATTAAAACAATACATACGATAGCCGAAGCTTTCCAGGTAATCCCATATTTCAATGGCTTTGTACCCAAAACCATCCGTGGTTATATCAGCCATTTCAAGAACAATTGTTGGTGCATCCGGACGATTTAACAGTTGATTAGCACCTCTAAGGGCCAGCAGCTCTGCACCTTCTATGTCTATCTTAATTAAATCAACGTGGCTGATATTATGTTCTTTAATATACACGTTTAAGGTTGTCGTTTTGACCTCTTCGTGGCCAACAAGGGGCTTACTCGATTCCGCCCAGTTCTGGTTTCCGAGGGAACCGTAAACTTCGCCGCCAGCTTCGTATTTTGACAATTTGCCTATGCCCTCTTTTTCTGAAACGGCTACATTATTCAGAATACAACTATTAGAGAAACCATTGAGCGACACGTTAAAATTCAATTCGGAAAACATCCTGCTGCTCGGTTCAAAACTATGCACCCGCCCATTGCTGCCAACTCGCTTGGCTCCGAGCAAGGTGTACTGACCAAGATTGGCGCCAATGTCAAAAAAAGTCATCCCCTCCTTTAAGAAATTAGTTACGAACATACACTCAGCTTTTTCGAACATCCCTTTGACATAGATATCTCTGCCGATTATATCGTGAGTGTATATCCTTACTTTTAAATCTTTACCCAGCCCGGTGATTATTGCCTTATTTGGGGATTTCTTTTTGATGTACCACCACATAATGGCTCTTGGGTTTAATAATTCCCATAAGCTGCCGATTACATAACGAAATGAAAGGTGGAAGGATGATTTCATATCTAATTTTTTTGTGTCCAAAACTAAATGATATTAGTTTCCGCAAGACCCTGTGATATCTTCGAAGGAATCCGCAATGTTACTATTTCTTATTCCAGGCAACTTGCCTTTCATAACACAGTGCTTCTGCCACAATAGATAACAGCTTGTGATACCCATAGCAATCATCACTGATAACGCAATTGAGTTAACCGATATTTTACCTCTTACCAGCACAATTGTTACTATTATGGCAGCATTAATTATTCCCTGAATCACGCTGGAAAAGAAACAATAGCGCGCCTTGCCCAAACCGAGCAATGTATAGAAGGCAGGAACGCCTATTAAACTCAAAAAAGCGGCAATAAGTATAATACGAAATACCGCGGGTAACATATCAACGAAACTATCTCGCAACCAGAACTTCAATAACGGTGCAGCTAAAATAAATAGAGCAATAAACAGTGGAGCCCCATAAGAAATAATGAGCTTCATCGCCCGTCGGTTGATAGCGACAATCCTCTCATGCGCCTGTGAGGTCATATTTGCGCCAATGCGGCTAACTTCAGGCATAATGGCACGAATACCTGCTTCCATCAAACCTCGAACCTGCATTGAACCGCGAAACGCAATGTCATAAATCGGAACGGTAGCGACCCCCGCATATCGTGACAGCATCAGTTTATTGAAGGGGTCTAACAATATAGTCAGCAACGCCCCGCCGAATACCGCGCTGCCGAAATGAAGCAGTTTTTTTAATCTCTGCAAATCCCAGTTATCTCGCCGCAAAAATCCAAGTTTGTTAATCTGCCTGCGGATAAATAAGATACTGGCAATATGAACAACAACAAATGAAGACGCATTTCCGATAAGCAGGCCTTCTATTCCGCGACCCAGCCAGAGCAATAATACAGATATCAAGGCGGCGCAGAATTGGCCTGCCGCCAGAATATAATTCGACAGATCCATTCGCCCCAGCCCGGCAAGGGTCGCGTTCAATGATTGAACTAAAAAAACGTATATTGTAAGGGCGCCTACATAAGGCAAGAGCCAGGATACCATGTCCGCGTTTTCGCCGCTTAACTTGAATGCGGCGACAATCTGACTTTTGAAAAGAAGTATGACTAATAAAATTGTGGAACCGGTAACGGTCAAAACCGACCATGCCATTGTTACATAACTTCGAATGCCCTGAAGGTTCTCCCGTCCATACTCTTCGGCTACCAATTTCATTACCGCCTGATTGATTCCCAAGTTTCCCAGTTGGGCGAAACCCAGGACCACGGCCAGAATGAGCCACAAGCCGTATTTTTCGTATCCGAGATAGTGCAGGTATATTGGGTACGACGCCAATATGACGAACATATTTATTCCCGTGCTCAGCATACCGGAAGTCATATTGCGGCGCAACTGGGAACCAAATGCCTGCTGAAATACGAAACCCACCCCTTGTCTCATCAGGATTCCTTCGTCTCAGTGATGCCTGTCGTTACGATAATCTTTAATCATCCGCAATTTGCTCCCACGATATGCCTTTACGTAATACCTTAGCAGGATATCCGCCTATAAGTGAATTTGGTTCCGCCAGCGGCTTGTTCACAAGGCTTCCCGCCGCCACCACACTCATATTACCGATAACGCTTCCTTTGAGTATGGTCGAACGGCAGCATATCCAAACATGATCGCCTATAATTATCTCTTTATCCGGATTAAGAATGATGCCGTCAGAATCTTTGATTGGATGAAAATCCGTATCCATCATGAGCACGTCCCAGCTTAAAAGACACTGCCTGCCGAACCGGATGTGTTTTCTACAAATTATGGAACTCTCTGCTGATATACTGAACGAGTCGCCTATTTCAAGCTGGCCCCGCACAACTATTTTCGAGCCATGACCTAATCGTGTTAAACCCTCAAAAACCACCGTGCCATCTACTTCCCAAACACTTCTGCTTTTAATCTTGTCAAAGATGCCTACGTCGCCGAAACCTATCGCCACAATACCTGGTCTGACTGGTCCGTTAAGTATAACTTTTCCGCCTGTCTTCTTCAGCCATACGCGGTGTGATACCATTATTGGCAAACGAATCGCCTGACCAAACGGCAAATAATGAAAATTGAAATAAATAGTTTTGTGAATTCCTCTCAAGACAGCATAAATTTCTCTCAAACTGCGCACAAAAGCCACCCTTAAATTCTGTCGGTTATATCAATAGATAGGCATATACGTCGCTGAAGATAGCTAAACGATTAATATGAGAAAGTTATTACTGATGGTGATATCAACGGACGAAAGACAGTATCGTTTCCGTCACGTAGTTCTTCATTTCGTCGGTTAGTTCCGGGTAGATGGGAATTGCCAATACCTCATCAGCCGCCTTCTCGGCCTCGGGGAAATCCCCTTGCTTGTAACCAAGATATTTGAAACATTCCTGAAGATGCATAGTAACCGGGTAGTATATCTCGCAGCCGATATTCTTGTCCTTGAGTAACTTTATCAGCTCATCGCGTCTGGGCACCCTGATGACATACTGATTATAAATACTTACGCAGTCAGGACTGATATAGGGCGTTTTGACGGCCGTCCCAGCAAATTTTTTATCGTAATATGCTGCATTGCGTCGTCGCGCCTCCGACCATTTATCCAAATACGACAGCTTTACTAAAAGAGCGACCGCCTGTATCGGATCCAACCGGAAATTACCGCCTATATATTTGTGATAATACTTGGGGCTGCTTCCGTGGTTGCGCATTATTGAAAGACGGTCGCAAAGCTGTTTATCTCCGGTTACAATCATACCTCCATCGCCGATGCCGCCGAGGTTCTTGCTTGGGAAAAAGCTGAAGCAGCCGACTGTTCCGATGCTGCCGGCTTTTTTACCTTTGTATGTACTTGTGATGGATTGTGCCGCGTCCTCAATTACAGCCAGCTTGTATTTTTTGGCTATATCCATAATCGGGTCCATATCAGCCATTTGGCCGTAAAGGTGAACCGGCATTATCGCCCTGGTCTTTTTCGTAACCGCAGCAGCTATAAGTTCAGGGTTGATGTTGTAAGTCAGCGGGTCAATGTCCACAAACACAGGTTTTGCGCCGGCGCGGGCAATACATCCTACCGTCGCAAAAAAAGTAAACGGCGTCGTAATTACCTCGTCTCCCGCCCCGATTTCCAAGCTCATTAAACTGTTCAAAAGTGCGTCCGTGCCGCTTGAGACCCCGACGGCGAATTTGCAATCACTTACAGCCGCTATCTTTGTCTCCAGCTCGGTTACCTTCGGACCGCCTATACAGCATTGTGACTCGAGCACTTCCGATACTGCCGCCATAATTTCTTTTCTTAAAGTTGCGTATTGCGCCTTCAAATCAAGCAGGGGAACATTCATAGTATCTCCTCATCAATTAGATGTTTATTATTTCGCTTGTTTTTTGAATTCATCATAGAAAATGGTACCTCGCGCCTTGTCCACAGGCAAAGGCGCTTCCTCATCCAGGTCGAGGCATTTCAATACTCCTGTCTCAACCTCTTTGTATCGGTAGCCGCTCTCCGGGCAAATCATAATGCCGCTTGAATCAGGTTTTGACAGGCGGATACCATGCCTGCTTATCCACCCGACCTGCCGAGCGGGAACTCCCATCATCAACGCGTAATCCGGGACATCTTTTGCCACGACAGCGCCGGCGGCTACGAAACAATACCGTCCAAGCTCAATTCCGCACACAATGGTCGCATTCGCTCCAATAGTTGCTCCGCGCCTGAGTATGATTTTCTCATAAAGGCTGTGGCGCACAATCTGGGAACGAGGATTCGTTACGTTCGTCAGCACACAAGACGGGCCAAGAAAAACATCATCCTCGATAACGGTGCCTGTATATACAGAGACGTTATTTTGAATCTTGACGTTGCTGCCTATCATGACACCTTCGGCAATGAATACATTTTGACCGAGGATGCACTTTCGACCGATTTGCGAGTTCGACATAACATGGCAAAAGTGCCAGATTTTGGTCCCTTCGCCAATACGGGCGCCTTCGCCGACTATGCTTGTCTCGTGCACGAAATAATCAGGCAACTTCCGATTTGCTTGTCTCGCGGACTTGTTTCGAGCTTTAGCCATCTTAAAATCCCCGCTGTTCTTTTGTTTGTTCAACCCATTTAATCCGTGTTGTTCCTGGTCGAAATTTTGGTCCGTTTCAACATCGGGTGGTAATCACCCTGCAATCCGACCTCTTTGGCATTTCGTATGTCAGAAACGATTTTGATGGAAGTTAAAACGTCTTTTGTCGTGAAACCGTTGCCCTGGAGTATCTGCTCGTAGCTTTTTGTGTGCAAATCGGCGAATCCTTCTGAAAACTCTATTTCCTGCCCGTCCATTGTGATGGAACGGTAGGTCTTTTGCTGTGGTTTTGTCTTCTCCGGCAGGTCCTGCTGATCCAGCGACAGGAACCATCTAACGCGGGCCCGCTCAAGCTCGAGCGTCCCGGACGCCTTCATATGCGTATGTAAATTCACGATGTTCGTCTTGACGTCACCGAAAATCCAGGTCAGCATATCGAAAAAATGGACGCCGATATTAGTGGCAACTCCGCCCGATTTATTAATGTCCCCTTTCCAAGAGACATTATACCAGCGCCCGCGGGAGGTAATATATGTAAGCTCCACGTCGTAAATCTTACCCTTTGGCTCATTGTCAACCCGCTGCTTAAGCGCGATAATGGCTGGATGCAAACGCAACTGTAAAATCGTGTTAATATGGCGTCCCGTCTCTCGTTCTATTTCCTCAAGAGCAGTGGCATTCCAGGGATTTAACACCAGTGGTTTCTCACAAATCGCGTCTGCGCCTATCCGAAGCGCAAATCGAACGTGGGCGTCGTGCAAATAGTTAGGCGAACATATTGTGACGTAATCAACCTTGTCTGCTCCTCCCCGGCGCAATAATTCGAGATAACGGTCGAATCTCTCAAACTCGGTGAAAAAGTCGGCTTCAGGAAAATAGGAGTCAATAATCCCCACAGAATCATTTTTGTCGAGCGCCGCCACGACAATGTTGCCTGTGTCCTTTATGGCTTTTAGATGACGCGGGGCAATGTAGCCACCAACACCTATTACAGCAAACCTTTTCATGCATTCAACCCTTTCATAAATTAATAAAATCAGCGGGTTTTTATAACTTAAGCGTTTTAATGATTATCCGCAACGATTCGTCAAGAGTTGTTTCGGTCTTCCAGCCGATTGTATCCCGTACCCGCCCAAGGCAGGGGACACGGCGCATCATATCCTCAATCGGTCTGCCATAAGCTATTTCGTAGGGGACGAATTCCTTTTTGCTTTTGCTGCCTGTGATTTCAATGATTTTGTCGGCAAGGGCCTCAATGGTAATTTCTTCATCCGAACCGATGTTAAACACCTCGCCCATCGCTTTACTGCAATTCATCAGCCGAATGACCGCGTCCACGATGTCCCCGACATAACAAAAACACCGGCTTTGTTTGCCGGTGCCGTATATGCGTATTGGTTCGTTTTTGAGGGCCGACTCAATAAACCTCGGCACAACCATCCCGTATCTGCCCGTCTGCCTGGGGCCTATCGTATTGAAAAACCTCCCTATCACCACATCAAGCCCGTATTGCTGATGAAACGCAAAACCCAGAAATTCATCTACCGCCTTGCTGCACGCGTAAGCCCATCTCGGCATACTCGTGCTGCCCAGAACTATGTTGTCATCCTCACGAAACGGCACCGACTCGCTCTTGCCGTAAATCTCACTGCTTGAGGCGATGAAAGTCGGGCACTTGAATTTATTGGCAACTTCAAGAACAACCTGCGTCCCGGCGATGTTCGTCTCAATGGTATGCACGGGGCTGTCGGCTATCAACTGGACGCCGACTGCCGCGGCAAGGTGGAATATCTTGTCGCACTTCCTTACAGCCGACTCGATTATCGCTGAGTCGCGAATATCCCCTTTTACAAATTCAAATCCCGGTTTACCAACAAGGGCCGTGATATTCTTCAAACTGCCCGTGCTGAGGTTATCGACGACAATCACTTCATTGCCGTCTGTGGCCAACCGTTGCGCCAAATGGGAACCTATAAAACCGGCTCCGCCCGTAACCAACGCCTTCATTAATCCTCTTTCAAAACAGGCAAAAAACAGTTAACCGAGGAACTCCGTCCGGACTCCGTCCCCTTCGGTTGCGCTCAGGGCAGGCCCGTCGGGGGCGCAAAAAGACACCCATCGCATCCCTGCGAGGGATTCAATATACTAAACCGTCAAAATTCCGATAAACGGGCGATTATAGCAACCGGCGATATTTCCGCCAATACACAAAATCGCCCCCTGATTTATAACATAAACATCGGCGTATCAAGGAGATAGCTTTAGTGCCGTAATCACCCAAAACCACGTAATACAAGCCGCGAAATATACGCGAAAACTACATCGCAAGTTCATCGCCAAAATCTGCTCTGCAATGCTAAAAACGGCTTTTTTATAGGCCCTGCCGACACGGCAGGACGCGTCGGTTACCCGTAGTAGGAGCTATATGTTTTGTCGGTTTCCCAGACGGTAACACGGTGCAATACCGTTGTTTTGCCGAACCTGCCGACAAGTTTGTTCCACGCGAATACGGCTATATTCTCAACAGTGGGGGTTGTTCGCTGAAACTGGGGCAAATCCTCGTTGAGATTTTTATGGTCCACAACCCTAATCAACTCCTGATGAATCACCTTCTCGAAATCGCCGGTTTTCAGCGTCTGACCATCAGGCCATTTAACTGTTACCTCGACAATGTAGTTATGCCCGTGGCCGGCGGGATTGGCGCATTTGCCAAAAACCTCGATATTCTGTTTTTCGCTGAATTTTTCGTTCCACAGCTTATGGGCCGCGGCAAACTCGAATTTTTCACTGTAATAAACCATCGCACAATCCTTATCACTTACTGCCAGCGTTCTGAAAGGGCTTAGCTTCAAGCTCAGTTTTGATAATCGCGCCGAGCCGAACTCGTCGGCAAGTTTTCCCCAAACAATTTTCAAAAGTCGAACCAGCTCATCGTAACCCGTATGCCGGGCCTCTCGATGGTCGGCCTTTATCTTCTCCGCAAAAACGCCAACTGCGCAATCCCGAACCTTCTGGTCAATGTCGCTGACGTTCACAATCAGGCCGGTTGCCGCGTCCGCTTCGCCAGCCAGTTCGACTCCCAGTTCAAGAAATACAGACAGCCCCTCGCCGGCCGGCTTCGACGCAAATGAATTGAATCCCGCCTCATCGGCCGGCAAAAAAGGATTTATTGAAAATCGAACATAGCGGCACAGCTTGTGCATAATTCGCTGACGCCTTTTGAAAGAAATCTTTACAATCGCCTGTTATTTGCTTTGGCTGTGTATCAAGCTCATAATTTCGTTTCTGCTTCTCGGGTCTTTTCTGAACAGCCCGCGAACCGCGCTCGTTACCATCACCGAGCCGGGTTTTTTTATCCCGCGAATGGTCATACAACTATGCGCCGCCTCAAGCACAACCGCGACACCGAGCGGTTTCAGATTGCTCATAAGACAATCAGCTATCTGATAGGTCAATCGCTCCTGTGTCTGTAATCGACGGGCGAAGCAATCTACAATTCGCGCCAGCTTGCTTACGCCGAGGATTTTGCCCGATGGCAGGTATGCAACGTGAGCAGAACCGATAAAAGGCATCAAATGGTGCTCGCAGATACTATAAAAAGGTATGTCGCGCAAAAGCACGATTTCGTCGTAGTTCTCGTTGAAGACCCGGCTGATATGCGTATTTGGGTCGTCGTGCATACCCGCCAGGAGCTCGCCATACATCCTCGCCACGCGGGCGGGCGTATCTTTCAAGCCGTCGCGGTTAAGGTCTTCGCCGACCGCCGAAAGAATCTCCCTGACCGCTTTTTCAATCCTTGCCTCATCTATTTTCTTTTTTTGTTTTGTCATATCAATCAGCCAAAATCACTTTCTCGTTTTTCCGCCTGTAAGATTCATAAGATACGTTGTCAGCAGCCGAACGCCGAACGCGCTTGCGCCTTCCGACACCGAAGCCGTCGGCTTTTCAAAGCAATCGACCCCCGCGATGTCTAAGTGCGCCCATTTTTTGTCGCCGATGAACTGCCTCAAAAATGCCGCCGCCGTGCATGCTCCGCCCCACCTGCCGCCGCTGTTTTTCAGGTCCGCTATTTTACTTTTCATTTCCTCCGCGTATTCGTCCCCGCAGGGAAGCTGCCAGACCTTTTCGCCGCTGGTCTGTGCCGCCTTTTCGATATCCTTGCCAAGTTGCTCGTCATTGCTCATCAGCCCCGCCATAAATGTCCCCAGGGCAACGACACAAGCGCCTGTCAGCGTGGCAACATCTATAATCACGTCGCAGTTTTGTTTGACCGCGTAGTGAATTGCGTCGCAAAGTATCATTCTGCCTTCCGCGTCGGTATTTTGAATCTCAACCGTTTTGCCGCTGTATGTGGTTACTATGTCACCGGGTCTGTAGCTTGTGCCGCTTGGCATATTCTCCGCTGACGGCACTATGGCGTAGAGATTTATGGGCAGTTTCAACTCCGCGGCCGCCTTTGCCACAGCCAGCACCGCGATACCGCCGGTCTTGTCGAGTTTCATCTGCTCCATATTTTGTGCCGGCTTTATGCTTATCCCGCCCGAATCAAATGTTATCGCCTTACCAACAAGGGCGACCGTCGGCAATCTTCCCGCTTTTCCTCTCGGGGCATATTTCACGACTATCAATCTTGGCGGCGTTTTGGACCCGCTGCCAACCGCCAGAATCCCGCCCATACCCAATTTGGCCAATTGCTTTTCATCAAGCACCTTGCAGTTAAGTCCTTTGGTGTTCCTGGCGAGTTTTTTCGCCTCGGCTGCAAGCGATGGCGGGTTTATCACGTTGCCGGGCCTGTTCGCAAGTGCCCTGGCGTAACTCTGGGCCTTACCGATAATGGCCCCTTTCAGCAACCCCTCTTCAAGCCGTTTTGTTTTCGCCGCGTTGTCGTCAATCACTTCAACAACGAGCGAATCAGTCCTGCCGTCCTCATCAGACGTAACATATTCATCGTAACGGAAACTCCCGTAATATATTCCTTCGGCCATTGCCTGCGCCAAAAGCCCCGGCTCAAACTTAGCGCCGAAAGCCCTGTGAATCGCAACCGCTATCGTCTGAACCTTCATCCCTACCGCCTTGTTGGCCGCAAGCGCAGCCGCTTTTCTGGCAGTGTCGATTGTCGCCTGTTTATGCTCGCCAAGTCCGACCACAAGCACACGCTCGGCTCCTATTTGGCCATTGCCATAAACCACCGCGCTTGTGCCGTCTTTGCCTTTGAAATCACCGAGCTTTATCACCCGCTCAATCGCCCCGCCGAGTCGTTCGTTAATCTCGCGGTTTGTCGCGTCCAATTGTTTCGCGTCTGAGAAGTGCCCCAAAACAAGCATCTGCGTTTTGCATTCGGCTAATGCCGCCGACATAGTCTTCAATTCAACCTCAATTATCCTCTTCATTTTTTTCCACCTTTCCTGCTACGGCTCGGCGTCACCATTTTTCTGCGGCGCCGGCGGCGACTTCGCCGAGACGAGTGACTTTGGTCCCCTTGCGTTTGGTTTACCTTTAGCGCGATGATGCAGATACGCCTCAATAAATTCCTCGATATCGCCATCGAGCACCGCGTCAACTTTTCCGGTCTGGCAATCGGTGCGATGGTCTTTCACTAATTGATATGGCTGCAAAACATAACTGCGAATCTGATTACCCCAGGCAATCTCGCCCTTTGCGCCGTATTGTTTGGCAATCTCCGCGTCGCGTTTCTGCTGCTCAATCATATATAATTTCGCCCTGAGCATTTTCATCGCGTATGCGCGGTTTTTGTGCTGGCTCCGTTCGTTCTGGCACTGAACAACGATACCCGTCGGCTTGTGCAGCATACGAACCGCCGAGCTTGTCTTGTTGACGTGCTGACCGCCAGCGCCGCCCGCGCGATAAAAATCAATCTTCAGGTCCTCTTCCTTTATCTCGATATCCACGTCCTCATCGAATTCAGGAATACAATCGACGGCGGCAAAAGTGGTATGTCTGCGTTTGTTGGAGTCGAACGGGCTTATCCGGACAAGCCGATGCACACCAACCTCACACGACAATTTCCCGTACGCAAAAGGCCCTTTTACCTGAAGCGTTATCGAACGTATTCCCGCCTCTTCGCCGGGAGTAATATCAAGCTCGCTATACTGGTATTTGTTCGCATCGAAGTAGCGGGTGTACATTCTCAAAAGCATACTCACCCAGTCGCAACTCTCCGTCCCGCCCGCGCCGGCGTGAATACTGAAAAAACAGTTCTTCGTATCATTAGGCCCGTTCAAAAGACCCGTCAGTTCTATTTGCTCGCAGCGTTTGGCAAGCGTCGCCAAATCATCCTCCAACTGGCCAAGCTCATCGGGGTCCGACTCGACCGCCATCTCAAAAAGTTCCGCCAAATCCTGCACTTCCCTGCTGACTTCCTCAACCGGCTCAACTATCGCCTTTAATGCGCTTAGCCGGGAAACCACCCCCTGTGCCGCCTCCTGATTGTCCCAGAAACCGGGACTGCTCATCTTCTCCTGAAGCTGCGCAAACTCGGCCTTTTTGCCAACCAGGTCAAAGCCAGTCCCGGATATTTTCAACCCGGGCCTTCATCTCCGCTATCCCGCTTTTTAATTGCGCAACTTCCATAATTCTCGTGCTTATAACACATTAGGCCGCAATATGCAATCCTGTCGGGGGATTATTGATTTCCTAAAACAGCCAAATAGTTTATTATTATCCTTTTGGATTAGGCATAAACCCAGTTGCGTTTTGCCGGTTTTGAAAGGTTTCTCTATGAGCGAAATAAAGGCGGATTCGTCAGTATCAAGAACACTGAAATATCTGTTTATCCCCTGTGCGACGGTGTTCATATCGAGCTTCTGTATTATGGTGCTGGAGCTTGTCGCTGGGCGCATCATCGCCCGTTTCCTTGGCTCATCGCTTTACACCTGGACCAGCGTCATAGGCGTCGTCCTGGCGGGCATCACCATCGGTAACTATACCGGCGGACGGCTCGCCGACCGATTCAGACCCATTAAGGTACTATCTATACTCTTCGCGATTTGCGCTGTTGCCTGTCTTATCACCATCGTATTAAACAACCTCGTGGGCGGGTGGACATGGCTTTGGCAATTTAACTGGCCGACAAGAATACTGCTGCACGTTGCAGTTGTATTTATGTTGCCCTCGGCGCTTCTGGGCACAATCAGTCCGGTGGTAGCTAAAATGGCACTCGAAAGGGGACTCCCCACAGGCAGAACCGTAGGCGACATTTATGCCTGGGGCGCGGCGGGCAGCATCGCGGGCACGTTCGCCGCCGGCTACTACCTAATCGCACTGATGGGCACAATTTCCATAATCTGGGCAATCGCGGCGGTTATGATTGTGATGGCTCTGCTTTACGGGGCAGGGTTTTGGGCTGTCCGTGCGGCAGCGGTAATTTTAGTGGGCGGGGCAATCGTTGGAGCAGGCCCATGGGACTGGGCACAACGGGCTTCCGCGGCAATCGGACTGAAAGAAACAACACAAGAAGTTGTTCTTTACAAGGATGAGACAAACTACTGTTACGTCGCCGTCAAAAGTTTGGGCGGCGAACCTGAGAAAAGAATTTTCGTGCAGGATGCGCTGGTTCACAGCGAGATTCTCATAGGCGAGCCGAATAAACTGCAATACACCTACGAGCAGATAATGGCCGCGATAACACACCGCTTTGCCGGAGGAAAAGATAAACCTTTTTTTCTGGTGCTCGGGGGCGGCGGGTATGCCCTCCCGAGGTATCTTGAAAGATTCTGGCCCGCCGGCATCGTTGACGTAGCGGAAATTGACCCCGGCGTAACAAAGGCCGCCTTCGCCGCCTTTGAGCTCGACCCCAAAACCAGAATAAACACAATTTCGCTCGACGCACGTAATTACATTGATTCCCTTATCGAAAAGAAACGCCTCAATCATCCAATCAGTCATTATAATTTTATTTATGAAGACGCCCTCAATGATTACTCGGTCCCGTATCAGCTAACCACCAAAGAGTTCAATGACAAACTATATGAGCTGATGACAGACGACGGAATCTATATGGTCGAGCTGATTGACACATTCGACAGCGCGTTATTTCTCGGCTCACTGGTCAATACCCTTGAACAGACGTTCCCATTTGTTACCGTTATTTCTGAAAAAGACACCAAAAGCTATGACCGCAACACATTTGTCGTTGTCGCGGCCAAACACAAGCTCGACCTTGCCGACGTATGCAAAGGTTTTGACGTGGATAGAAGCGTCTGGTATCTCAACGACTCGGAAATATCGCAACTGCGAAAAAAATCCAATTCACTGGTACTGACCGATGACTATGCGCCCATGGAGAATCTTCTTGCGCCAGTAGCTCTGCGGAACGTCGAGAAGCAGGCACGCAAACTCGCCGAGCAGGCGCAAAACTATGCCTGGGAGGGAAATGTCCAAAAAGCTCTAAAAAAACTTGAGGCACTGAGTCAGGCCGACCCGAGCGTGGTGGTCAAGGCATACGGGGTAATAGCTCTTATCCTGACTGACTCCGACAGAACCAACGAAGCCCTTCTCGTCTATAAATCCGCTATAGAACGGTTCACGGACCCTCAATACAAAAGCCAGATGCCTGTGATACGCTACAGTTACGCGACGCTTTTGAGAAAAGATGGCAGAGATGAGCAGGCCTCAGAACAATTGGACATCCTCACAAAGCTGTGCCAGCAGCTTCTCGATGGAAATCCTGACTTAGTGGAGCCGCATACAATCATGGGTAAGGTCATGTTTGATAACCGTGACTTTGCCAAAGCTGCCGAACACTTCAAAAAAGCTGTAGCGCTGCAGCCAGGCGACCTTGACAACTGCTTATATCTTATCCAGACCTTCGAACTAAGCGGCCAGCGGGAATCCGCCGTCCAGGCGGCCCAAAACGCGATTGAATATTTCACCGCCCAGGGCCGCGAAAAGGATGCAGAAACCGTAAAACAATACATCGAACAGATACTGTCTCGAAACACTTATCTCCAGCGAGATAAAAAGTAGCCGCGAACTTCCGGCATTTTACGCTATTACTCATCGCTGGAAGCTCGCCTGATATGCTCGTACTTCGACGGCTTTTCCCGCGAAAACGTTATCCCCCTGCCGGTTACTATCTCGTGCTCTTCCCGCAGAAAATCGATATATTGCAGCAGCGCCCAGGCGGTATTGTTCCAGCTCATCTGGTAGCCGCGCTGGTGCGCCTGCTTTTCCATAAATAATCGCCGCTGCTTGTTGAACACCAGGTAATCCAGCCCGCCGGCAATCTGCTCCACCGACGGCTCCATCGAGTCAACCAGAATCCCGCGGACGTACCGCCCCATCACCAGCCCTTCGGGGCATTGCTTGTTCGAGTAAATCAACTCGCGTGCGTACCTGAATTTTGTCGCAATCGCCACCCTGCCTGAGCCGAGCGTATCGGCCAGCACCCCGCTGGATATCTGCTGCATATTCAGATAAGGCAATACCATCACGTTGGTCGCGCCATACATTCTCAGCAGCATTCCCTCATCGAGATAAGTATCGAGAAACACGACATCGTAATCTTCCAGATTCGCTCCCCGCAGGTCTTTGACCCTGCACCATCTGACCTTCGCCTGCTCCAGCGCGACCTCCAGAGACGCCTGAAATCGCTTGTGCGGCTCGCCGCCGTCGGCTCTCACAAAATCCGGGTGGCATTCGCCCGCGATGAGGTAAAGAATACTTTTGCGCTGCTCAGGCGTGCACGATTCCTCCAGAAATCTCCCAAACCCGCGTATGCCGTATTCAAGCCCCTTGTCAGGCGACAACAATCCGAGCGTCGTAGCGAGAAACTGACGCTCAAGACCAAATTCGTTCTTTATCTCCAGCCGGTCGTAATGCGACGGGTTGTGCATCCTTATGCCGTGGTCGATGTGCTTGAGCTTGCTGTGCTCAATATGGTAGGTATCCGATTCGAGTATATCGATTGCGCTTTCGGTAGTAACAATCACGCCGTCACATACCTTCGCAAGGTCCTGCACGACGGCCTTTTGGTGTTCGTCGGGGTCGTCCAAAACCGTGTGCAAATACACCACCGTTGTCAGTTTCGCGGCGGTAAACGTTTTGGCCATCTCGATATAGTGCGTCCCCCGTGCATCGTTACCGTCTTTGTCGGGGTCCAGGCCATATTCGTGCTGGAGCAAAACCACCGTAGGGTTGCTGCCTTCCTGTGCTCTTTTGATTATGCTTTCCGCCATATCCGCCCACGACTGCGGATTATACTGGTCAATTACAAGGTCCACGGGTATGTTATACGGTCCGTTGCCGTTGTCAATCGCGGCGACCCTTATATGACCCACCTCACTGGTAAAATGCGACAGGGCGTTTGCCAGGTTCTTTGAAAACGTCGCTATCCCGCATCGCCTCGGCGGATAAGTGCTGACTATCCGAACATTATATGGCATACGACAACCCCGTTTTATCGTCGCTGGTGATTCATCGCTTGATATGACTATTAAATCACTCGCCGCAGCTAAAGTCAATCGATTATGCCTGTCGCGGGCAAACCTTTGGTAAGGTCATTTTTCGGCTTTTGCCGGTTTTTTCCTGCCGAGGAGTTCGTCGGCGGCGTCAGCCGTTTTGGGAGGCCATTTGCCTTCCGATTGCAGCTTCAGCAGGTTTTCCTTTTGCTTGATGCTGACTATCGTCCGGCAGCGGGGGAATCTGTTGCAGCCCATAAACGGGCCTTTCTTGCTCTGCCTGATGACAAGCTCGCCCTCCCTGCATTTATAACATTTCAATCCCGTCGGTTCAGCAGGCGGTTTCGGCGGCGCGATATTGCCATCCTTATCAACCTTAACTATCGTCTTGCAGTTGGGATAATCGCTGCATCCGAGGAACGGGCCGAATCGCCCGTTTTTGTGAACTAATGGCTTGCCGCAATTGGGACATTTATGCTCACTGACTTTCTGCTCGACCATTTTGCCTTCCTTGTCGCACTGCCAGGCGAACTTGCATTCCGGATAGTCGGAACAACTGAGGAATTTACCCTTTTTGCCAAAACGATAAACTAACGGCTTGCCGCACTTGGGACATTCGTATTCGCTCGGCGTCGTCTCCGCCTTTGCGTGCTTCATCTCCGCGGTCGCCGTCTCGATACTCTTCTTGAACGGCCCGTAAAACTCATTCAAAACACTAACCCAGTCGAGATGCTGCTCTTCAATTTTATCCAACTGCTCTTCCATATACCGGGTAAACGCCAAATCCATTACCTTGGGGAAGTATTCTTCGAGCTTATCTGTTACCACCTCGCCGAGGTCCGACGCGTAGAGCTTCTTTTCCCTCTGCTCGACGTATTCCCTGTCCTGGATGGTGCTGATGATGCTGGCGTATGTGCTGGGCCTGCCGATACCCTCCTTTTCGAGCGCCTTTACCAATGAGGCCTCGGTGTATCTTGCGGGCGGCTTTGTAAAATGCTGCTCGGCCTTGATATCCACCGCCGCAAGTTCCTGCCCGACCTTGACGAGGGGCAACTGCTGCTCAACACCCACCGACGCGCCGGGCGACCATACCTTCGTAAAACCATCGAAGACAATCGCTCGACCCGTCGTTTTATACAGGCATTTGCCAATCGAGGTATCGGCTGCGATATCCAGGTTCGTAACGTCCCACTTCGCCGCTGACATCTGGCAGGCGATAAACCGCCGCCATATCAAATCGTAAACCCTGTATTGCTCCTCGCTGACAAGCGAACGGACGTCCTCCGGCATAAGGTCAACGTCGGTCGGGCGAATCGCCTCGTGCGCCTGCTGCGCGTTTTTCTTGTCGGCAAACATATTCGCCTTTTCAGGCACATACGCCTCGCCGAAACGCTTGTGAATAAAATTGCGCGCCTCGTTGATTGCCTCGGGCGATATATACGTACTGTCGGTTCGCATATACGTAATCAGGCCCAGCCGCCCCATCTCCTCGCCGAGGTCAACACCCTCATACAACTGCTGCGCAATCGACATTGTGCGCTTGGTCGAAAACCCCATCCGATTCGACGCGGCCTGCTGAAGCGTTGACGTAATAAACGGCGGCCCGGGCCGGGACGACGACTCCTTTTTTTCAACCTGCTCAACTTTGAATTTAGCGTCTCTTACGACCTCATATATCCGCTTTGCCTGCTGGTCGTCCGACGCCTTGTACTTCTCCTCGCCGATTTTATAAATCTCGGCCTTAAAGGCGTTGTGTTCAGCAAGCCACTTGTTCTGCCGGTCAATGGTAGGTCCCTGTTCTGGCTTTTCGCCGCCGGCCATAAAATCCTGCCACTGCTGGCTATAATGATTTCCTAATTCGGTGGTGAAAACCGCAGGGATAAGCCAATACTCATCGGGCTTGAAGCCGCGTATCTCACGCTCCCGCGTGACAACTATTTTGACCGCGACCGACTGCACTCGCCCCGCGCTTAAACCCCGCGCAACCTTTTTCCATAAAAGCGGGCTTATCTGGTAGCCGACGATGCGGTCGAGTATGCGCCTGGCCTGCTGCGCCATAACCTTATCGATATCGATGCGCCCCGGATTAGCAAACGCCTGCTGTATCGCCGTCTTTGTTATCGCGTTGAATATCACGCGATAAACTTTATCCTCAGGTAATCCAAGTATATGAGCCAAATGCCAGGCAATCGCCTCGCCCTCGCGGTCCATATCAGTCGCCAGATATACGTCTTTGCAGTCCTTGGCTGCCGCCTTGAGACCGGCTACGACTTTGCTTTTTCCCAGCATAATCGTATATGTTGGTTCAAAGTCCTTTTCCAAATCGACGCCGAATTCCTTCGCGGGCAAATCGCGAATATGCCCCATTGACGCCTTGACCTCGAAGCCGGGGCCGAGGTATTTGTTGATTGTCCGCGACTTCGCCGGCGACTCTACTATCACCAACGATTTACCGCTCGGATTCGTCTTTGTCTTCGCCATATTCCTTTATCATTCCCGCAACACGAAGCGAAGCGTAGAGCCCGTTTCGGAAAGCGGAAATCCATTCATTTAACTTTGCACTTTACACTTAACACTTTACACTTACTTATTACAACTATCGGTCAAATGCTCGAAAGATAACGACAAATAAGGTTGTGCCCGTGAATTGTCAAGAAAAACTAATATTTTTCATCTTCGCCGGTGCGCCTATTGGCTAATACATCTAAAACCGTAAATAACCTGTCTCCGGCGTTTTTTCTCAAACAAACGTTTGACTCATTCTCCCTGAATTTCTATATTGCCATTGTTGTAAATGGTCTAAACTGGTTACAAATTGTAACCGGTTGAAATCTGTCGATGCGGGAGCTTTTTAGAGGAAACTTATGACACACTCATTAGCCATATTTGAAGGATACAAAATCCGCCGCCATTTTGACGAAAAGACCGAAACCTGGTATTTCTCGGTGGTGGATATTATTCAGGCCTTGATACAGCAGCCCGACTTTCAGACCGCGAGAAAGTACTGGAATAAGCTGAAAGAACGGCTCAAAAAAGAAGGAAGTGAGTCGGTGTCAAATTGTCACCGACTGAAATTAGAGGCGGCTGATGGTAAAAAATACCTCACTGACGTTGCCAATCCCGAAACGCTGTTACGGCTGATTCAATCCGTTCCAAGCCCAAAGGCCGAGCCAATTAAACTATGGCTTGCCAAAGTCGGTTATGAGCGAATGCAGGAGATGGTCGACCCGGCACGCTCACTTGACCGTGCCAGAGAAACATGGCGAAGGCACGGGCGAAGCGAAAAATGGATTCAGCAGCGAATGCTCGGACAGGAGACCCGTAACAAGCTCACCGATTACTGGAAAGACCATGAAATCACAAAAGACGAAGAGTTTGCAATTCTCACCAATATAATTCACAAGGAATGGTCTGGCATAACGGTAAAAGAGCACAAAAACATCAAGGGCCTAAAAACGCAGAATTTGCGCGACCATATGAGTGAGGCCGAGCTGATTTTTACCGCTCTTGCGGAACTTTCAACCCGTCAGATTGCCGAAAGTGTGAATGCTACGGGAATGCCCGAAAACGAAGGAGCCGGCAGAAAAGGCGGACGCATTGCTAAAAGAGCTCGCCTCGAGCTGGAAGAAAAAACAGGCAAACGAGTTGTTTCTTCGGAAAATTATCTGCCACAGAAATCCGGTAAACAATTGAATGAAAAATGAGAAACAAATTTTCGTGGTTCTCTGTGTCCTTCTGGCGTAAGCCATCCCTAACGGGAGTGGTGAATCCGTAGTTTTTTTCCAGTCAGAATTTGTCCGTGTACGTCAGCCAGTGGTCGCAGAAGATTTTCAGGTCGTCGATGTCAACGTCATTGTCGTCGTCGAGCGATATGGAAGGATTTACAGTCATCCAGGCATTGGCGAATATGGCAAAATCGAGAAAATTGACGAAATTGTCAAAATTGTAGTCCGGGAAATATATGCCGCCGTCGCCCCTGACCTCATCAGCCCCGATATCTACGATAGCGTTTAAGATTCTGTTATCACCGTCGATATCATAAGCCCAGTCAACATAACTGTTATTGCCGGCATTGATGCACGGCGAGTTTTCATCAAGATGATAATCGTCCGCGAAGCAGGGGTCACTATGAATGTTGCCACCGAGATTGTTGCCGATTATGTTTAAATCAGGATTATTCTCGTCGTCGATTATATTGTCGTCGAAGACATAGAAGGCGTTGACGCTGGTTCTCTCAATATCGCAATTGCGGAAATTTACTGAGTTTGAGTATGGGTATAAGCAATAGATTTGGTGATGGCGCTGATAACCGGGAGTGTCTTCAGTGTCGGCGTTTCCCCAGAAAATACAGTTCGTGACGTTTATCGGCCCGTCTCCGAAATAAGCACCGCCGCCCAATCCATTTGCCTCGTTGTTCCTTATAGTGCAATTTTTCAGGTAGGATTCATAGTCAATTAAAAGACCTCCGCCCTCTCCGCCGGCCTGATTTTCATTTATTACACAATTGATAAGATTAGCATCATACGCAAATATGCCACCGCCGTAACCATCAGCTTTGTTCCCTCTGATTATGCAATGATTGGCGTCAACATAACTCCCCCATACGCCGCCGCCACCGTAGCCAGGGTCTTCTGACGTATATCCTTCTATATTGTTTTCTATTCTGCAATTTTTAATGGTGCTATGGCCGCCGCTACAATAGATTCCACCGCCCTTGTAACCGGCTATATTGCCTATGATGTTGCAGTCCTCAATCCGGGCCATAGAACCAGTAGAATATATGCCACCACCCATATCGAAGGCCGCATTTCCAATTAAGTTACATCTGCTTACAAGCATCGTATTATTATTGGTAGAACTCCATGCGATACCTCCGCCAAGGCCGTTGATATTTCCCTCAATATGGCAACTGTTGACCTCGAGGTCGAGGTCAACGACTCCATCTGGGATTCCTGCGACGGATATTCCACCTCCTCCAAAATTGGAAATTGTGGAATTATTGATTTGTAAAGTGCCTCTTGTTGGGTAACCTGTAATACTGATAGCGCAGAATTCAGTGTGAACACCAGAGAGCAGGCAATTGTTTATTTCTATATTTACATCTTCGAAAGTTACATCACCTTCAAAGGTAATGCCGGAACCATTGAAATCTGCAATACGACAGGACTCGATAACCAACTTGCCATTTGGGTTTATGATGTCTATCCCGGTATAATCTATCCTACCGGATTGAAAAGCATAGTCATAGCCGACCAGATTGCAATCCTTGATTAAAGGACTGGAGTAATAGCATGCAATTCCGACCCAAGTCGGGCAGAATGGACGGGTCATGTAGTCAATATGTTCATCAGGAAGAGGACTGCAACAGATGGTCAAGCCGATAAGTTGGCAGTCGTTCCCTTCGCCGTGTATTATCTGACAGGGGGGGGAAAAACACGGTTCCGCCAACACTGGAGTAACAAAGACCAGAGAGGATTACTTCGCCTGAAGAGTTCGGGTCTTTTTTGTAAATGATGCTTCTCCCTTGTGGGTAAATGACGGCAAAGAAACCAGGGTCGTTACGGTATCCAGGTGCGTATTGGAAGCTGTAATATGTTCCAGGTGCCATTAGGATTGTGTCGCCGCTTTTTGCGCAATCAAGTTGTATTTCCTGAAAGTTACTGTCATCGGCGTGCCAAGTATTTCCGTCTGAGTTACATTCGCAAAAACCATCACCAGGAACAGCCACGGCAACATTCGCCACAAGTAAAAAAACGGTAAAAATAAAGGTTTGATACAGAATCGGGCTTCGTTGTGAACTATGCTCTGACAGACAAAGTACGGGTGTTTGTTTGGGTGTGTTCATTTTTGACTCCTTAAAAAAGTGTGTATAAATTTTTTCCGCCACCAAGACACAAAGACACTAAGTTTTCTATATATTTTTCCTTCGTGGTTTAAGTGGTTTAACAAATATACCCTCTATCCGCCATACGCATAGAGACATTGACACCATTATAAGGCGTCTGACAAACCCAAGATGTTGACGGCCAATATATGACTTTGAAATGAAATATCCGTTAGAGGTATCGCCTTCGGCGGAAGGAAATATGTTTGCCGTATAAAAAAACAAAACCCCGGTTTTCAGGCCGGGGTTTTGGTGATATTATTCAAAACTTATGTTTTTGTGTTTTGCTATATTTTAATAGTCACACTTTCTGGTGTTTGCCCAGGTCGACGGGACGTTGCCCCAGGTAACTTTTACCATCCAGCGTAAATCACAATCAGCCGTATCAACAGTACCCTCATTGTAACCTTTACCTTCATCGTGCTCTTTTATATGATGCGGCTGGTCGGTCCATTTATGGAATTCGACGTGCTGGTCAGCAAAAGAAACCACTATACCTCTGCCGTGCGCCCAGGAATCATCATACCATTTTCCTGCGCCGGCAGTGAGAGCATACGGAACAAAAAATGCGCCGGTTTTGATATACGTCGCGTCAAAAAAGACGGCTCTTTCGGCTGTTCTTCTAATGTCAGTTCTGAGTTTTATCGCCGGAGGATTGCCATGCATGTTGTTGGGGTAGGAGTCGGTGCCGCCTGAGCCGGGGTAAGTATGCAAAGAATGAGACATAGCATAAGTGATACGATTGCCCTTTTCGCCGACGGGACACCTGTAAACCTTGTGGTCCTTGATGTACCTCCACATCGTTCCCTCTTCCATAGCGTGGAACCAGGTCGCATCTTGTGCGGCGAGGGCGTTTTGAAAACCAAGCGCGGCGCCATTATTACCCGATTCAGGCACGTCACCCGAAGCTGTCCAGTTAGTTGCACGGGTTGGCGGCATAGTATGGTTTATGGGTTCGTGCGGCCATTCATGCCAGGCCAGTTGAGGGAGATATGGGTCACCATGACTGGTGACGGGGGCGGGGAAAGTCCAGGAATACCCTACGTCGCCGATGGGCACCTTGTCCTGGTCGTCATCACAATACAGACCCCAGGCGATTCCCAACTGCTTTATCTGGCTCATGCAAACCGCTCGTTTGCCCGCTTCCCTTGCTCGGCCCAGTGCCGGCAGCAATACCGCCATCAATAGCGCGATGATTGCGATGACCACCAAAAGCTCAACCAATGTGAACCCATCTTCGCTTGCGCTACGATGGGCAGGTCCTCTTCGTTTATTCATAACACCCCAAAGACAAAAACCATAAACCGTTCCAAACAACTCACTCTTTATCGGCCTTATCAAGGGCGCTCTTTCCCATTTTATCAAAATCACTGCCGCCTTGCAAGAAATTTCAGGTTTTTCATAAGTACATCTCCAGCAAGCCCTTCCGAAGCCGGCAGCAGCCATCGAGCGTTCGACCCAGCCCCGCGAAAAGACGGTACGACAAGAAATCCGCCTCGACAAATCAGTAACCGTTTACCAAACTCTCCTGTGCTGCCATCGCAGACAACAGTTTTGAGAAACTCGTGCAGATTTGACGGGCTTGAATCACGTCCGAAAAAAATCTCGAAAACTCCCATAACTTTGACATTTTAATCGCCCATTTTTCGCATAGGAGTCCTCTGTGGCAATGGCGCACAATTAAAACTGAATTGGAATAGATGATATCTGAGTAACCGCTTAGCAGAAAAAAAAGCTGGGCTGAGGTCAGGAGGGAGGAAGAGGAGGATTTAACCTCAGCCCGTGGCTCTTACAAATCCGCACAAGGCGGATAAAATTGCATGAATACTACCTCACTATGTCACAATCTTGACCCCCCCTATATCGAGGTCAAGCAACCCCTGACAACCTCTAATATACCAGTTCGTCGGATAATTGCAACAGAAAAATGCACGGTAAATGAAATTTTTTTGCGAATTATTGCCGGCGGCGCTTATCAGGAATTCCCTTATAATCGACCCAGGCAAATCCTTACCACAAATAGCCGGGGAGTGCAAAACCGGCGCTTGCCGTCGCCAAAACGCTCTGCTAAACTGTTAAGCGTTGGCAATATCAGGAAAACAAATCGGCTATGAGAAAAATTCTGCATAAAATAACTCCATGGATTAGCGTTATCCTGTTTGTGATAGCGGCGGTTATCATTCACCACAAACTCAGGCACTACCATTACCGCGACATCTCGGCGGAGCTGACGCGGATACCGATAGCATACGTGCTCGCGGCAATCGCGCTGACGTTTCTTGACTACTTTGTGCTGACCGGCTACGACACTCTCGCGCTTTTCTACATCGGCCATCGACTGCCTTACCGCAGGATAGCGGTCGCGTCATTCATCGGATACGTGTTCAGCCACAACGCAACAATCCTGGGTGGCTCCGCGGCACGCTACCGGATATACTCGGCGCTGGGACTTTCTGCCGGCCAGGTCGCACGCCTGATTTTATTCTGCTCAACCACCTTCTGGCTGGGCTTCCTCGCGCTGGGCGGTTCCGCCTTCCTGTTTAACCCGCAGGCAATCGAACACGGCACGCACCTGCCATTCAAGACAACCTGGCCCATAGGCATCATATTCCTTGCTCTGCTTTCAACATATCTGGCTCTGACGGCGCTGCGAAAAAAACCTGTGACCCTTCGCGGCTGGGAGCTGGCAATACCTTCACTGCGCCTTTCGCTTTGCCAGATTGCACTGGCTTCAATCGACTGGGCGATTGCCGGCAGCGTTCTGTATGTCCTTATGGCAAACTCCGTTCAGATGGACTACCCGGAATTTCTGGAGATTTTTCTGCTCGCACAATGTATAGGCATTGTCAGCGCCGTCCCCGGCGGCCTGGGGGTATTCGAAGGAGTAATGCTGCTGTTGCTCTCCGAGGCGGCCCCCGCCTCTTCCTTAATCGGCTCGCTGCTTTTGTATCGCGTGATTTATTACCTTATGCCGCTGGGCCTTGCGGCAATTATTCTCGGGGCAGAAGAGGTTGCCTCGCGCAGGGAGACGTTAAAACGGCTCGGCGAGGCAATCGGCAAGTGGGCCGCTATGCTTATACCCCAGGTGTTCGCCGTCGGCAGTATGGTCGCCGGGGCAATCCTGCTCGTATCAGGCGCTCTGCCGGCAGAAAACAGTCGTATGGAAATAATACGAGACATACTGCCGCTGTCGGCGGTGGAAATATCGCACTTCCTCGGCAGTATCGTCGGCGCGGGACTGCTTATCCTTGCGCGAGGTCTGCAGCGCCGCCTGGACGCCGCGTATCACCTTACGATAATACTGTTCGCCGCCGGCATCGTATTCTCGCTGGTCAAGGGTTTTGATTACGAAGAGGCAATAATCCTGTCGGTTATGCTCGCCGCCCTTATCCCCTGCAGGAGCCGTTTCTATCGCAAGGCATCGCTATTTAGCGACAGGTTCTCGCTGCCCTGGGTCTTGTTGACAATCGCGGTCGTGGCAAGCTCGGTCTGGCTGGGATTGTTCAGCTACAAGCACATCGAGTATTCCAGTGAACTTTGGTGGCGGTTCGCATTCAACGCCGACGCACCGAGATTCCTGCGGGCAAGCATAGGGGCGATGATTGTGATTATGCTGTTTGGGCTTGCCCGGCTGCTAATACCCGCAAAACACAAACCCGCGCCGCCTCCAAATGAGGAAATTAAAATAGTCGAAAATATAGTCCGAAACTGCCCCAGGACATACGCCTGGCTTGCGCTTCTCGGCGACAAGCGATTCCTTTTAAGCGACAACGCGTTTTTGATGTTCGGCGTACAGGGCAGAAGCTGGATAAGTATGGGCGACCCCATAGGACCGGATGACGAGACAAGAGAGCTTGCCTGGGAATTCCGCGAACTCTGCGACCAGTACGACGCCTGGCCCGTTTTCTACCAGGTCGATGCCTCACATCTCGACATTTACCTTGACCTGGGCCTGACATTCCTCAAATTCGGCGAGGAAGCCAAAGTGGAGCTTACCGGCTTCTCGCTCGAAGGCCACACTCGAAGAGACCTCCGCTACGCGTACAACAAAATGACGAAACTCGGATTGACGTTTTCAGTCATCGAGCCGGCACAGATAGAAATGAAACTCGACGAGCTAAAGAAGATTTCCGACGCCTGGCTGGACAACAAAAACACCAGGGAAAAGGGGTTTTCGCTGGGCTTCTTTGAGCCGGAGTATCTGAAGAAAATGCCCGTTGCGATAATTACTCGGCAGGACAAAATTATCGCCTTCGCCAACGTCTGGCAGGGAGCACAAAAAGAAGAATTATCGATAGACCTTATGCGGTATTCACCCGACAGCCCCGAAGGCATTATGGATTATCTTTTTACCGAGCTTCTGCTCTGGGGCAAATCTCAGGGTTACAAGTGGTTCAACTTCGGTGCGGCGCCTCTGTCCGGCATGGAAGACAGGCAGTTTGCGCCGTTATGGTCGCAGGCGGGGGCCTTTTTGTTCCGTCACGGCGAGCACTTCTATAATTTCCAGGGCCTGCACGAGTACAAGGACAAATTCGCTCCCGTCTGGCAGCCGAAATATATCGCCTGTCCCCGCGGGCTTATGCTGCCCAGAATTCTCGCCAACGTTGCCGCACTGGTCTCCGGCGGCGTAAAAGGTGTCGTGGCGAAATAATCCTAAAACCATATCCGGGCGGAAAAACGCCTCCAGACAGCACTGATGCAGTATTACCAAAAGCAAAACGTCGAAATTATTTCTGATTGCCTTCGCAACAACCGTCGTGGCGATATACTTCGTAAAATTCAACGCTTGCACTTTACTACCCGACCTTCGAATCCCCCCGCCGATTGGGAATTTATAGCGAACGAATCCGTTTTTTTAAGGGTAGAGTCGAACTTAGGTCCTGTAATATCCCTATTTTGAGGCCTCTGGCTTATTGGTATTGCTCTAAATATCCAAAACTGCTATGATGAACAAACCCACATCCAAAACGGGGTCTAAAATTGAGAGGTAGATGAAAATGATGACCAGCCGCAAGGGATATTGTTTTTTGCTTTCCGCTGTTATCTGCATATTAACTGCAACCACATTTGCCGGCCGGTGCCCCTTAGCCGACCTCAACGGTAACTGCTGGGTCAATATCTACGATTTGCAGATATTCGCAGAGCAGTGGCTTGATGCGGAGTCATGCGAAGGAACAGCCGTCTGCGCGGACTTCGACGGCCTGAATGGCATTGATTTCGCCGATTTCGCAGTGCTGGCAAGCCAGTGGCAAACACACGGCAGCATGCTTTTCATCAACGAGTTTATGGCTTCCAACAATAGTGCAAGCGGCATCCACGACCCATATGGTGACTACGATGACTGGATTGAAATTTACAATCTTGGCGACACATCGGTAGATATGGCGGGAATGTATCTGACAGACGACCTCACCAACCCAACCAAATTTCATATTCCAACCGGCTACTCATCGCAAACTACCATCCCTGCCCGTGGATTTCTCGTATTCTGGGCCGATGAAGAAACAACACAAGGCCCGCTTCACACCAACTTCAAACTCTCAGGCAGCGGCGAGGAAATAGGGCTTTACGACACCGATGGAACTACACAGATGGACGCCATTGTTTTTGGTGCGCAGACAACCAACATCTCTTATGGCCGTTACCCGGACGCAGAAGAAAACTGGTGTTTCTTCTCTACCGCAACGCCCGGCGCTGCTAATATCAACGCCTACCTCGGCGATATAGATAACGTTGATTTCAGCAAAGAACGCGGCTTCTACGACTCTAATTCTATGCTCACTCTGGCCTGCACCACATCGGGCACAAATATCTACTACACCACCGACGGTCGTCCTCCCATCGCAGGCGAAGTAAATACGCCAACCAGTATCCGTTACACATCGCCCATATCTATCAGCACCACAAAATGTATCAGGGCGGCTGCCATCAAAACCGGCTACAAACCTTCACCTATAGAAACAGATACATACATCTTCGGCGCAAGCGCCGCCGTCAAAGCAATGCCGCTCGTCTCGCTTGTCGGAGACCCCAACCAGACCTTCTATGAGCCAAACGGCATTATGGCAATCGTAGGCGGCTACTATGCCAGTGACGGAACATGGCAATCTGGCGGCGCAGGCACTTACAATAATCCTATACACCATGGTATTGCCTATGAACGACCTGTCTCATTCGAAATCATTGACCCGACAGCCGACAGCAATTATCAGATGGACTGCGGCATTCGTGTTCACGGCAGCGATTACACACGGCCTCGCTATACCAGAGGAGACGACTGGCTCTGCAACAACAATAAATTCAGCTTCAACCTTTACTTCCGCAGCGACTACGGCGATAACCGATTTGAATATCCGTTCTTTCCATTTACGCCGGAGGTTGACCGCTATCAAGGCATAGCACTGCGAGGGGGCCACAATGACCTTTGTTCACCGTTTGTCAAAGACGAATGGACCAGACGCCTGTTTAAAGAAATGGGCGGCGCCCAGGTTACAGGAACATTCGTCAATCTTTATATCAACGGCGCTTATAAGTACTACTATAACCCAATAGCCCGCGACGACGCAGACTTTTTCCAGGAATGGTATGGCTCCGACAACGACTTCGACGTCATTACACAGTCGGGACTCAGAGACGGCGACACTATCGCATGGAATAATCTCAACAATTACGCAACAAGCCACGACCTTTCCAACACAGCTAATTATAATTATTTCGCCAGCAAATTCGATATTGTCAGTTTTATAGATTATCTGATAGTTCAGATTCATTCTGGTAACTTTGACTGGCCCGGAAACAACTGGACCGCTCACAGCGAAAAATCAGATACCGGTATGTTCAGGTTCACCGTGTGGGACGCCGACGGCATTGCTGAATCGTGGATATTCGGCGACAACTGCGAAAATTGCAACATAACAGCATTTGACAGCTTTCCAAACTGGACAAGCCCCACCGGCTTGAACAATTTAGCGGGGGACCCTATATCACAAATTTATCGTGCCCTCAAAGCTAATCCTAACTTCAGGCAGCTCTTCGCCGACCGCATACACAAACATTATCATAACGGCGGTGTAATGACCCAGTCACATCTCGTAGATAAATGGTGGGAGGTTCAAAATGAGGTATCCAGCGTCCTTCCTTACCAAGATACATATGTGCCCAACGTCTTTTTAACGAAGCGAGAGCCATACGTATTGGCCGCGTTCGAGACTAACGGTTTATATGACCGTTCTTTCGGCGCACCGGTTTTCAACGTCAATGGGTCGTATAAATTCGGCGGCTACGTATCATCTACTGACTCGTTCACCATAACCGACCCCTGCAGTTCGGGCGGTACTATTTATTACACCACCGACGGCAGCGACCCGCGATTGCCCGCCGGCACTAATACTACTCCGGCGATTACATTAGTGGCTGAGGATGCGAATAAGAAAGTGCTGATTCCGACAAGCTCGACAGGATCAACCTGGCGACTACTCGGGGAATCATATAACGATTCGAGCTGGACAAGCGGTCACGGAGGCGTCGGGTACGAATACAACACAGGTTATGAGCAATACATCGACATAAATGTCGGCTCCGCTATGTATAACATTAACGCCACCTGCTATATCCGTATCCCCTTCACCGTCAACATTAGCAATATCGCTTCTCTTACCCTGCGTATGATGTATGACGACGGATTTGTGGCTTATTTAAACGGTGTACCTGTAGCCAGCAGAAATGCTCCTGCTTCGCCGACCTGGAATTCAACTGCCACATCAAACCCTCCAGATACAACCGGTTTCGAAGATATCGACATAACCACATACATGGGCGATCTGAAGTCCGGCTCAAACTTCCTCGCTATCCAGGGCCTCAATACATCGACAACAAGTTCGGACTTCCTGATAGATGCGGAATTAGTTTGCACTGTTATTTCGACTGATGCCAATGTCTCGCCCACTGCAATTCAGTATACCGGCGCATTTACCCTTAATAAAAGCACTGACCTTAAATCACGCATATACAAGAGCGGCACAAAACAATGGAGTCCGCTGAACGAGGCTCCCTATGAAGTTGGAAATCTTCAAAATTCTCTGCGAATCACCGAGATTATGTACCATCCGCTGGATACCAATGACCCCAATGACCCGAATAAGGAATACATCGAATTGAAGAATATCGGCTCAGGCACAATCAATCTCAACTTAGTCAAATTTGATAAAGGTATCAACTTCACGTTCGGACCTAACACGCTTGCGGCAGGCCAGTATATTCTCGTCGTCAAAGACCAGAACGCCTTCGCGGCTAAATACGGAACGGGACGCTATATCGCCGGCCAATATACCGGCTCATTAGACAACAGCGGCGAAAGATTACGTCTGCTCGACGCGGTAGGCGGGACTATTCTCGACTTCAATTATAACGACAGCTGGCGCGACATCACCGATGGCGATGGTTATTCGCTTACCATTGTCAACCCATCTGATTCCGACCTCAACGACTGGGGTAAAAAAGACAGTTGGCGGGCAAGCGCATATATCAACGGCTCACCCGGCTGGGACGACTCAGGTATTATCCCAAACCCCGGCGCAATCGTCATCAATGAGGTATTGGCGCATTCCCACAATACTGCCTCTGACTGGATTGAGCTGAAAAACACCACCACAAGCGCGATTAACATCGGCGGCTGGTATCTCAGCGACAGCGACAGCAACCTGATGAAATATCGCTTCGCCACAGGCACAAGCATACCGGCAAACGGCTACCTTGTCGTTTATGAAAACAACAACTTCGGCGCAACCAGCAGCGACCCCGGGCGGCTTATACCCTTTGCCCTTAGCGAAAACGGCGAATCCGCATGCCTGACCTCGGCGCTCGACGCCAACGGCAATTTCACCGGCTATCGTGAAAAAGAGGATTTCGGCGCCTCTGAGACAGATGTTTCTTTTGGCAGATACTACAAGGCCAGCACGGGAACTTACAACTTTGTCCCGATGAGCACAAGCACCCCCGGCGCAGCGAATTCTTATCCGAAAGTAGGCCCAATTGTCATCTCCGAGATTATGTATCACCCCGACTGGCCGGCGAGCGGCTCATATTCCAGCAGCGAATACGAATACATCGAGCTTCTAAACGCATCATCTTCAGCCGTAACGCTCTATGATTCCAACGTAAGCACCCCCTGGAAATTCACCAACGGCATCGATTACACGTTCCCGGCCTCGCCAAACGCCGTCACCATCGCCGCCGGCTCCAAAATCTTAGTCGTCAAGAATGTCGCGGCTTTCGAGGCAAGGTATCCGTCCGTATCTGCCGGCATTATTTACGGGCCTTACAGCGGGAAGCTCGCCAACGAAGGCGAAGCGATTGAATTGTCGAAGCCGGGCGACGTTAACGACCTGGGTATAAGACAATATATTCGTGTTGAGCGGGTTGATTACAGCGACGGCTCACATCCCGGCGATGAGCCGTGTGATGTTGACCTTTGGCCTAAGGGGGCTGATGGGCAGGGCAAATCGTTAACGCGAACCAGCACGACACAATACGGCAACGACCCGAACAATTGGACCGCCGCGACACCTACGCCCGGCTCATAAAGCCAAAATCTTCTGAAACAGACAAATCTCGCGCAAAGCCGGTTATTGACTATTCAACGGCAACAGGGTATCCTCTATTCGTAAATACAGATTTTGCAACTACAAACGGTTTTTAGGCGGATTTTCAATGCTCAAAAGGACAGTTAATTGCGGCCAGCTTCGGCTGGTGGATAAGGATAAAAGGGTCATTCTGGCCGGCTGGGTAAGGTCGTCCCGCGACCACGGCGGACTTATATTCTTTGACCTGCGCGACAGGGAAGGCATCACACAACTGGTCTTCAATCCCGAAAAATTCCCCGAAGCCCACAAGCTCGCACAGACCGTCCGCAGCGAATGGGTCGTGGCAGTAGAAGGCGTCGTGGAGCCGAGGGGTGAAGGACTGGAAAATCCCAAACTTGCCACCGGGCAAATTGAAGTGGCCGTGGAGAAACTCGAAATCCTCAATACCGCAAAGACACCACCCTTCGAGATTGACACCGCCGAAAAAACCGGCGAAGAGGTCCGGCTGCAATATCGATATATCGACCTGCGCAGGCCCGCGATGCAGGAAAAGCTGAAAGTTCGCCATCGCGTCACCAAAATCGCCCGCGATTATCTCGACTCGCTGGGCTTCTGGGAAATTGAGACGCCTATGCTGGGTAAAAGCACCCCAGAAGGCGCACGCGACTTCCTTGTCCCCAGCCGATTGGTGCCGGGGACGTTTTACGCGCTGCCACAGTCGCCGCAGCTTTTCAAACAGATTCTTATGGTCAGCGGCACCGACAAATACTTCCAGATTGTTCGCTGTTTCCGCGATGAGGACCCGCGAGCCGACAGGCAGGCGGAATTCACCCAAATCGATGTGGAGATGAGCTTCGTAGAAGCGGATGACGTCATCAAGGTTCACGAAGTGCTGGTCGCCAAAATCTTCAACGAGGTGCTCGGCCTTAATATCCAGACGCCAATCAGGCGAATGACTTATAAAGAAGCCGCGGATGATTACGGCATCGACAGGCCCGACCTACGATTCGATATGAAGCTGAAAAACGTATCTGATATCGCCGGCAAAAGCACCTTCAAGGTCTTTACCTCGGCCATACAATCGGGCGGTATCGTCAAGGGACTCTGCGCACCCGGCGGCGGCAACAAATACTCACGCAACGACATCGAAAAAACACTTACAAGTTTCGCCGCCGACTACGGGGCAAAAGGGCTTGCCTGGTTCAAGGCGAAAAATGAAAACGGCAAAATGACGCTTGTCAGTAATTTGTCAAAATTCTTCAGTCCAGACCAGCTCGAAGAAATGGCAAACCGTTTCGGCGCAAAGGACGGCGACCTGGTTTTGCTGGTGGCAGCCGACGAAAAAGGCGTCAACAAGGCGCTGGCGCCCCTGCGATGCAAAATCGCGAAGGAACTCAAACTTTACGACGAAGGTAAATTTGAATTCGTGTGGATTGTGGATTTCCCGCTGTTCGAGTGGAACGACCAGGAAAAACGCTACGACTCGATGCACCATCCGTTTACCGCTCCGATTCCGGTGGATATGCCAAAACTGGAAACCGACCCCGGACACATCATCGCCCAGGCATACGACATCGTCGTCAACGGCTCGGAAATCGGCGGAGGCAGCGTTCGTATCCACAGACCCGAAATGCAGGCAAAGGTATTCGACCTGCTGAACATTACAAGAGAACAGGCACAATTACGATTCGGTTTCTTCCTGCGTGCGCTGGAGCACGGGGCGCCGCCCCACGGCGGAATAGCGCTGGGACTCGACCGGATGATTATGCTGCTGACAGGCACCGACAATATACGCGACGTCATCGCCTTCCCGAAAACGCAGCGAGGCCAGTGTCTGCTCACCGACGCGCCAAGCGAGGTCGAGCAAAAACAGCTTGATGAACTCAACCTGCGAACACAAAAACATTCACACGATCCTGATAAAAAACAGTAGCGTTTGACGCGCCGCGTGCGCCCTCTTATTGGGGGCAGGAACTATTACCATACGCTATACGCTATTTTTTGACCTATGCTGAAAAAGATAGGGAAAATTTATCACAGGATTTTGGTTTTCCTGCACTTGTCGCCTTTGTCGCTGGCGGAAAAGTGCAGGATCGCGTTCGGCGCCGCGGTGTTGCTGATACTGGCTCTGGCGCTGCTTATCCCATACGCTTGGATGCGCCAACTCACCCGGCAGAATCGGCTTGATGCCAGCAGAGCCAGAGCAGAGACGCTGGTTCGCCGGCATTTTCAGACACCCATCCAAAGCGATATCACACTGGCGGCACTGGACGACCAAGGCAACGTGATGGACCCGAACAAAACCGACATTCGCTGGGTTCGTTTCAAAAAAGATGATAAAAAAATTGAAGGGTTGACGGTCCAGCAGCGGCTTATGATAGAGGACCTGCGCAACGACGAGGATTCCTCCGACCAGATACGCTTTGAGAACAGGAAAAATACGCTTTATTCCAGCTATGTACGCGTCTTCCGGGCGACCGAGGGCTGCATAACCTGCCACAATCCGCAGGGCTCCGCAAGCGCATTTAACCGCAACGAGGCGATAGGCGCTGTCGTAATTGAAGGACCCGCCCCCGAGATACGCCGGACAACTCTCCTGAACCGCGTATGGATTATTGTCGCCGGCCTTATCAGCGGCACAGGCGCAATCGTGGCATTTTATATCATAACGCAACGGGTCATTCTGAGTCCTATTCGCCAGTTGCGGGCATTAGCCAACAACGTCGCCGAAGGCAACCTCGATATCAGAAGCTCGATAAATACCCGCGACGAATACGAGAAGCTTGCCGAGGCCTTCAACCACATGCTCGACGGTCTGCAGGCCGCCCAGGAAAAACTCCGCCAGGCCAACAGGCAGCTTGATGATAAAATAATAGAACTGTCGGAACGAAACATCGAGCTTTTCAAAGCGAACAAGGTCAAAGGCGAATTTCTGGCAAATATCTCGCACGAGTTCAGAACCCCGCTCAACTCCATTATGGGTTTCGCCCAGGTGCTTCGCGATAAACCGGAACTGCTCAAAGAAGGCAAGGGGAAACGCTACGCCGAGAACATCATCGTCGGGGGTCAGCGGCTGCTCAATATGATTAACGACCTGCTTTATCTCGTGAGAGCCGAGGCGGACAAGATTCAACTGCATATCGAACAGACAACCGCCGAGGAGATTTGCGACGCCGTCGTCACTTCGTTTTCTGAAATGACGCGGGAAAAGAACCTCGCCATCGCACTCGAAGTGCAGCAGGGCATCCCCGCTTTTGTGACCGACGCGGGCAAAATCCAGCAGATTCTCGAAAACTATACGAGCAACGCCGTAAAGTTCACGCCCGAAGGCGGTACAATAACGCTAAGCGCGGTGATGCTCGACGACAAGACAATTAGATTCTCTGTAACAGACACCGGCTGCGGAATAGCCGAGCAGGACAGGGACAAGATATTCCAGAAGTTCGGCCAATTAGGCAGCCCCCTGACGCGACAGACAAGCGGCACGGGACTTGGTCTGGCTATAAGCAAGGAGCTTGCCGATTTGCTCGCAGGCCAGGTCGGCTTCGAAAGCCGGCCCGAAAAAGGTTCGACCTTCTGGCTGGATATACCGCTGACCCTGGCTAAAGACCAGCCCGCCGGACGTCCAGTGGACCAGCCACAGCAGTAACAATACAAATTAGTTTCAATTCAGGAAGTAAATGGCCGCGTCGTTTTGCACTACCGTTATACTAAATGCGTGTTTGCCGAATAGATGTTTTTTGTCCGGAGACGTGAAAGACGCAACCGAATGGGCGATACAGGGCTCGAACCTGTGACCTCACGGGTGTGATCCGTGCGCTCTGACCAACTGAGCTAATCGCCCCGCAAAACCATATTGAAATCGATTTGGCCTGTCATTGTCAAGCTTAAAGCATGTCCTGCCGGGTTGGTTCAAAGCCCCTTGTTTGCCAAAAGATTGATTCGTCCGAGCTTGACGCCTTTTATACTTACGAGTTTATCGCCCATGCGATTTATCTCGCCGACTTTGCCCCGCAAAACTATCACCTCGAGGCAATCGTGGTGGTCCAGATGAATATGAAGAGAAGAAATGGTTTTAATGAAATGCGAATGTTGAAGTTCGGTCAGCCGCTCCATAACCGCGGTGGCGTGGTGGTCATACACCAGGACAACCGCGGCGACCGCTTCGGCCTTTTCGTTACTTAGCCGGTCGCTGCTCAACTGCTGCCTTATCAAATCGCGTATCGCCTCCGACCGGCTCTGGTAACCTTTTCCGGCAATCAGCTTGTCAAACGCGCCGAGCAGCTCTTTCTCAAGTGACACGCCCACTCGCTCTATCTGTGCCATTGTATCTCTCCGAAACACATTTCTGTATTTGCAAACTAATCCCTGCTCGTTACATAAACCGCCTGTTCGGCGAAAAAATTTGGCGCAAACTTAACGGGGCTGACTCGCGTTTCAATCAATCCTATCTTCTTTTCAACCCGCACGCCAAGCTTTGCGCAGAACCTGTCAAAATCCTTCAGCGTAAAGAAATGTACGTTCGGCGAATTATGCCATTCGAAAGGCAGGTGGCCGGTCACGGGCGCCTTGCCCAGAATCGCCATCTGCAATCTGCATCGCCAGTGCGCGAAATTCGGGAAGCTGACAATCACCTTTTTGCCGACCCGCAGCATTTCAAGAATCGCCTTCTCCGGGTTCTTCAGCGTCTGCACCGTTTGCGACAGTATCACGTAATCGAAGCTTTTGTCGCCGTAGTAGTCGAGTCCCTGCTCGACGTCCTGCTGAATAACCGGCAACCCACGGCAGACACAGTCCAGCACATATTCCTGCCCAAGCTCGACACCCTCGCCTTTTATTTTTTTGTCGCGTATAAGATTGGCGAGCAGCTCGCCGTTGCCGCAGCCAACGTCAAGCACGGCGTTTCCCGGCTCGATAAGCGATTCTATCAGGTCGTAATCAACGCGGGTTCTTTTCCCACCGCAGGAGGGCTCTAAAATATTCAAACTGCCGCCCCGCTGCGCATTACACGAGCAGGGTTTGCGGTTCTGCGGGTCATACGTCGCTTTCAGAAAACAACAGATAAATTGTCCAAGCGTGTCTATCTCCAGTAAAAACGCGTCGTGCCCGTACGGTGACACGATATCGCAGTAGCTCACATCCTTGCGGTTGGAAGCAATCGCTTCGGCTATCGCCTTCGACTGCGCAGGCGTAAAAAGCCAGTCGCTGGACAAGCTGACGACCAGAAATCGACTCTTAACATCAGCGAACGCCTTTTCAAGCGAGCCGTAGTCCTTGGCCAGGTCAAAATAATCACCCGCCTTGGTAATATAAAGATAACTGTTGGCGTCAAACCGCTCGACGAAACTTTGCCCCTGATAATCAAGATACGTCTCAACAGCAAACTCAGAGGCAAAATCATATTTGTAATCGTCGGCGGTACGCAATTTTCTGCCGAATTTATCACGCATACTTTCTTCGGACAGGTACGTAATATGCCCTATCATCCGCGCGATGCCGAGTCCTCTTGCGGGCTGCCCCTTGTCGTGATACTGCCCATCCGCAAAATCCCGGTCAGCCAGTATTGCACTTCGCCCCACCGCGTCGAACGCTATCGATTGAGCGCTCAAATGGCTGGTCGTCGCTATCGGCAATGCCGACCGGACAAAATCCGGATACTGAATCGACCACTGCAAAACCTGCATTCCGCCTATCGAGCCGCCAATCACCGCCAATAATTTTTTTACGCCGAGTTTATCCATCAGCAGCTTCTGAACCTTCACCATATCGGATATGGTGATAATCGGGAAATCAAGGCCGTATGGTTTGCCGGTCCCGGGGTTAATCGAAGAAGGCCCCGTCGTACCCGAGCAGCCGCCCAAAAAATTCGAGCAAATCACGAAATATTTATTGGTGTCTATTCCCTTTCCAGGCCCGACCATAGTATCCCACCAGCCGGGTTTGCGGTCGTTGGGATTGTTTAAGCCCGCCACGTGGGCGTTGCCGCTAAGCGCATGGCAAATCAGGACAACATTGTCCCCCGTTGTGTCCGGCCTGCCGTATGTCTCGTATGCCACGTCAATAGGCCCAAGCGTCTTGCCGCACGCAAGCTCCAGCGGGCGATTCTCCTCGACAACCCGTACCATCTGCGTTTTAACTATACCAACCGTTTTTTCATTCGAGTTTGCCATAACCGCCTCAAGTATACCTCAAACCATCCTCCTGTAAAGTACCAGCCGCTCTTTGTCTTGTGCCGCCGTGCTGTAATTTTATATTCCGATTATCGCCAAAAATACTTGACACCGTCAAATCAGAAGTATAAATTGTCCCTTAATGGTGTCACTGTTATAAGGGATGGGTTTTGCCGTAAACCTTTTTTGAAAGGGGGACACAAATGGCAAAGAAAAAGAAAGCAAAAAGAATTTCGAGAGGACAGTGGAGCAAGCGGGACCTCAGTATGCTCAAAAAGTTATTTCCCGTAACCGCCACTTCCAAAATCGCCAAAAAGATGGGACGCAAGACCGACGCCGTCAAAAAGAAAGCGTCCAGGATGGGACTTAAAAAGTCAAAGGTCTATCTGAAACGCATCGGCAGAGCGTAGCCGGCCTCACGATGACTAACGGTATTTGATTTGGCCTGTCTGATTCTATATACTTAATCGGCGAAACCGGAAGATTCTATTGCAGGTGAAGCCGATGACAGTGGAGCAACATCTAAAACAAGCCGTGCTCTGGGAGCAGGCACAAGGCAAGAAGGTGCAGTGTTTTCTTTGCGCACACCGCTGCCTTATTGCTGAGGGCAAGACCGGTATATGCGCCGTCCGCAGGAATATCGCCGGCGTCCTGTATTCGCTAAATTACGACAAGGTCGTTTCTGCCAACCCAGACCCGATAGAAAAAAAGCCGCTGTTTCATTTCCAGCCGGGAAGTAAAAGTTTTTCAATCGCGACAATGGGCTGCAACTTCCGCTGCGAATTTTGCCAGAACTGGCAGATAAGCCAGGTCATCGTCGAAACAGGCGAATTTGAGGGTGAGGCCATAAGCCCGGAACAAATCGTAAACGCCGCCATTAAATCCGGCTGCAAAAGTATCGCCTATACCTATACGGAACCAACCATCTTTATGGAGCTGGCCTCGGACTGCGGCAAACTGGCAAAGCAAAACGGCCTGAAAAACGTCTTCGTCAGCAACGGTTACCAGACCAAAGAAGCGATTGACTTCGCCGCTGACTGGCTCGACGCCATCAATGTTGACCTCAAGGCATTCAGCGAGGATTACTACCGCCGATTGTGTAAGGCAAAACTGCAGCCAGTCCTCGACACAATCGAGTATATCGCAAAAAATACAAATATCTGGCTTGAGACAACCACGCTGCTGTTACCCGACGAAAACGATTCCGAAGAAGAATTAAAGCGACTTGCCGATTTCCTTGTTACAAAAGCCGGCCCCGACTTCCCCTGGCACATCAGCCGATTCTATCCGCAATACAAATATACCGACTCACAACCCACCCCGTCGGCGTCATTGCAAAGGGCTTATGAAATCGGCAAACAAGCGGGGCTGCACCACGTTTATCTCGGCAACGTCCCCGGCTCAAAACAGGAAAATACATTTTGTTACAAGTGCGGCCACACGCTAATCGAGCGCATCGGCTATAATGTCGCCTTGAACAAAATTAAGAATTCAACTTGCCCCGACTGCGGCGCCCAAATCGCCGGGCGATGGGAATGAAAAATGAAAATAATCGCGGATGAAAATATACCGTTCGTTAAAGAGTGTTTCGCATCAATAGGCGACGTTCAAACGCTATCCGGCAGGAAAATAACTCCTGAGAAAATAGCCGACGCGGATATTCTGCTCGTTCGCAGCATTACGCCGGTAAATGAAAAATTACTCGCAAATAGCAAAGTTAAATTCGTCGCAACCGCAACAATCGGCGTCGAACACGTCGATGTCGATTACCTGAAAAATAGAGGCATCGGTTTTGCCTCCGCACCCGGCTCAAACGCCAACTCCGTCGCCGATTATATTGTCGCGGCGTTGCTCTGTGTCGCTCAAAAACACAAAATAACCCTTGAAGGCAAATCCATCGGAGTCGTCGGCGTCGGCAACGTCGGAAGCAAAGTGGCAAAAAGATGCGCGGCACTCGGTATGATTGTCAAACTCAACGACCCGCCGTTGTCTCGCCAAACCGGCGACTCAAAATATAAACCACTGCAGGAACTTTTAGGTTGCGATTTTATCACGCTGCATACGCCTTTGACTCGCGAAGGACAGGATAAAACACACCATTTGGCGGATGATAACTTTTTCGCGTCCCTGAAAACCGGCTGCGTATTTATAAATACCTGTCGCGGGGCCATTCACGATACTGCCGCACTCAAGGCCGCTATACAAAATAAAAAACTTGGAGCAGTCATTCTCGATGTCTGGGAAAATGAGCCGAATATCGATTGCGAACTTCTTCGGCTTGTTGATATTTCCACGCCCCATATCGCCGGCTATTCTCTCGACGGCAAAATCGCCGGAATGATTATGATTTACGACGCCGCCTGCGAACACTTCGGCTTAAAACCAAAACATAAAATAGAGGACTTTCTCCCGCCGCCGACGGTGCCGCAAATAACGATTGATAAAATCAGCCCAAACCAACAATTGCTTCTTCATGAAATTGTCCGGCAGGTTTATGTAATCAACCGCGACGACTTTAATACCCGTGAAATCGCTATGGTCGAGCTGGAAAAAAGAGGGAAATTCTTCGACGACCTCCGTAAAAATTACCCCGTTCGTAGAGAATTTCAAAATACAACAATAATTTTAGCCACTCCCGCAAGGGATGCCTTATGGCAAGAGAGCACAGAGAACACAGAGGATAAATTAAAAGGAATCGGGTTCAAAGTTAAAAAGCAAAAGTGAAAAAGCAAAAAACAGAGGACGCGAGTGGAACAAGCTGAGTATAAAGCATGCTCAATCTGTGGATTGAAGGTTAAAATACCGGAAACCTTCAATGCTCCGAAAGGCAGATGTCCCCGCTGCGGAGAACTTATCAGCAATCCGCACTGGCATCCCCTGCAGAAAAATAGGACAAAGCTGAAAATATGGTCGATGGAGAACTGGAAAAAATCAACAAGCCGGTTAATCGCAAAGTTGGAGCCCAAATTCGATGGGCTATCTGTATTTTTTATAGGTGTGGCGTTTACTCTTACATTTCTGGTAAATATACCACAGATTGTAAACTGGTATAAAAGTATTGGGTTGTTTCTGGCAGTGGCCTTAACTGCTTATATTATATTAACTCCTCTTTCGGGAATTCCTTTTGTTTCCGGCATAGTTTCCTTCGCTTCCGGCCTGTTTTACAGTTTGCGTCATATTTTTGATAAGAAAGTAACCAAGCCAAATGAAAAAAAGTTAATGGTATTTTTCGCTGCCACTACAAATTTTATTTCCGGTATTGCCGTGGCATTTTACACTGCCGTCGAAGCTTTCGAACTTAAAAAAACCTGGCTATATGTGTTCCCGGTCTGGACTATCGTAAATAGTTTCCTGCTTATATTGAAGTGCCACGCTATCGATAAAAACGAGGAGGCAATTGCCGAAGAAAATGCCTCTCTGGGGGAAATTATAATTGGATTGGTTGTGCTAATGGCCGTCTTCGGGATTTGCCATTATGGCTTTGATATCCACTGGCCCTTTACGCTCTCGATATGCGTAGTGTATGCTACGAGCTTCAGCAAGGCATTTAGCAGCATTTTATCAGGCAAAAAAGGATTTGAACAACCTGCGGGGAGCAAATAAATAAATGCGGGTAAAATCTAACTTACTCAAATGGCCCACGGGCAAACTGGATTTTTCCGGCGGCTGCCTTCTTATGGGCGTTCTTAATATTACGCCTGATTCATTCAGCGATGGCGGACAATTTTTCGACCGCGACAAGGCCATCGAACAGGGCGTTAAAATGGCTGCCGATGGAGCGGCTATAATCGACGTCGGCCCCGAATCCACAAGACCAGGCGCACAGGCCGTTACCGCCGATGAACAGGTTCGCAGAGCAATACCCGTAATAGCGAAACTCGCGAAAAAAACAAAGACCTGCATAAGTATCGATACGACAAATTATGAGGTCGCAAAAGCCGCGTTAGACGCCGGGGCAAATATCATAAACGACATCACTGCTTTAGCTGACGAACGAATGGCACAATTAGCCGCCAAACAGAAAACCCCTGTTATTCTGATGCATATGCAGGGGACGCCCCGGACGATGCAGGGCGAGCCGAAATATAAAGACGTTGTCAGCGAGATTCTTAAATTTTTACTCGACAGGGCAAAACGAGCTGAAAAATTCGGAATAGCTAAAGAGCGAATCCTCATTGACCCCGGCATCGGCTTCGGCAAAACCGTCGAACATAATCTGCAACTTTTGGCCAATATTGATAAATTCGTAAAGACCGGCTACCGCGTTCTCGTCGGCCCGAGCAGGAAATGGTTCATCGGTAAATTAACCGGCAAAGAAGACCCGGCCGACAGGACCTTCGGCACCGCCGCTGCCGTTGCACTTTGTGCCTCCGCGGGCGTATCAATTGTCCGCGTCCACGATGTTGCAAAAATGCTGGAAGTAGCTAAAATTGTAAACGCAATAATTAAGGGTAAAGGTGCGACATGAGTATAAGCAGTCACTCGGGAATAGTTTTGCTGGTAATAGTAGGGCTGGCCACCATCATAGGCGTGATAATCGCCGCAATAATCGAAACAAGACGTGCGGACAGCGAAAAACCGCCTGCGCCCCAGCAGACAGCAGTGAAACCAACGGACAAAAAAAGGGGTTAGCTTCAACGAGGCCTAATCACCGCCGAGAGCGATTTTCAGCACTTCGCTGGTGTTTTTCACGAACTTGAATTTCAGGCCCTTTTTGGCTTCCTTTGGGACTTCGGGCAGGTCTTTTTTATTGCGAGCCGGCAAAATAACGGTTTTTATACCGGCTTGTTTGGCAGCCAGGATTTTCTCCTTCAATCCGCCTATCGGCAGCACAAGGCCTCGCAGCGTAATCTCGCCCGTCATCGCCACATCCGGCCTCACCGGCTTATGTAAAAGCAAACTGACAAGCGAACTGAACATCGCTACGCCCGCGCTTGGCCCGTCCTTTGGAACCGCGCCTGCTGGAACGTGAATGTGGTAATCGAATTTGGTGAACTTGCCCGCCTCAATACCGAGTTTGCCGGCGTTTGACTTTACAATTGAAAACGCCGTCTGCGCGCTTTCTTTCATCACGTCGCCTATCTGGCCGGTAAGCTGCAATGTGCCCTTGCCCGGCATCGACGCTGACTCGATGAATAGTATCTCGCCACCCACAGGCGTAAACGCAAGCGCGGTCGCCACCCCAGGTATCCCTGCACGCAGCGCAAGTTCCGATTCGTATTGTATCGGCCCAAGTATCTTCGCTAAATTGTCCGCCTCGATAGTTGCCTTCCTCTTTTTATTTTTCGCAATCTCAGTCGCCACCGCCCTGCATACCGCCGCGATATTTCTCTCAAGATTGCGCACGCCCGCCTCTCGCGTATAACTCTTTATAATCGCGGCGATTGCATCACTTTTGATTTTGAGCCGGTTTTTACTCAGCCCGTGCTCTTTCAATTGCCGCGGAACAAGATATTTCTTCGCTATGTTCAGCTTCTCCGTTTCGGTATAGCCGGGCAACTCGATGATTTCCATCCTGTCGTGAAGCGCGGGCGGAATCGGCTCGGTGTAGTTGGCTGTGCCAATAAACATCACCGTGGATAAATCGAACGGCTGGTCCAGATAATGGTCCGTGAAATTAGCGTTCTGCTCCGGGTCGAGCACCTCCAGAAGAGCGCTGGCGGGGTCGCCCCTGAAATCCGCGCCGATTTTATCAAGCTCATCCAGCATAAATACCGGATTTTTGGAACTCGCCTTGCGCAGCTCCTGCAGAATTCTGCCAGGCAGGGCGCCAATATACGTTCGCCTGTGCCCGCGTATGTCAGCCTCATCCCGTATGCCACCAAGCGATATCCGAATAAATTTCCTGCCCAGCGCCGCCGCGATGGATTTACCCAGCGAGGTCTTGCCCACGCCCGGCGGGCCAACAAAGCAAAGTATCGGGCTTTTGCCCGTGGGATTAAGTTTTCGCACCGCCAAAAATTCCAGGATGCGTTTTTTTACCTTTTTAAGATCATAGTGGTCGCGGTTGAGAATTCGCTGCGCCTGGTTTATATCTATGCGGTCTTTTGTCCCCACCGACCACGGTAATTCGCACACAAAATCCAGATATGTCCTTATCACGCTGTACTCCGGCGAGGCGGACATCATCTTGCTCAGCCGGTCAAGCTCACGCATCGCCTCCGCCTCAACTCGCTCGGGCATCTTCGCCTTCTTGATATTATCGCTGAGCTGCTTCAACTCCTCGGCCCTGGTGTCCTCCTTGCCAAGCTCCGTCTGAATCGCCTTCAACTGCTCCTGCAGAAAATACTCACGCTGGCTCTTTTCCACAGAGTCGCGGACGCGCCCCTGAATCTTGTGGCTCAACTCAAGAACGTCAAGCTGATTGGCAAGCTCAACTGAAATCCGCTCTAATCGCCTGGCGGGGTCAAGCTCCTCCAGGAGTTTTTGCCTCTCCTCGGTTTTCAAGCTGATATTCGCCGCCAGATAATCCGACAGCGCCGTCGGTTCTTCTATCTCCTCGAGCAATGCCGACACTTCTTCCGGCACGTTGGGACTCAGCGAAATTACCTTGTTCGCCGTCTGCCGGACGTTCACCATCAGCGCACGCAGCCGCTTGGTAATCCTCGCCGACGTATCCAGCAGCCGAACCTTTGCCTTCAAATACGGCTCGGTAGCCACCACCCCCGTCACCTCGAACCGGGCTATGCCGTGAACGAAAATGCTTATCGAGCCCTGCGGTGCCTTTATAACTTTCAGCACCATCGCCGCCGTGCCAACCTCATAAAGGTCCGCGAAGTCCGGCTTATCCGTATCCGGCTTGCGCTGCGTCAAAATTCCTATCACCGTCTCATTTGGAACAACGTCCTTCAACAGCGCCTTGCTCTTCTCCCTGCCAACCGCCAGCGGAGCAACCGTCCCCGGGAAAACAACCGCGTTTCTAATCGCAAGGATCCCAAGCTCGTCAGGCAGCTCGAACTTATTATTGTTCACCTGGTTATTTTCCTGAGAGCCACCCTGCCCGCCTGATGTAGAACGTTTCCTCGGCGGCTCCAGCGCCAATATCTCATCCGGCCACGTCTCCGGCGGATAAATAAAATCTTTCAAACTGCTGCCCATCTTGCCCCTATGTTTCTAAAATAGTCGTTGTTATCTTTACCTGTTTTGTACAAACCTAACATACGCTTTGGCCTGTGCAAAGTTTTAATTTAGCAAAAATTCCAGATTACCCTTCCTCCGCCGGGCCGTTCCACGCCGACATCCTGCCAAGCTGCTCATTACCCCACTGCGTCATCTCGTCCTTTTCGATCCGCCGACGTATCTCGCTCATCAGCCGCTGATAAAACCTCAGGTTGTGAATCGTCGTCAGAATCGGTCCCATCATCTCGCCTGCGTTAAAGAAGTGACGGATTGCCGCCCTCGAAAATTGCCCGCAGGCGTAACAATCGCAGTCCGGCTCAATCGGCCCGGCATCGGTTATATGCTCGTTATTCCTCATCCTCAGCGGCCCATTCATTGTAAACGCGTATGCGTTTCGCCCATTGCGGGTCGGCAGCACGCAGTCGAACATATCCACACCCGCCATCACCGCCGCGATAATATCCGCGGGCATCCCAACGCCCATCAAATACCTCGGCTTATCTTCAGGCAAAAACGACGCGGTATGGCGAACCGTCCTTATCATATTTTCATGTCCCTCGCCGATGGCAAGCCCGCCCATTGCGTAGCCGTCGAAATCCATCTTTATCAAGTCCGCCGAGCAACGCTCCCTCATCACCAAATCTATCCCGCCCTGCACTATCCCGAAAAGCATCTGCTTGGAGTTACTGTGCGCATCTTTGCATCGTTTCGCCCAGCGGATTGTCCTGTTGACGGCCCGTTCTAATTCCGCCTGCTCACAACCAAACGCCGGGCACTGGTCAAAACACATCGCGATATCGCAGCCCAGCCGGTTCTGAATCTTAGTCGCACCCTCCGCGTCTAAATACGCCTTCGCCCCATCAATGTGGCTGGCAAATTCGACGCCATCGTCGTCAATCTTTGTCAGCGAGCTAAGCGAAAATACCTGATAACCCCCGCTGTCGGTCAATATGGGCCCATCCCAGCCCATAAATTTGTGCAGCCCGCCGATACCTTCTATCACGTCAACGCCGGGCCGCAGCATAAGATGATACGTGTTTGCGAGAATTATTTCCGCACCAACTTCCCGCAATTGAGCAGGCGTAATCCCTTTGACCGTCCCCGCTGTCCCCACCGGCATAAACGCCGGCGTCGCAACCTCCCCGTGCACCGTCTTCAAAATGCCGCGCCTCGCTGCGCTATTTTTGTCCCGGCACCTTATCTCAAAGCCATTCATTTAATAAGCTCTCACTATTTTTGAGCCGGGATAATAATAGGAGAGAATCTCGCCGGCGGTCTTGCCCTGCATTGCCATACCCTGTGCCCCGCACTGGCACATCCCAACGCCATGCCCAAAACCCCTGCCCGCCAGAAACGCAATCTTGTTTTCTATAATGGCAATTTTGCAGGCGACGCTGCGAATCCTGTTGCCAGCAGGGTCAATCGTTAGCCGGAGGTCTTCCGCTCTCAAAAATTCGCTCCTGCCGTTTGTGCCGGTAAGTTTCACCATTGTTATGCGAGAGAAATCCGGGTAGTCACTCTGTTTGACCGCCGATATATTCGCGATATCACCAAGCCCTTTTAGTTGCGGATACTTTTTCTGCAAGGCAATCGCAACCGTCCTTTTGTCAAACTGAACCATCGGCCAGAAAAATATATCCGGCCTTGCCACTCCCCTGCAATACGGGCAATCCACCCCGCAAAGCGGCCCAAACGAATCCCCGAATACGTTTTTAGCGTCCTCGGTATGCCCCCCGCAGCTTGAACTGTAATACGCCGGGAAAATCTCCTCTCCAGACGCTCCCACGCCGGGCAGGCCTGCCTGCTCACAGACCAGTATCTCTCCCGCCGTATCGTTGACCGCCCTCCATACGCTCGCTGATTCACCCCTCAATCCCATATAGACCTGGCTTGCCTGTGTTCTTGCCACGTCCCAGTCGCGCATATAGCCGAATTTCTTTTTGTTATAAAGGCAATAAGTCCTCGCAGCTATTGCCTGCGCCTTCAATGCCTCCGCCTCCCAGCGGTCGGGCATCTCCGCCCCGACAACCCCCGCCAAATACGGCTCAACAGGCACAATGTTTATCGCGTCGAACGTCAGCCCGTCAACGTTGGCTTTCAGCAGCAGTTTGCCGCGAAACTCGTTGCCGTCCATCACAAATGTAAACGGCTCATCGGGTAAAATTGTAATCTCGCGGGTCGCAAATCTCCTGCCGCCGATTGTAAACTCCCCGCCCGCAATTCCCACATCCATCGCCTGCCCGCTATTGGCAAATATCGTATCTGGAATCAGAACGCTCCCGTCGCTGTTAAATAAGCTAAAGCCCCCTCGCATCTTAACCGTGCAGTGATTCGCATCATCCGCCAGCAACACTCGTACCATAAAACGCTGTTCAGCGCTCATTTGCGGAGTACTTCGCACGACCATTTGTTCGCGGCAACTGAAAAACGCCACAGCCCCGGCCAGCAGCATTCCCGCCAGCAGACAGTTGCTGACCGTCCTTTGTATCCCGAAATCTCTGCGCCACCCGAATTGCCGAAACCACATACTTTTCAGACCGCCGCCCCGCAACGCTAATCCCGCTCCCGTCTGCGCAACGCCTCGGCCCCCCGCTTTTGCGCGATTATTACTCCAACGTCCGCAGCGACAAACCGAGATTCGCCAGGACCCTTTTCACTTCGTTCAAGCTCGTTACGCCAAAATTCTTGCAGCCCAGCAGTTCCGCTTCCGTAATCCGCGTCAACTCTCCGACCGTGCGAAGGTTGAGCTTCAGCAGCGCCTTTTTCGCCCTCACCGACCACTGCAAATCCACTATCGGTTTGTTTGACAACCCCTGGTCCGCGATCGGCTCATCGACAACACTGGTCTGTGCCGGCTCGACTGACCCGAACTGCCTGTCCTCAGGCATCATCCCAAGCTGTAAATTCTTCGAATCCAGAATCGCCTTTATCTCCCGCAAGCTCGTCTCGCCGAAATTCTTAAACGCAAGCAACTCCGCCTCCGTGGTTCTTAAAAGGTCCCCAAGCGTATTCAGATTCATCTTCTTGAGACAATTCCTGCTTCGCACCGAAAGCTCAAAATCCGATAACGGCGTCTCGATAATCTGCATCTTGCGGGTCTTCTTCTTCTCCGTTTCCTCGTCATAAACCATCGTCTTGGAGCTTTCGATGTCCTTCCGGAACAAAATCGCCCGCTTATGATTCGGATGACACGCCAAAACCTTATCAACGCAACGCGCCGCCTTGTCGTAATCGCCCTTGTCCTCGTAAATCACCGCCAGATTCAGCAACGCGCTTGTGTACCCCGGCGACGACGAGGCAATCGCCTTGTAATAATCAATCGCCGCATCCTCATCACCCGAAAGGTCGCATCGATACGCCAGATGAAACATCGCCTCCTGATGTCTCGGCGAAAGCTCCAAGGCCGCCTTGTAGTTTTCTACCGCATCCTCATACAGCCCCTGCGCCTCACGCAATCGGCCAAGCTGATAATGGAATTCCGCGCTTACGTTCTTGAAATTACCGCAGCCCTTCATCTCTTTTTCCGCCGACTCGAACTTGCCGGCTATGCGATGCGTGGCCGCTTTCTCCAGCGAAATAGCCAGTGAATCCGCTCCCTGTTTTGCACCGGCGTTAAGGTTCTCTATCGCCTCGTCGTATTTGCCAAGCCGACGAAGCGCAAACGCCAGGCACATAAACTTCTCTTTGCAGTCGCTTCCCTTCTGCAGTTTCTCGACCGCCTCAGCGTCTCTGCCCAGGATAAACAGCCCTATACCCGCGGCGAGACAGCCCTTGCCGCCGGTCTTGCTCAAATTCTGCTCAACCTGCTCCGCAAAAGCTAATCGGCTCGCCTCGCTCGAATGTACCCGTTCCGACAACCTTTTTATCTGCTCTATGCTCAGCAGCTCTTCGCCGAACAAATCTATTCCGCTCTGCGCCTGTGCTATTGCTTCCATTAAGCTTCTCCTGAAAAAAACCGCCACCGCTCGGACTATGAACTCGGTTTGCCAAAGAAAGCAGCATTATAGTCATCGCCGCCGTTTTTGCAATACCTTTTTAACACGCAATTACCCGTTTTGACAGGGGCAAGCAAACTGAGGGGGCAAAGCGTGGGGGGCGAATGGTTCCCGGCAAATGTTCCCGCGAAAAATCAATTCCTGGGTCGGCTGGGGGAAACATCCTGATGAATATCATTTTGGGGAAGAGTTTTTCCTGCTTGTTCGATATTGGCGAGGATACCACGCGAGGTCTGGTCATTGGGGTCTTTATCAAGACAATATCGCAAATGAGGGACAGCCAGTTGCGGTCGGCCTGTGCGATAAAAGACGAGGCCGAGGTTATAGCGAGCGGTAACGGAATCCGGCGCCAACTGGACGGCGAGTGTGAGGTAGTTTTCCGCCTGCGGGAGAAGATTGGCGTTTATGCAAATAGCGCCAAGCGAGTTGAGAGCATTGACGTTTTTGGGGTCAAGCTTCAATATCCGCTGATAAATAGGCGCGGTGGCCTGCAGACCGCCGGGGCCGGAGAGGCGAAGAAGTGCAAGCAATTCGAGGACTTTTGGATTGTCGCGGTATATGTCCACGAGGGCCTGGACGTAACGTGGCCCCTGTTCATAAAGTCGCCGCATTTGCTGGTAACGAACATCGTCCGGGAGGACGACATAGGCCTTGTCGAGTCGGCCTGTCAACGCAAAGCGATTGGCCTCGGCACGAAGCTTAAGGGCTTCGTGCAATTGTTTTGCGTCTTCTTCGGAGCCGGTGTTGGTCAGGCAGGGCCAGATGTCCTCCATCGGCTCGATAAAGTCGGCATTACGAAAGGCGGGACCCTGGGAGTACCGCGTCATATACTGCGTAAAGGGGAGGTCGTCGGTATTGACCGGACCATCACCTGTCCATCGCCGCAGTGTTTCCTCTGCGCAAAGGAAGGAATCGAGAAAGCCGGCGGGGGTATGCAGGCCGTAGGGCTGGAGGTCACGGCGGACGGGTTCGGCGTTTAGGCGGCCCTGTAATTTAGCCACGTCGATTTGAAGGGGTTCCGGCGTAGCAGCAAGCAGCACATAAGAGACGAAGCGCGCCTGCTCGTCAACGCCGTGAACAACCCACATGCTGGTGTGAGGGAAGACGGACTGGAAGGTTCGTGTGATGATTTTGAATTCGGCAACGCGCAGGCCGTGAATGGGGACCCACTCGACAAAGACGCCATTGTCGGTTAGGTGGTCCCGCACCTGCTGGTAAAATTCCTGAGTATAGAGGACCCAACTGTCGCCGGATTTTGGGTGTGTGGAGTCGGAGACAATGACGGGCCACTTTCTTGGGGAGGTCATAATGAAGTTTCGGCCGTCGTCTATGACGACTTTTGCCTTTGGGTTTTGGAGGAGACCGTTATTTTCCTGTGAGAGAAGGGCGGCGGCATTAACGACGCTTTTTTCGAGGTCCACTATTGTGAGGGATTTTACTTCGGGCAAAACCGAGGTTGCGCCAGCGGCGACTCCGCCGCCGAAACATATCATAAGAACATCATCTGGTTTGGGGTGGAGCATTGGGGCGAGGTCGCCAATCATCTTGAAGCAGAGCAGATGCGGATAGAGGATGGGGACTTCGGAAACGCCATTGATGTAAACCGTCCTGCAATTGTTGATGCGGTTACGAGTTACGATGGCGGTGCCGGTTCGGCCTTCGCAGTAGAAGAGGATGTCAGTGTGTTTTGCCAGGCCGAAATCCGTGGCAAGGAACACCCGCTGACAAAGGTCAGCAGGGACCATTCCAAACAACAGGAATAGAACGACGGCATAAGTAATGGTTGCCGGCACCAAGACAGTACCCATAGCCATACGGTTCTTCGCATTGGCGAAGGCCAATAGTGCAAGCCCCATAACGCCATATACCGCTGATATGAGCCATAAACTCATCTGGATGCCGAGGAACGGAATAAAAACGAATATCGGCAAAAGCGCCCCCAAGACCGTCCCGGCCGTATTGACCGCGTAGAGCAATCCGGTCCGGCGACCGAGGGTCTGGACGTGTCGTCCATACACGGCACACAAAAGAGGGAACGCCATACCCATCAAAACAGTGGGGAGAAAGACAATGAGCAGGGCCATACCTTTCTGGTCGAGCGGCGGAGGCGGTCCGCTGGCGAAAAGAAACACGCTGGTTATAAAAGTGGCAGGAACCGAAAGCACTAACAACATTTCTACAACGCCAAGCGTCAGCGCCGGTCGTCGAATTCGCCCTGCCAGCAAGCCGTATATCAACCCGCCCAGGCCGGCACCGAGGAGATAAACACAGAGGATAGTGGGGAAGACATAAGTCGAACTGACTATAAAAGACATATATCGTATCCAGAGAACCTCGCACGCCAGGCCGGCAAAGCCATTGAGAAACGCCAAGGCCAACAATAACCGAGCGGACACCTCCGGCTCTTCATTGTGGTCAATCCTTTCGGTATGAGGAGTCGGGAGCGTAGTGGGGATTGCCGAGAGCGCTGTATCGGCACGCCGGGACAGGGCCAAGGCCAGAATGGCGATTACAAAATTGACGCCGACGGCCAGTTGGTTTGTCCCTCGCAGACCGAACGTTCCTATCATCCAAAACCCACCTGCCAGACAGCCGAGGGCGGCGCCGAGGGTGTTGACACAATACAGCAGGCCGATACGAGAGCCGATGGTTCTGTCGGAATCGGTAACCACCCGAACCAGAAGAGGCAGCGTCGTACCCATCAGAAAACAGGGCACCACGAGAATAGCGAAAGACAAGACGAAGCGGGCCAGCGTGCTGACCAAAAGAGAGTGTGGCGACAAAGCGGGGAGTGTAGGGACAAGGAACCTCATCCAGTCAAGCATAGGCGGAATTGCCAGGGCACAGAGTGCGACAGCCACCTGAACAAGGGCAAAAGCGAGCGTTCGACGAGTAACACTGTCCGCCAATCGACCACCGAGAAGCCCGCCCAGGCCAATGCCAGCCATATACGCACAAAGCACAATACTAATGGCGTAAGAGCTGTTGCCAAAAACGGTTACGAACTGACGGCTCCAGAGGACCTCGAACAAAAGCGACGTGGCCCCGGAAAAAAAGAAACAGGCGTAGATACCCAAGCGAAATAATACTATCCGGGGACATCGGGCAAATGATGCTGGCAATTTTACGCTCATACGGCCAAACGCTCCATAGCAACCTAAGGATAGCTACTTGTTTGGGAGTATCCTTCCTCACCTTATAACAGTTCGATTAGCCGATACTACAGTTGTGAGCATACGCTTATACCCTTGATATGTCAAGTTAAGGGGATTAATTTCCGAATTCCTGCTTTCGCAGTAATAATAAAGGTGGTAATCTGTTTAATAAATAATGCTGTATTGATGGGAGTATAATTATGGATTGTCCGGTATGTAAAAACGCTATGATAACGCTGGAACTGGCGAAGGTGGAGATCGACTATTGCACGGGCTGCAAAGGAGTATGGTTAGACGCCGGGGAGCTTGAAATGCTTCTGAACGATAACGGGAAGGCGAAGAAGCTTATTAGTTCCTTTGTCAAAGATACGAGCAGCGGTGAAAAGGCAAGGCGATGCCCGATATGCGACAAAAAAATGGAAAAAATTGACGTGGGGCACGAAAAGCCAACGCTGCTGATAGACAGGTGTCCAAAGGGAGACGGGTTATGGTTCGACAGGGGCGAGCTAACCAACATTATCGCGAGGGCATCGCTGGATAACGACAATAAAATAAAACAACTGCTGACGGATATGTTCAGGGAAAAAAGCTAACCACCCGAATTCTCACTTGCGCGGGAATGACAATCAAGGATGGAGCTGCCACTTTTAACGCTACCATAGAGACAGGAACCTGATTTCACCTAAAGGATTTCGCCTGGGCAAAGTATTTTTTTTATTCCGGAGAAAAAGGGTTGCCCTGTCGCAGGTTTTCGTCTTAAAATGCAGCGATTCGTGTCGAGCGGGCAAGCTGTACACAAAAAACTCAGGACAAAGTAGCGTCCCAGAGAACACTTTTGGGGTCGCGGTTCCAATTGTCCGGCGAGAGTGAAATAATTACGAATGTTTTATAGAGCCGGCTGAATGCCAAATAGCAATAAAAAAACGCCAGATATTGACTTCGTGACCTGCACGCAGGAATCCCTTCTGCAGTTCTTTGATACGTCTCTCAAAGGCCTGTCCGAAAAAGAGGTGATTAAACGACTCGAGGAATATGGGTACAACGAGCCGGCCAAGAAGAAAAAGCGGACTGTTATTTTTCAGATTTTCTCCAAGTTTTTAAACCCGCTGGTGGTGGTTCTTTTGATTATCGCGGGCTTCTCGCTGTTCTTCGGCGAGAAAATAAGCGCCATCCTGGTGATATTGATGGCCTTTATCAGCGTATTTTTATCATTCATCCAGGAATATCGAGCGGGAAGAGAGGCGGAACGGCTCAGCGAAATGGTAAGGGCCACGGCTACGGTGATTCGCAACGGCAAGCCAAGGGAGGTAAAGATACGAGAGATTGTTCCCGGAGACATAATCGACCTTTTTGCCGGGGATATGGTGCCTGCCGACCTGCGGATTATTTCCTGCAAGGACCTGTTTATCAATCAGGCATCTCTGACGGGCGAATCGTTTCCTGTTGAAAAAGCCGCCGAGCCGCTGACTCCCAAGAGTAGCTCTCCTTCCGACTTAACAAATATGGCGTTTATGGGGTCGAGCGTCATAAGCGGAACGGCGATTGGAGTTGTCGCTAAAACGGGGCTTGAGACAAGGTTCGGCGCATTGTCCAAACGCCTGGCATTAATATCCGTAGAGAGCAGTTTCGATAAAGGTATTCGCAGCTTCACCTGGCTGATGATAAAGGCTATGGTCGCGCTGGTTCTCGTGATTTTCGCCATTAATGCCTTTTTGAAGGGCGATATTACCCAGTCGCTTTTGTTTTCACTGTCCGTTGCCGTAGGTTTGACGCCCGAAATGCTCCCAATGCTGGTGGCGATAAACCTCTCCAAGGGTGCGATTGCGATGTCCAAAAAGGACGTGATAGTAAAACGGCTCAACGCGATCCAGAACTTCGGCGCGATGGACGTGCTGTGCACCGACAAGACGGGGACGCTGACCCTCGACAAAATTGTAGTGGAACGACATTGCGACGTGGTGCGAAAAGAGGACGATGACGTTCTGCGTATGGCATATATCAACAGCTTCTACCAGACCGGCCTTAAAAACATTCTCGACCGGGCGATACTTACCCATGAGAAAATTTTAATCAAACAATACAAAAAGGTCGATGAGGTGCCTTTCGATTTTTCACGCAAGGTAATGTCGGTGGTGGTCGAGGCCGACGGCAAACACCGGATTATTGTCAAAGGCGCCCCGGAAGAGATTTACAGAAGATGCACCAAATTCGAGCTTGACGGCGAAATACTGGATTTGGACGAGGCCAAACTGGTGCTTGTCGAGCTGCAAAATGAGTACAACGACCTCAGCTCTGAGGGCTTCAGGGTGCTGGCGATTGCATACAAGGATTTTGACCAGCCCAAAAACGTTTACACCAAGGACGACGAACAGAACCTGATACTGAAAGGTTATATTGCCTTTTTGGACCCGCCGAAAGCATCCGTCAAAAAGACAATCGAAACTTTGAATAACCTCGGCATAGAGTTTAAGGTTCTCACCGGCGATAACGAGCTTGTTACGAAAAAGATTTGCAGCGACGTCGGTTTGAATATCAGGGGATTCGCGACCGGCGAACAGGTGGAAAAGGCAGACGACGCCTCGCTGGGAGAAATGGTCAAAACCACTACCGTGTTTGCCCGCCTTTCCCCGCTGCAAAAAGAGAGAGTCATTCACGCCCTGCACAAAAACGGACATATCGTAGGATATCTCGGCGATGGTATTAATGATGCGCCGGCTCTCAAGGCCGCTGACGTCGGCATCTCCGTCAACAATGCCGTGGATATCGCCAAAGAAACGGCTGATATCATTCTACTGAAAAAAAGTTTGCTGGTTCTCATCGACGGGGTAATCGAGGGACGAAAAACCTTCGGCAACATCATCAAATATATCAAGATGGGCTCCAGCTCCAACTTCGGCAATATGTTCAGTATGACGGGGGCAAGCTTGTTTTTGCCTTTCCTGCCGATGCTGCCAATTCAGATTCTTCTCAATAATTTTCTTTACGACCTTTCCCAGATTGCCATTCCTTCAGACAACATTGATGAAGAATACCTTCTCAAATCCCGGCCGTGGAACGTGAACTATATCAGAAAATTTATGATTGTAATCGGTCCCGTCAGCTCACTCTTTGATTTTATAACTTTCGGTGTTTTGTGGTTTATTTTCCACGCGTCGGCGCCGTTGTTTCAGACGGGCTGGTTTTTAGAATCCCTGTGCACTCAGACGCTGGTCATTCATATCATTCGCACGGGAAAGGTGCCTTTTATTGAAAGCAAACCCAGCCAGTTTATGCTTTTCACTTCTATTTACATTGTTACTATTGCCCTTGTGCTGCCGTTCCTTCCCTTGGGCAAATACTTTGGTTTTGTTGAGCCGCCTCCGTCATTTTTCGTAGCGCTGATACTCATAGTGCCGGCCTATTTATGTATGGTGCAGGTTGTTAAAAGCTGGTTCATAAAACGATACGGCTACGAATAAACAACAAATCGATACCGGCGACTATACGACCTCGCGGTTGACAAGTCCCTGTTTTGCTTTATAATCTGTCCCAGTATTAAAATTTACGGCAATCTCAAATCCGTGGAAGGGAAAAGACAAAGAGATTATTGAAGGAGAAACAATATGAGTATAGGAATGATTGCACTGATTGTTTTACTGGTGATTGCGGCGGGATTGCTTTTGGTAATCCTGTACGTAATCGGGACTTACAATGTTTTTGTGGGGCTTCGCAACCAAGTTGACAACGCGTGGTCGCAGATAGACGTGCAACTGAAGCGGCGTCACGACCTGATTCCCAATCTCGTCGAAACAGCGAAGGGGTATATGAAGCACGAGCGAGGGACTTTTGAGGCGATAACCAACGCGCGTGCGCAGGCGATGGGCGCAAAGACGGTAGCGGACGCCGGGAAGGCGGAAGGAGCGCTGGGCGATGCGCTGAGCAAATTCATGCTGGTTGTCGAAAACTATCCCGACCTGAAGGCAAACCAGAACTTTTTAGCGGTCCAGGAGGAACTGTCGAGCACGGAGAACAAGATTGCGTTTTCGCGGCAGGCGTATAACGACCAGACAATGTTCTTCAACAACAGGATACAGATGTTCCCGTCGAACATCGTGGCGGGGATATTCAGCTTCACCAAGCGGGATTTCTTTGAGGTTTCAGCGGCGGCGGAACGTGAAGCACCAAAAGTCAGTTTCTAATAAAAAATACCCCTTAAGAAATTATGTGGGAACTGATACGGATAAATAAGAGGAATTCGGTCCTGCTGCTGATGCTGATGGCGGTTTGCCTGCTTGGGCTGGGGGCAGTTATCGGTATGGCAATCAGTGGGCCTGACGGCGGGATGCTCGGGCTGATGATAGCAACGGGAATCTGGGTGGTGCTTACACTGATTAGTTTTTCATCGGGCGACCAGATTCTGCTTGCGGCGAGCAACGCAACGGCTGTTACGCACGACGTTCATCCGCAGTTGTTTAACGTAGTTGAGGAAATGTCGATTGCCTCGGGGCTGCCAATGCCAAAGGTTTATATCATCAACGACCCCGCACCCAACGCGTTCGCGACGGGGCGCAACCCCAAATCAGCATCTGTCGCGGTAACAGCAGGGTTACTCGCGAAACTCAACCGCGATGAGCTGCAGGGAGTTGTGGGACACGAGATGAGCCATATACTGCATCGGGATATTTTGTTTGTAACTCTGGCGGGGATTATGCTGGGGTCGGTAGTACTTCTTTCGCAGGTCTTTTTGCGAGGGATGATGTATGGCGGAGGGTCGAGGAGAAGATATTCATCCGGCGGGGGCAAAGGCGGCGGCGGAGCGGCGATACTGTTAATAATAGCGATTGTGGTGGCGATTCTGGCGCCGATTATGACACAGTTGCTGTATTTTGCGTTGTCAAGACGACGTGAGTACTTAGCCGACGCCGGTTCGGTTCGGCTGACGCGGTATCCGGAGGGGCTTGCCAGCGCGCTGGAGAAAATCGCGAACGACCGGGCCCCGCAACTCGCGTCGGCCAACAAGGTTACGGCGCCGATGTTCATAGTCAACCCGTTCAAAAAGATGGGGCAATGGAACTTGTCAGACCTGACGAGCACACATCCGCCGATATCGGAGAGAATACGGATTTTGCGGAATATGTCACAAGGGGCGTCATTGAAGGATTATTCGGACGCGTTTGTGAACGTGACGAAAAGCAGGACCGTTATGCCGGTATCGGCGTTAACGAAAGAAGATATCGCCCTTAGGCAGGCAAGCGCGGAGGCTAAGAACGAGCAGAAGGAAAAGCAGCTTCGCCAGGTCGGGGATATTATGCGGAAAGTAAACGGATTTATTTTCCTGACGTGCGCGTGCGGAATGACGCTGAAGATACCGCCGAATTACAGCGCGGCGACGGTTGAATGCCCGCGCTGCCACACAGTGCATAATGTTAATAAGACCTAAGCAAAGCGAAAAGCGAGAAGGAAATTTCATAGTGCGCTTGCCGAGAAACTAAAAAGAAGCCGGGCCGCCATTGCAAGGAGGTTGGGTAGCTATGCAGCCCGGACTTTTACGGTTTTGCTGGCTTCCCCCCAGCCGGTCCCGTTCATTAGTATCTACGTTTACCGCACCGGATATGTTTTAGTATTTCAGGTAAAGCCGCCTTCGGTTATCCGATAATCGTAATTATACAGCATAGACAGACCGCAACTGGCAAAGTAAGGCATTTAGAATCTAAAAATAAGGGTTGCCCTTACCCACGGCACATCGGCGGGCAAAATAGAGGCCATCTGCGGCCATCCTATAAAACAAACCCCTGCAAAAATGTCGGAATTAAGAGATACTAATCAACTGTTATGGATTCGCCGGGTTTGAGGACTGTAACTTTGCAGGCGGCCAGTTTTTTGAAGTTATCGGCATCGGCCTGGCTGCCAACAATATCGCCCCAGTGATAAGGTATCGCCTGCTTTGGTTTGAATTGTCTTGTCGCCTCGGCGGCCTCGGCAGCATCCATAGTATATTTGCCCCCTGCCGGCAGCAGGGCAAGGTCGATATTTTTGAGGGCCTTCATTTCGTCGGTGAGGTCGGTGTCGCCGGCGTAATATATGCGTTTTCCGGCGATTTCAATGACGAAACCCAGCCCGTTATTGGATTTCGGGTGGAATTGTTTGGCAAGGTTGTAGGCGGGAACGCCGGTGATTTTAATGCCGTTGACGTCAATTGACTGGCCGGGTTTGAGGGCCTGACCTTTTCCCTGTTTTTGAATGACGTCCTCTGCGGCAATGAATCTTGTGGTCATACCAGAGACCTTTGCGATATCCTCAGCGGAATAATGGTCGGGGTGGCTGTGGCTGACGAGAACGATGGTTGCGTCGTGCGGGGCGTCTTTGAGTTTCCAGGGGTCGATATAAATTACGTCGCTGCCACTGGAAATTTTGAAGCTGGCGTGGCCGAACCATTGTAATTTCACAGACATGGCTTTCTCCTTTCCTTTTTGAACTGCCGTTTCCTCAGCGAAAATACGCTGGTTTGCGCAAACAATACTAATAATAACTGTGAATGCAATCAGTGGAATTCGTGTTCTCATAGCAATCTCCTTAAACCCGTTTTTATCAATTGCAGCCCCTCGATATTATGAGCAAAATACCTCAACCTGCCCCTGACGTCAAATCAAAATAAAGGTCTTTTACCACCGGCGAAACGTAGGCGAACGGCTTGCAGTTAGGGCAATGTATATACTTAACGCACAGAGGGAGGCGGAAAATGCTTTACCAGCTTAATGCACTTGTTTATGCTCTTAGATTATGGTTTGGCGATTTATTCAAGAATTATTCAAAGGACTTGTTTCTTCTTATAGCAGCATTACCACTTTGCTCAGTTTTGTGGTTTTCGCTTTCTGGCTGCTCCTCCCTAAACTTAAAGTGGAGGGCAGAATGAAACAAACAAAAAAGATATTAGAATCAATCCCTTGGTCTTATCGTCTTCTTATTGTTCTTGGGCTTCTATATATAAGCACAATACTTACATCGTATTCAATGTATAAAGAAAATCAAAAGCAGGTTCACAATACAGACACCAAGCAAGATATACGGGCTCTTCTTGAAGATTTCAATTCGGTAATTTTACAAAAAATTGATATGGGGCAAAAAAAGTTTCTACTGCCTATTAGCATGGCAAGGCAAGTCAAATTAACTAATCTATCTGAACGTCCGGATTTTAATAAGTATTTACGCGTCGAACAATTTACCAGAGAAGACGATTTCAATGATTATGAAGACCCAAATATATTCATAAAAGGTTCAGATTATTATTATAGTTGGATGCAGGCGTATTATTTTTATCCAAAAGATGCGCTTAAAAAATAATTGCGATGTATATACTTAACGCATAAGGGGTTTTAATTGCGAGAGACAATAAAATCAATTTTCTTTTTAGCAATATATCCGGTGTTAAATTTAACTAACGCGGTAGCTTCAACAGAGTTTTGATCTGGCCGCAATACCAATTTGCCTTCGGGAATAAGTGACCAATCTGTAGCAGATGCCTTGTGCCTTTTGTGGCCGTATCCCGACATTTTAACTATTTCACTCGAACCTGGTGCTATTGTTTTAGGTAAGTGTGTTATTCTTTCGCCCCAAGTGTCAAGGTCGGCAGCAAGCCCGTCCGGCCAAATCAAATTTACTTCAATTACAGAACAGTTTTTTGAACCCGGATTGTTGACTAATAATTCAAAGTTGATCGTTTCGCCACCTTCCCAAGCCGCGCATGTGCAGTTTTGGGCGTTCAATATCTGTGGGTTAGTCCAGAAAATTTCCTTTAATTCCGCTCCGCCTTTGATTATTGCGAAAATAGTCAATATCGTAGCCGCTGCGCCAGTCAAAAAGGCCTTCCAGTATTTCTTATCAATCATTATTGAGGTTCCCTATGGATAAGATTCCCATTGAATATGTATTTCATAAATGGGCATTCTTTATTTTGGCCATTTGGGCATTTATAATCGAGACGATTGACTTAATCAAGTGGGTTATGAATTAAGTAACAACCCTCAAAAACACAGCAAAAATAATTTAAAAAAAGCGGTAAATCGAGTATAATAAAGAAGTTGTAACTCAGGGGCAAGCCATCGGGCAGCGGGATTTATCCGTTTGAGGAAAAGCCGAAAAATGGGCGAAGAATTTGACGTATTGAGTTATCAGCAGCGAGAGCCGAGGATTCATATCCTGACTTTGGACAGGGTGCTGGGCTGGGACATTTATGACCGGCTGCATAACGACAGCAAGACAAGGTTCTACGAATTAGTTGTTCCCAAGCAAGCAGATTGGCAGCATCGGCTCGAAGAAATAGAGGCGATAGTTGACCGGACGGTTTACGCAAGGATGCTGATAATGGACGTGCGAAGAGCGACGCTGCACAAGATTCAGCAGGCATACAATAAAATCGTCGGGTACAACCGCAAGGATTTGAATCGGTTTTGTTTTACGGTGCTGGTTGGTGATGGGCCTTTGAATCTTTTTGGGGCGGGAAAGTCGCCGGATGTTTTTGTGCCTTATCTTGCGAATCTCAGGAGGGATTATAACGCGGCGATATTTTTCTTCGACCCGTTTATCCATTATGAGCCGGAAGAGACGGACTCGTCTATGGACGAAGATTTTATGCTGCCGAGCAAGCCGCCTCAACGGCTGGCGTCTTATTTTCCCGAGGCAGGAGTAACGGTGGATTCGGTGAGACGGTTCTTCAGGGCGGCAGAACAAAATGAGGCGGTTAAAAAACAGCGGCTTAAAACGCTGGCGGCGTTATATTTGAAACGCATCGGGGAACAATTCCCAGAACACAAGGACTTTCTGCGCGGACTTTTATCCAAAAACGGGGCACAATTGGGCAGCGAAAAAATGAATCTGTACCCGGTATTTTTTGAGGAGTGGGTACACGAGCTTATGCAGAAGGCGGCAAACCAGCCAAAAGAATAATGCGAGAAACCCCCGGCGAGCCCCTCGACAAATCGACGGACAAGCGGTCAGCCAAATCAACGCATTACCCAGGTTTTGTTTTCGAATTTGAGCTTCTGGTCGGGGCGGAATTTGGGGTCGCCGGCGATTGAGTAGTTAAGCTCAAGGGTTTTGCGGAGGTAAACTTTTACCGGATTGCCGTCTTTGTCCTTGTCGGTGGGATGGTCAACGGCGACTGTTTCATTGCTGAGGCCCGTAATGAATATGCCCACGTTTTTGGCATTGGGGTCAAAATCAGGCCAGCAGACGACAATATCAACGGTGTTGTCCTGTCCCTGGAGGATTTTATCTCCGGCGTTTTCCATAAGCTGAAGGAACGGATACTTGCTCTGGTGGCGAGTTTTAATTTTATCAAAGAGGACAGCGGAAGTCCCCTTTATGGCGGGAACGACCTGAAGGGTATCGGTAACAAGCTGGGCGTCGGGATAAAAACCGACGTCTTTACCTGATTCATTTGTAATGGTAAGAATTATGTACCAATAACGCTGCGGCATCGTACCATCAAGAGTAATCTGCAACGGATTCTCAAAACGGACGTCGAGCGTCCAGTCGCCCGGTTTCTGGGCAACAGCCGGGGTGGGAGCTCCCCCGCAAACACCAAACGTCGCAAGAACCAAAACGCCGATAATCAAACCTCTCATTGCTGAACCCTCATCAATACGGTTAAAATATGGGTGCAGCCCATCATTGCTGCCTCCATATTATATCGTCAAACAGGCCCAAAACCAAGCAAAATCCAGGGCCGGCGTTTTGGTGCAATTCGCATTTATTAAGGGGTACGGGGTCGGGTTTCGAGGAACCAATCGATGGTTCTTTTCAGGCCCTCGTCGAATGACATTTGGGCCTCGAAGCCGAAGAGTTGTTTGGCTCGCGAGACGTCAAGCCAGCGGCGTGGCTGGCCATCGGGCTTGGAGGAATCCCAGCGGATTTCGCCTTTGAAGCCGGTGAGCTTTACAATTTTATCGACGAGGTCCTTGATAGTGATTTCAAACCCTGCGCCGATATTAACGGGTTCGGGGCCGTTGTAGCGTTCGGTGGCCAGGAGAATGCCCTCTGCGGCGTCATTTACATAAATAAACTCCCGTGAGGCCTTTCCGGTTCCCCAGCAGACGATATGGTCGTCACCGGCGTCGATTGATTCGACGCATTTTTTTATAAGGGCGGGAATGACGTGGGAGCTATCGGGGTTGAAATTATCTCCTGGGCCGTAGAGATTGACAGGGACAAGGAATATGCTGTTGAGACCATATTCGGTGCGATAGGACTGGGACTGCACGAGGAGCATTTTTTTTGCCAGGCCATAAGGTGCGTTTGTCTCCTCGGGATAGCCATTCCATAAGTCGTCTTCCTTGAAGGGAACAGGGGTAAACTTGGGATACGAGCAGACGGTTCCGAGGGCGACTAATTTTTCGAGATTGCGAAGGCGTGCCTGTTCGATGAGATGGACGCCCATCATAAGGTTCTCATAGAAGAATTTGCCCGGGTGCCGGCGATTTGCACCGATGCCGCCTACGACGGCTGCGAGGTGAATGACGATATCAGGTTTCATATCATCATACATCCGGATAACGTCGGGGAGGTTGATGAGGTTGTAGTCCTCGATTTTGGGGACGAGGATATTTTTACAGCCGCGTTTTTGGAGGCCATCAATGATATAACCACCAAGGAAGCCGGCCCCGCCCGTAACCACTATCCGCCTGTCTTTGAAAAAGTCGCTCATTGTTTTCTGTCGTGCTCGGCGATAATTTTCTCGTGCTCGGCGATTTTCATATCGGCATCGGTCATCATTTTTGCGAGTTCCCTGAAAGCGACCTTTGGTTTCCAGCCGAGAACTTTTTGTGCCTTGGTAGAGTCGCCCTGAAGCATATCTACTTCAGTGGGTCTAAAATACATAGGGTCAACTTCGACGTACTTATGCCAGTCCATATTGAGATAGCCGAAGACCTCCTCGACAAACTCACGAACGGAATGGGATTCGCCGGTGGCTATCACAAAATCGTCTGGTTTATCCTGCTGAAGGATGAGCCACATCGCCTCGACATAATCGCCTGCATAGCCCCAGTCACGTTTGGCATCGAGATTGCCGAGGTAGAGCTTGTCCTGAAGGCCAAGTTTTATGCGAGTGGCGGCGCGGGTGATTTTCCGAGTGACAAACGTTTCGCCCCGGCGAGGGGACTCGTGATTGAACAGGACGCCATTGGATGCGAAAAGGCCATAAGCTTCGCGGTAATTGACGGTCTGCCAGAAGCTGTAAACCTTGGCGCAGGCGTAGGGACTTCGAGGATAGAAGGGGGTTTTCTCGGTCTGCGGGACCTCGACGACTTTGCCGTACATTTCGCTGCTGGAGGCCTGATAGAACTTCGGGAGCGTTTTCATTCCACGGAGAGCTTCGAGTAGGCGGAGGGTTCCGAGTGCATCGACATTAACGGAGTAAATGGGGGTTTCGAAACTGACCTTGACGTGGCTTTGGGCACCGAGGTTATAAACTTCATCCGGCTGGATTTCGTTAACAATTGATGAGAGGTTGCCGCCATCAGTGAGGTCACCGTAAACAAGGCGAAGACGGGGTTTTTCGTGGGGGTCTTTATACAAATGGTCGATTCTGCCCGTGTGGAACGACGAGCTTCTGCGGACGATGCCCCAGACCTCGTAGCCCTTTTTAAGGAGAAGCTCTGTCAGATAGGAGCCATCCTGGCCTGTAATACCCGTAACTAAAGCTTTCTTCATAGATATCGCGTCCTTTAAGTAAAAGACAAGACGTCAACTACCCTCTTATATTAAACATGAGAATGCAAATAGGCAAGAGATAAAAACCATACGCTAATCCGCTTTGCGCATAAAAAAGGCCGGACATTTATGCCCGGCCTATTATCATTGTCACATCAGGTTATCAGAGCCCGCCATCAACAACCCATCGCTTTGCGGGATTATCGTTTCTCACCGCCAGGTTAAACTTTTTAACACCAGATATATGGCACTTCACGAAGTAAGCGGATTGCTCCGCCGACCAGGAGGATTCTCCAACCTCCACAGTTGGAATTTGTTCTTTAACATCCATACCGTGTTTCTTCGCTTCCTCGAATTCGCTCTTCATTGCTTTCACATCTGCGGCCGGCTCAAACTTTTGCATTTCATCCCAGTCCAGCTTTGAAAATGCCTCGAAATATTTCTTCACCGCCTCTTGCGGCGACATTTTGGCATAAACATCGTTATCGGGCAGGATATTTGGCTCGCTCGACCATTTCTTTTCCTTTGTGAGTTGCAGTTTAGAATCATACTCTCCCGTTATTACGAATCTCTTCGCGGAGTTTGCGTTGGAGAGACGCACGTTGAATTCCTGTGACTGAAGCCGGATTTCGTAAGGCACGAACCAACCCGGATACAAACCTGATTTGAATGGCTCACCGATACTTATAATCTCCAGCCCGCCGACATACTCTTTTAATCGTTCATCAATACGTGATGCTGACCAGAATTTGAGAACTTCGTCCCAGTTTTTCTCCGAGCAGGCCTTGAAAAACGTCTCAGCCGCCTGTTTTGGCGTCATATTCACATATTTTTCGTTGTCCGGCAGGACTTGCGGTTCCTGCGACCATATAACATCCTGCGGCAACTCAAGTTTGAACAGCCCATCGTCGATTTGCGGGTTGTATTCAATCTCATTGACCTCAAAAATCAGGACGTCTCCTTTGTCTGTGTGCACGAATACCTCGAAACCTTTCAGGAGCTTGGTTTGGGCATCAAAGTAATAAACCTTCTTGTTATCAGATTCAGAAATGAACTTGTTCCTGAGATAATCGTTTGTCAAGTCGCCGGCCGCCTTGCTCTCAATCTCAAGAACTGATTCCGGTCCGCTGCTCGACACTGTTTGCCGCAGATGCAATTCGGTATCCGCCCGATTTTTCGCTTCCCGCATTGCATTGTCGAGAAGGCCGTTAACATTCAGCAGATACCCGCACCAGGCATCGAAACAGCCGATAGGATACGGCCTCTCACTTTTGACGGCGTAATTGGGCCTTATTAACATTATTGTCGAGTTGGCGTCCGTAACAATCACGCGCATTGGTTTCTCGATTCGCCATCGCAAAATACCCGCGTCATCCACCTTCTTCCACATCTCAATCGGCACAAAATCATACTCCAGGCCGATTAACGAGAAGTTGTCGCCCGGAAGGGTTCGCATCTGCGCCTTGATGTGAATTGACCGCACGTCTTCAACTGCCTTGGTTGCCTCAGTAAGCATCTGGACTGCCGCAGCCGAAGCAGTTGGGATTGACTTGTTCCATACAGTGGCTGAAATCACTATCGCAATTATTATCACCGCTGCGGCGGCGAATTTGGTTATTCTGCTGTTCATAATCGTTCTCCATAAACTAATTCCGGCGGCCGGCGCCTTTGCCGCTATGGCCTTGTCAAGGGCGTTCGCGGCGTCGGCAAGAATCCGGTCTTTGTTAATAACATCCGGTTTGATTCGTATTTCTTTGGCCAGTTCTTCTACCTTTTCGTTATTCATTTTCACACTCTGTATTCAAAAGGGACCTTACTTTTTCAATCCCGTAACGATATCTGCTTTGCACCGTATTGATTGACGCCCCAACTTGTTCGGCAATCTGCTGAAAGGTCATATCCCCCTGTACATGCAGGATAAATACCTCTCGCTGTTCATAAGGCAGCTGTACAAGCGCGTCAAATACCTGCTGGGCGCCTTCGCTGGTTGTGAGCCGGCTGCTCGGCTCATCGGTATTCGCTGCAAGCTCAACCAGCCCCACGTCCACGTTCGCCAACTTTGCTCTTTTTCTCAGCAGGTCACGCGCACGGTTTGCGACGCAGCTTATCAAGTAACTGCGGAGATTACCGTGAATCCGCAGCCCCGGCACAGCCGTCGCAAAATCAATAAACGCATCGTGAAGACAATCCTCGGCGGTCTGAATGTCGGAAACTAATGACACGGCAACGCTGACTAAAATATCCGCATACTTTTCATAGAGCAGGCGCAAGGCATCCTTGTCGCCTTTTTGCAGTTGTTTCAATATTTGTTTGTCTTCAGACATTCCCACACTTTCCAAAGCTATATAGCAGTCGAAGCTTCAACTACTAACCTGACGATTTTAGCGAGTGTTTTAGTTTAAAAAAACCGCTTTTTTGGCAAGATTACTTTTTTGGGGCGGATAAACGCCTTCTGCGCATAAAAAAGGCCGGACATTTATGCCCGGCCTTTTCTCTTTTATATCAATTACCTTTGTGTCTTAGTGTTTTTGCGGCGGTTTTGTTAATCTTTCAATTCGCGAACCCAGATATTTCTGAATTTAACCGGGTTGCCGTGGTCCTGCAGTGATAACGGTCTTTTATCTTCGTGCGGCACATAGTCGGTTACTTCGTGCGGGCCTATCCAGTTGGTCCCGCCCTGAAGCTCGACGTTGTCCTGGATTAAGACGCCATTCTGGAAGACGGTGAAGCGTGCTTTTCTATCGACCTTGCCGTTCTTGAACGTCGGCTGGTGGAAGATTATATCGTATGTCTGCCATTCGCCTGGCTTTCGACAGACGTTGACAAGTGGTGGATTGCGGCCATAAAGAGCTCCGCACTGGCCGTCGGTGTAAGTCTTATTGTTGTAGTTATCGAGCACCTGCACCTCATACATATCCATCAGGAATACGCCGCTGTTGCCGCGTCCCTGGCTGTTGCCCATTACCTTTTCCGGCGTGGCAAATTCGATATGAAGCTGACACGACCCGAATTTCTGCTTTGTGCGGATGAAGCCGGCGTCCTTTACGGTTTCGAAATACCCTTCGCCCATTTTCCATGGCGCGGGCTGACCTGGTTTCTTGGCTGATTCCCACTTTGACAGGTCGTTGCCGTCAAACAGCACAATCGCGTCCGAAGGAGCCGTCCCGACTTTATCGTCGCAGCTCGCCTCGCCCGACGTGACAACCGGGGCCATCGGCCTTTTTTCATCGTGAACCATCCATTTTTGACCATCCACTTCCACCCACTGAATTACTTCCGGCTTCTTTTTCGCCGGCGCCGCATTCGGCTCCGCGCAATTTACTACTCCCGCCAACAATACAATTATCCCCAAACCCAAAATCGCGTTCCTGACCATTTTTATTATCCTTTCAAAAACGATTAATATTACCAAACCCCCAGCTTTATACCCCAAACCGCCCCTCTTGCCAAGTATCAAGGTTTCACATCGCGTAACTGTGCAGGCCGGGGAATAGCTTTGATAGGTTCACCCATAACAGTGTAATTATGATGACGACTAAGCCGACGACTGCCCAGAGCGAATTTATCCGCGGGAATCGTTTGCCGAACATATAGCGGAAATGAAAATAGCCGACGTAAACCAGGCAGGAGGCGAGCGACCATAATTCCTTCGGGTCCCAGCCCCACCAGTCGCCCCAGGCATTTTGTCCCCAGATGCTTCCGAGAACAAGACCAAGCGTCAACAGCGGAAAACCCGCGCAAATCATTCGATATGTCGCATCTTCGGGAGCAAGCAGATTGTCTTTTGTCTGCCCGCCCTGAGCATAGTCGAAGGGACCACCTGATAGCTGGATTGCCGCCTGCACGGCTGCTTTCGTCATCAGGATATACGAAAGCATATAAACAAGGACGTGAGGGCCGAAAAGCCAGCTTTGTAAAGCAGGTGGTAATTGCTGCGGCTCGGCACTAAAGATGAATCCCGCCGGGAAAAGCACAACGACTCCAATCAGCATATCAGCCGCGACGCCGCCTACTCGCAGAACGCGATTGCAGAAAATCGAAATCGGATACGCCAGAACGCCAAGGCACAAAAACACCTCGAACAGATTTTGCAACGGAATATGCCCGACGTGCAACCAGCGATAAACAATTGCCGCGCAGCTAAGCAGGAACCCTGCCAAAAATAAAATATGCCCCGCCTTTCGCCGGCGCGACAACATCACGACAAACGCCAGTAAATACCCGGCCATCGCGGCGTAAATCAGAAATCCCTGAATTGCATATTTGACCGCTATCATTTAATCTTCCATCTCCCTGTCGCCGAAAATATGACGCAGCCAGAACTGCCAGAAGACCCCGGTGCAGAGCAGGATGTAGCCGAGAAAAACTATTCCCAGCCCTCTGTCGTTTGTTACACCAAGCACGGTATATCGGCCCGCGTCGCCGTCGTAACCCTGCTGGTAAAAAAGATACCCGCCGAAATGCAACGGCTTATTGACCTCGATACTTTTCCGCACAACAACCTTATTATCTTTGACGACCTCAACGTCGCTTAGGAAATCCTTAACCGACCTGCGATAAGAAAATTGGAGATTATCATCGGGCCTTGCGTGGCCGGGAAAACGCTCGAATACATATTTTGTCGTCTCACTGCCATCGGGCTGTTTAAGCAGCAGTTCAAGAGCCGGATTAGGGCCGCCGTTGACATCATCAATCGCGATTCTCTTGTCACCTTCCCGTGCCAGTTTGAAATTCTCGAATCGCCTGACTATCTCAACGCTTCCCAAATCAGCCTGTGGTGAGCTTGTCGAATCCACACCAAGCATATACTTTTGTCCCTCCTGGGCGGGAATTTTAAACCCCTCTCCCTTTGGCGTTCTGATAATCAACTGTCCCGGCTGGTAATACTCAATTTTGAAATCCACGAGCTTTATCGCGAAGGGCAGCATCTTGATTACGCCGTCTTCCAATTCCACCGCCCGCTCGGTTGTCCCCTCGTTGATTACCATTTGGCCCGTGCGAATCGTGTCCGTGCCGAACAATTTATCCTGAACCTTAAACCCCGCCTGTGAGCCGATTATGCCGCCCGCGAGAACAACTATGCAGCCAAGATGAATCAGGAAAAGCCCCCGAAAACAAAGCAATCGGCGAAACTGCGCTATTGCCGAGATTAACAGGATTGCGAACGCAAGCCAGTAAACAGACAGTGGTATTGAATTGAAAAATTCCTTCGCGGATTCTGCCCCGATGAACGCCCCGTATATTGAAAAAACTATCAAAAGCAGGATAAGCAAAAGCCCTGCCCACAAAACAACACGTCTTAAACCATTTTTTAATCCCACTGATTGCATACTCGCCTTCAAAACCCTTCGAAACGAAAACCGCATTATCACAAAAACGACCGCGTTCGCAAGCACAATGGGTTTGGGACGCCGTAAAATATAGCAGTATGGGTCAACGGGGGTTATAATAGGCACGATATGGAATTAGTGCTTCAGAGCGTAAATTATCATGATTGCCCGATTGGCCAACGGGAAAAGGTATCGCTTGCCAATGGTCAGCAGCAGGAAATGTTGCGCGCATTGCTTGATAAGGATGGCATCGTCGAGGCGGCCATTCTGCAGACCTGCAACCGCACCGAGATTTACCTCTACGCCAAAAAAGATACCGACTGGATAAAACCCGTCAGCGAGCTGATGGGGCAGTTGGGCGATGAGGCCGGGCAAACCTGGCAAAAATACTGCAAACAAAAACACGGCATCGACGTCGCACGCCATTTATTTGCCGTCGCCGCGGGCCTTGACTCACAAATGTTGGGCGAAAACCAGATACTCTCACAGGTCAAGGCCGCTTATATCGAGTCAATCGGATGCCAGGCGAGCAGGTTCATCTTTCATCGGCTGTTTCATACCGCGTTTCGCGTAGGCAAAGCCGTCCGAACACAAACCGATATCAACTGCGGCGCCGTCTCAATCAGCTTGGCCGCGGTCGAACTGGCAAAAGAAAAAATCAAACCCGAAAAATCCGCTGCGATAATTATCGGCGCGGGCGAAAACGCTGAGCTGGCCGCAAGATACTTGGTCAAGGCGGGACTCAAACAACTGATTATCGCCAACCGCAACAAGGACAATGCCGACGAAATGTGCGGACGCTTAGGCACGGGTCGCGTAATCGGCCTTGACGAAATACCCGCCTGCTTAGATGAAGCTGACCTGGTTATCGCCTCAACAGGCGCAACGCAGCCCGTCGTCAACTATGAAAGCGTAAAAGACGTTCTGAGCAAACGCAAAAAACCACTGCTGATAATTGATATAGCTGTCCCCAGGGATATCGACGAGCGCATCGCACAATTCGACTGCGTCACAATCGTTAATATAGACGACCTCGACAAGCGAATAGCCGTCAACAGAGAAAAACGCTCGACCGAAATCCCCAAGGCCGAAAAAATCGTCGATGACTTCACAAAACAATTCGCAAACTGGCGCGACTCGTTATCCGTCGTCCCCGTTGTTACCCAGCTTACTCAAAGGGCGATTGAATTGGCCCGCGCCGAAGCCAGACGCTATGCGAAGGACTTCGGCCCCGCTAACGCCGCTAAACTCGAAACCTTCGCCGAATCACTCGCCAAAAAGCTCCTCCACGGCCCGGTCAGCTTCCTCAAAGACGCCGGCGACGATGACCCCACCACCCAGCAGCTTCGCGCACTTGACCTGGTAAATAAAATGTTCCTCCTCGACGAAGAGCAGCCCAAATGAACCACAGATTTCACAGATTACACAGCATTCTCTCTTGTTGTCATTCCGAGCGAAGCGAAGCGCAGTCGAGGAATCTATTTATAATATTTTTCTCTGCGGTCTCCGCGATCTCTGCGGTGAAAAAACAATGAAGAAAACGCTCACCATCGCGACCCGCACCGGCTCGCTGGCAATAGCACAAACCCAAATCGTCGTAGCCGCTCTTCAAAAGCTATATCCAGACATCAAAATCCGCATCAAAAAAATCGCAAGTCAGGGCGACAAAGACCGCCGAACAACACTCTGGGAATTGAAAGAGACCGGCTTTTTCACCTCAATTCTCGAAGACGCCCTGCTCGCCAAAGAAGCGGATATAGCGGTTCATAGTTACAAGGATTTACCCACCGCGATTCGTGATGGTTTAACTATTGGCGCAGTCCTCGACCGCAAGTTTCCCGAAGATTGCCTCGTAACCGCCTCGCTGATAAAATCCCTCGATGAATTGCCCAAAGAAGCGATAGTCGGCACGTCGAGTTTACGAAGGACCGTTCAGTTAAAACGACTGCGAAACGATTTGCAGTGTGTCCCCATACGAGGCAATGTTACCACCCGTCTGAAAAAACTCGAACAGGGCGATTTTGACGCAATCGTTTTGGCGCGGGCAGGTCTTGAACGATTAGGTTTGAGCGACAAAATCTCAATCATCTTTGACCCGACCAAGTTTATCCCATCGCCTGCACAGGGCGCTCTTGCAGTTGAAGTTAGAGCCGACGATAACGAAACAAAAGAAATCGTCTCAAAACTCGATGATAAGGATTATCGCATTACGACAACAGCCGAACGGCTGGTCTTTTCCGCTTTGGGCTGCGGCTGTCACGCCCCAGCCGGCGTATTCGCTCGTTTATCTGAAGGAAAGATTACCATTTGGGGCTGTTTCAGTGACCCCGATGGCAGTAATTTCAGATACGCCACTATCTCCGGCCCTATAGCCAACTCCGCCAAATTAGCCCAATCCTTAGCAGATAAACTTCGGTAATTTATTCACCGCCAAGAACGCGGTTATTGAGCTAAAAACGGTACTTGTCCCTCATTTGGACGCTAAAAACGCAACTTGCCCCTGGTTTTTGAGAAAAAAACCTCATTATTACGCTGAAAACGGTACTTGCCCCTACTTGCCCCTCGTTTTGTGTGTGTCAGAGTAGAAGGGCAAGTTGCCCCCGCCCTTGGCGAGATCTCGCCTGCCCTTTAGGAGCGAGGCGGACAGATTAACCCGCCAAACTTATCGATTTTTGAAAATAAGCTTTGTAGCCATCACAGATTACACGGATTTTTATT
>PMZJ01000001.1 GCA_003170415.1 Phycisphaerales bacterium | reverse complement strand
CGTGCAAATCGGCCATCTCCGTGCGTTGACCGAGCACTTTTTTGCTATCTTCAATGTCTATCCCCCTTGTTGGCGTGACCTTTATGAAATCTTTGGCAAAGTCAATAATAGACATCTATTGGGCAACAATTGGCATACACCGTAGTCAATACATTCATTATACTAAATAATAGAGTCGGATTTATTTGGGAAATCCGGCATATATAGGGTTTAATTATGCACAGACAAAAAGCATTTACTCTCGTAGAACTGTTAGTCGTTATTGCTATCATCGCCCTTCTTATGGCCGTGCTGCTGCCCGCCCTGAACAGGGCACGTGAACAGGCCAAACGTATTGTCTGCATGAATAATATCAAGCAGTTGACCGTCGCCTGGGGTGCGTATGCGGATACCTACAACGATAAAATTGTTAATACTGCTACACCAGTTGAAGGTTCGCCTCAGTGCGACCCGTGTCCTGATTGTCCGGTCGGAGATCCTTATATCGCCAAAGCTAAAGTTCCGGCACTCGGTAATGGACACGATAATGAATTACCATGGGTCGGAGGCGCATTTTATAGTTATACTCAGTCACTTCCTGAAGAAGCCGCGAAATGCGCTATACAGACCGGTGGGTTATTTAGATATGCGCCGGACTTCAAGATATATCGCTGTCCTACAGCCAATAAAGGAGAATTATTTACATATAATGCAATGGATTCGATGAATGGCATGCCATGTGCGCCTGATTGCGGCAGAGGTACTGGGTTAACTTTGATAAAGTATAGAAGTTCAATAACAAAAACGGCAACCAGGATTGTTTTTATGGACGAAGGTAAAGTGACGCCGGATAGTTTTGCGGTTATGTATAATGCAGAAAAATGGTGGGACGCCCCGGAGATCCGGCACGGTGACGGACAAGTCTTTTCTTTCGCGGATAATCACGCTGAATATTGGAAATGGAGCAAAGAATCCCTTGAGCTTGGCAATAGATATATACAAGGGGCTTATAATCCGTCAAGCTCGCCGCATTATCCACCGACAACTACCGCGGGCAAACAGGACCTTTATAGAGTCCAGTATGGCTGCTGGGGCCAACTCGGATATTCTCCTTCCGTCAAACCCAGCGTTTACTAAAAAATCACTTCAAAAAACCGCGTTTGCCGCGAAGAAAATTTGTTATTAAATAATATTACACCACGAAGAAAAACAAATTAAGTGTTGTTTCTGGCGTACCTCGTAAAAACTTGGCGTAAAAAGGAAGACCCAAATTAAATGTCCAGTTTATGGCATTATCCATATTTTTGTTTATAACTATTATAGCAAATCCACACGAGACGAGGTATATAACTACTACTACAATGGAAAAGAACTGAATCAGATCGAATCCCTCCGCCACGAATAACAGTAAAAATAAAAAGGGCCGCAAAATAATTTGCGGCCCTTATATTTGCATCAACTCGCCCTAACTGGCTTACTCACCGCCGTAGAGCCACCAGTTATCAGCAAACTGTATCAGGTCATCAAGCTGAACTTTGCGGTCATGGTTATAGTCGCAGCCATGACACCAGTTGTTGGCTAATGAGCACCCGGTCTTCTGCCACTGGCTCGCGAAATTACTGAAGTTCGTAAAGTCAATAACACACGGAGACAAATAAGCGCCTGTAATGGCCTGCCTGATTATGCGTGGCCCTTCCCAGCCAATTGCAATATTGTCGCTGCCGGTATTTTCCTTGTGTCTTGCCTCGATATAATAGGCCTGTCCTGCAACCAGTGTTTTTGCCGACGACTTCTGTTCCGCAGCGCTATCCCATTGATAATCATTTACCTCATTCGTTACCTGGCAGATTTTTACGGCATTGGCAGGATTTTCATCGGTGCTTAACCATAATTCGCCGGCATCATCGCTGGCAATATAAAAATAATATGTTCCGGTCGTGACAGGATGCAGGTATCCCCTAATCCTTGTGCCGTAACTGTCGGCACAGTTTGTAGGCCCTTCAAAACTATGCTCCAAAAACCTGCCGGTAGGATTCCAGGGGTAATCCGCACTTGATGTCAGATTGGCAACCGTTCCACCTGATATGCCTGCCCAAACTTCGCGAAGAACCGAACCGGTGCCGTTGCCGAATTTTGTAAATGTGAGCATATCGACGCTCCAGTCATTCGTATCCATCAACAACCGCATAGTATGCGGGCCTTTGGTAAGAAATACGTTAACATCGGCATTGCCGAATACCTGTGTCCCGCCTGTCGATGCGAAAAGCACGGGCCCCGTCTCATCTCTGCCGTCGAATTCGATTCTGAATTGCTGGTTGGAGTCCGCAGAAGCGACCCGCGCTGTAATTTTATATAAGCCGTTAGAATCTACATTGACGGAATATTCCAGCCATTCGCCGGTCTTGATGCCGGTAACATCATAACCGCCTTCGCTGCATGTCTCGATGTCCACATCATCCGAACGGTATTGACCGCCGCTGTTTCCAGCTGTTGTATCGTAATAAGCGACAAACTGGCCGCCTGTGTCGTAATTTTCCGCCTCAATCGTCCCGGGAATGGGCCACGGAGTCCCGCCATACGGCAATCGCTGTGTCTGGTTAGCTGGCGGAATTTTAATCATTAGCATACTGCTTCTCGGCAAACTGATATCAAATGAATCACCTGTAGTAACAGCGACGCTGCTTAATGAAGGTACGGTTGACGGACTCGGATTCACCACTCCATTTATCATCAGGCAATTATAATCCTGGATACTTACTCCATTTGGACACATTGAACCTGCGGGTTGAATTAGCCATTGTCCGCCTGTCGTTCCTGCACCGAAACCGGATATGTTAATATGCACCGTTCTGTCGGTACTCGGATAATTATTTGCCATAAAGATGGTCAGATTATTGGCATCATCTCTGCTTGCGTATGCTCTAACCGTAGAATCCGTCGATGATGCAGTAACCATATCCCTGCCGAAATAATAACTCAACATCGGAGAGGCATACCATTTCGGATACAATTGATAATTCTGATAACCAGTTTCATTATTATGATACTGATACTGGCTCCATGGATTGGAACCTTCCCAGCCGTATTTGCACATTTCCATAATATACTGTGCTTTGAATAACGCGCTTACATAAGACATATCTCTATTGTAAGTGCTTGGGCTTCCGGCGTCCCATTCCGTCATCCAGTATTTTATTTTGCCTACATATTGAGGACCTATTGAAGTCGAAATTATATTATTCAAAGAGTTTGTAAAATCGCGAATATACAAAACACCGCCGCCTAATAATGCCGCATTGTCGGTATCGCCTGGATATGAATGGATAATGAGAAAATCAGGCTGAATGCCATTTGCCTCCATTATGTTTAACATATCGCGTGTCCATTTTCCAACATACCATCCCCATGGCTGATACGTGTCGCAGGGGTCGCAGTCTGCCCCGATTTTGATTCGCGGATTAATCGCCTTCATCGCGTTATACATATGAGTGTATCTGCTGCCGTAATATGTTCCGCTGATGCCTGAAAACCAGCCGTACTCCCACGGGCCGCCCTGCTCATTTCCGATTTCCCAGTAACGTGCACAATTGGTTCTTGAACTCTGGTCAGTAACCCAGGCAGCCGCAGCACTGATTGCCCCGGCTTCCCAATGGTTGACGTCAGTCCCTGTAGCGTCACTCCAGATACCCGAGAAATTAACTATCGGCTGCATAATGGAGTCAAACTTATTTATTCTATACATCGATTGGCCATAGCTAACTCTCCATGTGTTTGAATAATTCGGGCCTTCCATATCGCTCCAAAGGACCCCGTCTCCCCAGGAACCGCCCGGCCAGCGCACGTATCTATTGCCCGCCGCCGCTATCAGCGTATTGACATTGTTATTGCTGCCGTTTTGAGCGTCGTCCCAGCATTGCATGTTTGTTCCATACATAGTTTCAGGAATTGAGCGGATATATGACGATGCATTAACGCTGACCGTTAAATCAGCAGCATAGACCGGCAGGACCGAAAAAAGAAACGCAAAAATGACAATCGCAGCAAATCTTATATTTGACTTCATCACCAAAACTCCAAAAAACTAGCCCACCCAAAAGACACATGTGAATGTCCTAGCGTTATTATAGTATAACACAATTTGACCATAGAAGATATGCCATTTGTTGCCCAATAGATGTCTATTATTGACTTTGCCAAAGATTTCATAAAGGTCACGCCAACAAGGGGGATAGACATTGAAGATAGCAAAAAAGTGCTCGGTCAACGCACGGAGATGGCCGATTTGCACGAGTTGGTTCTTGAATTTGGACGACACAGGTGTATGTCTTCATCAAGAATGAGACAGATTTAACTTTGAATTAGAAGATGACTTCAGCTTTTACTGACGCCAAACAATTAAAAGAGTCGAGACGAAACATTATTTTTTTAAGCGTTGTCCTAAAATTATATCATTACTTGAGATAATATATCATATTATACACCAGTTGCGTTCAAAAAATAGCGCTATTTTTTGCTTAACATCCACCATTTTCGGCATATAATACGGGTGTGAAGAATCTGAAAAGAGTCGCGTTGATGATAGAAAGCTCGCGGGCATACGGTAGAGACCTGGTTCGCGGGATTATGAGGTATTCTCGGATGCACGGGCCGTGGGTTTTTACAGGCAGGATTTGTTTTATGTTGCGAGAGAGAGTGAACCAGCCATTGAGATTTGAGTGTGTGCATCTTTATTACTCCCTGTCAGGTGTCACCAGTTTTGTCACGGAACAGGGGCGAAATATAAATGAAGATGATGTGAGATGTCAAAAAAATAAATAAAACAGACTATTAAAGATTTTTCTGTGATATGCGTTATCGTTGAATTTCAAAGACCTGTTCCTCTTCCTGCAACATCTGAACCCCAGACACCCACCTGGGTCCAGCGAAGGTCTTTATTTCCGGCTTGTAATACTCCTGTTGTATCTGTTTTAATAGCATCGAGAGTTCGAGGGTCGAGCCATTTGTGGTATTCGGAGTGTCCATCCGCGAAAGAAAAGGTTGTTCCGTCGCCGTGCCTTAAAGATGGCAGGTCCCACCATTTGTCTGTATTTACATAGGCCGACCAGCCGCCCCACGATCCTCCATTTCCTGATAATGAGCCACCGTTCTCAATAAAAATAAATCGTTCAGACGTTTTTCGAATCTGTATGCGGCTCTTAAACACAATTGCGCCAGCGCCAACGTTCATCACCTTAGTGTTTATAACGTTCATACTGTCAACAAAAGAGTAAGTTCTCACCTCGTCGGCATTAGCCCTCGGGCATTTTAATACCCTTATATCTTTGATATACCTGAATAATGCCCCTTTTGTTATCTGGGATTTTTTTTGGTCTACAGTTAGTGTTGCTGGTGACCAGTCATTCAGAACCCAGGGTTTCTCATTGTAATGGAATCCACCCGACGCACATTCTCCGGCTGGTGGTTGCCATTGCCCGTATTCTTCAGCATCGCCGTTGATGATTTTGTCGCCGTTATCGTCGGCGTACATCATCCATGTGGAGGTCAGTTGTCTCTGATAATTAAGGCAGACCACCCGTTTTCCCTGCTCTCTTGCGCGGTTCAACGCGGGGAGCAATACGGCCATCAACAGTGCGATAATGGCGATGACGACTAATAGTTCAACTAATGTAAATCCGCCGCGTTTGCTCATAATAATCTTTAGCCACTCCCATAAGGGATGCCTTTCGGCAAGAGTAATTTTTCAGCCACACCCCTTAGGGGTAGCCTTGGACACAGAACACACAGAGAAAAGCTCAATTCCAGACGTAAACAGTTACAACACATTCTATTTTGCGCGAGTAAGCACGGGGCCTGCCCCGCCCAATTGGCGTCCAATCGGCGTTGCAGGCCCCGTAAAAAACACTAATTAACAAGTTGCATTTGTTACGGCCACAGTATCTGTGTATGCCACTGTTTTCCCATTATAGCCAGGTCGCGGAAGTCGACAATCTGGTTCGGGTCTTTTGTTGGTAATGCTACCCCGTCCGTGTTGAGATTAGCCGGGGAAACCAGCGGCAGTATGATATGCCCAGTTCCATCGGTTGCTAAGTAAGCAACTTCTGCCGGTGACAGAGCATAATCATAAACCTGGAAGTCAGCGATTCTGCCTGCCCAATAAGCCCACCATCGGGTGCCGATTGCGAATGAAGTCGCCGGCGGAGTGAACAACGGTCCATAGATATGCTGGTCAAGCCCACCACTCTGATTTGAGTCGGTGTCGGCTTCATGCCCAACCAAAGTGCCATTACAGTAGAAGGATATTGCGTGGGGTTCCTTGACGAATGCCCAGTGGTTCCAGCGGCCGCCGAAGTCCGCCAGTGGTGCGCTTGGCCCCCAACTCCAAGTGGGGCTCTCGCTCTTCCACCAGCCTACCCATCCCCAAGTACCGAAGTTATGATACGGGCAAGCAATTGACGTTGCCTCGGTGTTGAGGGCGTTTCCGATTATTATAAATGTGCCCCAATTCTGAAATTCAGAAGCCATCACGTCCGCATTCATCCACGTGGAGAATGTTATGCCGCCACCATCAGGCGCTGAATGATTGGCGTCACTCATAAAGCTTAGCGCTGATGTGGGACACGACACGTAGCTGTTCCCACCGGAAGGCAGATAGAGACAGTTGTTACCATCACGGCCACCGCCTACTTTCCAGCTTTGCGCGGTAAAGGCGTTGATAGTGCCCGTATAGTTGTTCGGGTCGCCTGTTCCATAGTCGGCAGGATATTGATTTGTGTCGGCCCCGTTGGCGTTGGTAAACTTATACCAAAGTATCGGAGCTTTGTGGGGTGCCGTGTATGGTGAGAAAACGATGTTATCCGCGTGTGTGAGCCAGTCGTTCGCAAGGAGGTACAAATCGTTGATGTCAACGTCGCAGTCATTATCTAAATCGGCTGTCAGACCACCGGTCGTATGGGCATAACCCGGGTTGCACGTCTGAGCGTACAGCCGGATATTGTCGAACATCACGAAGCTGTTGGCATCGACCGCATCGCTACCATTATCTTTAGTGACGCAACGTTCACCAAAACCTATGGCGAAGCCGGTTATCGCATTCAAATTGGTATTGCCCCAGGCGTTGATGTCGTAGAGACTGATGTACCACGATGTCCAGTTACTAACCCGCTGAGCATTGGCATCTGGATTCAGGTACATGCTTACATGGCCCGCTGCATCTTCAATCGCCACATACATCCTGTCCATATCACACATGTCGCCTTCGTCCTTGAAGTTAGGCATATTAGCTGTGTTAGTTGCGGCGCCCTTATAATCGATTCGCAATGCCTTAGGCGCGGGAGAAATAACGCCACCGCCTATAAAACTGGTGCCAGAACCGCTGTACGGATGTTTGGCCTCTGAGAAGGCCATAGGAGTTCCGCCATAGTTAGGTTGCATTTGGGCGTTGTTGTTATATGAATACCGCATATACTTCCCGGATGAATCTTGTACCAAAAGGCGTCCAGCATAGCCCTGGCAATCGGGGCAACCGGTAAGCGTATAACCATTCGGCCAGTTGGCGTTTACATCGTCGGTGTTCTGGTAATCCTCAAAGTCGTCGATGTTGAGGTACGCAGCAGCAGTAAAGCTCCATGTGGGGCCTTTATATGCTACGACGCCGTTAACTACTTCATCGACTGCCCAGTAGTAGGTGGTTCCGGGAACTATAGTCCAGTCGCCGGCCAATTTCGTAAGCGAATACGTATTGCTGTCCTGCTGGCCTCTGTACTGCTTGTCAGTAGGCCGTATAGCGAGGCCTGAGCTTGTGCTGAAATAAACTTTATGTCCATTGGTGCTGTTTGTCCAGTCGCCAGGCGTCCAGCTTAACAGCAAATTCGCGTTCAGTCCGCCGGCGCTTGCGTTTGCCGGGTTGGGATTGAAGGCCTTGCCGTCATGGGTTTTGAACGTCCAGACCTTACCTGTCGCCACAGCCCCAGTAATAAGGTTTACTTCGTTAATTCTCCAGTAGTAGTTGGCTCCCACAGCGAATTGATTTGGCTCTTTGATGGTCCAGTTGCACGGGTCAGTCCAGGCGATCAGGTGGTTCGGGTCGCACGGGTCAACAGCGTCTGGGCTGCCGTGATATCGCGTACCTTGATAGACCAGCGCTGCGGAGGATGTTCCGAAATACACATATTGGTCTGTTACATTCGTGTCGCAATCACCCTTGCTCCAGAAAAGCGTAATGCTGCAGGGGTCATTGGCATCATAGGGGTTCGTTTTGTAACGAATGTTTGTTGCGCCGTTGGCAGGAGAAGGATTGTAGGCCCTTAACATGTTGACGTCGGAACTTACTAATGTTGTCCATGTGCCGTCAAATGCAGGCGTTCCGAGGGTGCCGCGTGAGGAGTAAATGTATCCGGCAGCGATGAGAGCGGGAAGGCACGGATCAGTTGTCATATGGTCGCCTGCGAGACTCAGTGTGCCGCCGCTGACGTCGATTTTGTTTCCCGAGAACATCTGGGAGAAAACAAAATTGGCGTCGGCATTGGCATCGTCAGCCGAATTTTTAAGTTCAAGCGTTCCGCCATAGAGGGTGATATCACCATCATTAAGAGTGATTCTCGGGACACTGAGAAGTCCGTCGTACATGATTACCCTGCCGACGGAGGGGCCATACGGACTGCCGACAACAAGACCTGAAGAACCAGCGGACTGCGTAGTTATCGTGCCGCCATGTACATACAGTATACCCGGGCTAAATCCTGGGGCGCTGGTGTCAAAGCTACCCCACGTAGCGCAGTTGAGTGAGGATCCGAAGTCTAAAGTTCCTGAATCCATATCGACTGAGGAGAGTCCTCCCCCTGACCATGGCTCTATGTCCAATGGACTGCAGGCCGCATCGCCATCGATTATTGGCTGCGTATAACCTGGTTGGATGGCCGCCCAATCGTTGGGCGTCGGCACCACACCCCCCCAGTTAGCGGCGTTAAACCAATTGGCATCGGTTCCGGCCCAGTTGAGCTGGGCAGCTATAGCAGAATTGCTTATAGCCAAAAAACATAGAAGGGCTAAAATGGATACAATTTTCCTTAACATTATGTTTCCTCCTTATTCACCTTTACTATTTTCCTACTTATGAAACTATTTATGCTTGGCGGACGCCGCCAAGCCCTATTTCAATCAGTATCATACAAGAACAATACAAAAGAGTTTACGGTTTCATAAAGTTGTTTTGACCATAGGTTGCTCACAACATTTATCTGTCTGAAGATTGGCGCTGAAACATAACCTGCCAATTGCAAAGTTATTATTGACTCCTGACCCATTGCATTATACTTGTCAATGGCCATAGTTATGCCCTCGCCGGGTATCGCATTTGAATCAAATAACTGGTCGTTTTCATAATACCAGTCAGAACCGGCATTGGACCAGTTGTTTTCCCAGTTATAAGCGGTGCAGCGGTTACCGACGGTTCTTTGAATGGTATAATCTGTGCCGTTGCCCCAGTTGGACCCGTAAATATATTTGCTGATGGGAGTTTGGCCTGTATCGGTTTTAATGGTATAAGTAACATTAATAGGGGCGGCTTGAATCGATAAATTTAATGAAATAAATAACCCCGATATGATGAAAATTATGACCTGCTTCATATTATTTCCCTCAAAATATTTTTCATACAGGCGATGCTCTACTTTAAGGCCTAGTATCATATAGCATAAGGTATATTTGACTATAGAAGGTATGCCATTTGTTGCCCAATAAATGTCTATTATTGACTTTTTACAGAATTGATATTTATGATTTTTAATGCTAAA
>PMZJ01000028.1 GCA_003170415.1 Phycisphaerales bacterium | reverse complement strand
TGACCTTCATATTATCTAAATATAATTTGAGACAGAACACCTCATTTTTGCCTCAAAAACCGCCATGGCGTCTTACCTAAATTAATAATATTGAAAATATACCATTTTATTGTTGTGTAGATACAAAACTAACGATATAGTTATCGTTGTAGCGTACAGCGGGTAGCGTTCAGCGTACAGTTTGGACCCCCCTGCTGCAAACCCAAAGCAGTAACTTCTCGGGGGCAGGCAGGAGAATAAGGAAGGAGAACTATGGAAACGGTAAGTGAATGGGTGAAAAGAGCAGAAGTGGTTTCGCTGGATGAAGTCAAACAAGAAGAGATTGACTGGCTATGGCCTAACCGTGTACCGATGGGAATGCTAACGCTCATCGCAGGTGACCCGGGAGTAGGCAAAAGTTTTCTGACACTGTATATGGCGGCAACGGTATCGAGGGGAGGAGAATGGCCGGGAAGTGAGCAGAGGACAGATGACGGAGGACAGAGGACAGATGACGGAGTGGACCCCCTGCTGCAAAACCAAAGCAGTAACGTCTCGGGGGCAGGCGGGAGGATGAGGATGGAAGACGGAGGACAGAGGACGGATGACAGCGTAGAGCGTATAGCGAATAGTTTGAAGTTAGAAGTTAGAATTGAGACTGGATCCCCGACTGCGGTTCCTACGAAGCTTGAGTCGAGGACAGGGAAGTTAGAAGAACAAAAAGGAAAAACTGGATTCCCGGAAGAAGACTCCATCAACAAAAAGCGTTGCGGATCAGTCATAATACTTAATAATGAGGATTCGGCGGAGAAGGTGATATGTCCGCGTCTGGCGGCGTTAAACGCGGACCTATCGAAAATAAAGACGATACCTTTCGTATGGCACAGGGACAAAAACGGCAACGAATTCACCAACTATTTCAATATCATAACAGACCTGTTCGAGCTTGAGACGACAATCAGCGAAAACCCGGACACAAAGCTCATCATCATCGACCCATTAAGCTCATTTTTCGGATGTCTCGATACGCACAATGATTCATACGTCCGCGCTATTTTGACGCCGATAGTTGCGCTTGCGGGCAAATACAACGTCGCAATCGTCGGCGTGATGCACCTTAATAAAGGCAGCTCAACCAAGGCGCTTTATCGAACGATGGGGTCATTAGCTTTTCCGGCGGCGGCACGGACGGTGTGGCTTGTAAGCAAAATACCCAACAGCCCGGACGACCCGAGACGCCTATTTATACCGGCAAAGCACAATATATTAGAGAAGCCGGCGACTTTGGCGTTCGAGATTAAAGATAACCGAATTGTTTTTGAAAAGCAGGCCGTGGATATTCCGGCTGAGGCGGTATTGTCATCGAAAAACAATATCGAAGCTCCTGAACGGAACCGGGCTATCGAATGGCTCAAAAAACTATTAGCGGACGGGAAAGAGATACCTTCCAAGGAAATAGCAAAGATGGCAGCGGCGGAGGGTTTTACGGAAAAAACACTAAGAAACGCGAGAGAGGAAATAGAAATTAAATGTTTCCCTGATTACGATGAGCAAGGCAACAAATTCTGGTGCTGGAAATTAAACGAGCCGATGAAGATACCCGGCATGGCTGAAATGAATAGAAAGGCACGCAGGATGCTGGAAAATATGCAAAAGCCCAAGTATGCAGCCGCAGCATCAAGAGAAGGCGAGCAGCTTAATTTTGTTCGATAGGAGTTACGGGGTCAATAACAAGCCAGCAGAATGTGCCGAGAAAATATACGCCCGCGGCGACATACAGGGCGACGTTCCAGTTGTGGCCTGACCACGCGAGGATATAGCCGATTGCGATGGCGGCAAGCCCCCCGCCGAAATTGCCCATCATATTCATACTGCCGGACAGCGTGCCGGAAAATTTCCCGCCTATATCCATACACGCGCCCCAGCTTGTGGGCATCACCAAATCGTTGCAGAAACTGGCCAAGCCCATAACCAGCATAGCCAGCCACGGGTTCGGGATAAGAGTGGAAATCGCTAAGCAGGATGCGGCGCCGAAGAATCCGATTCCCGCCAGCAACCGCCTCGCAAATATGGTGCTGCCGAGCAATTTTGCAGCAGGTGCGGATATATAGCCGCAGAAAAGCGAGCCCAACCCGCCAAAAAATAACGGGAAGCCCGCCAATAACGCGCCATAAGTTATATCCATCCCGCGTCCTTCACGCAGGTAGGTTGGCAGCCAAGTGATATAAAACACCGCCCCGAAATTGAGGCAGGCAAATTGAAACCACAGGAGCCAGACGGTTTTGGATTCGATGATTTTCGCCCAGGGGATTCTCTCGTGGCCGAGCACCACGTCCTGCTGCCGGGGTATTATCGCCAGCTCCGCCTCATTGATGCTCTTGTTGTCGCGAGGGTTGTCCCGAAACCAGATAAAAAAGAAAATCGCCCATATTATACCCAGCAGGCCGAACAATCCGAAGGTATGACGCCAGGAAATATGCTGCAAAATCAGGGCGACCAGCAGGGGCGTGAATGCGCCGCCCCATCTCGCGCTAAGCCACATTATGCCCTGGGCGCGGTCCCGTTCCAATTTTGGCAGCCATACGGTAAACGCCTTGGTCAGATTCGGGAAGCACCCCGCTTCGCCCGCACCGAACATTGCGCGGGTAACCACTAACGAAATAAAATTGAAAACCCAGCCGGTCGCGGCTGTAAAAAACGACCACCAGGCCACCACCCGCATCAGCACCCTGCGTGCACCGATACGGTCGCCCAGCCAGCCGCTGGGAATCTCGAAGAGGGCGTACGCCCAGAAAAACACCGAAAACGCCCAGCCCATCTGCTTGGTCGAAAAACCGAGGTCTTTGCTCATTATCGGCGCCGCCTGCGAAATGCAGACGCGGTCGATATAGGTAATGACGGATAAAGTAACGGCGAACACAATGACCCAGTAGCGAACGCGTGTAGGACGTGCACCTGAAGCGTTCATTAGCGTTTTATCGCTGGGGTCCATCTAAACTCGCAACAATTATTTTGGCGGTTCGACTTTGCTCACCGCAGGCGGCAAAACGGCTTCGAGCAACGGCTTGCGGAAGGATTTGGTCTTCTGGTTATACAAGCCGAATTCGTTTGCGCAAAATTCCCAGTAATCGAAGCTCATTGACCGTTCTATTGCGGCGTCTGCCATAAATTTTGTCCAGCGTGCGCGAGAATCCATATCCGCCTTTTCGTAAGCGCCGAACTCGCCTAAGTTGATCGGGCGGTTGTTTTTCTTACCCCAGGCGGCAGCAAAATCCAAATCCCTTATTATTTCCTGCTTTTCGTCCTCGGTGCCGGTCCATTTTGTGCCGAGCCAACTGTTCGGGTCCCCCGGGGCTATCCAGTCCGCCCCCTGATGTGTGAACGTCAGCGGGAAATAATCGTGAACGGTAACGATTATATTGCGGTCTTCTTTGGGAATATCGAGCAGTGCGAGGTAATGAATCTGGTTGTAGTGCGCGGAGCCGATGACAACAGTCCTGTTCGGATTGGATTGCCTCACGACCGCCAGCGCTTCTTTCAATTGCTCATTCCAGGGAACTGCCGTTAATTCTTTTTGCGGCTCATTTAGAAGTTCAAAGACGAGAATATCGGGACAACCCTTGAAGTGTTCCGCGATTTGCTTCCAAAGTGCGAGGAATCTTTCCTTCTCCCTAGCGGGGTCGGCGTAAAGCTCGCCATAATGGTGGACGTTGAGCATTATGGGCAGGTTTCGCGACAGGGCGCAGTTGACTGCCCAGTCAACTCGTTTCATAAAATTAGGGTCAATAGTATATGGTGGTTTGTCCATCGCGTGGGCCGACCAGCGGACGGGCAGCCGGACGGAGTTGAAGCCGGCGTCTTTTATAATCTGAAAGTATTCTTCCTGAATAACAACGCCCCATTCGCCTTCGCTTGGCGCGTCAAAAGCGTTGCCGAGGTTCACGCCCCTGCCTAAAAGCTGGTTTATTTTGAACGGATCCGGTCCTTTGGCAGCGTTCGGCTCATCAGCGGCCCTGCAAACCGATACAAACATAACTACGGCCAACAAGGAAACGATAACGAACGTGAATAACATTGCTGACTTAGACATGATTTTTCACTCCAACAAAATTTAAGTATAAGCCGAATCTTTCCACGACAACAGTATAGCTGGTTTACAAAAAACAGCAAGACAGAAATAACTACGGTGAACAATAGTTGGATTTCGACAGGGAGCTACCCCGCCAGACGTGAATCCCTAAAACCGGCAAAATGCGATGTTGCCGGGTGTTATTTTACCTCTACTATCGAGTTGTAGCCGCCAAACGGGTTTAGCTCCGTTATCTCGTTATAGGGGTCCTGCTGCCACTGCCCATCTACAACCAATCGATAACGGTACTTGCCGGGCGGCAGCTTCGCCGACGCCTGCCAAACCCCGTTTGCTCCAACCTTATCCATAGGCAGCTTTGTCGGCTGCCAGCCGTTGAAGTCGCCGGCAATCTGTACCGATTCGGCCCGCGGGTACAATGTCACGAAAGCCACCGCGTCATTGACCTGGTTGACGCCATAGTAGTCGCTCAGTTTCACATCCGTCGTCACAACTTTTGGCTGTTGGGGCTCAGTCCGCACGGCAACCGGTTTTGCCTCTGCTTTCGCGGCAGCCGGTTTCGGCTCTGCTCGAACTGCAACCGGCTCCATCTGCGGAATCCTCTGTTTCGGCGGCTCTATCGCCTTTATACGTCCGGCATCCGGCGGAGCAACTTTCGGCTTTGCCTTTTCCAGCAACTCATCCGCCGTAATGCTTATCGCATCCAGCTTCTGCGACAGCGATTCGATAATCTGCCTGCGCTGCTGCTCCGGCTGACCATGCGTCATTTCCTTTACCAGATTCTGGAAGTCATTGTGCCCCTTGCTCGCGGGGTCGTATTCGCTGATTGGCTGGCCGAATGACGCGGCTTCCTTGAGCTTCGTATTGAAATTCACCACCGTCTTGAACATCTTATCGCCAAAATGCTTGCGAAGCTCGCCGAGAATCTCGCGGGCCATTTTCGTGCGAATATCATACATACTCGCCAGCACTTTTACGTTGACGGTCTGATTGCACCTCTGGCAGAGAATCGCGAGCGTCTCAAGCTGTTTGCTCAGGCCGTGAAGCGAGAAATATCCCGTCTCGACCGGCACGATAACATCAGTCGCCGCCCGAAGCGCGTTAAACGTCAGCAACCCGACCGCCGGCGGACAATCCACGATAACGTACTCATATTGGTCTTTGACCGCATCGAGCGCCTTTTTCAAACACAGTTCGCGGTCAGGCACACCCGCCATTTGCTGTTCAAAGGCCGACAGGTCGATGCTCGCCGGCGCAAGCTCAAGTTTATCGCTTACCTCCCAGAGGATTTCGCCAACCCGCATCGACTCTTCCCTGCTGAAACTTATCAGCACGTCGTAGATACTCTGCTCGATTTGCTCCTCCGGCACCGCAAGCCCCACTGCGCAATGCGATTGCGGATCCATATCAACCAGCAGCGTCTTGTGCTCCTGCTCCGCCAGCGCACTGGCCAAGTTAATCGATACGGTGGTTTTGCCTACGCCGCCCTTTTGATTGACAACAGCTATCGTCCTCATAGGTACCCCAGAATCCAAAGCAAATAGTTAGCGTGGCCGGTTTGACTCTTCGCCGGCCAAATCCTTATTTATCAGCATTACGAGACGGTAATTGCCCATTGATTTTTCGGCAAAAGACGGGGCAAAACTTTATCCTTTTATAGGACGAGCCGATAAAAATCCCCCCTGCCAGCATTGTAAGTTGAACCTTATCGCCCCATCGGGGACAAGGGGGATATGGAGGCGCAACAATGCTGATATTGCGAATTAAGGGCGTCTTCCGGCCTGATAACAGCCGGGCGAATCACGGTCTATTTAAAGTTGGCGGGGTCTTCAAGCGTCTTTTTGACGAAATCGAGGAATTGCGCTGCGTAGCCGCCGTTGGCGACCTTGTGGTCAACCGACAACGTCATATTCATCATCTTATGAACCCCAAGCGTATCGGGACTATCGTCAGTCGGCACACAAATATCGGCGATTTTGCCTATTCCCAGTATCGAGCACTGGCCGGGCACGACAATCGGGATGAACGAATCGACGCCGAATGCGCCGAGATTGCTGACCGTTATGCAGCCGCCTTCGAGGTCGTCGAGCGTAAGCTGGTTATTCTTTGCCCTTTCAACAAGCTGCCTGCTGTAACTCGCTATCTCAACGACCGTCTTTTTGTCCGGGTCCTTGACTATCGGAGCAATCAGTCCCTCAGGCGTTGAAATCGCAAGACCAACGCCAATCGCCTTGGCCAACTCTATATCGTCGCCGTCAATTTGGCCCGTCATTATGGGGAACTTTTCCAGCCCAATCGCGATTGCCTTGATAATAAAGTCGTTATACGCGAATTCTGTTTCGCTTGTCTTGTTGAGTTTGGCCCGGTATGCGACGAGGTCGGTAACATCCGCCCTGACGTTAAGATAAAAGCAGGGTATTTCCTGCTTTGACCGCAACATCTTCTCGGAGGTGATTTTCTGCAATTTGCTGATTGGTATCGTCTGGCCGAGTTTCAAATCCTGCGGCAGGACCGGTATCGGCATCGGTAAATCATTGATTTTGTCGCGCTTTGCCGGCCTTGATTTTGCAGTTGTCGGCGTCGCGGGGGTTGACGCCTTGAGCGACCGTAAAAATTCGTCGCTTACCCGTTCATCCTTGTCGCCTAAAACAAGCAGGGGCGTTTCGATACGATAACTGCCGCCCACCTCGGCGAATATCTGTTTAACATAGCCATCCGCGGGCGATTCTATCTCCAGGGTCGCCTTGTCGGTCTCAACGTCAAAGAGGACATCGCCGCTTTTGACGTGGTCGCCTACGCTGACTTTGCAGTCAACAATCGAACCTTGTTCCATTGTATCGCCGAACTTCGGCAGCCGAACCTCTTTGGCCATCTGTGTGCCCTTATTTCCTTGATTACCGAAACCACAGGGATTCTACGCTATCCGCAAGATACAATCAACTTCCCACTGGAAAACACCTTTGCAGACGGTATAATGTTACTCCGCCGGGTTCGCGGGCGTAATTCAGTGGTAGAATGTCGGCTTCCCAAGCCGAATGCCGTGGGTTCGAATCCCATCGCCCGCTTTGGTTGAAACTGTATTCCACATTCTATTAATCACTATAGGAGACAATTTCATGTTCAGCCCATCAAAATCAGTTGCCGTCATATTACTGGCAATTATCTTGTCAGGATGCGCCTTTTGTGCCGAGGCGAACGTTAATCTCAACGACCCATGCGTGGTTAACAAACTAATCGGTCGCGGAGTGAATATCGGCAACGCCCTCGAGGCGCCAAAAGAAGGCGACTGGGACGTTACTTTGCAGGAAGAGTATTTCCAGCTAATCAAAGACGCCGGCTTCAACTCAATACGCCTGCCCGTCCGATGGGACAGTCACGCAATGGAAAAAGCTCCTTATACAATCGACCCCAACTTTTTCGCCAGGATTGACTGGGCCATCAAAAACGCGTTGTCGCGTAATCTCGTTCTTATAGTCAATATGCACAACTACTATGACTTTTTCACCGACCCCAACAACCACAAGGAAAGATACCTTGCCATCTGGCAGCAAATCGCGGAACGCTACAAGGATTACCCAAATACTCTGCTGTTCGAGGCGATTAATGAGCCGCAGGGCAATCTACAAAGTGTCCCTGCGTGGAACGCGATGCTGAAAGAGTGGCTCGCCGTAATTCGCAAGTCCAACCCTAATAGAATGGTCGTTATCGGCTCAGCCAATTTCAACGGCTTTTACGAAATCAAGGGCCTCGACCTGCCCAAAGACGACCGCAATATAATTGTTACATTCCACTATTACCTGCCGAATAAATTCACCCACCAGGGAGCACCATGGGCCCCTGATGCCAACAAAACTCTCGGTATGAAATGGAACGGCACAGACCAGGAAAAACGGACGATAGCGAGGGACTTCAAAGTGGCCGCCAACTGGGGACAGGAAAACGGCCGCCCGATTTACCTTGGCGAGTTCGGCACCTATTATAAAGCCGACCCCAACTCCCGCTTCCAATGGACCAAGGCCGTCGCAGATGAGGCGATTAACCAGGGTTTCAGTTTCACATACTGGGAATTCTGCCATACTAATTTCGGCATATACGACCCGAAGACAAAAACATGGAACAAACAGTTGCTCGAAGCGCTCATCCCGCCAAAACAATAAACTTCTATAACAGGAGAAGAAATGATGTTGAGAACAGCGAAACCATACGTGTTCATCACGTTAGGAATAGTTCTGCTCGGAGCTGCCTGCGTTGCGGCTGCCGAACCAAACGCCGCATCTGCCAAACCTGACCCATTTCAAATAAATAAGCTGCTTGGCAGAGGTGTGAATCTGGGCAATGCGCTCGAAGCGCCGAGTGAAGGCGAATGGGGTGTGGTACTCAAAGAAGAGTATTTCAGCATTATCAAACAGGCCGGGTTTAATTCCGTCCGTCTTCCCGTCCGATGGTCGGGTCACGCGCTTGCTGAAAAACCTTACACAATTAACCCTGAATTTTTCAAACGGGTTGACTGGGCGATTAAAAACGCTCTTAAAAATGATTTGTATGTAATGCTGAACATCCAGCAATATGGCGAGTTAACGGCCGACCCCAACGCCCACCACTTCGAGCGGTTCATCGCCCTTTGGCAGCAGATTGCGGAGCATTACAAGGATTACCCTGATTCCGTTGTGCTGGAGCTGTACAATGAGCCATACAAGGCGTTAACGCCGGAGCTGTGGAATGACCTGCTCAAGAAAACCTTGCCTGTAATTCGCAAATCGAATCCCGACAGAACTCTTGTAATCGAGCCCACTATTATAATAGACCCCGCTTTCGTTGTTTGCCTTGACAAGCTCGATATACCAAAAGAAGAGCGGAACGTTATTGTTTCCATTCACTATTATACGCCGCTGGAGTTTACGCATCAGGGAGCCCCGTGGATGGGCGCAAGGTCCGCGGCGTGGGTGGGCACAAAATGGACGGGCACCGACGCGGAAAAAAAGGTGGTAACGGACTTTTTCGACGCGGCGGCGGCGTGGGGAAAACAGAACAATCGGCCTATTAACCTGGGCGAGTTCGGCACTTACAAAAAGATCGATACGGAATATCGCGCCAAATGGGCGAAGTTCGTTGCTGATACAGCGGCCGAACGCGGGATGAGTTTGCTATGCTGGGATTTCTGCGCAGAATTCGGCCTGTATGACCGGGATACGAAATCCTGGAACAAGCCGCTGCTTGACGCGATTATTCCGCCGAAACAGTAAAAGGAGTTGGCTTTTATGGCAAAGCTGTTAGCGGTTATCATCATTTCGCTAACATCGGTCTGTGTGGCCGCCGATGACCCGAGCGCATTTGCAATGAACAAACTTATTGGTCGCGGCATAAATATCGGCGGCGCGCTCGACACTCCTAAACAAGAGGGCGAATGGGGCGTTACTCTCCAGGACGAATATTTCCAGATAATCAAAGACGCGGGATTTAATTCGATTCGCCTGCCCGTCCGCTGGAATGCCCACGCGATGGACAAACCACCATATACTATTGACCCTAATTTTATGAAACGAGTTGACTGGGCAGTCAACTGCGCCCTGTCGCGGAATCTCCTCGTTGTGCTCACCACTCATCACTACGACGACCTGTATAGCGACCCCGACGGGCAAAAAAACAGATTCGTGGCTATATGGAAACAAATCGTGGAACGATACAAGGATTATCCCGATACCCTTATCTTTGACCCTCTTATGGAGGCGCTGGATAAACTCGACGCCGATAAGTGGAATTCGCTTTTGAAGGAGACGATTGTTACTGTTCGCAGGTCCAACCCTGACAGGACGATTGTCATTTGCCCCGCCGGGCTTTCCTGCATTGAGAACCTTTATCGCCTTGAATTGCCCAAAGACGACCGCAACATAATTGTCAGCATTTTCTATTACTCGCCGCTTGAATTCACCCAGCAGGGAGCAAGCTGGGTACAAGGTTCCGAAAAATGGCTCGGAACAAAATGGACCGGCTCGGAAGATGAAAAACAGCGAATAGCAAAGGATTTTGATATCGCTGCCGAGTGGTCAAAAAAGAACAACCGACCGATTTACTTAAACGAGTTCGGCGCTTACGAAAAAGCGGATATGGAATCCCGCGTCCGATGGACTAAGTGCGTAGCCGATGCGGCGACGGCACGCGGTTTCAGCATATCATACTGGGAATTCTGCTCCGTTTTCGGAATGTATGACCCGCAAACCAAATCCTGGCGCAAAGAGCTTTTGGATACCGTCGTTCCACCCAAACAATAAAACAAATTTAACGTAATATGCTTTTTGGCATTATTAGGAGTAACAGATTATGTTAAAGCTGAGTTTTTGGGCCGTATGTTTGACAAGTATAGCTACGTTAGCATCCGCCTGTGCAGCAGCAGGCGAGCCAAACGCGTTCGAAATCAACAAAATCATTAATCGCGGAATCAACTTCGGCAATGCCCTCGAGGCGCCGAAAGAAGGCGACTGGGGCGTCACCATCAAAGTGCAATATTTTAACATCGCAAGAGAAGCTTGGTTTACTTCATTCCGCATCCCCGTCTGCTGGTCCGCCCACGCACTTGCTGAAAAACCTTACACAATTGACCCTAACTTCTTCACAAGAATGGATTGGGTAATCCAGACGGCGATGGAGCGGGAAGTAATTGTGATAGTCACTATGCATCACTATAACGAGCTTTATAAAGACCCCGCGGGCCACAGAGAAAGGTTCCTCGCAATATGGAAACAGATTGCGGAACACTACAAGGATTACCCCTTTGTGCTCGTCTTCGAACCCCTCAATGAGCCGCATGATAACCTGACCGCCGGGGAGTGGAATAAGCTTCTTAAGGAAGTGCACGCCGTAATTCGCCGGTCAAACCCGAATAGAACCATTGTATTCGGCCCCGCCAACTACAACGACATACAGCAGCTCAACACCCTCGAGCTGCCCAAAGATGACCCCAACATAATCGTCACCGCACACTATTACCTGCCGTATGAATTTACTCATCAGGGAGTTCACTGGGCAGCCGACTCAAATGCCTGGTTAGGCACAAAATGGACAGGGACGGATTCGGAAAAGCAGGCGATAGTAAATGATTTTAATGTCGCGGCCGTCTGGGCCAAAGAAAACAACCGCCCGATTTTCATCGGCGAGTTCGGCGCAAACAGCAAGGCCGATATGGATTCCCGCGTCCGCTGGACAAAATTCGTCGCCGATACCGCGATTGAGCACGGCTTTAGCTTCGCATACTGGGATTTCTGCGGTGAATACTTCGGCCTGTATGACCTGAATACCAACTCATTCCGCAAGCCGTTACTGGAAGCGGTGATACCACCCAAAAAATGATAAATATTAATCGACATTTTTGCTGCTTGACGAATGAGTGACAGAACGTTAGTTTAACCGATGAAAACTGTTCTTTTATAATGCCGCTGTCAGGTATGAAAGCGAGATATTACTTTTTGACTCAGGAAAGGGGTTACTAAAATGAAAGGTAACGCACAATTACTTAAGGCACTCAACGGCCTACTCGCCGATGAGTTGGGCGCAATCAACCAGTATATGGTTCACGCCGAAATGGTCGAAAACTGGGGCTATGGGAAGCTTGGCAAACTGATACAATCAAGGGCGGTTACGGAGATGAAGCACGCCGAAAAGCTCATCGAGCGTATGCTTTTCCTCGAAGGCACGCCGACAGTCAACAAGCTCAGCGACATTCATATCGGCGCTGACGTCCCAAAGCAGTTCGATAACGACCTCGATGCGGAAATGGGCGCTGTTAAGTCGTATAATGCGGCTATTAAGCTCGCACAGGAAGTGGGCGACAACGCCACGAAGGAAATTCTGGATTCGATTTTGAAGGACGAGGACGACCACGTCGATGAAATCGAGACGCAGCAGGACCAGATTAAGCAGATGGGTCTGCCTCAGTACCTGTCCAACCAGGCAAGCTGATATTCATTGCCCCTGCGGCCCGGCGATGTATAATAGCCGACGATGGAAACGCTGAAATCGTTATATGAGTATTTCCCGACGGCCGTTTTTACGGGCAAGTGCCTGGTCTTTATAAGCGAGGACTGGCGGGTCGAGCTGACCGAGCACAAAGACAGCGACTACACCAGGGCCGCATCGCAGCCGTCGGTTATTCGCGTGCGGGTCTTCAAAAAAGCCCTCAACGGCGAATTTGTGCCGGGACATTTCGAGGATTTCCAGTTGCCATCGCTTAGTGAACTGGCCGAACAGGTTGAAAAATACGTCCAGCTTGCTATCGGCGCAAACCTCCGCGAACGTGCTGAATAGACCGCTATGTATGGAGCAGTTGAAAATACAACAATCGGCTAATGCGGTCATCTTCTCAGTCAAAGTCGTTCCCCGTTCGAGCAAAACAGCCGTAACGGGCATATTGGGAGGCATGCTTAAAATAAAACTCGCGGCTGCGCCGGAAAAAGGCAAAGCCAACGAATCGCTCGTTGAATTTTTAGCCGACACACTCGGCGTCAAAAAAAACGCAGTTACAATAACCTCCGGCCATACCTCACCCGTCAAAACAATCCAAATCACAGGCACTTCGACGGAATCCGTGTTAGATAAACTAAATCACTGCTGTAAATGAACATCCCGACCAAGCCACTTGTCGTTGATGAGACCTCGCTGGGTTTTATGCTCAAACTGGCGGGGCCGATTGTCATTACCACCATTTCTTTTACGCTTCTGCGGTTCGTTGACCGGATAATGGTCTCCCGGCTGATTTTTGCCCAGCAGAACATTTATACAGTTGTGGGCATCCGAAGATAAATTATAATAGGGATTTATGAAAACGCTTTTGCTTTCAATAATTGGTTTGACTGTTATTCTGGCCTTGACGCCCTGCTTTGCAGATGAGCCATTGGCAAACGCGAACCTAGACGGTCTGTATGCCCGGTCAATCGAGGCGGTCTTGCGACTGCCCCCCGAGCAGATTGACACGGGCACGGCTGCTTTGATTGTCTCAGAATCGTGGAGCGATATGGTTGCCGGTACAAAATACCAGCAGCAGCTCGACGACATCGCGACGGAAATCCGCAGCCGGCTCAAAGCGAAAAATGCACCGATGGGCGTTGCAGCAATCCCAATTATCAACGATTACCTGTTCAATGAATTGAAGTTCAAAGCAATCAATAAAGCCACCGACCCATACGACCTGTTTTTGCACTCCGTTATGGACAGACGCCAGGGTTATTGCCTGAGCTTGTCCGTTCTATATCTGGCTATCGGTGAACGGCTGGGTTTGCCGCTCTACGGCGTAGTTGTGCCGGGACATTTCTTCGTCAGGTACGACGACGGCCGCCTGCGTTTCAATATCGAAACGACCGCCAAAGGCAGCAGCGCTTCTGATGAATACTACATCGAGCAGTTTAATGTCCCCAAAACCGACACTATTTATATGACCAACCTGAATAAGCGCCAAGTGCTGGGCTGTTTCTTCAATAACCTCGGCAACGTCTATGGCAGTATCAACAACGTTGACCAGGCGATTGCCTCGCTGCAATGGGCCGTTTATATCAACCCGTCGCTGGCCGAATCACGAATAAATCTCGGCAATAACTACCTGCTGAAAAACCGCACAGATGATGCGATAACTGAGTATCAGGCCGCAGTGAGAATCAATCCGGACAACGCCAAGGTCCACAATAACCTTGCCAACGCCTACCAGAAACGCGAATGGTTTAACGACGCGATAAACGAATACACCGCCGCAATACGGCTCGACCCCAACATCGCAGAAACATATCTCGGCATGGGCGTCTGCTACAACAAACTCAATCAGCCGAGCAACGAAATCGACGCATACCTCAAGGCGCTGGCGATTAATCCGAATATGTTCGAGGCACTGGCTAATCTCGGCAACGCGTATTTCAACGAAAGCAAATTCGACGCCGCCATTGAACAATACAACAAGGCCGTCCGCGTAAACCCGGGCAACGCCGAACTTTATTACCAGCTCGGCGCCGCGTATTCCAACAAGGGCGACTATGAAAACGCCGTCAAGGCACATCTCAAGGCCCTGGAGCTTGACCCAAAAATGGCTGATGCGCATTATGGTCTTGGCTTTGCTTACTACAAATTGAAAAATTACGACCTGGCTATGGAACACATAAAGACAGCCGAAAAACTCGGCAAAACAATCAACCCAAACCTGCTAAAAGCCATCGAAAATAAGAACTAAATGCCCCTGTCCCACATCTTTTTCGCTTTTCCAGGCCCTCGTTGAAAGTTAAGACATAAAAATTATTGACAACTTACCCAAAAATCGTAAGTTTCACCCATAGCATTTTAACCTCGCGACAAACAGCGGGTGATTCAATATCAAGCGAATCAATTAAAAGGAGATGGCTATGAAATGGTTGCAGGAATTCAAGACATTCGCGGTCAGGGGTAACGTGGTGGATATGGCGGTAGGTATCGTAATAGGCGCGGCATTCGGCAAAATCGTGTCATCTTTCGTGGCCGATGTGATTATGCCTCCGATTGGGCTGCTCATAGGCGGCGTCGATTTTAGCAAACTCGTGATAACAATAAAAAAGGCCACGGAAACGACCACTGCCGTAACACTCAATTACGGCAATTTCATCCAGACCGTCATTGACTTCACAATTGTTGCCTTCGCGATTTTTATGTTGGTCAAGGCAATTAACACTCTGAAAAGAAAAGAGGCCGCCAAACCATCAGAGCCGCCACTGCCATCGCCGGAGGTTACTCTGCTGACCGATATCCGCGATATCTTGCGCAAGGGCTAACAAAAAAACCGGAGGCCGTTTTTTGCTTGCGTTATGGGCCGGACCGGGTAGATTTTAGGCCAATAGTTCGGTATAGGGATCGATTCATCGGCAGTTATTGTTATACACAGAACCAAATAATGCTGCCTTCTCGACGATTGTGGGAAAAGATAAATTTGAACATTTTTTTGAGGGTACCAAATGAAACTTCAAATCAAAAAGATAAGTATTTGTTGTTTGGCAATATGGGTAATCCTGCTCGTAAGCGTTATCCCTGTGATGGCGCAGGATGTAAACTCAGTTCAAAACGCCGTCGAAACCACGATAGCAGGTTCTCAAAACATACTCGCAACCATAAAAGATTTCCTGATTACAAAAGGGACCGCTTTCGCTATCGACCTGGTGGCGGCAATTCTTATCTTCGTAGTTGGCCGATGGATAGCAAAGTGGGCTTCCATACTTGCCGGCAGGGCAATGACCAGGGCACACGTCGAGCAAATCCTTGTTACCTTTGTCCAGCATATGTGCTACTTCGGCCTGCTCGCGTTCGTGATTATCGCGGCATTAGACAGGGTCGGAATAAAACTGACCGCCGCAATTGCCGTACTCGGTGCCGCGGCATTAGCCGTCGCCTTCGCACTGCAGGGTTCACTGTCTAATTTCGCCGCCGGAATACTTATGGTTATCTTCAAACCCTTCAAAATCGGCGATTTAGTCACGGTAGGCGGAGTGCAGGGAACAGTTCAGGAAATACAGATTCTCAACACGGTACTTAACTCCCCCGACAACGTCCGCATTATCGTCCCCAACTCCCAAGTCACAGGCGGCACTATCAGTAACTACACCGCCAACCCTACAAGAAGAATCGATTTGACGATTGGCGTTTCGTATGACGACGATATCAAAAAAGCCAAACAGGTCATCGAAGGCGTCCTCGCTACTGACGCGAGAATACTCAAAACCCCGGCCCCAACGGTGGCCGTCTCGGAACTTGCCGACAGCTCCGTCAACTTTGTCGTTCGCCCGTGGGTAAAATCAGCGGATTACTGGGATGTTTACTTCGACACTACCGCCAAACTTAAAACCACCCTGGAAAGCAACGGCATAACTATGCCGTTCCCGCAAAGGGACGTAAATATCAGGGGCAGCGGTCAGAAACTGCCCGCCGGTACGTAAATGTTTTGGAAAGGATAGTTACTGATGGCAAATAAAATACTGATAATTTCCCTGACGCTGCTGATTTGTTCAGCCGGCCTGGCTGAAGGCGGCAAACAAAACTCACAGACGGATCCCAACTCAATATTTTTGTTAGGCCCCGGCACGCTGATTACCGTCAAGCCATACAAGGGTATGGATCCGACTATCTATCCAATACCCGTTATCACGGCTGTCAGCGCACCGTTTTATTTCTCCATCGATACCGCGGGCTGCCGACTGTTCTCCGATTCCAATATGACGTTTGACATCATCGGCAAATTGCGGCTCGATGGTTACGACGCGGACAAAAGCGATTATTTTGATGGAATGCACAACAGGAATATGACCGTTGACGTCGGCGGAGAATTTGGAATATCCGGCGACTGGGGCAATCTCTACGCGAGAATCCTTACCGACGCCCTGGGCCAGCACGATGGCCAGGAGTATCGCTTAACATACGCCAAACCATTCAAATTTGAAAAAGCAAAGATATCGCCCTCCGCCGGCTTTGCCCTGCTCAGCAGTAATCTCGCCGATTATTACTACGGCGTCCGCGACGACGAAGCACGCACCGGCAGACCCGCATACAACCCGGGCGCATCCGTCAACTGGTTTGTCGGCCTTGATGCAAACTACCAGCTAAACGACGACTGGACCCTGCTTGCCAGCATAACTTATTACTGGTTAGACAATAACATTCGTAACAGCCCCATCGTGAACAAGGATTACACAATTTCAATCATCGCGGGAGCAATGTACAGGTTCTAATAACAATGTGGATAAAATTTATGATACCTAAATTCGGCAACCAACTAAAACCATTTGGAGGGCAAAAAAATGAAGTCGGCAAAAAAAATCCTTGCCTATGTGGTTGTGTCAATTGCGGTAATCCTGCTGGTACTGATTGTCGGTTTTCATATTTTCGGTGCCGGCATGATTAAAGCAGTCGTTGAAAAAACAGCCAGCAGCACACTCGGCGTGCCGGTAACGGTTAAGAGCATCGACTTGTCGATTTTGCGCGGAAAAGTCGAAATTAAAGGATTAGTTGTCAAGAACCCGCCGGGTTACGCCAATGAGACGCTGCTGGAGCTTGGCGATGGCGTGGTAAATCTCGATATCGGCTCGCTGATGAGCAACACTATTAAAATACAATTAGTCAAGCTCGACAACACAACACTGACGATTGAGCAAAAAGGACTGACAAACAACCTCAACGAGATATTGGCCAAACTGCCCAAAGAAGAAGCGACGCCGAAAACTGGAAAACCGGGTAAAAACCTGACCGTCGACAAGCTGGAAATAACCAACACAAACGTCAGGGTAAAATTGCTGCCTATCCCTGGAAAGAGCGATACCATTAGTTTGAAGCTCGACCCGATAGTAATGGAAAACCTCGGCACCGACAAAAAACTCAGCGTAGCCTCGCTTGTGGCCAAGGTGATGGGCGCACTGGCTGTCGGCGTCGCCAAGCAGGGCGCAGGGGTATTGCCCGATGATATCGTCAAAGGCATCGGCTCAACGCTCGACAAAACCGCCGAATTCGGCAAGGACGCCGTAAAAGTAGGACAGAAAGCTCTTGAAAAAACTACCGATGCCGGAAAAGGCGCCTTTGAGGGCATCAAGGGACTATTCGGCGGCAAAAAATAACTGTGCCCTGATACCGGTTGGTTCAGGCATACATAAACCGGCAGATTACAGGTTTTTCAAAAGCACATTTGCCGGCGATTTTTCGAGGGTCGCGTCGAACTGCCGCAGACAATCAGAGAGCTTGTCCATTTCAGCGGACCGAAGCACCGGTATGCTTGAGGTGCCCCGCTGTTCAAGTCGGTCGATGACAAACTTCACGGTGATTTTATCAACGTCGGTGGCGGGCTGATATGCAAGCTCCTTGTCTTCTCCCTTTTTGGCCTCTGATAGAATACCGGATTCTGACAGGTCATACAAAAGCTGCCTGACTAAGCGGACGGGAATCTCCAGCTCGTGCGAAAGCCCGGATGCCTCGCTGGGTTTTTCACCTTCGCAAAATCTGTGCACAAGACGCTGCGTGATAAAAAGCGAAAGCAGTGTCTTGAACGAATGGCTCGCCGAAAGGCAATCCGGCTCGAACTCGTATATCTCCACATTTTGATGCGCAAACGACACTTCTGCGCCGAACAAAACGATAAACCAGCTTATCTGAAGCCACAGCAAAAACAAAGGCAATGCCGCGAAACTGCCGTATATGGCGTATCTTGCGGTAATATAGACCTGGAAATTCACGTATCCCCACTGAACGAGCTGGAATAAAGTGCCGGCAACTATCCCGGCTATCAGGCCGGACACAAATCTCACCTTCGTATTCGGCATAAAAATGAAAATAAACGTGAAAGAAATCCAGATTGTCAGATAAGGCAGCAGTTTCATCAACACCCAAAACGCCGGTCCAAAATCCTTCAACATGGGAATTTTATCGGTTAGAGTTTGAATCTGGCTGCTGAGAAAAATCGTTACCCCGCCGGCTATCGCCAGCAGAATTGGACACACCAGCATCGTTACCAGGTAATCGCTGAATTTCCTGCCAAAAGTCCTGGGCTTAACTATGCCCCATATATCGTTGAAGGAACCCTCGATATTGCTAAGCAAACTGATTATGGTCCAGAACAAGAAGACGACACCCACTCCGGCGATAACGCCGCCGCTCGCTTTGTCGAGAAGTGAATTTGAAAAAGCAATAACCTTATTAGCGACTTCCTCCTGACCTTCCATCTTTTCGAGAACCTGCGCTGCTACGCGCTCCTGAAGTCCGAATCCCTTGGCGATTCCGAACATCAGGGCAATAACCGGTACAATCGAAAGCAGCGAGTAAAACGTCAGAGCGGACGCCCGGAATTTGCACTTGTTCTCGTTAAAACCGCGGACAGCAAGAATGACTATCCGCAGGAACCGGATAAGCAGCGACTTGCCGCGTGAGTGGTCTCGCAGACGCATCCGCCATATATCCGTTTGGATGAAATTTGTGACTTTCGCAAGCATACTAATACCCTTTCTGCCTAAAAGGCAAAATCATCGCCGCAGGGCAGTATATTAAGCATTAAAGCAACTTTCAATGATTACCTCTTATTCTGCATTAAATTGCCCACACTCTAACCCCCTCCGCTATAGTCCTCAACAGTTTGGTTGCCTTCCGAAAAAACAGCAATGAGACACGAAAGATTAACAGGGATTCGTCCAGCGATACCTGCTGATCGATATCGTCTGAGCGTCTCCGGCACATCAAAAAAACATTTCCCGTCGATTGACAAACCGCATCTTAATCTGGTATCCTTCCGGCTTTATACAACAACTTGAATCGCTTAACATTGTGGGGTTTGCTCGTAGTCACAACCCAAAGTTATAGTAGTATCCTACGTGTGAAAATGGAAATTAAAGCATTTAAAGCGTACAGGTTCAACGAGGCGGTCGTAGGCGACGTCGGCAGTTGTATTGCGCCTCCTTATGACGTCATCGACGCCGACCTTCAGGATCGGCTCTACAAAAAAAGCAAATACAACATCGCCCAGATTACCAAAGGCAAAACCGGCCCATCCGACAGCCCGGACAATAATCAATATACGCGAGCAGCCAAACTGCTTAACGACTGGTTCCAGACGGGCGCACTCAAACGCGACACCAATGACAGCGTTTACGGATATGTCCAAGATTTCGAGATTGCCGGCATAAAAGCGCAACGACTCAGTTTTATCGCGCTTGCAAAACTCGAAGAGCTTGGCAAAAACATCAAGCCCCACGAATACACGCTTACCGGGCCAAAAGCGGACCGCCTGAACCTGCGAAGGGCAACCAAAGCCAGCTTCGGCCTTATCTTTATGCTTTACCAGGACGCTAAAAACGTCGCGGACAAAATCGTCAAAAAAACAATGAAGCAAAAACCGCTTATCGATTTCTTTGACGAACAGAACGTCCGGCATCAGCTGTTCGCCGTCACGGATAACAAAGATATCGACACAATCACAAAAATGATGGGCACGCAAACCTGCGTTATCGCTGACGGCCATCACAGGTACGAAACCGCACTCAATTACTACAAGGAAACCGGCGAGCCATCGGCTCAATACGTCCTGACCGCCTTCGTCAATGCGAAGCAGAAGGGTCTGCTCATACTGGCAACGCATCGGCTGATACAAAACGTCAAAAACTTCGATGGCAAAAATTTCATCGCGGATCTCAAAAAGGACTTCGACCTGACAACCTTCGCCTTCGACAATGAAAAATCCAAACAGCAGGCCAGGCAGAAAATGTCGGACAAAATGAAGGCCGAATTTGACGCCGACAAAAACGCCTTCGGCATATACACAGCCGACGGCGCTTTTTACGTCGCCGTGCTCAAGGATAAGCATTTTATGGATGCCGTCGCGCCGGACAAAAGCGAACACTGGAAATCCTTAGATGTGGCAGTGCTTCACAAGCTGATTATCGAAAAACATCTCGGCATCGATGAAAAAGGTCTCGCAGAAGGCGGCAATATCGAATATGTAAAAGATACCGGCGAGGGCATCGACGATTCCGTAAACCAGATTGATAAAGGCGCCAAACAGGCCGCCTTATTTATGAACCCCACAAAAATGAAACAAATCGAAATGGTCACCGCAACCGGCGAAAGGATGCCTCAGAAATCGACTTTCTTTTATCCGAAGGTCTATACCGGGCTGGTGATAAATAAACACTAACGTTTTATAAGAGGAGAAATTTATGGCTGACTGGAGAAAACCCCCAAGATTGTTCATTCCTGGACCTGTGCTGGTCAAAGAAGATGTCCTTCAACAACTGGCGCGTCCGACGCTGGGACATCGCGGCAAAGAGTACGCCCAACTGCATGGTGAAGTAATTGATATGCTCAAAAAGGTCCTCTTCACCAGCCAGAACGTCTTCCTTGTCACGTCATCAGCATCAGGACTCTGGGAGGCCTCCATCCGTAACTGCGTTGACTTCAACGAAACGGTTCTCGCCACCTGCTGCGGCGCCTTCAGCGATAAATGGGCTGATGTCGCGAAAAGCTGCGGAAGAAATTGCGACGAGTTAAAGGTCGAATGGGGTCAGGCCGTTACCGCTGATATGATTGACAAAAAACTTGCGTCCGGCAAATACGCCGCCGTTACGCTGGTTTATAATGAGACAAGCACCGGCCTTACGAACCCGCTTTATGAAGTAAGCGAAATGATGAAGAAGAAATATCCCGATGTGCTGGTTCTTGTTGACGCCGTCAGCGGACTGGTAGGTTTGCCCATGCACTTCGACCAGCTTGGCTGGGATGTCGTATTTGCCTCAGTTCAGAAGGCGTTTGCTCTTCCGCCGGGCTTTACCGTCGCGGCTGTCAGTAATCGCGCTATGGAAAAATGCAAAAAAGTCCCGCAGAGGGGCTACTATTTCGACTTCGTGCCCTTTGTCAAATCCAATGAGAAAAACCAGACGCCCACAACCCCAAGCATACCGCACATCTTCGGGCTTCACTATCAATGCACCAAGCTGCTCAAAGAGGGTATGGAAAACGTCTGGAAACGCCACAAGGAAATGGGCGATTACACAAGGGCCTGGGCAAAGCAGAAGTTCGGGCTGTTCTGCGAAGAGAAATACGCCTCCAACACACTGACAACCGTCAAGAACACAAGGGGCGTCGTCGTCGCCGACATCATCAAAGCGGTTCAGGAAAAACACCAGACCGTCTTCGGTAACGGCTACAACAAACTGAAAGAGCAAACCTTCCGCATTGCTCATATGGGCGACATTACCCTTGCGGACCTGAAGGAGTTGACCGGCTGGATTGACGCAGAATTAAAATAGCGTTAGCCCGCTAAAATAATGGGTTCTCACAAAGACCCCCAATTTCCCGGGGGTCTTTTTTTATTTTACCGGCCCAAATCGTGACCAATCTTTGGCAGGCCAGTAAAGATAATCGGCCCTGCCTTTGACTGTCGCCAGAGGAATAGGACCAAATTGTCTGCTATCTTCGGATAAATTTCTATTGTCCCCGAGAACAAAACAATGATTTTTTGGAATTTTTGTTTCAGGAAAATCAGACTTTAAATCCGGCCACTTATCAGGTAATTTTTTTGAGTCATAGGTGTCAAATAAAAATATTTCATATTTAACTTCTCCGTTTTCCTCTACAAATAACGTACCTTCCACGTTTACATCTTTTTTGTTTATATCTTTATCAACATAAGTTGCGGTATAAAGTTTTTCCCTTTTTAATTTTTATCCATTAATAATAAGCTGATTATCTTTCATTTCAAAGGTGTCCCCGGCTACAGCTACTACCCTTTTACACCAAACTTCATTACGACTTTCAGGTGATGCAAAAACTATGATGTCTCCCCGCTTAGGGTCTTCCTTTTTATAAGCTTTCTTACTTGCCAAAAAACGGTCTTGATATTCTATCGCAGGATACATAGACAATGTTGGCACCCTGAATGCTTCTATTAAATTTGATTTCATATCCAAAGCAATATTACTTGCACATCTTATGATTAAAAAATAAAAAATTACATATACATACCAGCGATTATATTCTTTAAGCTCATAATCGGGTTTGCTTTTTCTTGCAATAAAAAATGAGTCGATTATTACCGCAATCCAAATCAATAAAGATATTAAAGACAATACCAATATCGCATTTAGCATTTCTATATTGACCTGCGAAAATCCGGCTACAATTCCATAGGAAATGACAGGCAAAATAATTGCGCCGATGAAAGCTATGACAAAACCTTTAACTATTTTACCGCAATAAACATATCCAAGGCCAAATGCTATAAATGAAAGAAATGCTGCAACAAGTGGTTTTCGCCTGTGCTTGGTATCGATTGTCAATTCGTCCATATCAGGGCCTCTAAATTCATATTATCAGAATATGCTTTGATCCCACACTTAACCTATCCCGCGCGTGCTAAAGCCCACTCTACCATATCCGATTTTACCTTACGAGCCGAGGGGATAGCTGAATTCAAGCACCTTAGGATTAACCAGCTTGCGGTAGTCAGCCATCTTTATCACTATCGCCTTTTCGTGGGAACCCGCCTGGAACATTATGTGCTCGTCGGCCTCAAGGGCCTTATCCATTATCGTGGGTACATCATACAAATTCCCAAAAGGCGGCTCCGCCCCAATCTCGCAATCCCCAAAAAGACGACCAACCTCTTCTTCCTCCGCCAACTCCACGGATTTGGCCCCAAGCTGCTTTTTCAGTGCCCCCAAATCCACTTTATAGCAGGCCGCGAGCACACACATTACGTATTTGCCGTCAACCTTGACCACAACCGGCTTGACAACAAACCTCCCCGGCTCATGCTCAACCGCCGCCATTTGTTGTGCGCTGAATGTCGGCTTGTGTTCCCTTGATTCGTATTTTACCCCCAATTTCTTTAGATACCCCAGCACCTGCATACCAGACCCTCCAAAAAAAGCTTTTATCTGCCAACCGCTACTGCTCTGGCTAATCTTGGCATAATGCCAAATTAATCCATCCCTAGTATTCTGGTAGTTTTCTGAAGAGGGATGCCGGCTGAATCAACATACAGGTAGCGATCCTCACTGCGAGGCCTCATCCGGAGCGTGACCCTTTTTCCTGTTTCAGCCGACATGATCACCAGTTCCACATCCGAGTCGCCCCGGTTGGACAACACATGTCGGAAATAGGGATCATTGGAACGATAGTAATCCGGACTGTTTGTGTACCAATAGCTGACGGCGGGCCAGTTGCTGGCGCTCTCGCCATTGATTGTCAGCAGGACATCCCCCTGTTTTATACCGTGCTCGGCCGCCGCCGAAGATGGTTCTACATAACGGATGGCACACCAGTCCGCAGGATCGAACCCGAGTCCCAGTCCACCGTAACGAAAACAGCGCACATAGCGTTTCGGAGCCTTGGCGGATTGGTCCGGAAACTCCCCAATGAGTTCGCTAAACATAACCGGCGCAATCCCGCGGATATCCGACTCAAACCCCCCAGTTTCCGCTTCGCCAAGCCAGATCAATGGCGGGGTTTCCGGCTTTACGCCTCCCACCAACTTGGCGTGATTCAGGAAATTAAGCCGGATATTGCTATAATAAGTGGTTGTGGTATAGCCGGGCTCAGTCGTCGAACTGGTGACCGGCACCGCGGAAGAGAACCCTCCTACATTCCAGCCGATTGCGGCGGTATTCCAGACATACTTTACTTCTGTGCTGGTGACTGTGGTCGGCGGCGTGTACTGTTCCTTCTTACCGATAAAGAAGTCCATGCTGATGAGGACCTGCGGATTCTCTTTGACGCGTGTCAGCCCATGCGCCTGCAACACTTTTTCCAACTGCCGGAAGAGTTCTTTTTCCAAAAGCGGGTTCGTCTTGCTGGTGTAGTCAAAGCCAAAGGTCTTATAGGCGGCAAGGGATTCATCGACGTCCTTGTAGACCCGAACATTGATCTCTTCTGTGGGTAAGGCAACGGGAAAGAACGAAGTACTGGTATCAGCGACTTGATACCCCAGCGCTCTCACAATTCCAGCCTCGGTTGTCAATTGAGATGTAGCATCAGTTCCAGAATAAGGCGGCGTTACACACCCCGCAAGGCTTAGTGTAAGACAGGCAGACAACAGGAAGTTTGCCATACTCCGCGAATTGTTCTGTGTTTTGGTTTCACGAGGGATGCTCATACGATTTTCCTCCTATGCCCCGCTATGGGGCGTCCTTCCGGTTACTACCTTTTGCACAGCCAACACAAAAATCAGCGGCCACGGCGACGCTAGGGCTTCTTCGAAGGAGTGCCCCTTCACCTCGTACTTTACCTTCGATTTCTCAAGATATTCCAGCACCTGCATACCTTGACCTCCAAAAAATCTCCTTTATTTAACACTATCGCCTTATTATTGCTTCTAACCTCGTCCCGGCATTCTGTCAACCCCCTTTTCAAAAAAGCTTTTGACCGGACGAACCCGCGGTCGATAAATTCGTATTAAAGCCATGTAACCCCGGTAGTATAAAGAGTTTTTGAGCGTGTGTTTCTAAACATCGATTATTTGGAGACCAGGAAAATGACTACTATAGCAAGGCCGTTTAAGCACATAACCCGTATCAGCTTCGTTCTCATCGTTTTTTCGCTAATTTCGCCATTATCAGCCATCGCCGAGGACTCAAAGAGCATCGATACCCTTCGCCAGTTAGGTAAGGCCTTTGCCTCAATCGCCGAAAAGGACTCGCCGGCCGTAGTAAGTATCAAAGCAAACCAGGCAATCACCCCGACATATTCCCGCGAATCGCCGTTCGGTAACTCGCCCTTTGACGATGAATTCTTCGAGCAATTTTTCGGCAGGCAGCCCCGCCGGCAGCAGCCGCAACAACAGCAACGACAGCCCCAGCAAAGAAAAATCATCAGGCCCGTTCAGGGTTCCGGTTTCATCGTCTCACAGGATGGCTACATCCTCACAAATAATCACGTCGTCGAAGACGCCGATAAAATCATGGTAACACTGATGGACGGCCGGGAACTACAGGCGAAACTCGTCGGCACAGACCCGTCCACCGAAGTAGCGGTTATCAAAATTGACGCCAACGACCTGCACGCCCTCGAACTGGCCAACTCCGACACGCTTGAAGTCGGCGAATGGGTAATCGCCATAGGCAATCCCTTCGGGCTTAGCCACACCGTTACCGCCGGCATCGTAAGCGCAAAAGGCAGAAGCGGCCTGGGGCTTTCAACATACGAGGACTTTATACAAACCGATGCGGCAATCAACCCCGGCAACTCAGGCGGCCCGCTGGTTGACCTCGACGGAAAAGTCGTCGGCATCAACACCGCGATAGTCGGCTCAAGCGGCAATATCGGCATAGGTCTCGCTATCCCAATAAATATGGCAAAGTCCGTTTACGACCAGCTTGTCCAAAAAGGCAAAGTCGTTCGCGGATTCCTTGGCGTTACCATCCAGGACCTAACGCCCGACCTGGCTGAATCATTCAAACTCAAGGATACCAAAGGCGTCATCGTTCCCGACGTTTCACCTGATTCGGCAGCAGCCAAAGCTGGTCTCAAAGCCGGCGATATCGTCGTAGCTTTTGACGGCCAGCCGGTCGAAAAAGCGGCGGAATTCCAGAGACGCGTAGCAATGAAAAAACCGGGCAGCGAGGTCGAAATCATCGTCCTGCGCGACGGCAAAAAGCAGACGCTTACCGCCAAACTCGAAGAAAGGCCATCCGACGAACAATCCGCCTCAAGTGTAAAAGAACAGGCCTCTGAAAAACTTGGCGTCACCGTCCAGAATCTCACCGAAGACACAGCCAAACAGTTTGGGCTTGTTGGACAAAAAGGAGTTCTCGTTACCGACGTGGAATCCGATTCTCCGGCGGCGATGGCGGGCATTCAGCCCGGAAGCTTAATCCAGGGAGTTAACCGCAAATCGGTTGAAAACGTCAGGGAATTCAAAGAGGCGGTAGATGCAGCTGCTAAAGAAGGAAAAATAATGCTCCGCGTCAGATACGAAAAAAGCAGCATATTCGTCGTCCTGACAATCCCGAAAGATTAATTACACAGCAAGTGTATATTTGCTAACCTGAATCCAAAAGCCCCGTCCCCGCGGGGCTTTTTTATTCCCGTCGCAATATGGCAGAGACACCCCGTTAATTGCTCTGCTGAATGAACGGGGATTATTTGTCGCCCAGCGCCTCGATATCAGCCAGGTCTTTGTTCCTGCCGAGCGCCTTTTTATTGGCGATTAAATCTTTCTTGCTTATGAAGAAAACGACTGTGTCACCGTAACTGCCGCGAATTTTGTCTGCTTGTGCCTTCTCCCAAGATACGCCGGTAAGTGAATTCATAATATCAATACGCACAGGCGGCACTCCAAACTGAACAACATTCTCAGGCGTCACGAAATCTGCCTCCGACAGATTTAATGACCCAAAACCAAACTCAGCAAGGGCCTCAAGAATACGTTTCGCATTTGCAAAATCCGGTCTAACAAACAAGTCGATATCACCGGTGAAGCGGGGAGCGCCGTGAAATGCCAACGCGTAGCTGCCCACGACAAGATATTCAACTTTGTGAGAGTTTAATAACTCTAACAACTCTTTGAAGTCCTTGTGAATCTCCATATACCTGCCGTCTCAATATCTCCACAGCTGAAAGACGTTCTTCAGGCGTCCTGCTAAGCCAGTACTCCAGGTTTTGCCTGATTTCAAAATCCCTGTCCATTTTGTGTTTTTGCGCAACTTTGCGAATCATAAAACCAATTATACCCTCAAAACCGCTTTATATAAAATGAAAAAACATTCGTCATCTGGGCTTGCTTTTCAAAGGCAGAATTGATATAATTTTTCAAACTTAAGCATGTTCCAAAAGAGGGCCAGTAGCGACAAATGAAGGTATTGCTGAACGCCAAACAAATCGACAGTGCTCTCAACAAGCTGACGAATCGTATTGTTGCCGATATTCCCGAAGGCGTTGAAATCGCCGTAATAGGAATCCGCAGCAGGGGCGAAATCGTCGCACAGCGATTAGCCGAACGACTATCCAAAAAAATAAACAGTGAAATACCCTGTGGAACACTCGATATCACCCTCTACCGAGACGACCTCAATTCGCCAAAAAGCGGTTCGCAGCCGCAGGTTCGCACCACTGAAATCCGCTTCGATATAGACGACAAAATCATAATCCTGGTCGATGACGTTCTGCATACGGGTCGTTCAGCAAGAGCGGCGATGGACGCACTTATAGACCTGGGCAGACCAAAAGCAATTCGTCTGGCGGTGCTCGTTGACAGGGCCGGGCGGGAATTTCCCATCCAGGCCGACTATGCCGGCTATAAAGCCGACGCAAAACCGGGAACATTAGTCCAGGTGCTTTTGAAAGAATCGGACAACAAAGAACAGGTCATAGTTGAATAACCTGATTAAAAATTAAATTAAGGCGGTCGCCAGGTATGGCTGAAAAGGGCAAAACAAGGGAATTTAAGTGGCAGCGCAAACATCTGCTCGGCCTTAGAGAATTAACCGCCCAGGAAATTACTTATATCCTCGATACCGCGCAGGGCTTCGAGGAAATAAGCACAAGAGCGGTCAAAAAAGCCCCGCCGCTGCGAGGCAAGCTCGTGGTCAATCTTTTCTTCGAGGACAGCACCCGCACGCGAAACAGTTTCGCCCTGGCCGCAAACCGGCTCAGCGCAGATGTCGTCGAGTTCACCAAAAAAGACAGCTCCGTCAGCAAGGGCGAGACGCTTCTCGATACCGCTCGCAATCTCGAAGCAATGGGCATCGATATCGTCGTCATCCGGCATAACGCGGGCGGCGCACCGACACTTCTCAGCAAATATATCAACGCCTGCGTCGTCAACGCCGGCGACGGCTTCTGCGAGCACCCGACACAGGGCCTGCTCGACGTCTTCACCATTCGCAAACGCAAAGGTTCACTCAAGGGACTCAAAATCGCAATCGTAGGCGACATATCACATTCGCGGGTTGCACGCAGCGATATGTGGGCGATGACAAAACTCGGAGCAGAAGTAACATTCGTCGGACCTCCGACGCTGATGCCGCCAAAAGTTGAACAACTGCCAGTCAAAATCAGCTATTCACTCGACGACGTTATCGAAAAAGTTGACGTAATAAATATGCTCCGAATCCAGTTTGAACGATTAGGCGGTAACCCGTTCCCTTCGGTCCGCGAATACTCACACTACTTCGGGCTGACCGTCGAACGTATGAAAAGGGCGAAACCCGACATCATCGTTATGCACCCAGGCCCAATAAACAGGGGACTTGAAATAGAAAGCGAAGTCGCCGACGGCAAAAACAGCGTTATACTCCAGCAGGTAACCAACGGCGTCACAGTAAGAATGGCCACATTGTTCTTAGTCAATCAGGCCGCAGCTCAACATGGAGAAGTAATTGAGGAAACATAACTTTATAAAATCAAGGAGGGCAATAAAATGACAAGACATATTCTTGTATCGTTGCCCCGGCCTTGTATTATGAAAAAGGGATTTACCCTAATTGAACTTCTGGTGGTAATAGCTATCATTGGACTGCTGATGTCAATTTTGGTACCGGTCTTAACGGGAGCAAGACGACGCGCAAAAACCGTTGTCTGCCAGTCTAATCTGAGACAATGGGGTCTGATTCTTGAGGCATATACAAACCAGAACAATGGTCTTTTTTTCGGAGGCGTGGTCGGCAGCAGTTGGGATGACTGGATAGAAATCCTGCGACCGTTCTACGGCAATAAAGGAAAGATAACATTCTGTCCCTTAGCCGGCAAAACTGCCGACCAAGGGGCGCAGGGAGTATATGCAGCGTGGAAAGATAGTGAAGGCCGCGATTCTGGCAGCTATGGTCTAAACGGATGGGTTTTAAACGCAGACCCTAGCGCTGTGTTTGGAGACGAACTTTACTGGAGGACACCCGTTATCAAAGGTGCGGGAAATGTGCCGGTGTTTCTGGACTGTCTGTGGATGGTAGGCTGGCCGGACCAAAACTCTATACCGCCTGCGTATGACGGTCAGTCGCTCAATGGATGGACGGTAGAGGAACAAATGAAAAATTTCTGCATCAACCGGCACGGTAAAGGGGCGACAAATTGTCTTTTTATGGACTGGTCGGTTCAATCGGTCGGGCTTAAGCAGTTATGGAAGCTGAAGTGGCATAAAAACTTCGATATAAACGGACCCTGGACGAAAAACTATAATCCACCCCCACATTGGCCGGAGTGGATGAGAAAATTTAAGGATTACTGAATAATTAACCGGCGGTTAACATGCCGAAACAATTTAGCAAATTTAACCTTATATAACCGTGCTATGAGCAAAGAACTTCTGATAAAAAATGGTCACGTAATCGACCCGGCGAACAAAATCAACAGGAAGTGCGACGTGCTGATTGCCAATGAAAAATTTGTCGAGGTCGGACGCGTCAAAAAACCGGTCGCCAATGTAATCGACGCGACGGGCAAACTCGTCGTGCCGGGTCTGATTGACATCCACGTTCATTTCCGCGAACCTGGCGATGAGGAAGAAGAAACCATCACCAGCGGCTCAGCGGCCGCGGTCGCGGGGGGATTCACATCGGTCGTTTGTATGCCAAACACGACGCCGCCGATAGAAACTGAAACCAATGTCGAATACGTTCATCGCAAGGCAAGAAAAGCCAGAAAAACGCACGTTTATACAATGGGCGCTATCACAAAGGGGCGCGAGGGCGTAGAGCTTGCCGAAATGGGCTTTATGGCCCAGGCAGGCGCGGTCGGCTTCACCGACGACGGAAACGGCGTCCAGGATGCCTCGGTTATGTTGCGGGCGCTCAAATATGCCCAGATGTTCAACGTCGTAATCGCCCAACACTGCCAGGACGACAAAATCGCAGGTAAAGGTGTGATGAACGCCGGCTACTACTCAACAATACTGGGCCTGCCGGGGCTTGACCCTCTGGCCGAAGAAGCGATGCTGTGGCGCGATATTCAGCTTGTCAAAAAAATCAAGGCCGGAACGGTTCGCTATCACGCACAGCACATCTCGACCGCCGGCTCAGTTGAACTGATTCGGGCTGCCAAAAAACAAGGCCTGCCCGTAACCTGCGAGGTGACGCCTCATCACTTGCTGCTGACCGAAAAATGCTGCGCCGAATATAACACCAACTACAAGGTAAACCCGCCCCTGCGAACTCAAAAAGATATCGAAGCCCTCAAAGAGGCGATTGCCGACGGGCTGATTGACGCATTAGTTACCGACCACGCCCCGCACCTGCAGAGCGAAAAGGAGCTGGAGTTTCTGGCGGCGCCGTTCGGACTCATCGGGCTGGAGTGCGCTTTGCCTCTTTACATCAAGGCGCTTATTGAGCCGGGAATCCTCGATTGGCCCGGACTGATTCGCCTTATGACCGAAAAGCCCGCGAAAATAATCGGCGTCGATAAAGGAACAATGACCAAAGGCAGGCAGGCCGACGTAACAATCATCGACCCCAACGCCGAATACAAAATCGACGTAAGCACCTTCCGCTCAAAAAGCAAAAACTGCCCCTACAACGGCTGGACCGTTAAGGGCAAAGTTGAAAAAACAATTGTCGGCGGCGAAATAAGATTTTCTGCATAAGTTTGTCCGCCGAGGGCGAGACCTCGCCAACAGGCGGGGCCGCCGAAAGCAAGGCGTAATTGAACAATGCCGGTTATTATCGACGGGCACAATCTGCTGTGGGCCATTCAAAACCCTGATGAAGACACATCCATAACCGATACCGCGATGTGTCAGGCCCTCGATATATACTTCGGCCTTACACGCGACAAAGCCGAAATCATCTTCGACGGCATAGGGCCACCCGATAAATCAGGATTCAACAATATAAGCAATCTGGAAATTACCTTCTCCGGCCGCAATACCGATTGCGACACCATTATCGAACACCGAATACTCGACAGCACCGCTCCAGCACACCTGACCATCGTCAGCACCGACCGCAGAATTCGCGACGCCGCGTCCGCTCGAAAAGCGACCTCCGTCCAATCCGACGAATTCTGGGCCATAGTAACAAAACGGCTCAGCAAACGAAAACGAGGCAAAGAACCGGCTGCCAAACGCGCCGGCCTGACCGAAAGCGAAACCCAGCTCTGGCTCAAAACCTTTGGCCTCAACCGGTAACAACCGCAGAAAAAACAATGAACGACGCCGACAAAACCAAAGAACAGCTTATCCATGAAATTGAGCTTCTGCGGACCCTCATAGATACCCTGCCCGACCGTCTCTATGTCAAGGACACAAAAAGCAGATTTGTCATCTGCAACAAGGCCGTCGCCGAAGATACAGACCTGCCCCTTTCCGGAAGCCCGATTGGCAAAAACGATTTTGATTTATTTGGGCCCGAGTTAGCCGGCGCCTTCTACGCAGCCGAGCAGGAGATAATAAGAACCGGCAGGCCGATGGTGAACGATGAGGTATTCAGGACCCGCCGCAAAGACGGACAACCCAACTGGAGCTTGTGCACAAAACTGCCCTGGCGGGACAAAAACGGAAATATAGTCGGCATCATAGGCGCAAACCGGGATATCACCGAGCGAAAAAAAGCAGAGTTGGCCCTTCAAGAATCCGAAACGAGATACAAAGCGATATTCGAATCCGCGAGGGAAGGAATTCTCGTCGCCGATATTGAAACAAAACAATTCAAATACGCCAACCCGGCTATCTGCAAAATGTTCGGATACTCGGCCGACGAGCTGACGCGAATGACTGTAAATGATATACACCATAGGGAATTGCGGACTGAAGTAAAACGTGACTTTTACGCGAAGGCGCAAGGCAATAAGGAAATATCCCGCAACGTGCCCTGCCTCCGCAAAAATGGGACACTATTCTATGTGGACATCAACACAGCCAAGGTCTTGATAGATAACAGGCCGTGCCTCGCTGGCTTTTTCACCGACACAACCGAACGCAAACACGCCGAAGAGGCCCTGCGGGAATCCGAAGAAAAATTCAGGGGTCTCACCGAACGAAGCTCGGATATGATTTTCATGACAGATACAAGAGGTTTCATAACATACCTGTCGCCTGCCTGTAAAAGAATATTCGGCTACAAGCCGGAAGAAATGGTCGGTAAAAACTTCACAAGTTTTCTGGTAGAATCTGAAATACCAAAAGCCACAAAAAGATTCACCGAAAAACTGCAGGGTAAAAAACTCGGTGTTCTCTACCTCGAGGCCAAAAAGAAAGACGGTTCCCGCGTATTTATCGAACTAAGCTCTTCCCTTATCATACAGGACGGCAAAACCGCCGGGACACAGGGAATCATAAAAGACGTTACTGAACGCAAAAAGGCGGAAGAACAACTCAAAAAAGCGCACGAAGAGCTTGAAACAAGAGTAAAACAAAGGACCGCCGACCTGGCCAAGGCAGTGGAAACTTTACAGAAAGAAGTCGCCGAGCGCAAACGCGCTGAAGAATCACTCCGCAGTGCCGAAGTGAGATTCGGAAGCATCTTTGAAAACACAATCGTCGGACTTTACAGAACCACTCCATCCGGCCGAATACTGCTCGCCAACCCCGCCCTTATCAAAATGATGGGCTGCCGCTCATTTAAACAACTTGCCAAGTTTAACGTCGAAAAAAATGGATTTGACCCTTCAACCCCGCGCTCCAGATTCAAAAAATTCATAAAAAAAGAAGGCAGGGTCATCGGTCTCGAGTCCATCTGGCGCAGAATCGACGGCACTAAACTTTTCGTTTCCGAAAGCGCCTTTGCCGTAAAAGACGCCAAAGGCAAAATTCTCTATTACGAAGGCACGGCCCAGGACATCACAAAACGAAAAGAAGCGGAAGAAAAACTTATGCTCTATCAGCAGCAACTGCGTTCTCTCGCCTCGGAACTTTCGCTGGCCGAGGAACGGCTCAGAAGACGAATCGCCGCCGAACTCCACGACCACATCGCCCAGAATCTCGCCATATCCAAAATCAAACTTGAATCACTGACAAGCAACGCCGAACCGGATTTAGTCAAATCACTGAATGAGATAAACGGCCTCATCTCGCAGACAATCGGGGCAACCCGGTCACTGACATTTGAGATAAGTCCGCCCGTTCTTTACGAGCTTGGCTTCGAGGCGGCGGTCAACTGGCTGGCCAAGCAAACAAGGCAGCGATTTGGTCTGGCCGTCGAGTTCGCCGACGATGGCAAACCAAAACCTCTCAATACCGATATCCGCGTCCTGCTCTTCCAGGCGGTCCGCGAGTTGTTGGTCAACGTCGTCAAGCACGCCAGGGCAAAAAAGGCAAAGGTTTTCACCTGCAGGATTCAAAAAAACATTCAGGTAACCGTGGAAGACAACGGCGTCGGCTTCGACGCCGAGGCGATTAGCGCCGTCAAGGACCCCGCAAAAGGAGGATTCGGCCTGTTTAATATCCGGGAACGACTTGACCAGATAGGCGGAAGCGTTATTATAAACGCCAGGGCAGGGAAAGGCACACAAATCACCTTGACTGCCCCCATAGAAAACCAGGAAAAGCCACGCACCCGTTTTTCAGGCGCCCGCCCTGACAAAAACAGGAAGCCGCGAAAAAAGAAAGAGCGTTCGGCTTAATCCGGACTATGTCGAAAAATCGCGGGATCCGCCCTTGGCGAGACCTCGCCTACCGGCGGGCAGGAGTAAAAAAATGAGCACAAGAATCCTGTTGGCAGACGACCACAAAATCACCCGTCAGGGCCTCCGCTCACTTCTCGAAAAACAAAAGGATATGGAGGTCATCGCCGAGGCGGATAATGGCCGAACCGCCGTCCGATTGGCGGCAGAATTGGCTCCTGATATAGTCATTATGGACATAACTATGCCCGACCTCAACGGCATCGAGGCCACAAAGCAAATACTCTCAAAATCCCCGGACACAAAAATTATCGCCCTTTCAATGCACTCCGACGCACTTTTCGTCACCGAAATGCTCAAAAGCGGCGCCGCCGGGTACCTCCTCAAGGACTGCGCCTTCGAGGAGCTTGCAAGGGCCATACGGGCCGTAACCGACGACAAAATCTATCTTAGCCCCGCCATTTCAGGCGTCGTTGTCGAGGACTACCTCCACCGGCTCGCCACAACCGAGTTCTCCGGCCCGGATATCCTCACCGACAGGGAAAAAGAGGTTGTCCAGCTTATGGCCGAGGGCAATTCAACGAAACAAATAGCCCTCAAACTGCATATCAGCGGCAAAACCGTTGAAACACACCGCAGGCAGGTAATGAGCAAGCTGGATATCCACAATGTCGCCGAACTGACCAAATACGCCATCCGCAAGGGGATTACCTCGGTCGATGGTTGACCAAAAATCCCAGTCAGCCGGTCAGGTATTTTTACCAGCAAAATCAGGATAGCTCTGATAGCCGCCTGCAATATATTTATGTTACGATACGTCTTTACATTGTAGATGTTGCTGACTTCTGAGAATCTCGGCGCATTGGGGGCAGAAGTCATAACGATACGAGGAGTGTCACTCGCGTGGCTCTTACAGAGCATTTTGGGTGTGGGTGCTCGTGGGACCCCAGTGATGCTCCTTCTTTTTTCACAATTCCCTCGGCACCAACTAAACAGTCACATTAAAGAATCACTCCCCGCTTCGCCGACACACTATTATAAGACCCTGCTTTGTTAATGAAGCTCATCCAACGCCGCCCGAAGGGCGCCAAGGGGGCCTCTTTGTTTATTAAGAGAAAGATTTTTATGAAAAACAGAATATTGCTTTCAGCCGCATTAGTCGCCATTGTTCTGGTAGCCGTCGGCTGCCAAAAACCCCAACGTATCGTCGCACCGCAATATGACAGGCCTCTTGCGCCGGGCCAGTTGGCGCTGCGAAAAATTACTAATCCCGCTGAAATACCCGATTTCACCGACGCCTGTCACAACCTTTCCAATCTCTCCACAGGCATTGATAATTCTCTCGACTATCTAAAAAAACCGTCGAGTCAGCAATTCTTTCCTTATGCCGACATCACCCATGAACAGGCCGTCAAATCCCTTAACGCCTTCAAAGACCTGCTCAAATCCGGCCTCACGGGCAGCAAACTCAACGATGCTATCCGTCAGAAATTCGACGTCTATATGTCCGTCGGCTGTGACGACGCAGGAACCGTCCTGTTCACCGGCTACTACACTCCCATCTTCTACGGCTCAACAGTTAAAACAGCTCAATTCCAATACCCCCTGTACAGCCAACCCAAAGACCTGGTCAAAGGCGAAGACGGTAAAATATTAGGCAGAAAAGGTGCAGACGGCCAAATCACGCTATACCCCGCTCGTGCTGAAATCGAAAACTCCAATATGCTGGCAGGCAGCGAAATCGTCTGGCTCGATGACCCCTTCAAGGTTTATATCGTCCACGTTCAGGGTTCAGCAGTGATACGTATGCCGGATGGCCGGCTCGTAACCTATAGCTACGCCGCAAACAACGGCCACGAATACAAAAGCATCAACAAACAACTCATCAATGATGGGAAAATTCCGCCTGACCGGGTAAATCTTAACTCTATGATAGATTTCTTCAAAGCCAACTCCTCATTGGTCCGCCAATATACCCAGATTAACCCACGCTTTGTATTCTTCAGGCAGGCAGAACAAGGCGGCCCGCATGGCAGTTTGAATGAGCCGGTTATCGCTTACAGAAGTATCGCAACGGACAAATCCATCTTCCCGCGTGCCTCCCTGACATTTTTCGCCACCAAACTCCCACGTCAGATAGGCGATACGACCTATACCGACCCGTTCGCCGGCTTCGCCCTCGACCAGGACACGGGCGGTGCTATCCGTGCAGCGGGTAGATGCGATATTTACCTCGGAATTGGTGATGAGGCAGGCAAACTCGCGGGACAAACATACCAGGAAGGCCGACTCTATTATCTGTTCCTGAAACCCGGCTATTGAACGGCTAATACGCCTCATTATTCTTTACAACCGCCGGTTCCTCCAGTATAATGCCCCGACAATTACCGCGGAGACCACGGGAATTATCTAAAGATTTTCTCAGCGTCCTCTGCGGTAAATGAGACGCAAATGGCCGGAAAAATTATAATCGATATCGAACGTTGCAAGGGTTGCACCCTTTGTGTTACCGTATGCCCCAACAACGTAATCAGCATTTCGGAGAAATCCAACAGCAAGGGATACTTCCCCGCTGTATCCACGGGGCCAAACTGCACCGGCTGCGCCAACTGCGCAATTGTTTGCCCGGATTGTGCTATCGAGGTCTATCGGGACAAAGCCGGCTCTGATAAAATCGACATAAAGTCCGTGAACCCAAATAAAAAAAAGGTAAATAACTTAGCCAGAGAATAGAAGTGAGCGATAGAGTTTTAATGTGCGGTAATGAAGCAATGGCGGAGTCGGCGATACAGGCCGGCCTCGACGCGTATTTCGGCTATCCCATCACGCCGCAAAACGAAGTTACCGCCTATATGTCACAACGAATGCCCGAAGAAAAAAGGGTCTTCGTCCAGAGCGAAAGCGAGCTGGCCGCGATAAATATGGTCTTCGGCGCAGCGGCGACGGGCAAACGCACTATGACCAGCTCTTCCAGCCCGGGCATCAGTTTGATGCAGGAAGGCATAAGCTATCTCGCCGCCGCGGAGTTGCCCTGCGTCATCGTCAACGTTATGCGGGGAGGCCCCGGCCTGGGCAATATCGCGCCATCGCAGGGCGACTACTTCCAGTCCGTAAAAGGCGGAGGCCACGGCGATTATCACTGTATCGTATTCGGCCCGTCGGGCGTCCAGGAATTTGCCGATATTATGCCGCTTGCCTTCGACCTGGCGGACAAATATCGAATCCCCGCGATTATTCTCGCTGACGGCATATTAGGCCAGATGATGGAACCCGTCGTGATTCCAACAAACTCAAAACTTAACACTCAGAAATTAAAACTCCCGAAAAAGGACTGGGCGTTAACAGGAGCCGATGGCAGAAAACAAAATATCGTCCGCTCGCTCTGGCTGGCTGAAGGCGCAATCGAGCAGCACAACTACGACCTCCAGGCCAAGTATCGTCAAATCGAAAAAAATGAAACACGCTGCGAGCAGTCAGATGTTGATGACGCCGATATTATCATCGTCGCTTATGGTATCTGCGCCAGAATCGCCCGACGCGCCGCCCAGCAAGCCAGGGAGCAAGGAATCAAAGTCGGCAGTATCAGGCCGATTACGCTTTGGCCATTCCCGTCCGAGCCGATTAGTAAAGCCGCGGATAAGTCGCCGATTTTCCTCGTCGTTGAAATGAGCTGCGGCCAAATGGTTGAGGACGTCCGCTTGGCTGTCGCGGGCAAGACGCCCGTAGTATTCTGGGGCAGGCCCGGCGGCGGAATACCCACCGTCGAAAAAATCCTCGAAAAAATCGAACAGTTGACAATAAAGCCGAAAAAATAAAACCGATGCAGACCGTATTCAAAAGAACGCCGACGCTTAAAGATTGCCCGACGCATTATTGCCCGGGCTGCGGCCATGGCATCGCACATCGGCTCGTCTGCGAAGTTATCGACGAATTAGGCATCCACGGCAGGACCATCGGCATCGCACCCGTCGGCTGCGCGGTTCTCGCTTACGATTATTTCGACGTCGATATGGTCGAAGTCGCCCACGGCAGAGCACCCGCAGTCGCCACGGGTATGAAAAGAACCAACCCCGACAAAATCGTCTTCTCATATCAGGGCGACGGCGACCTGGCGGCAATCGGGACGGCCGAAATTATCCACGCCGCCCATCGCGCCGAACAACTCACCGTCGTCTTCATCAATAACGCCGTCTTCGGTATGACCGGCGGTCAAATGGCCCCCACCACAATGCTCGGCCAAATAACCGCCACCACCCCACAGGGAAGACAAGCTGACGGACAAGGTTATCCGCTCAATGTCTCTGAACTTTTGGCCGTCCTGCCCGGAGCTATCTACGTCGAACGATGCGGACTTTGCAGCCCCGCCCACATCCGCAAAGCGAAAGCCGCGCTCAAACACGCCTTTGAACTGCAAATCAATAACGCCAAAGGTCTTTCACTTGTCGAATTGCTCTCACCCTGCCCGACCTACTGGCGAATGACGCCGCCCGACGCTATGCTCCATATTCAAAACGAAATGACCAAGGTATTCCCCCTCGGCCGATTGAAGGGCTGAATATGAAACGATATTTGTCATATAACTCGTTCCCTGAATTAGCAGGCCTATCTGAGCAAAAAGCAAAAGAAATTTGGGAAAAATGCCATAGTAAGCGTTGGAGATATTGGCAAACTTGGTTCGGCATTTTCGTTTTTTGTCTTTGTGCAGTATTAGGAACGGAAGCAGGTATAAAATATGGCGGTACTTGGGGACGAGTTCTTGGTCCAGGTATCGGCTGTATTATCGGTTACGTGTTATTAACCGAATCTCTTGTCCTGGGAATACGCATTCATATTCGGGAATATTTGATTTCACATGGTAAAACAAATTAACCATCTTTACGAAGAAGTTACCATTGCCGGGTTCGGCGGACAGGGGATTATCCTCGTCGGCAAGCTCCTCGCGCAGGCCGCGATGAAGGCGGGCAAGGAAGTTACATTTATGCCCTCCTATGGCGCGGAGGTCCGAGGCGGAGCGTCCAACTGTATGGTCGTCATTTCCGACCAGCCAATCCCTTCGCCGGTAGTGAGCAATCCCCAATGCGTAATCGCTATGAGCAAGGCGGCTCTCGCCAAATTCGAAAAAACCGTAAAAAAAGGCGGAACACTGATAATAAACAGCTCGCAGATAGACGTGCAGCCCAAAGTCGATGATTCCGTCGAGGTCGTAAAAATCCCCATCGACGAAATCGCAGTCGGACTTGGTAACGCCAAAGTCGCGAATATGGTGGCACTCGGCGCATACCTGCAAAAACGCGGGGTTTTCAGCCCCGACGAGGCCGCCGAGTCCCTGCCCGACGTCCTGGCGGAACGATACCACGTCATAATACCGTTGAATAAAAAGGCAATGCAAAAAGGCGCGGAATTCGTAAAGAATAACGGCAAATAGAAGGCAGGTGCGTGTCAAATTGAGAATTTAGAATTCAAGCGGTCGGTAAAGTAAATACTAAAACAATTCTCAATTCTTAATTCTAACTTCATAATTAACGGAATAATTATGGTCAATGATTACAAGGATATTTTCCGCAACAGACGCCGGCCGACCATCGGCCTGCGAATAGCGCCGATGATTGATCTGATTTTCCTGCTGCTGATTTTTTTCATCGTCGCCGTAAGGTGGAGACCGCAGGAAAATTTCCTCCCGCTGCAACTGCCCGTCGCAAACGCCGGCACAGTCGCCCAAACCACCGTCAAGCCGGAACCGCTGACGATTCAAATCACACCAACAAACGCCGGCTGCCGGGTGCAAATCGGCGCATCCCGTGCTCTCGATATATCCTCCCAAAACCCCGAACAGGGACTTGCCTCGCTGATGGAACAAACTAAACAGTGCCTGCTCGAACAAAAACGATACGCCACCGACCCCGTCGAAATTGTATGCTCTGGCAAAGTCAAATGGGAGAATCTCGCCAGAATTTACAACGTCCTCTATGGCATGGGCCTGACCGATATCACATTCCAGATGACCGAGCCGCCGAAAAATGATAAGTCCGATTAGCAAAAGATATTTCCTGTCGCTTGTGCTGCTCACAATCTCGCTGCCTGCTATTGCGGCTGATTCTCTCCCAACCGCCCAGGATATAAACGATGCCGACCAGAAAGCAAAACAAACTTACGACTCGTTCTTCACGCAAACTTTCACGATACGGATGCAATATGATTACTCAGGCCGATTCCTTAACCCGCAGGATAAAGACACGCTTTGTAAGGCCGCCCAGCAGGCGTCAGCCGACCTTGAGCAAATCGCGAACACCCAGCTCGCGATGAAACAGGTAATCGAGTCATACCAGAAAGACGACTGGGAAGCCCTCTTCGGCAAAACAGGCCTCTGGCGAAAACTCGCCGCAGACCTCACTCGTACTCAAACCAGCAAACTCGAAATCGACTACTACCTCGCACGGATAAATGGCAAATTGCAAAGCCAGGCCGAAGAACAATTTTTCAAACAAAAAGCCAAATCCAACTTGAGCCAGTGTGAATTCCTGAAGGCCTCACTGGAAAAAATAAAATACCTCGGCTCTTCAGAACCCAACGAGCTTGAGGAAATAGCCCGGTCACTGGAAAAAAGCGATTGTTATGACAACCCCGAAATGTTGCTCTCGCTGGCAATTCTCCAGAGTAAATACGCCCCGGGCGCACTTCAAAATGCCTTGTCCCGCTCTCCTCAAACAACAAACCTTCTCGGCAAAATCATCCTCGCGGACCTTTCTTCGGATGCGAACCTCAACTCTCTTAATCCAGTCACCGCCGAACTCGCCGCATATTCGGCCCAGACAACTAACCCATCCGCGTATAAAGAACTGCTGCTTGCCCTTTCTGATATCGACCAATTCAAATCACCGATGGTCCTTTACGCCGCCGGCGCGTCAATCGCCGACTCCGCACCCGAAAAAGCCATAAAACTGTTGATAGAAGCAAGCACATTGCAGCAAAAGAAAAAATATTGGCTTATTGATATCGAAGCCGACCGAACCGCCGAGCAGGCGGCCCAACTTGCTTACGACTGCTTCACTCAAAAAAATATCGATTGCTCACTCGCAATCGCCACCTTCGATAATTACACGAGGATTGCCGCAGATAAAATAACCGAACAAATGCAGTATCTCTACGGCACGCTGCTGTTCGATTGCGATAAAACTCAGGAGGCCTCCGAAATATTCACTCGTCTGGCCAATGACTCGAAAACTATCTGGCACGACAAGGCATCTCTCGAACTTCTCAAAATAAAAATTAACGCCGGCCGCGAAGAAACCCTTCCGCAACTGCGAAACTTCATCCTCAACTGCACTGGTCAGGACGAACAAAAACGCCTCCTTCGCCTTGAAGCGATGGATATATACTGCCGGGCGATTCTTGGCAGCGACATCAACGATTCCGCAACACAAGTCCTGAACCTGCTCGACACCGCCCAACAAACGCCGGGCCTGCGATATGACCTCTTCAAAGCACAAGCGTTTCAGCAGTTAGGCCGACTTGAAGAATCAGCTCGGTATATGTCAAAAGCCGTCATCGAAGACAGTAACTCATCGGCGGCATTAGCCGCTCAAATCGCTTATGAAATAGTCAATAAAATCGAGCTCTGGCAAAAAGATGCCAACGACTTCAATGAATTGCTGCAAAATTGCGACACCCTTGCCGAGTTTGCGAATAAATCCGCCAACTCCCGACAAACCGCCCTGCTTTTTGCTGAAGTATCAACCCTGGAGGGGAAAAGGGGTCAGCCCGCCCTGAGCACCGTCGAAGGGGCCTCTTTTGAGCCCGCAGATGAAAATGATATAAACTGGCTGCGCGTTCAGGCGCGACTGTTGATGGCGCAGGAAAAATTCGAGCAATCCGCCAAACTATGGGCCAAAATCGCCGAACTCAGGCGAAACGACACCGCTGGGCAAACTCAAAAAAGCTGGCACTGGTGGCAAGCCAAATTTTACGAACTCGACTGCCTCGCCAAATCACCGCAGGCAGATAAGCAAAATATCGCACATGTTATCGACGTACTTTGCGGCAGTAACCCCCAAATTCCCGCCCCCTGGGCCGAAAAACTCGATATTCTGAAACAACACTGTGCAGCCAATTAAGTTGCAACGAACCTCCAGCCGATTTACAATATATAACTATAACAACACCGAAACTTGAATCTGACTTGGAATAACCAATGGCAAAACAAAATGATACCAATAAAACCAGGGCCGTATGCAGCTTCTGCGGCAGGGCAAGCACCCAGCAGGACACCTTCATCGAAGGCCCGAACAAGGTTTATATCTGCCCCGACTGTGTCGGTCTGTGCGGCGACATCATCAGACAAAACAAAAAACAGGCCAGCCGGTCCTCCTTCGGCAGCAAAAAAATGCCGACCCCGAAAGAAATAAAAGAATACCTCGACCAGTACGTCATCGGCCAGGAGCACGCCAAGAAATACCTCGCCGTCGCCGTGCACAATCACTACAAACGGCTGCTCCACGTTGACAGCAAAGACAACGACATCGAGGTGGACAAATCCAACGTCCTGCTCATAGGCCCCACCGGCTCAGGCAAAACCCTGCTCGCCAAGACGCTCGCCCGCTTCCTCGATGTCCCCTTCGCAATCTGCGACGCAACCACCGTCACCGAGGCCGGCTACGTCGGCGAAGACGTCGAAAACTTCCTCCTGCGACTGTTGCAGAACGCCGACTTCGACCTCGAAGCCGCCCAGCGAGGAATCGTTTACGTCGATGAAATCGACAAAATCGGCAAGACATCTCAGAACATCTCTATCACCCGCGATGTATCAGGCGAGGGCGTCCAGCAGGCGCTCCTGAAAATGCTTGAAGGAACCATCGCCAATATCCCGCCGCAGGGAGGCAGAAAACATCCCGAACAATCCTACATCCAGATGGACACCTCGCACATCCTGTTTATTTGCGGCGGCACTTTCGTCGGCCTCGACAACATCATCAAAAAACGACTTGGCAAAAAAATGATTGGTTTCGACTCCGAAATGTCGCAACTGCCCGATGAGCAGGCCGAGCTGACACACGTCCTCGAAGAGGTCATCCCCGAAGACGTTATCGAATTCGGTATGATTCCCGAATTTGTCGGCCGAATGCCCGTTATCACGGTACTGGCGCCTCTCGATGAGAAAGCACTTATCGATATCCTCACCAAGCCCAAAAACGCCCTCATCAAGCAGTATCAGAAATTCTTCGAGATGGAAAACGCCGAGCTCCAGTTCACCGACGATTCCCTGCACACCCTCGCCAAAAAGGCGCTCAAGCACGCTACCGGCGCCCGTGCGCTTCGCTCGCTTGCCGAAAAGCTGATGATTGATTTGATGTATCAACTGCCCGAAGAACCCAAGCCCGCCAAATACGTAATTACCAAAGACATCGTCGAAGGAACAGTCCCGCTCTCCGCAGCAAGACAACTCCCCGCAAAAAAAGAATCCGCGTAAGTTTGGGTTCTAATGCCAACTACCTGGCAACAGGAGAATCTTTTATCGCCGCCAAACGGATGTCGGTGGCGGTGCTTTTGGCGACCGCGGCAAGGGCATACTGTGCCTCGGCGTATGGAATATCCTTATCAATCCGCAGCGTAACAATCCTCTTGTCCGCGGGCAGGTCCTTCAAACGCAAATCTATCAGCCCGGCTAATCTGCCGGAAAGCTCCTCATAATCGGCCCCCGTTACCTTTTCCGCTCCGACCGCGAAATCGCTCCTGCCTTGCTCGTTCCGTATAAGTGTAACTGTGGCGACTTGAGACCCCATCTGGTCCTCGGCAACGGTGAAATCGCATCCATCGGGAAGTGATATTGCGGGGGCCTCCGTTTCGAGGAGCTGCCCCATAAGAGAAAAGAATATAATAAGCAGAAATAAAATATCCACAAACGGTATCACGTTAAGCGTTTGCACGGTCCCTCGATATCGTTTTGGAATCTCAAAAGACATCAGGTTTTCCTGTCCTGCAATGGCCTCGGCGAAGCCGCGGGCCGAAGCATCCCGCTCTGCCTGGAAGGAATCTCCGTAATCGGCTGGGCCTGCCCTGCCTGCCCCGGCAATCCGTAGGCCGGGGAGCTTGCCTGTGGTGAGCTTGTCGAACCAGTCGAATGGGCGGCTTTCTGCTGCTCAACCAGTTTTTGCTCCCTCAGCATTCGGGCTAACTGCAAAAGAAGTTTTTCGCTTTCCTCAGCCGCTTCACAGGCCAGCGTCTCGATACGGTTCTGGAAAAAACCGTGTATCGTCAGGGCTGGTATTGCAATCATCAGCCCCCAAAACGTCGTTACAAGCGCAACCGAGATGCCGCCCGCCAATTGCGACGGATGCGGCTGACCGCTCACAGCCGCTATCGCGTTAAACATTTTTATTATACCCAGCACCGTCCCGAACAGGCCTACCATTGGCGCGACGTTGCCGATGATGTTCACCCACTCGATTTTGCGTAAAAACCTCATCGCCTGCTCCTGCAGCGATTCTTCGACCAGGTTCCGCATCCGGCCCGAGTCACCGCCGCACTGGGTGACCGCCCTGGTAATTGCGACACTGATAAAATCCTCCCCGCCGGCAAGTTGTGCCGGAAGCTGCGAAAGGCCGGTCTGCTGCGCCGCAGAAACGATTGTCCCGCTTATATCATCCGGCAGAAGCCGTCTCCTGCGAATAGTAATAAAATATTCGGCTGCCAGATATACCGTAACCACCGACATCGGCAAAAGTACAAACCAGACCACCGGCCCTCCCGCCGTAAAAAACTGTTCGAAATACGTTCGCGGCCTGGCCCACCCCGCGGCGCCGCCGCCGCTGCTGAAATCAACCCGCCACGACACTGCCAGTATCGCTGTCACACCAACTGCCGCACACGCAAGAAAAATCGCTTTTGTTAAATTCCCTTTGCTCATCACCGTGTCCGTTCTTCTTCTGTCAGTTATCCGTCTTCTTCTGTTCCCTGCCGCCGGTAATAAAAGTAAATTGGCCGCCGCTTTCTTTTGCTATCGTCTCAAGCACTGAGCCATCCTGCTCGGTACACCAGAAACCAATCGTGTTTATCTGCGCCTTCGGCGCAAAACTCCTGTGTATTGTAGCGACCTTGTGCGCAAAACGCGAACCATCCTGCTCACTCAGTTCAAAACCATCCGTGAGAAAATATATCGCCGAAGCCCCGACGCCGGCCCTGTCCTTAATCGTAATCGCTCGCTCCAGAGCATCCATCGCGTTTGTCATCCCTCTCGGCTGGATGGAACCGATAAAACTATATGCCTCTTTCTTCGCCTGCTCCGTCGCCCGAACCATTTTTCCCCCGCCCGATTCCAGTATGCTTCCCCCGCCGAAAACAATCACGCAAAAATAATAATCCTGCTGCAGTTTCCCTATCGAATCAATAAGCTCTTCCTGCACGCGTTTCCACAATCCCTGCATACTACCCGAGCAATCAACAACGTAACAAATTCTTCTGCCCTGCGCCGGGCTGTCAAAAAATTCTATATTCCCCGCCAACTCCCTGCCGCCGGTCGTAGTCGATGCCTCTGGCTGAACCGGCTGTTTTACTTCTTCCGCCTGTCGCTGATATTCCTCTTTCGGCAAATCGAAAACAGGACCTGCGGCCATCAGTGAACCTCTACCGATGGCTTTTGCTATTGGTCTGCCCTGAAATGACTTGCTATCAACAGGACTAACTTTTGGCTTGGGCGTAACCGCCTGCCTGTCGGCAAGTTTGGCCGCCTGACTGATACTCACAACCGTCGTCGTCTGCAGCCGCACAGGAGGCGATTGCGAAATTTTTACCGCCGCGAAAACCGACAACCCCACGATATGCGCAAAAACAGACACCCCCAGTGCGTATAACTTTATCCTCCGATGCTTTTTGACCGTTCCCTGGCTCACAACGCCGGATTCCTTTTCATTGATTATCGATGATTGATTATTGATTATTACAAACTACAAACGCGGCCTCAGATTTTACGAATCATCAATTATCAATAATCAATTATCAATTTTTATGGTCTCGGCTCAATCTACAACATCAACGAGCGACTGCCCCG